>CAVUAC010000048.1:0-89613 GCA_963739335.1 uncultured Bacteroidota bacterium | reverse complement strand
GCTTGGGCCCGACGGCGCCTTCGCCGGCATGAAGCCCGGTAGCGGTGTTGTCGACCACACGACCGCGTCGGCCGAGGTGGCGCGCGAGCTGGCGCGCGCGGCCGCAGAGCGTGGCTGCGGATTCCTCGATGCGCCGGTCTCGGGCGGCCAGGCGGGGGCCGAGAACGGCACGCTCACGGTGATGTGCGGCGGCGACGCGGACGTCTTCGAGCGCGCCCGGCCGGTAGTCGATGCTATCGCGCAGGCCGTGCAGCTGCATGGGCGCACGCCGGCGCGGGCCAGCTCGCCAAGATGGTCAACCAGATCTGCATCGCCGGCCTTGTTCAGGGTCTGGCCGAGGCGCCTGCCTTCGCCGAGCAGGCCGGGCTCGACTGACGTCGGTGGTCGACGTCATCTCCAAGGGCGCGGCGCAGTCGTGGCAGATGGACAATCGCGCCCCGACGATGGTCGACGGCGAGTTCGATTTCGGTTTTGCGGTCGACTGGATGCGCAAGGACCTCGGGATCGTGCTGCGACGAGGCGCGCGCGCAACGGCGCCCGCCTGCCGGTCACGGCGCTGGTCGACCAGTTCTACGGCGACGTGCAGGCAGCTGGGCGGCCGGCGCTGGGACACCTCGAGCCTGATCCAGCGCCTGCGCTGATTCGGCGCGCCGGCGCACACCGTCGAACAGCGTGTCGACGAGCAGCGCGGCGAACGCCGGCCGAAAGCGGCAGGTGCCCCGCGAGCAGGCGGAAGAAGAGCGGGCCGTAGACCATGTCGAGCACGGTCTCGACATCCGCGGCGGCGCGCATCTCGCCGCCCTGCACGGCGCGCTCGATCAGCGCCGGCCGGCCTCGCGGCTCTTCAGGATCACCTGGTTCCGGAACGCCTTGGCGAGCTCGCTGTCGGGGTCGGCCGCGGCCATCGTCAGCGTGATCTGCCGGCCGCGGTTGTGGCGAGCGTCGCGGATCACCGAGTCGAGGTGGGCGACCCACGCCGCGCGCACCGAGCGTGAGCGCGGGCGCTGCACCGGCGTCTGCCGGCTGCGCCATGAAGGCGGCCATCGCGAGTTCCTGCGCGTTCGTCCAGGTGCGGTAGATCGTCGGCTTGCCGACGCCTGCCTCGGCCGCGACGCGCTCGATCGTCAGCCGCCCCAGGCCCTCGTCCATCAGGATGCGGTAGGCCGCCTCCAGCACGGCGTGGCGTGCGACGTCGCTCGGTGGCCGGCCGGGCGTCGAGCTAGCTCCAGTTCCGAAAATACGTCAGGGCTGTCTGTGCATCGGGGTCCTTCGGCGTCTGGGACTCATAAGCCCTGAGAATAATCGGCACCAACTCACGCGCCTGCGGTGAGAGAACATCCTGCTGGAGGCGTTGCATATCCTCAACAGAGAGCTGCTGCTGGTTCTTGAGAACTTCGGTGATACGCGTGATGCGCCACTCGGGCTCCCAGAGATTCGAAAGATAGTAGGGATACGATTCGGAAACAATTCTGTTGTTTGCCGCTGCAATGAATCCCTCGGGTGGATTGTAGGATTGCGGCATCTCCTCGAATGAAACAAATCCCTTCCAATCGTACTCATCCGTCCAACCGGGGAAAGGTAGTGTGGCTGATTTTGTCTTGCGGATGGGTATTCGCCCACCGGTATGGTAACCAATATTGCCCTCGACATCGGCGTAGATAAAATTCTGGGCAGGCACAACAAAGTGCTGAAGCCCGTCGAGAAACTCCTTCCAGTTGCGCGCACGATTGATGAGGTAGAATGCCTGCGCTTCGTTCGAGATTTCGTGCCCCATCCAACGCATGGACAGGAGCTGGCGGGAAAACTGGGCGCTGGGTTCCATTCGATTGACAACCGGCCCGCGATGCGTCCGATAGACGGTGAGAAGAACAGGGGGATTATTCTTTACAAGGATCGTGTCCACATCCTGTTCGATGGGACGCCACCCGTTGTTGAACCGGTATCGAGTCGGATGCTGAACAGAATCGACTTCCTCGACGTAGAAGTCTTCATCGTCCAGCATTGCATTCGTCACCCCCCATGCAATCGAGCGATTGCGGCCGATGACAACGAAGGGCACTCCGGCGATGGAAGCTCCGGATACATCGAAATCCGGCCCGACGACATGAAGCTTGTACCATCGTCCAGGTGCAGAGAAAAGAAGATGCGGGTCGTTCGCAAGGATCGGTTTGCCGGTTGTCGATTTCGATCCTGCAACGACCCACGCGTTACTGCCAGACTCAAGCCCGACATTGCCAAGCAGTTTCTTGAAGGACCCTTCTGCGTCCAGAATTTGTTGCGCCATTCCGGCGGATTTCTTTCCTTTGAGCTCTTCCGGGACAATGAGTGGCGCTCCCTCAGGCCATGTTGGGAAAATCTCTTCCGCCTTTGCAGCTCCGAGCCGTTCGACGAGTTCTCCAAGAACGAGTTTTACCCAACGGGAGTAGTTGAGCTCCCACGCCACCAATCGGCTCACAAGCAGTGAGTGCTGGACAGTCCACGGCTCCGGCTCACAGTTCAAGATGTCAAATTCGATTGGATACTTTCCTTTGTGAGTGACGATGAACTGAGTGACGCCGTCGGCATATGCCTGAAGGGCATCGTGAGATTTTTGATCAATTGTGGACGACGTTTTCTGTACCTGCCGCCAGATGCCAAGCGTCCGAAACATCTTGTCGATCTTCAGAGCGGGCCCGCCGAGGACCTCAGACAACCTCCCCTGACCTGCCCGGCGGATGAGCTCCATTTGCCACAGCCGATCCTGCGCATGAACGTAGCCTACCGCGAAATATGCATCATATTCCGAGGTCGCTATAATGTGAGGGATTCCATAGTCGTCCCGGTAGATCTTGACCTCCGCCTGGATTCCCTGCACCTCGACGGTTCCTGACGTTACTGGATAGGATTTCGTGATCAGGTAGTAAAGAAAGACAACGATAGCAAGGAGCAAGACGACAGACGTACCGAGTGCGCCAAGAACGACTCTAAGGCGATTAGGCATCAGGTTAAGAATTTGTTTGGTAGGAGAAAACCCGTTGTTATGTTCAGAAGAACGCGATCAATGTAAAGAAACTTGAGGGGTGTTGCAACAAATGACCGTGTGGCTCGCACCGTCCCGGGTCTACCGCGGGCAGCTAACATTTGTGGACAACGGAGGAAAGGGATAACAATACTATCATCCCAGAACCAGGCCAGCACACAAGAAAACATGGAGAAGGAGCCACGCATTTCAGCGAACGCAGGCCCTGGCATGCTTCACAAAAAAACAAGCCCCAACGTCTTTGACCGTCGGGGCTTTGATGAGTCACACACTCATGTTCTGCAATTAAAATCTGTAGGACAGCGTCACATTAAAGGCGTTTGTATTCACGGATTCGCTCGTCCTTGAAGGAGCCGCTGCTACACTCGAAAGCCCGGAAAGATAGTAGTTGTCCCTGAACGTCTTCCATTTTCCAAATGCAACCGAGGCATTGAGGGCAACATTCTCATCTACCGTGACGCCCAAACCGGCCGTGCCGTAGAGCTGATCATAGTCGGTAGGATCGCCCTTGTATGGAGACGGATTGTAAACTACGCCACCGCGCAACCGAAGACCAAGGTTGAAGAGTGTAACCTCTGCTCCCGCCCTTAAATTCGTCGTGGCGCGAAAGGCTTCACGAATCACGCGGTTCTCATCAATCAAATCTTGATTGTCGGTGTTCGTGAATTCCATTTGCGTCCAATCAATGTACTCTGCATCGCCCGCCACGAGCAGCCAGTCCGTCGCCTGAACTGAGGCACCCCCAGAGAGCACAAACGGAGACTTGATATTGTACTTCGTCGACCCCGGGGACTTCATGTCAAAATGATCACCATTGTCAAACCAGCTATCGCCTGCATCAGAAAAATCTTCTGAGATATCATAATACGTCGGCGTTCGCACGGTGAGACCGAGCTTAAACCTTCCCTGCTTGCGGTACATGAGCCCGACAACCACGTTGTAGCCGCTGATATCGCTGTTGATTGTGCTCTCGTATCGTAGGTGGTCAAAATCGAATGGCGGCCCATAGTGATAGACATTTCTTGAGTCAGTCTCAGTGTAGAGCCGATCGTATGTATAGGAACCGGAAAGAAGATTGATTCCAACACCAAGAGATAATCCCTTTGCTATGTCGATGGAACCACCTAACGACCAGCTGTTCATGCCGCCCCCCTCCAAGATCGTTCCTTCTTGCTGCACGCTGTCCGTTACATTGGGATAGAGCCTCCCGCCCAAGGTGTCAGAGAGGTAGATTTGAAAAGGAATGTTGTTGTCAAGAAGACTTTTCCGGCTATCAGCCGACATTCCGCTGAGATTCGCATCGGGTGTCAGGGATTCGACGATCGAACTGCCCGGGTTGAATCCATTGAATGAAGCTGCAGTCGAGTAGTTCGCCACCCGAGCGAAACCAAACGCAATTACAAGGCTGCCTCTTGAGGTCGGCACAGGATAAACCAGACCGAGGTTGCTGAGATTGGTTACACGATCGGTCGCGTTGGTTGTGGTTCCAAAAAACATCGCGTCATTGCTATAGCCCGCGTTTGAGAGTCCGACCGAGAATTCAGAACTCCTCAGGGAGGCAAGCCCAGCCGGGTTCGTGAAGAGAGCAGAGAAATCGTCAGCTAGTCCAATGGATGCATTTCCCATCCCCGCCGATCGCGCGCCTATCCCAAGATTGAATGTTGAAAACCTGAGAGCATCCTCAGCATATTGAGCTTTCAGTGATCCAGTCGCCACGACGACCGCCAGCACAAGACCCAGAACAGCACGACTAAGCGAGATTGACTGGGTTGACTTCATGACTCACATCCTCCTCTTCGATTGAGCTATTGATTCCGACCTGTACGGGTTGCACCTTCGCTTCTGCTACCGCCACTGCTGCCACCAGAACTTGGCGCTGGGCTGGAGGATGCAGGCGGAGTGTACGATGGAGTCGGGGAGTAGCGCGGAGTATACGACGGTGTGCTTCCACGCTGTGTCCCGGGATCAGCTCGATAGTAGCCTGATGCCGGAGCATCTGAGTACCCACGGCTACGAGTCGAACCTCCACTGCGATGGCTGCCTTCCGGGCTGCGGCTGCCTCCCGATGGTGCAGTTCGCGCACTTGGAGCGCTCGATGATCCCGACCGACTCGGGGCGGCTGCCTGGCGTGATCGAACTTGTGAACCAGGTGCATATGCCCTTGATGTACCGCGGGCCGATGGCGCTGCAGTTCTCCTGTTCGACGGCGGTGCAACACTGCTGCCTTGAGTACCAGATCGACGGGCGGCAGGGGAGACACTCTTCGACGACCCCACAGATGATCCTGCACTTCCGCTGTATCCCCCAGTGCGATTATAACCCGTGCGCCGATAGCCAGCGTCTCTGGTCTGGTTGTACCGCGTGACATTCGAACCATAGACAACGTACGGATAGCCTGAGTAGAACCCATAAGGATAATAACCGTACCCATAGCCATCATAACCAAAGCCGTTACGATATGGATACCAGTTTCCCCAATAACCGCTCCAATATCCGAACATCGGATAGCCGTATGGCCATCCATAGTAGTATGGATCACCAAAGGTGAAATCCCAGTACCAGTGAGACGGGTAGTAGTAGCCGAATCCGACTCGATACTGGCCCTGATCATAGTCATTGTAGTACGATTGTTGTCTGGGTGCAGTCGTGTCCACCTCTTCATTCGCGCGTGGTCGCTCATACCTTGAACCATAGGAGCTTTCCCCCTCATCGCTTGTCGTGGCAAGCTCAGTGTAGCAACCTGACGCGAGGAACACGAGGCTGAACAGTGAGACCAGCAATCCGAGGAGTTTGATAGAGGATTTCATAGGCTTGTTCCTTATGCAATCTACAACAGCAAGAACAACAATGATGCCATCTGAGTTCACAAAAAAGCCCCAATCCTTGGCAAAAACGGGGAGTTTGTGTGAGTTTTCAGCATTATCTATCCACTTTTGTCAACACCAAGTACAGGAGTTGTATACAAAACGACACATCAGAATGCCCCTACATATTCTATCTGAATGGTCCTGTTTCCAACCGTGATGTTCTGCTGGTTCTTCAGAATATCCTTCAAGTCCAATCCCAGCACAAGACCTTTTCCCCAACTCCAGCGGAGGCCAAGATTGAAATACCCCCTTCCCCGGTCACGACCAATCGCGTTGGCGCTGTTATCATTGAAACCAAAGTCATATTCCGCGAGAAGGGAGATGTCCTTGCCGAGAGACTTCTCTGCACCGACAAATGCATCGACGTCTCTGTCCCCATCATCTCGCTCTGTCGAGAGATTCATGCCCACGTGAAGGCTGAGGTTCCCCGCGAAGGCATAGTTTTGACTCGCGACAGCGTAGAAACCGGTGGATTTGATGGTGTATCGCTTCAGGCTGTCGATGTACGGTCCTTTTCCTTGCCAGTCAAATCCGACCGCTACCGCCGGCGCGATGGTGCTCTCATCCAAGACGCGCAGTCTCACGTTGACACCTGGGTACGGATTCATCTCAGGTTTGTTTGCCCCCAACACATTGGTTCCGCCGTAGGAAATTCCAAAATTGAACCGATCCAGCAACCCGACAGAGACTCCAGCCAGCACGCCTCCTTGTTCGAAAAAGTTCGCGCTGAAGTAGTAGTTCCCTCGATGGAGCATACCTGCAGTCGGTTTGTCGATGATCATTGTAGGTTCGATCGTAGCCGCCCCTCCCGCATTGCTTTGCGCGAACACAATGGTTGATAGCATCACCAGCGCGCTCGTGACAGCTATTCTAGCTTTGTTGTTCACAACGTCCCTCGCTCAATTGACATTCGATAAATAAGAACAGCATCAACTCTTGCGCCATCCTGTACCGTCTTTCTTGTCTTCAAGCGTGATGCCCAGTTTTTTGAGCCCATCTCGAATCTTGTCTGAAAGCGCCCAGAGCTTTTGAGCTCGGACATCCGCTCGGAGATTCACCAACAGGTGGACAAGATCCCCTTCCAATTTCACATCGGCAGCCAACATCGACCCCGATTGCTGTGGGACAATTCCCAGCACGTCGCCAGCGAGGGCCAGGAAAAGATCCTCAATTCGACGGAGTGAATCCGCAGAGAACTTGCTGTCGAGGCTGAGGAGCGCGTTAGTCTCCCGAGACAGGTCAAAGAGAACGGCAATTGCCTGTGGCGAATTGAAATCATCGTCCATCGCGGATAGAAAACGCGCCTTGTACAGATCGAGGTCAATGGCAGCGTCTGAAGAACGCTGTTCGACCGACGCCTTCGTTATCTCTTCCCGCAAGTTGCGAATCGTGTTGAGCAGCTTCTCCAATCCAACCTTTGCACCGTGAAGCGCTTCATCGCTGAAGTCAAGCGTGCTGCGATAATGGCTCTGCAGAATGAGGAATCGGAGGACCAGCGGATCAAATTTCCTGAAAGCATCCTTGAGGGTGACGTAGTTGCCAAGGGACTTCCCCATCTTCTGTCCGTTGACCGTCACCATGTTATTATGGATCCAATACTTCACGAACGGCTTCCCCGTCGCGCACTCGCTCTGTGCGACTTCGCACTCGTGGTGGGGAAACTGATTTTCGAGTCCTCCCCCGTGGATATCGAAACTCTCTCCCAAGTACTTCATCGACATCGCCGAGCATTCAACGTGCCAGCCCGGATAACCCTTGCCCCAGGGACTTGGCCACTGCATGATGTGTTCAGGCTCTGCTTTCTTCCAGAGGGCAAAGTCAGCAGGGTGGCGCTTTTCAGGGTTTACCTGCACCCTTGCCCCGGCTTCCATTTCATCGAAGCTGCGGCCGGAGAGTTTGCCATAGCCCGCGAATTTCGGCACATCGAAGTAAACCGATCCATTCGCCTCGTAGGCACATCCTTTTTGTATCAGCTGTTTCACAATCTCGATCTGTTCAACGATGTGCCCAGACGCGCGCGGGCAGATGTCCGGTCGCAGCACACCCAGGGCATCCATATCTTCAAAGTAGCTTCTGGTGTACGTCTCAGCGATCTGCATCGGATGAACCCGATCGATCCGAGATTGCTTCTCGATTTTGTCCTCCCCCTCGTCTGCGTCGTCTGTCAGGTGACCAACATCCGTGATGTTTTGAACATAGAGGACCTTGTAGCCGGCGTACCGTAGATAGCGCACGATGACATCAAATGAGACGTAACTCTTCGCGTGACCGATGTGTGAATCGCTGTAGACCGTCGGCCCACAGACGTACATTCCCACCCGACCTTCGTGCAGCGGTCTGAATTCTTCTTTCTGACGCGTCAGTGTGTTGTAGACCTGTAGAGACATAGCTGGTTGTGCGTTACTGTTCTATGTTTGGCTTGGAAGACTATTTTCTGGCTAAACCCATAAGCTCTCGGGCTCCTTTGATGCCCGCGTCGGTGATCTGCGTGCCGCTCATCAGCTTCGCAACCTCCTCCACGCGCTCCTCAAGCTCCAGCTTCCGGAGGCGGGTCCTCGTGCGCTTCTCACGCTCAAGTTTCTCAACCACAAAATGTGTATCTGCCAGTCCCGCGATCTGTGGAAGATGGGTAATGGCGATCACTTGATGAAATTGTGAAAGACTCTTGAGGCTTTTGCCGACAGCAAGTGCAATTCGTCCACTGACTCCAACATCGATTTCATCGAAAATGAGCAGCGGCAGGCGTTCTGATTTCGCGAGTATGGTTTTGAGCGCGAGCATGATTCTTGAAATCTCACCACCTGATGCGACCTTTACCAGCGGTTTGAGGTCCTCGCCGAGGTTCGTGGAGATATGGAATTCAACCATGTCAATTCCCTTCGGCGTCGCCTCGTAGAACTCACGACCAAGCTTCACGTAGGCACGCAGTGGCTGGGGAGAACCGTTGGTTTTGCCCATCAGTCGGTTCTCGACCTTGACGTCAAACCGGGCGTTGGAGATGCCGAGCTTCGCCAGCTCCGCTACGACGGAGTTGTCGATCCTGCCGACGTGCTCCCGGCGCTTGGCGGACAACCGCTGGGCAGCAGCCGAGCAGGTTCGACGTTCCCCTTCGATCCGCTCTTTGAGTTTCTTCATTTCTCCTTCGAAGTTCTCAGCAAGCGCAAACTCCTGCCCGATCTTCTCGCGATGCTCAATGATCGCATCAACCGATCCACCGTACTTTTTCTTCAGCAGCGAAAGTTTGCCCAGTCGATCCCGGATTTGTTCGAGTCGTTCAGGATTGAACTCGATCTTCGAGTTATAACTCTGGATGAATTTCGCCACTTCGCTGACGATCGCGACGGCCGATGCACATTCATTCTTGACATCGTCGAACGTTTTGTCGATGCGGGAGAGATCTTCCAGCTGATTCCGGGCAAGCACCAGTTGGTCGTAGACCGCCTGCTCCCCTTCATAGAGCACCTGGTGAAGATGTGACGTCGCTTCGAACAACTTTTCAGAATTCTCGAGGATACGCAACTCCGTCTCCAACGCTTCTTCTTCCCCTCGCTGAGGCATCATGGCATCGATCTCCTGGATTTGGAATTCATAGAGATCTTTGCGTTCGCGAAGCTGCCGCTCCCTTGCCTGAAGCTCTTCCAGTTCAGTGAAAGACTGCGTCAAGCGATCATACGATGCTGCGTACTCTTCCCTGAGTCCCGACAAACCACCGAAATCGTCAAGAAGGTCGATGTGCGTCTCGACTCGCAAGAGGGATTGGTGGTCATGCTGACCGTGAAGATCGACGAGGAGATCCCCCACCGCCTGCATCAAAGAAAGGGTTACAGGCGTATCGTTGACGAAGCAGCGATTATGCCCCTTTGCGGAGATTTCTCGTCTCAGGATGAGTTCGTGCCCGACTTCAAGATCTTGCCCTTGGATGAGATCCTTAACCCGTTTGTTTCCGGACATGCCAAAGAGCGCCTCAACGACTGCCTTATCTGCTCCGCGGCGGATGACGTCGGAATTTGCGCGCCCGCCAAGGACAAGGCTGAGAGCATCGATCAGGATGGATTTCCCCGCACCGGTTTCGCCTGTAATGATATTCAGGCCGCTTTCGAACTCGACCCCGATTTCCTCGATGAGGGCGTAGTTCTTGATAAGGAGGGTTTTGAGCATGAGCTTCTGCTGAAGCCAAATGTACCGAAAAAAAGGGGAATATCAATGTGGCGGACGGTTCGATCAACCTTCAGTCCATGGGACGACAGACCATCCGTCGGCCTGCAGGCTAGTTCACGGGAGGGGAAGGAGGCGCTTCGATGTCAAAATAGTTGAGATCGGGAACGTCGGGAAGGACGCCGTGGTAGTACGCATACTTCATGAACTCCATCAACGCGTCTTGCTCTGGGTTCCTGAGATCATAGGAGAACCTGCTGAGATACTCCAGGCCGGCAGGTTTCGCAAGCTTGTGTTCAGCAGCGAGCCCGTCAGCAATATCTCCGAGATGGGAAACCCCTTGCTCCCTGGCTTGCACCAATTGCTCTGCAACTTTTTCCGACTCATCCTCATCGTGCCCGACCCATATCCCATGAACATACGGAAGGCCTGTGAGATCGTACCATTCGTCGACAAGATCAATGGCGAACGGCTCGTTCGTCTTGTGCTCCTCCGGGTGGAAATTGACGACGAGCGCGGCATCAGCTTTCTGAAGCATCTGCCCAGGACGCGGCAACATCGGGATGAATTGCAGGCCCCCGCGCTTCGCAGAGAAGTTTGGGAATTTCTCCATCAGAATGATCTTTGCGAGGATGATTTCCGAAGTCACGCGGATGTCGACCGCAAGGGTCTCGATGTTCCGAACATTGGGGTTAATGAACAGGCGGATCGTATCGGAACTTGTTGCCGAGGAGGCACAGACACCAGGCACAATGCAATAGTCACCACCATGCCGGGCATAGTCGATAGGCGACAAAAAAGCGCACCGGAGACCATTGGTGCGCTTTTGAAGTTTCAAGGCGAGCTGAGATGGGAAATCGACGAGAAGCTGAGGGCCAATGGCGGAGTCCCGTAAGCCATACAGCAGGGGCCGAAGGTACGACGCTTCGGAGACCCCCACAACGTTCTTGACATCCTCAGGCACTGGTCTTCTGCGTCACTTGTTTTGCCGCAAGCTTCCGCAGGTAGAAGAGTTTCGCGCGACGAACCTTCCCCTCTTTCACGCGCTCGATCTTGGCGATGCGCGGCGAATGGAGCGGGAAAATACGCTCAACGCCGACACCATCGGAAATCTTCCGCACAGTAAAGGTTGTGTTCAGACCAGCTCCACGTTTGCTGATCACGACACCCAGGAACTGCTGGATGCGTTCCTTGTCGCCTTCAACGACGCGCACATGCACGTTGACGGTGTCACCAGGATTGAAATCGGGCCTATCTGATTTGAGCTGCGTTGCCTCAATGAGTTTCATCTTATCCATTGTTACCTCTCCAAGCTATTATCCACGTACCGTTTTACAAATTCTTCTTCAAGAGATCTGAGCGGCGCTTCTGGGTCCGCGCAAGCCGCTGACGTTGCCGCCATTCCTCGATCTCAGCATGGTTCCCTGACAGCAACACTTCTGGAACCTTCATCCCCCGGTACTCCGGCGGCCGTGTATATTGAGGAGCTCCCAGGAGCCCATCCTGAAACGAGTCACTGAGTGCTGATTCGCTGTCATTGAGAACGCCCGGCACCAGGCGGACAACGGCATCAACAACGACTGCTGCCGCCAGTTCCCCGCCCGTCAACACGTAATCGCCGATCGATAGCTCACGCGTAACCAGCGACTCCCGCACGCGCTCATCTACACCCTTGTAATGGCCGCAAATCAGCAACAGGTTTTCCTTCAGCGACAGGTCATTGGCTACAGCCTGCTCGAGCCTCTCGCCATCGGCGGCAAGAAGAATGATCTCATCATAGCGCCGCTGCGCCCGAAGTGTTTCTACACATTCGAAGACTGGCTCCGGCCTCAGAACCATCCCCGCCCCACCACCGTACGGCGTGTCATCAATCGTCTTGTGCTTGTCGTGGGTGTAACTCCCGAAGATCGTGCACGAGGATTTCAACCTTCCCCTTGTCCTGGGCCCTCCGGATGATGCTTTCCTGTAGGGGGCTCTCGAGCAGCTTGGGCAACCCTGTCACGATATCAATACGCATCACTCCAACAGCCCTTCCATCGGTCGAATGACGACGACCCGTCGCCGCAGATCAACCGAGCGTATCACCTCTTTGATCGCGGGGATGAGGATTTCCTTCTCCCCTGCAGTGACCACCCACACATCGTTCGCCGGCAGCTGCATGACCTCCCGCACAACTCCAATCTGCTCACCAGCTTCTGTCAAAACGTTCATCCCGACAATATCGTAGATGAAATAAGATCCTCTTGCCGGTGCGATCGCGTCTTTCGCCGCTGCAAAGACGAACCGACCACGCTGCCCCTCTGCGGCCGACCGCGATTGAATTTCCTTTGTCTTCAAAACCACCCCGGAGCGGCTCATCCTCACAGAGAGCACTGTATATCGCTCCGCGCCTGCTTCATCCGTCCCAATCCAAACTGATTTCAGTTTCTCGAAGCGTTCGGGATTATCGGTAAGCACGGCAACGTTCAGCTCACCTTTGATTCCAACGCTCTTCGTGATTCTTCCTACTACGATCATCCCCGGACGTTCTTGTGGATGCTGTTGCTGATGGCCGCCATCAGCCGATGATATCCAGCACGGCCTTCTTCCCTTCCTTTGCAGCCACTGCCCGCAGGAGAACTCTAAAGGCTGAAGCTGTTCGACCCTTCTTTCCAATGAGCTTTCCTACATCGGCCTGATCAACTCGGAGCTTGAAGATGGTCTTGTCTTCCTTTTCTTCCAGTTCCACGACCACAGTTTCGGGTTTGTCCACGAGATGTTTCGCGATGTATTCCACGAATTCCTTCATGGTCCACCTCCTGTTTACGGACAGAGCCTTGCACCATTGAGCACGAAAGCACTCACCCCGAGTACTTCGTGGGAAGAAATTCTGTCGAACCTGTGGCTGGGGATGATCTCCAACCTCAGCCAACAAACTTAGGCTGCTGGCTGCGGCGCCGGCTCAGCTGCCGATGCAGCTTCTGCTGGCTTTGCGGCCGCCTTTTTCTTCTTGTCTGCTCGTCGGGCCTTGCGATCTGCCTCGCGTGTTGCGCGCTCAACCTGCTGCATCTGCCATCTCTCCAGAATGCTCTGGATCTTCGCATCATCGGCACCGCGCCGAACCAGACTCCATCGCAGCCACAAGCCTTGCCGACGAAGAAGAGAACGCACCGTATCGGTCGGCTGGGCACCTTTGCGCAGCCAATGGAATACGCGTTCTTCCTTGAATGTCAGCAATATCGGATTCACGTTAGGATTATACTGCCCCACGGCCTCGATGAATCGGCCATCGCGGGGGGAGCGGATATCCGCTGCGACGATCTTGTAGATCGGGTATTTTTTCTTTCCTGCTCTCCGCAAGCGTAACTTTACCACCGTGTCACTCCTGTTGATAGAGTATCATGTAAATGTTGATTGGACAATTCAATTTCTAACCGAAGATCCTCGACTGGCTTCAGCGCATTGGCAGACGCATCCCCTGCATCGCCCGCTTCATGTCGCCCTTGCTGAAGCGCTTTATCATCTTTTGCATTTCTTCAAACTGCTTCAGCAGACGGTTGACCTCCTGCACCGTTGTTCCACTTCCGAGGGCAATGCGACGGCGCCGACTTCCATTAATGATGGACGGACGAGTGCGTTCCTCCGGCGTCATCGACTGAATCATCGCCTCAATCCGAACCAGCGCTTTCTCATCCACCTGGACATCGCTGGGCAGTCGATTCATACCCGGGAGCATGCCAAGAACCTGACTCAGAGGCCCCATCTTCTTGACCTCCCGAAGCTGCTCGAGAAAGTCCTCGAGGGTCAGCTGCGCTTTTCGGAGTTTCTCCTCTAGCTTGACGGCCTTTTCTTCAGTGAATTGCTCCTGTGCCTTCTCGACAAGGGTGACAATATCACCCATGCCAAGAATGCGGGAAGCAATCCGCTCTGGATAGAATGGCTCAAGAGCATCGAGCTTCTCGCCAATTCCAATGAACTTGATCGGCTTCTGAACGACGGCTCGAACCGACAGCGCAGCACCCCCTCGGCTGTCACCATCAAGTTTCGTGAGCACAACACCGTCGAAGTTCAGGCGATCGTGAAACGCCTTGGCGGTGTTCACGGCATCCTGCCCCGTCATGGCGTCAACCACGAACAGGATCTCGTGAGGCTTCGCGCTCTCCCTGATCGAAGCCACTTCCTGCATCATCTCTTCGTCGATGTGCAGGCGGCCAGCAGTGTCGATGATGACCGCATCGCGAATATTTTTGCGCGCAAAATCGATTGAGTCGCTGGCGATCCGCACGGCGCTCTGGCTACGGTCTATATAGACCGGAATATCGAGCTGCTTGACCGAGCGCCATCAACTGGTCAATAGCTGCGGGACGATGAATATCCGCTGCAACCAGCAGAGGATTGCTCCCTTTGCCCTTGAGATACCTCGCCAGCTTGGCAGCAAACGTCGTTTTTCCCGATCCTTGCAGGCCAGCAATTAAGACCACCGTCGGCGGCGTCTGGGAAGTCCGGATTTCCGCCTTTGACTCTCCGAGGAGTTTGACCATCTCATCGTAGATGATCTTGATGATCAACTGCCCGGGGGTGATGCTGTTCAGGACGTCTTGACCGACCGCTCGCTTCTGGACGTCATCGATGAACTGCTTGGCGACCTTGTAATTGACATCCGCATCGAGAAGAACACGCCGGACCTCGCGGAGATTCTCGGCAACATTTGCCTCCGAGATCTTGCCTTCACCGCGCAGTTTCTTGAAGACTGTTTCAAGCTTTTGACTCAGGCTTTCAAACATCGAAACCGACCCTCTTTCCTTGACAAAACTTCCGAAATCTCCCCGCCAATTGAGATTTCGGAAGCCGGAGGTCTCAAAATTTCGGGCTTGCAAGGTAGCGAAAAAAAGACAGCCAATCAAGACATTCATGCAGGGGCCCTGGTCCATTGAACAATCACAAACAACAAAAAAACCGTTGCCCGGCAAAGTTCGGCAACGGTTTCAAGCACTTCTTTAACTTGTTCTCTCAACGCCCCCCCGCGTTTCAGCTAGCTTTCAGGGCTTCTGCTCCGCTGACGATTTCAAGGAGCTCTTTCGTGATAGCAGCCTGCCGGGCATTGTTGAACTTCAGCGTCAAGTCTCGAATGAGCTCACGAGCATTCTCTGTGGCGTTGTCCATGGCACTCATCCGGGCACCCTGCTCCGCAGCATTCGACTCGAGCAAGATCCGCCAGACTTGAAAATTCAGGTGACGCGGGACAAGGGCATTGACAATCTCCTGGCATGAAGGCTCATAGATGTAGTCGACTTGAGCAAGAGCATGGAGATCCTTTGTAGGCTGGATCTCCTCAGGTGGGATGGGCAGCAATTGTTCAAGGACGATTCGCTGCTGGATCACCGACTTGAACTCATTGTAGATAATCTCCACTTTGTCGAACCGTCCGCTCAGATACCCTTCGCTTACCTCCTGCACGATTCCCCGCGCCTGGCTGAAATCGAGCGACTGAAAGAAACCGACATGCTTGCCAACGACATCATAATTCCTCTTCCCAAAGAAGTCGGCTCCTTTTCTACCGATCGTCAGCAATTTGACGTTCAAGCCGCTCTGTACCCGATAATGCTGCACAGCGGCCTTGACAATGTTGCTGTTAAACGAACCGCACAAACCACGGTCGGCGGTGACAACGATCAGAAGAACGTTTTTCGCTTCGCGACCGACCAGCAACGGGTGAAGATTGACATCCACTTTCGTCACAAGGTGGCGGAGAAGTTCGCCGAGCTTGCGGGCATACGGGCGCGTGGAGATGATAGCCTCCTGCGCACGACGGAGCCGGGCGGCGGCGACCATCTTCATCGCTTTGGTGATTTTCTGCGTATTCTTAACGCCTGTGATACGCCGTCTGATTTCCCGAAGTGTTGCCATGCTTTGGCTTTATCGACAGATCATTACGCCGGCATGCATATGCTAGCTAGTTTTCCCTGCTACCCTGAACTTGCCCGAAAATTCCTTCAAAATCTCATGCAACTTGTTTGTCGTTTGATCGGAGAGATCCTTTGATTCAGAAATCGTCGTGTAAACGTCGGGATATTTCATCTCGATGTACTCGTGCAGTTCACGTTCAAACCGCTGCACATCTTCGAGTGGGATGCCATCGAGGTAACCATTCGTACCTGCAAACGCGCCGACAACTTGTTTCTCAACCGGCATCGGCACATACTGATTCTGCTTCAGGAGTTCGACGAGCCTTGAGCCGCGCCGAAGCTGTTGCTGCGTTGCCTTGTCCAGATCGGATCCAAACTTCGCGAAGGCTTCCAACTCACGGTACTGAGCAAGCTCGAGACGAAGGCGGCCTGCAACCTTTCGCAGCGCTTTGATCTGTGCATTGCCGCCAACGCGCGAGACGGAAATACCAACGTTGATGGCCGGCCGGATACCCGAGTTGAAGAGACTCGACTCCAGGTAGATCTGGCCGTCCGTAATTGAGATGACATTCGTCGGGATATAGGCGGCAACATCACCCGCCTGGGTCTCAATGATGGGGAGGGCCGTAAGGCTTCCGCCTCCGAGTTCTTCGCTCAATTTCGAAGCACGCTCCAGAAGGCGTGAATGCAGATAGAACACGTCGCCAGGATATGCCTCGCGTCCCGGCGGACGGCGCAGCAGGAGCGCCATCTGACGATATGCCTGAGCATGCTTTGACAGATCGTCGTAGATTACTAGCGCGTCACGACCGCTGTCTCGGAAGAACTCACCCAACGTTGCCCCAGCATACGGGGCGATAAACTGTAATGGTGCCGGATCGCTTGCAGTTGCCTGGATGACCGTCGTGTATTCCATCGCGCCGAACTCTTCCAGCTTGCTCACGACTTGAGCCAGCGTGGAGCCCTTCTGACCAATGGCGACATAGATACAATAAACGGGCTTGATGCCTTCCTTCTTCGCTTTTTCTGTGTGGGTGTATTTTTGGTTGATAAGTGCGTCGAGCGCGACTGCCGTTTTGCCAGTCTGGCGGTCTCCAATGATCAGTTCACGCTGTCCACGTCCAATGGGGATCATCCCGTCGACGGCCTTGATTCCGGTTTGAAGAGGCTCCTTCACCGGCTGGCGCTGGATAACGCCCAACGCCTTTCGTTCCAACGGCAGAAACTTCTCCGTCTTGATGGGTCCCTTGCCATCGAGGGCCTCGCCAAGCGGGGTGATGACCCGGCCCAGCATCTGCTCTCCGACGGGCATCGACGCCACGCGCTTCGTGCGCTTGACGATATCTCCTTCCTTCACGAAGGAGCTCTCACCAAACAACACGCAACCGACATTATCCTCTTCGACATTGAGCACCATCCCGAAGACATCGTGCGGGAACTCCACGAGCTCACTTGCCATCACTTTCGAAAGCCCGTACACGCGCGCGATTCCGTCCCCCACCTGGAGCACGGTCCCCACGTCGTACACATCAACTTCTTTCTCAAACCCAGAGAGTTGTCTTCGCAGGATCGCGGAGACTTCATCAGGTCTTACTTCTGCCATACGTGTTCCTCTTATCCAAGTCCAATATTCAAAACAGCCGTTTCAGTTTCGTCCGACCTGTTCAGCAAAGCGCTCCCGCAGCAATTCGAGCTGCCGTCGGACGCTGCCGTCGTACATGGTGTCACCCACCCTGGCAACAAATCCCCCCTTGAGTTGCTTGTCCACGCTGAAGGCTATCCGGACTTTCTTCTGGGTGATCCCTTCGAATCGATTCACAATCATCTGCTGCTGATCCTTCGTCATCTCCGTCGCAGCACGCACATGAAGCGTTACAATCCCCAATCGGTCGTCGCGCAGCTTGAAAAACTCGTCAATGATCTCGGCGAGCGCATCCTCCCGGCCCTTCTCGATGAGCATGTTCAGAAAGGTCAACGTCAACTCGCTGACCTTGGAGCCAAAAAGCTCTGCCAGAAGAGCTCGCTTCTTCTCCTTCGGTACCACGGGGCTTCTCAGGAAGGCCACCAAGTCGCGTGATTCCTTCAACGTTCTCTGAAGAAGCTCGAGGTCACCTGCCAGGCGATCAGCCTGCTTTTGCTCCTCTGCAAGATCTATCGCGGCTTCAGCGTACCGCCGTGCAACACGGTATGAGCTCATGGATTAACTCGCGGCCGAGAAATGATGCTTGGGACAAGCTCCCGTGGCCGAATGGCATCGGCCCTCGAAAGCTATCCTCCGTGCCCTTCGCGGCCAGAAACTCTAGTGCAGTTTCCAAAAAGTCATCCTGTATTTTCAGTTGCGATTTCCCAATGGAAACCGGTCCTGCTCGGACTACGAGCGGGATGCCTTTCTGAATACAGGATCTATTAGTAGAAGTGGCACTAGCTATTAGGGAGTTGGTTCAAAAAGTTGTCAACAATCTTCTTGTGCTTCTGGGCATCCAGCGTTTCGTCCAGGATCTTGCCCGCGGCCAGGACAGCGAGGTCAGCAACTTCGTTCCGAAGCTGCTGCTTGGCCGCGTCGACATCACGTTGAATCTCTTCCTTTGCCTGCTGGATTTCCCGTTGAGCTTGCTGGTGGGCTTTGGCAACGACCTCCTCTTTCAGCTTCTCTGCAAAAGCCTTGCCTTCGCGAATAATCTTCTGGTACTCGTCTTCTGCCTTCGCCGAGTTTCTCTCGTTTTGTTTCAAGAGGTCGGCTGCTTCCATGCGCGCGCGCTCCGCCTGATCGAGAGCTTGCCGGATTCCGTCCTCGCGATCCTGCAATGACTTCAGCAGAGGCTTCCACGCGTATTTCGACAGGACCATGACGAGCACCACGAAGGTGATCACCGTCCAGACCATTAACCCCGGATTGATGTCAAACATGTGGTGTGATCCTCAATTACTTCACTGCAAGCAAAATGCAGATGGCCAAACCGAAAAAGGTCGCGCCTTCAATAAGAGCCGCAGAGATGATCATCGAGAAACGGACCTGACCCGCGACCTCAGGCTGCCGTCCGGTAGCTTCCATGGTCGCTGCCGCGAGCTTGCCAATTCCAAACGCCGCGCCGATGACAATTAGACCTGCACCAATTCCTGCGGAAAGATAACCCATTGCAGTTGGTTCCATTGTGTTTTTATCCTCCTCGTTGAATAAGTCGTTACAGCGTGACAGAGATTTCAAACTATGAATGAGAGTGCTCTGCGCGCTCCTCACCATCTTCGGACTGCATGCCGAACCCCATGAAGAGCGACGTCAGCATAACGAAAATGTATGCCTGGAGCAACGCGACAAAAAGCTCCAGCATCAGAACCCCGACGCTGAACAGGACGGGCAACGGTGCGATGATCGCCGACCGAAAGAGCAAGACCAGACCGATGAGCGCAAGCAGAACAATATGCCCGCCGTTCATGTTCGCAAACAAACGCATACAGAGAGCGAACGGCTTCGTGAATAGTCCGAGTATCTCCACAGGAATCATGATCGGCCACAGTGCCCAATGCACGCCTCCGGTCAGGTGGGCAACATAGCGCTTCACACCTTGTGCCCGGATCGCTGCAAATTGAATCATGATGAAGGCAACAAAGGCCAGAGCCGCAGTGACGGAGACGTTTGAGGTTGATGTCGCACCATACGGAATGAGACCAAGAAGATTCATGATCAGTATGAAGAAGAACAACGTCAGGAGAAACGGGATATATTTCATTCCGCCGGGGCCCATGTTCGGCACAGCAACTTCATCCCTGATGAACACGATGAAAATCTCAAGAAGATTGCCTATCCCCTTGGGGACCATGTTTTTCCGGTTCCTGTTCGCGGCATAGATGGCAAACACAGCGACGATGATCGCGGCGAAAAGCAGGAAGAAGACGTGCTTGGTGATGGAAAGATCGAGCGTCATACTTCCGATGTGTATCGGCGGAAATTGCGGCAACTCGACATGGCCACCCGGGAACTCCAGAGTCCTGGAGTTCTTCATGTGAGCGAGCACATGGCTAAACTCGAATTTCTCTCCATGCTCAACGGCAGCCTGGGCCGTGGGGGCATGGGTTGTATCGCCCACGCTCACCGCGGCATGTTTCAGCGTATCAAGGATTGCTTTTGGGTCAACCATCGGTGTCGAGCTAGCGCTTTAGTGCAACCTTTTTCTGGAGTAAATGAAGTTCAAGCAACAGATTCAGAACATAGAACAATAAGAGCGAAATCATCAACGACATGGTATGAAAACCGTACACTCGGATAAGGACAAACACGATGCCAATCAACACCGACATCCTAAGGAGCGTGCCCCCGAGGATGACTTTCAGAAACGTCGTGTTCGACTTGTCGAAGCCGTATTCGATGAACGCATAACCGAGAAGCAGGTGGAAAAGGCTCGCCAGTCCACTTGCAGCCACGCTGCGCACAACCTCGGCGCTCGTGTACAAAGAAAGCGGCACAACAACAACGAGTGCCACGCCTACAAAGCAATAGAACACCAACCTGAGAAATGCCCAGTCGATTTTCACCCAAACTCCGCTACTGCGATTTATCTTTCTTTATCAACACTGACACAGACTTCAAGAACTTGATCAATCCACCGACTGAGCCCAGAAATACACCGATCAATTTGAAGGTCGGCGAAGTCTCGTACCGCGTATCCAGCCACCATCCCACCAGAAAGAAAATCACAACGGTGGCCGCTAGCTGAATCCCAAGTGTCAGGTACGGGCCCAAATCCCCATACGCCTCGCCAAGACCTGGAAAGAGCTTTTCCCTCCGTCGGGGTCCACCTGGTTTTCGCTCAGACGACATGGCGTGTGCCCTTCGATGAACCGGGAGAATCAGTGCCGGGCTTCGTACAGCTGCGCCTTCTCTGTCATTGCGACCTTGCCGTCGAACAGACAGCCTTCGTCGATGACCAATCTCGTGGCGCGGATATCACCCTTGATCACCGCCTTCCCTTCAAACACGATCTTCTCCGTCGCGGTGATTGAGCCCCGCACTTTCCCGCCGATGGTGACGTTCTTGGCCGATACATTTCCGTCGATTTCACCGGTGATTCCGACCGCTAGACTCTCACTCGCCGTGATCTCTCCGGTGACCTTCCCATCGATGCGGACATTTCCCTGACTTCGGATCTTTCCTTCAACGACAGTCCCCGGGCCGATCAAATTGAGTTCTTTGACTGGATCAGTTTTCAGAGCCGGCTCCTTTAGAAGTTGAGGTTAATGATAAAGTTGGCCGGGTCGACAGGCACGCCGTCCTTCCATATCTCGAAATGGACGTGTGGGCCCGCACTCGTTTCACCCGAGCTTCCGAGCAATGCAATGGGTTCTCCCCGCCGCACGTGGGCGCTCGTCGTCGCCAGTAACGACTGATTGTGTTTGTAGAACGTCAAAAAACCACCCGTATGTGACAAGATGATCGTGTTCCCATCTTCGCTTGTCCATCCTGCAAAGACCACGTATCCATCGGCAGAGGCGTGAACAGGTGTACCAGCACTCCCCGCGATGTCCAGGCCATAGTGGCGCAGGGCAGGCTCATATCCCCGCGTGATATAGCCTTCCGTTGGCAACACAACCGGGAAAACAACGCCACGGCTTTCCTGCGGGATCGATTGCATGGTCGAAGGTCCGATCATCGCACGCGCCATCTCTGATCGGGAAACTTCGGGAAGCTTCTGCGCACGCTCGGCTGTCTTCCTGCCTTCAGGTTTCTCCACGCGTGCGCTTCCAACCACAGCAACGCCAGAATCCGTGGCTACTACCTTTTCGCCCAAGGCTTTCCGCAATTTCATATTGTACTCGCGGAGTTCCAAGAGCTGCTCCATCACCGTTGTCATCCGTTGGTTCAGGGCGATAAGTTCTTTGCTGTACCTATTGACGAGCTCCGGGTTCTCAATGGGCATCAGAGTCCCAACGGGCGTGTAGACCAGCACGGCAAGAACAGAGGCAATGACAACGACGAGCGAGCCACCAATCAGGAAGTAGATCTGCCACGGCGCCAACCGCACGGATTTCGCTTGTCCAGCATCATCTCGCGGCACGAGCACCAGATCATACCGAATCTTCTTTGATTTATGATGCTGGTCTCCCGACATCTACCTCTCTGATCTTCGCGGGTTTGGCACGAACATCCGATCGCGCACCCTGAGGTAGCCACTAAGCCGAGGAAATCCCCATTTCCAAGAACTAGTGGAAAAGTGGATAAATCGGAGCAAATTCACAAAATCGGAGTGATAATTTACAGAAAACGGGCTGCAAAGTCAAAGGAATTGTTGAACTTACGAGGACAGAGTCTGCGAGATTGTAGCAGGTTCCGTCGGAAAACTGGGCGGGACTTCAGGCTCTTCGCTCGTCTTGCGCAGTGAGCTTCTGCTCGATGTAGTTTTTGTATTCCTCCTTGAAGATCTTTCGATCGAATCGCTCAGCATGCTTCCTGATCGACCGTGGATCGAACTTGATGGTGCGCAGTTTAAGGACAGCCTCCTTCAACGCTTCCGGCGTTTGCTCATAGAAGAACACTCCAGTCGGCCGCTGCGGATCATCCGAGACCGTTTCCAGAGCGCCCCCTCTTCCAAACGCGACGACAGGTTTGCCGCTCGCCATTGCTTCCAACGGAACGATCCCGAAATCCTCGATTCCCGGAAAGATCAGCGCCCGGCAGCGGGCGTACAACTTCGCCAACTCGACCTCCGACTGCCACCCAAGGAATTCCACCTTCGGCGCAGCTATGGCCTTGAGCCTGGTCAGTTCAGGCCCCGTGCCGACAATCACGAGGCGCTCCCCCAATCGATTGAATGTCTCAATCGCGAGATCGACCCGCTTATAGGGAACAAGCGCACTGACGATGAGGAAATATCCGTCATCCTCATTTGAAAGAAGGAACTGCTCCAAGTTTACCGGCGGGTGGATCACATCAGCCGGCCTCCGATAGTATTGCCGAATGCGCCCGGCCACGTTGCGGGAGTTCGCGATAAAATGATGCACCCGGGTGCTGGACCTTATATCCCACGCACGCAGTCGCGGCGCGACAAGCGACATCGCCGCACGAGTGACCAGGCCCGCCCGACCTGGCCCGAAGTATTCACCGTAGAGTTCCCAAACATATCGCATCGGCGTGTGGCAGTAACAGATATGAAGTGCCCCCGGCGCGGGACGCGCCCCCTTCGCGACCGCGTGACTCGTCGAAAGAATGAGGTCATACGCCGAAAAATCAAATGACTCAATCGCAGCGGGAAAGAGCGGAAGGTAATTGCGGTATCGCCGCGCCTTGAGAGGCATCCTATCAATGAACGATGTACGTATCTCCCTATCCTCGATTGTCTTCGAGACACTCCCCTTGTTATGAAGCAAGGTATACAGCGTTGCTTGAGGGTAAAGGTCACAGAGCACCTCAAGAACCTTCTCCCCTCCGCGCATGCCGGTGAGCCAGTCGTGTACCAATGCGATTTTCAGATCGGGCTGCATTCTGCTTCTGTCCGCTGTTGAAGTGAAATATGTTTCTTTAAAAGTACGACGAAATCGCTTCACATCAAAATGCCCCGGAGGGCGCCTTGCATCACAGACACCCCCTTCCTATATTGAACCTGAAATCCAGTCAGCTACCAACGAGACCTCAGAGCGCATGTCCATCTTCCTGGCGCTGCTACTGTTCGTCGTTCTTTTTCTGATCACTGCAGCTGCGATCATTTTCGTCTTCGGGCCACTTCTTCTCCTCCAGCCCCACCTGCGCACACGCGAATGGTACAGCACCTTCACGAACCTTCTGGAGCCACGCGACGCCGGGCTTCCACAAGAAGACCTGACCCTGGCGACCAGCGAAGGTTACAAACTCAGTTGCTGGTTTGTCCAGCAACGTCGCAACCCTCGCGGAACAGTCATCTACCTTCACGGCGTCGGCGACTGCAAGATCGGCGGCGTTCCCTATGCAAAGCTCTTTTACGGAAGAGGATTCAATGTCTTTCTCTACGACTCCCGGCGGCATGGCCAGAGCGAGGGTCCGTATTGCACGTACGGGTACTATGAGAAATATGATCTTGCAGCAGCAATCGATTACCTCAAGGGGCGGACGGATGCTCAGATTGGCAAGATCGGCGTGTTCGGCACATCGATGGGAGCGGCCGTAGCGCTCCAAGCAGCAGCCATCGACCAGCGCATCGAAGCGATCGTCGCCGAGGCAGGCTTCACCGACCTTCGGACGATCATGGTCGACTATCAGAAGCTCATGACGAAGCTCCCATGGCATTTTCTCCGCAACCTCGCGATGAGCCGCTCTCAGAAACTTGCCCGGTTCAAGACAAGGGATGTGTCGCCGAACCAGGCAGTGCGAAATGTGCACAAGCCTGTGCTCTTTATCCATGGAACGGATGACACGCGCATCCGGGCGGAATACTCGCGAGCGCTTTACAACAATGCGAACCAGCCAAAAGAGCTGTTGCTCATCCACAAAGCCGATCACACCAACCTGCTGAATGTCGGTGGAAGCGAGTATGAGCAACGGATTGTTTCATTCTTCGAAAGGAACCTTGCTTGAAACTGACGATCTCCGATTCTCGGATGACGATTCCTCTGCAGAAGCGATCAATTCATAACAACAATCGCCGGGCCTCTATGTCGAAACCACTTGTGTATCTCTCTCTTGTATCCGCTTTCATTTCTTTTTCTTCCGCTCAATCTCAGACACCGTTTTCGACGGACAGCGCGACCGCCTATCTCCGTACCATTGCTGTGGACATTGGTGCCCGTCCCATGGGTTCGCCAGACGAACACCGAGCGATGGAATTCGCTCTTGCCAAGTTCCGGGAATTCGGACTATCTGAAACATACATCATGCCTATCAGAGAATATCCAGGGTACCTCGGCGGGACGCCGACAAACACGCTGAGCGGAGTGGCAGTCGGAATCCTCAGGGGAGCCACAAGCCGTATCATCGTCCTGGGTGCACATATAGACTCTGCCAGCCCTGATGTCCCTGGCGCGAACGACGACGGTTCCGGCTCGGCTGTTGTGATCGAGCTGGCGAGAGTTCTCTCGCAACGCAAGAACGAGTCAACGATTGTCTTCGCCCTCTTCGGTGGTGAGGAAGCCGGCCTCCAGGGCTCCCGCTACTTCGTCGATCATTTCCCCGATACAGGCCACATTGTCCTGATGCTGCAGACCGACATGGCGAACGGATCCCAGCTTCTTTTCCCAATGCTCGATGTCGGCAATATCAGCTCCCCGGAATGGCTCGTCCGGGCATCGTATGAAGAGTTTTCAAAGCTTGGATACACCGGTCTTCATTATCCGACGGATTTCTTCGTTTTCATGGGAGCCATGCCAGGCGGGGGCGTGGGTTCGGATCATGAGCCATTTCTCCAAAGGAGTATCCCGGCAATTGATTTCACATCTGATGCGCGGGATCCAATCCATACTCCTCAGGACAATTTCGAGAACTTCAAAGTCAGCGGGCTCAAACGCTCGGGTGAATTGATCTACAAACTTGTCGAGAGATTTGACGGGGGTGTCCCCGAAACGAAAGCCGACAAGTATTTCCTGTACGAGGTCGCCGCGTACCCCTTTTTCGTCCCTCTGGTGGGACTGGGCATGTTCATTGTTCTCGCTCTCATCGTTGCGACTGTTGCACTTGTCGTCGTTCGTCGCCGGCGCGAGACGTACCAAGGGGTTGATCGGCCGAAGATACCGGGACTGAAACTCTATCTCTTGATGCTCATCATCCAGACCTGCATTTGGCTCTCGGAGAACGTGGTCTCTCTCATGAAGGGCGTGCGGTTCCCCTGGATGGCCGATATCAACAGCTATTATGTTCTCGGCATATTCGGCGCAGGCATCGGGATCTGGATCTCACTGCAAGTCTCCGACAAACTCCGCCTACGACATGATCCTTATTCGTACTATCTCCGGGCATTTGTGTTTCTGGTGGTGTTTGTGGTTTTGTGCGCGCTTCTTTCCATCAAGCTCGCGCTCTATCCTGCCACCGCGCTCTTGCTTCTTGCTCTCGCAATGCTCATACGACAGCCGATTCTCAAGGTCCTCTTCTGGCTTCTTTCACCCCATTTCATGTTCAGGTTGATGTTCTCCGAGGCTTTTGACTTCTTGGCACGATTCAGCCATTCTCAGCCCGAGATCACGCCGACGATCAATGCGGTGATGCACATCGGCTATGTTCTCTTCTTTTCTTTTTGGGCATTTCCGTTCCTTCTGGGCTTTGCCGCGGTATACTACGACGCGCGCAACGATCTATCACTGCTGCAAAAATTCAGACAAAAAACTGCAGGCACCATTGTTGTTCTGCTCTTCGTTGCCACGGTGGTGGTTCTTTCCTCTCGAGATTCTTATTCGAAGGAATGGCAACCATCAATCGTAGTTGAAGAGACCTTCAACCTGGACTCAACGCGTGGCACGCTCGTCGTGCGAAGTTCTGAATATTTGAAGAACACGCGCCTCGTCTTTTGCGGGCGTGACACTACGCTTCGAGGATCCACGACGGAGGCGGAGTTCGATCATTCGCTTCCAACACCGGCACAGCCCTGGATCGATATCAACCGGAACATTCAGACGAGCCGGAAGGACAGCACGCGATCCGTCGATTTGCTCATACAGCTCAAGATGAAGTACCGACCGTACCGCCTGCGGGTGACTCTTTCGACCATCAAGGGAAAGTTCTCGAACGTGTCGTCACCATTTGCGTTATCATCGACGAACAGGTCGATCGCACTCCAGTGGGCGGCATTCCCTGATTCATCGCTCAATATCCCGATCAGCTTCTCCGCGTCAGCTTCAGACAGCCTTATCGTCAGCGAGCGTATCGAGGCTGTCTTCGTTGAAGAGCCCCAGCCGATTTCTATTACCCCGGCCCAGGCTTCCTCGATTATTCGAAGGTCGAACATCGCCCGCCAGACAGCACTAAGAATGGAATAGGGAGACCCTTGAATCCGCCACTGACGTTGCCAGAGCTATGAATTCACCTTCGAAAAAGGCAGCAGCACTATTCCTGATGGTTTTTCTCCTCGCTGCACGGGGTTTTTGCCAAAACGCGCTGACCTCTGGACTGGCTGATCATCGGCAGAAGCTGGCCGTTCTCCCTTTCGAAACAGTAGGCTTATCCACGGAAGAGGGCTTTCAGCTGACACAACGATTCGAAGGAACTGTGTCACAATCCAAGCGATTCGAACTCATCCATCAGGATACGATGAGGGGCACCTCTGTTCGTGGTGCCGGCACCAGGAGGTTCGAGCAGTTCGACACTCCCTTGCGCATCGCCGAACTCGGAAAGGTGCTAGGGGTTGAAAAAATAATTCATGCCCAAGCTACTCGCCTGGACAAGCATTACGTCCTGCATATTCGCCTCGTAAACGTTTCTGATGCGAAGCTGCTATACGATGAACGGGCGGATTACTCTGGTGAGTTCAGCACACTCCTGTCCGAGGCGGCCGTCCAGCAGGCACAAAAGCTCTGCGCAGCAAAACTCGATATCGGCACGCAATGGTACATCATCGCTGCTAACATTCTTCTTGGTGTGGGAGCAATCTACTGGATTCTCCGGTCTTTCCGGAGGAAAACGCTGGACGCATGATAAACTTGGAAGAGAAATTCTTCGTAGACGCGAAAAAGCCTCCGATTCTTTCCGGGGGCTTTTTGCTTTTCATGTGTCCCAGCGACTCGTTACCGCAAGATCAGTTGCGCGACGTTTTCGATGTGATAGGTGTGCGGGAACATGTCGACAGGCTGCAGGGCGAGGACGTCATAGCGAGCTGCCATGATTTTCAGGTCCCGCGCCTGTGATGCCGGGTTGCAGCTGACGTAGACGATTCGGCGCGGGGCCAGAGCAAGGATCTCGTCCACTACTTTTGGATGCATGCCGCTTCGCGGGGGATCGATGATCATGACATCCGGTTTCGGATGCGATGCGATCCAGGCCCGAGCCTTTGTCAGTCGATCTTTTAGATCGCCAAGTATGAATGTGCAGTTCTCGATGTGGTTTGCGAGCGCGTTGCGTTCGGCATCCTGCACGGCACTCTCCACTGATTCCACTCCGACCACCTGCCGCACGGCGTCTGAAACGAACAGCGCAATGGAGCCGGTACCAGAATAGAGATCCCAAAGGATGTCTGACGGTTTCAACGCAGCAAAACTCTTGGCAACCGTGTAGAGCCGTTCGGCTTGTACCGTGTTTGTCTGGAAGAAGGAGCTCGCTGAGATCGTAAACACTAACTCGCCAAGTTTCTCGTGGATGAAACCGTCACCCGCATAGACCTTCTCACGATCACCGAATGCAATCTGGGCCTTCTTTGAGTTGATGGTATTGACAACTGTCGTAACCGAAGGAATTGCGGTGAGCAACCCGGCCGTGAAATGCTCCATGATTTGCGGACGATCATCATAGGTCACAAGGTTGACCATGAGCTCATTTGTCCGTCGGCTCTGTCGTATAACAAGAAAGCGGAGATACCCCGCGTCGTCATCTGAGGAATAAACGGGGAGACCCTCACGGCGGGTAAACGTTCGGACAAAGTTCAGGATTTCATTTGAGATTTCGGATTGGAGATGACACTCGGTGATTTCCAGAACCTTGTCGTAGCGCTGGGGGACGTGCAGACCCAAGTGAATTGCGGATTGCGGATTGTCAATTTCGAAATTGGCATTTCGCAATTCGAAGTAATCTCGGGTTGGACGAGGTGCCCCCTTTGTCGGCGCTGACTCGAGCCATTCTCTATCGGCGAAGGAGTATTCCATCTTGTTCCGATAGAAATACAGGTCGTCAGAACCGATGATGGGAAGGACGTTCGGGTTGGAGAAGCCCCCGATACGCTCAAACGCATCGACGACGTGCTGTTGCTTGAAGCGGAGCTGAATCCGATAGTCAACGTTTTGCCACCTGCACCCTCCGCAAGGGCCGAAGTGCTTGCATCGAGGTGTTACACGGTGCGGTGAGGCCTGCTCAACGGACAGGACCTTCGCTTCAGCGTAGTTCTTTTTGGCCTTGAGGACCCGGACTCTGACGGTATCGCCCGGAACTGCCCCATCGACAAAAACAACAAGGCCTTCATGGCGACCGACCGTCCGTCCCTCAAAGGCCGCGTCATCCACCCTCAAGACGATCTCGTCACCACGATTGAGAATCCTCGTTTCGCCTTGCTCCATAACAGTTTCTGGTCTTCGATTCTGGAATGTTGATCGACAACCGAGACTTCTACTAGATACTAAACCAGTAGCTAATCTTCAACAAAACGACATTGTCCGCCGGTAAGGAGAATGTGTTCGAAACATTGTCCCAGAAGGCAGTCTGGTAGTTGCCTCCAGCTCCCTGCCTTGCCTGTGACCAGACGAGGAAGATCGTGCTGCCCGGCAGGTACTCCCACCGCAAAACGACGTTGGATTTCAAAGAAAGATTGGTAAAATCGGATGGGTTGTTTGATATCGGAGGATCAAACACGTACGGCACGAACGTATCATCCGAAACCATCCGCTGCGTGTTTTCGAATTTTCCTTTTGCCGCGAACACCTGAAGGTAGTATTGCAGCGTGAGGTTCTGGGCGAAGACAAACGAGCCACGCGTCGTAAGATCCCATTGGCTCACGGTGCGCTGGGCAAATATGCTGCTTGTAGTGTTCGACGGGAGCGTAGGATCGTCAGCCACCGTCCTGTTCACAACCCAAGCGAAAAACCGGTACGTCTCAGTGTGGGTGAGAGAGAACTGGACCGTCACGTTCGATGCAGGTCTGACCTCCATTTGTGCCATCGTGCTCCAAGTGCTGCTGCCGCGAGTATCGTTCCCTGTAATGAGCTGGAGGCCCCCGACCACTGGCAAACGAGGATCGGAAGTGATGAAGGCCATGTAATTTCGGCTCACAGGTTTCCGATAGAGACCATTCCCCCGAGTTTCTCTGTCATCGTACTTGCCATAGTCAACGCTGGCCTGAGTCTGGATCTCCCAATAGCTTCTCAGCAAGAGGTCGCCCTGCAATTGGAACATGTTCCAGAGCTCGGCGTTGTCGAAGTTTGTTCTATAGTGATAGAGCGCAGTGAGATTCCAGCGCTGGTATGATTCCGATGGAATGTCCTCGCGGTATTGAAGTGTGTTGACGGTACCGCGATCGTTCGGCCTCCTGAAGAATCCGATGTCATTGACATTGAATCCTTTAGAAGTGAAATCATATCCCAGCGACCATCTCCAGTGCTCGCCCCCTTCCTTATTGATGTTCAGTCTTCCCGCAGGTCCATCGTGGTACCCATTGGCATTCTGGACGATTGGGTCGGCGTTCGTCGTGTGCGACGCAGCAAGAAAACCATCAATTCGGTAGACGCTTTCGAGAAACCTCAAATTCCAGTCAAGACCTGCGGTATAGGCGGGAAGTGTACCGTCCCGCGTGACATTGGTGACGATCATCCCTACGTTGGAATTCTCAAGAAAGTCCTGCTTCAGACGAATCAGGCTGAAGTTCGAGAACGGCTCGACAACCTGATCGGACTTGTTCCCCAGCGAATCGACAAGGGTAGCTTTCTCCTGCTTCGTAACGGCTTCGAGCGCGCCGATCGACAGCCCACCCTCAGTTTTTCCGGAGACTTTCACTGCTCCCAAAATCGTCGCGAACTTGGGCTGGTCCTGCACGTATCCGCCCGGAGGTGCATCAACGCTGATCGCCCTGCCGATCCTCCTTGAATAGAACAAACCGGGTCCGGCGTTGTCACCGAACGTTGAGAAGTGAATGATCTGAGAACCTTCGATGAAGAATGGCCTCTTTTCAGGAAAGAACGTCTGAAACGTGGTCAGGTTGAGAACTGCTGGATCTGCCTCGACCTGCCCGAAATCGGGATTGACCGTCGCATCGATGGTCAGCAACGCGCTGGGACGGTACTTCAAGTCGAACCCTGCATTGGGTGTAAATTGTCTACCCTGCGGATTGGCAGGCGAGATGGGAACGAATTCACCGCTGCCGGCAGAGTATGGAAGGATTTCTGCCGCGGTAGAAGATGGGAGACGATCGAATCCGGCCAGGTGACCGAACTTCGACGGCCACCCGTTGTCGCTCGCTTTGATGAGGGCCCAATGGATCTCCTCCTTTTTTCGCGAAATGCGACGGATGATCTGCACCCCCCATTCCCGGTTTTGCTGATCGGAGTACCGCAACACCCTGAACGGGATTCTGACTTCCGCGACCCATCCTTCATTCGTGATTCGTGTCTTAACCTCCCATACTGGATCCCACGAATAATCCACCTGTCGACCGTCATCATATCGGAGAACGTCGACTTTCACGCCGGAAGCATTGATCCTGAACTCAAAGTCTGTCTGGTGATCGTGGTAGCTGTCAAGCAAAATGTTGATGTAATCAGATTCTACTTCATCGTCACGACGGGCCAGGCGCGCCACGATCTTCGACGGCTCAGAGTCATACATCGTGCAGCCAACATAGAGCGCTTCGTCATCATAGAGAATCCGAATCTCCGTCTTCTCTGTCGGCTCAGACCCTTCGTTCGGCACCAGTTGAACGAAGTCCACGAGCGGCTTTGCCAGTTTCCACTCCGGCTCATCGAGGGTGCCGTCGATTTTGGGCGCAACCGGTGTCCGAACCGCAAGAGCAGTCTTGGGATTATTGCCCGCAAGGATACGGGCCGTGCAAAAGAGCAGAGTTGATACTGCCAGGAAGATCGTTCGTTTCACGCAGAGTTCTCCAGAATTTCAACGCCAGATTGAAAATAAAAAGCCTCCTCTGTGTGAAACAGGGAGGCTTGACGGAGAATTCCCCGTTCTCTTGAAGTTTCTAGATAAATCTCGTTTTCATACCTCCGTTGCGGCTTTCAAGAGCGCATTCAGCTTGAACACTGAATCCGCCTCAGCATAGAAGCGTATCAAAGGCTCCGTGCCAGAGGCTCGCATCAGCACCCATGCGTCATCGAAGAAGAACTTGTAGCCATCCTTCGTCTCCACCTTTTTGACGGGATATCCACCAAGGGACTTGATCCCCTTCTTGTAGGCAGCAAGAGTCTGCTGTTTCTCTTTCTCCGTCATATGTGCATCGATACGGTTGAAGTAGTGCCAACCGAACTCAATCATAAGCTCCTCGACGAGTTCGCTCAGCTTCCGCTGCCGTTTGGCCATCACTTCACACAGCAGGAGGCCTACATAAATCCCGTCGCGTTCGGGAATATGCCCTCGCAGCCCCAACCCTCCGCTCTCCTCTGCAGCGATCAGAATGTTTCGTTCCGTCATGAGGCGGCAGAGATACTTGAACCCAACAGGGGTTTCATGCAATTTCAGCCCGTATTTCACACACATCTGGTTGATCATCTGGCTGACGGAAATTGACTTTGCGATCTCACCCGTCAGGTGCTTCTCTGTGACCAGGTACTTCAGGAGAATCGCGAACATACGATGCGAGTCCACGAAATTGCCGTTCTCGTCCACAGCGCCAACGCGGTCGGCATCTCCGTCCGTCGCGATGCCGATATCACATCCTTTCATCACAACTGCGGATGCAAGATCTTTGATGTTCTGCGGAATGGGCTCGGGGTGTGTGCCGCCGAACGAAGGGTTGTACGAGTTTCGCAGCTCCGCACGCGGTTGAACAAGCTGAGAGAACACCCCCTGACCAGCGCCGTACATCGCATCGTAGGCAATCTTGATTCCTGATGACTCGATCAGTGGAATGTCCAGCTTTGTCCTGAGGTCCTCCACATACGCCGCCGTGAAGTCCACTTTCTTGATCGTGCCCTTCGTGACCAGTTGCTCAAAGGTCATCTTACTTTCTACTTTCGACTTCAATACTTTTCTTAGCTCTTTCTCGACTTTCTCGATCATCTCGGGATGGGCAGGACCGCCGAAATCACCTTTGATCTTGAATCCGTTGTAGCGAGCAGGATTGTGACTGGCAGTGATGACCACTCCTCCTGCAGCCTTGAGCTTCTTTGTCAGGAGTGAAACCATCGGCGTTGAAGAAATCTTGTCGGAGATGATGACCCTGATTCCTTTGTTCGCCACCACCTCTGCGGTGGTCTCTGCGAATTCCTTGCTGAGGAACCTCGAGTCATAGCCAATGACAATCCCGTTCTTGATTTTCTTGTGCCGCTTGAAGTAGTTTGCGGTCGCCAGCGCCACCTTTGCGACGTTATCGAACGTGAAGTCGGCAGCAATCAGACCACGCCACCCATCCGTACCGAATTTGATTGGAGTCATACGCGTTCCATCCCAAGTCAAGTACATCGTTGAAAAAGAGAACCACAGAGAAAACAAAGATCACGAAGAGATCTGATCACATCCAGTTGACCTTTGCGGCCGTTATGCAAGCTTCACATTCAGCGCGCCGAAGCCTGCATAGTAGCCATTGGTATCAAGTTCTTCCTCAATTCGAATCAACTGATTATACTTTGCGATGCGGTCTGTGCGGCTGGCCGAACCCGTCTTGATCATTCCGGCATTTGTCGCGACGACGATGTCTGCGATCGTTGTGTCCTCGGTTTCGCCGGACCGGTGGCTGAGGACCGTGGTATAGTGCGCCCGTTTCGCCATCTCGATCCAGTCGAGTGTCTCAGTGAGGGTACCAATCTGATTGACCTTGATGAGGATCGAGTTCGCAACGCCCATGTCGATTCCTTTTGAGAGGTACTCGACATTCGTCACGAACACATCGTCGCCGACCAGCTGCACTCTTTTGCCAACTGCATCTGTCAAAATCTTCCATCCCTCCCAATCACCCTCGGCCATACCGTCTTCAAGCGATGCAATGGGATACTGCTTCGTCCATCCTTCCCAGTACTTCGCCATCTGCTCCGGAGTCTTTTCGGATTTGTCGGACTTCGAGAAGATATATTTCTTCTTGTCGGTGTCGAAGAACTCGCTCGCTGCAGGATCGAGAGCAACGTACACCTGCTCACCCGCCTTGTAGTTCGCCTTTCCGATTGCATCGAGAATGACTTCGAGCGCTTCTTCGTTGGATTTCAGATTCGGAGCGAACCCCCCTTCATCCCCAACAGCTGTATTGTATCCCTTCTTCTTCAGGACCGACTTCAGAGAGTGGAAAACCTCCGCCCCCATGCGCAACGCTTCTGCAAACGATGGGGCATCGATGGGCATGATCATGAATTCCTGAAAGTCAACGTTGTTGTCGGCATGGCTGCCGCCGTTGAGGATATTCATCATCGGCACAGGAAGGATCTTGGCGTTGGTGCCACCGATGTATCGATACAGCGGCATATGCAACGACTGCGCGGCTGCCTTCGCCGCCGCCAGTGAAACACCAAGAATTGCGTTCGCACCCAACTTGCCCTTGTTCGGCGTCCCATCAAGCTGGATCATCATTTTGTCGATGCCAACCTGGTCGGTCGTCTCGAAGCCCACGACCTCTTCCGCAAGCACGTTGTTGACGTTCTCAACGGCTTTCAAGACTCCCTTGCCGTTGTAGCGCGCTTTGTCGCCGTCTCGAAGCTCCACAGCCTCGTTTTCACCAGTAGATGCTCCGCTAGGAACAGCAGCGCGGCCAACGGTACCATCCTCAAGCGTGACCTCAACCTCGAGAGTTGGATTGCCACGAGAGTCAAGAATCTCACGCGCCCATACATCCGTAATAGTCGTTTTCATTGTTTTCTCCAGGAATATTCTTTTGAAAAGCAGTTTCGGCATGAAGTGGAAGATTGCTGCATAATAAAGGCAAAAAATGGAGGAGAATCAATCAAATCTCTGCGGAGCCTCCTCCATCCAATCGCAGAACCGAAGCCTCTCCTCTATCTCCGCACCCTGCGTCTCCCGGAGGAGGTGATTCAGCGACTGCCAGTAATAGATCTTGGCTTTCTCGTAACGACCCAATGCAAGTGATAGCTGCCCCAGACGGCGCTGCCGTGATAATTCCAGTATTGATGAGCTGAATGGCCGTAACTCATCAAGCAGCCGCACTGCCTCCTCCAATTGATCCTTCGAGGCCTTCTCTCTCGCCAGAAGAAATCTCGGGATCATTTCCTTCGGATGCTCGCTGACCGTCTTCTCCAAGAATGCCATTCGAGAAGAGTCATCTGTCAAGGATAGGCAGTACGGCTTCAGTTTACGCGCAAGGTCGGGTTTCGCGAGGATCTCGAGCCGCAGCGACTCCACCTCATCCCACGCCGACGAAAGGTGTACACGGAGGAGCTCCGCGTGCAGCTTCATTGCGCTTTCCAGCGAATCCGCGCCCCACCATGCATCGCCGAGCAGTGACTTCAACGGTAGAAATGAAGGAGCAGCAAGCGTGTCACGAAGTTGACTTTGCGCAAATTCGATTGCTTCAGTGTACCTGCTGAGGCGGAGCAGTGCAGTGGTCTTCTGGTAGATCGCTTCGGCGCTTGTCGTGTGTCCCAGTGAACGATCCGCAGACGCCAACGCTTCCTCCAACCGTCCCGTTGATAACAACGTGTGAGTCTCTTTGTTCAGGTTTGCAATGACACGCGCACACTCCTTGCCGAAGATCGAACGCCGCTTGAAAAGGTATCCCGCTTTTTCAAGATCACCTTCGTTGAAGCGAAAGCGATCAAGCGATCGTCGCCATTCTTGCAGCAGCAACGGGAGCGATTTGCCGTAGATGATGGAAAACTCCCCTGTGCCGTAAAGCAGCTTGAATCGACGCATGCCATACCGATCAATGAGATACTGGCAGAATGACCCGGCGAGGATGTAGCTCACGCCGGCAGAAGCTCTCATGAACCCAGTAAGAGTGAACAAGCTCCGGACATCCGGAGCAACGTCTGCAGCGAACACCATCGCGGCGAGACGATGAACAGGTTCCTCGTACTCTTCACGTTCCACCGCCATCGCCAATCCTTCGATAAGCCCCGAATTGACACCAATCCTCAGGAGCGGAAAACCGAACTCCGCGGCCAAAACGTGGACGAGCTCATGACGAAGCGAACCATCGACGTCGGAAGAATTGATGTGGAGCTGCCATAGCCATGGTTTGGCAATGTTCGTTCCAGAAGCTCCTATGAGCCTCCCCTTTTGGTCCTGCGTCGCGTACAGATACGTATGAATTTTTCTGGCTGGCCTGACACGCAGAACTCCCACGAGTTGATAGTAATAGAACTCATGGAGTTGAATCACTTGCTCCAACCTCGGGCCCTTCAAGAGCGTGTCGGGGTACGAGATGACAAAATGCGCCGTCTCCACTTTTCCCCCAAGCTCTTGCTGGATGGAGGATTCGGACGAAGAAAGCCCGAGCTGGTTACTGAAGATGAAGAGAGCGATCACGGCCGCGACAAGCACAAGCATCGCCACCCGTCCAGCAATAGATGGATGCGTATCGGTATGCGCGCCGGTACCGGCTCGCCGCCGGTGAAGGGCCAACGCACCAGAAACCAGCAACATTCCGAAGGCAATTGTCCCGGCCCGATAAAGAAGCAAGCGATCGTTCACATCGAGTGTCTCGTCGTACGTGAGGCCGGGGAAATACCCGAGGATAGGATTGAAAGCGAAGATCTGCGGCCGTATGAGCGTGACGTAAAGAATGTGGACAAGCACCACAAGCCATGCAGATACAAAGACTGTCTTCCTCCACTGCCGAACAATCAGCGAGGCGGCAACCGAAATTGCATGGGCGAAGATAACTCCCGGGACCGTGACAAGCAGGAACAGGATCGTACCCTGCAGGAAAGAACAATTCTTGACAAACAGTGCGTTGATCGCGATGACGGTGAGCGGAATGATCAACGCCGTCAGACAGAGAGCCAGCGAGCGAACTGCAAACGCGTTCACGTCCAGTGTTCCACTTCGTGCTCCCTTGTTCCAGAAGGAGATCGTGAGCAGGCCTGCAATCAGGCTCCACACCAGCGCGATGAGTGCCGAGAATTCATACCCGAGGTAATTGAAGAGGGGGATCTGCGTCGCAGCGAACGAGACCGCGAGCAACACAATCAGTGCAAGAATGTGCGAGCGATACGAAAGGAACTCTTTGAACATCGCCACGATTTTAGGAAGGAAGCATGCGTACGATACTCCGTTCCGCGTCAGGATCAACAAACGGAACGTCGTGAGGGAGCCGATGGAGGCTTAGAATTCTTCCCCACTTGCACGCTCGATCTCCGCTCCGAGCTGAGCGAGCTTCAGTTCAATCTGCTCATATCCGCGGTCCAGGTGGTAAACACGCAGGACCTCTGTCGTTCCTTCAGCGGCCAGTCCGGCGAGGATGAGCGAGGCACTCGCGCGCAGATCGGTCGACATCACCTTCGCACCGGTTAATCCGTTGACGCCGACAACGGTCGCTATGTTTTCCTTGACGGTGATGTTCGCGCCGAGCCGGACGAGTTCGGGGACGTGCATGAAGCGATCAAAGTAAATCGTCTCCGTGATGACGCTCGTCCCATCTGCAAGACTCATTAACGCGATCCACTGAGCCTGCATATCTGTCGGAAATCCAGAATAGATCGACGTGGTGACATTGACAGGCCGGATGATCTCGGGAGGGACGATCTCGATAAAGTCTTTCCCCAGGCTGATCTTCGCTCCGACATCCTCCAGCTTCGTCGTCACAGCGCTGAGATGAGCGGGATGACACTTCCCGACGCGCACGGAGCCGTTCTTGTCTCCTGCGATGGCCGCCGCGATGAGCAATGTGCCGGTTTCTATTCTGTCCGGGATTGTCACACAATCGGCTGGATGGAGAGTATCGACGCCCTCAATCTCAAGATGGTTGGTGCCAATCCCATCGATCTTTGCGCCCATTTTCTTAAGGAAGTCTCCGAGCGCCGCGATTTCAGGCTCCATGGCTGCGTTGTCTATGATCGTCGTCCCCTGAGCAAGAACGGCAGCCATCATCACGTTTCCGGTTGCACCGACACTTGAGACGTCGAAAACAATCCTCGCACCCCGCAAGCGCTTGGCACGTGCACGAATGTAGCCCCCTTCGACCTCAATCTGAGCTCCGAGTTTCCGAAGTCCCTCGATATGGAGATTGACAGGCCGCGGCCCCCAGGCACACCCGCCGGGCAGTGACACATCGGCTTGCCCAAATCGGCCGACCAGCGGTCCCAGCACATAAATCGAAGCACGCATTTTCTTGACATGCTCGTACGGCGCTTCAAAGCTCGTCACTGTCGATGAATCAACACGCAGGGTGTGATCCTCTCTGCTGATTTTCAGCCCCATCGTTTCAAGCAGACGGGACATTGTTGCCACATCACGCAGAATAGGAGTATTGTGAAGCCTGTATTCCCCCGGTGCGAGGAGTGTTGCCGGCATCAATGCCAGCGACGCGTTCTTGGCGCCGCTCGCTTGCACGGTGCCCTTCAGTTTATTGCCGCTATGAATGACGAATTTGTCCACGCTCGACCTCTTGAGCTGTAAGGAGCCAGGCAGGCATTCGGATTGCGACAAAAATATAACCCATTAACGAGTGAAAGGCAAAGCACGAATCGATCGGCCTTCGCCTTGTATTTCGTTCATTTTTTGCCTACACTTTTTTGGAAAACAGCGATCAGCTAACTGCTGAGAGCTCTTCCATTCATCCTCCCCGAAGGAGAGAACCTTTACTGAATGAATAGCGAGCACAAGGACTGGTTATGCCTGTTCAGTTAATCGTTGGTGCCCAATGGGGCGATGAGGGCAAAGGCAAGATCGTAGACCATCTTAGTGAGAATGTTGATATCGTCGCCCGTTATCAGGGAGGCGCCAATGCCGGGCATACGGTTGTTGTGCCAACAAAGACCGAGAGTGGTATCACGACCAAGGAATACGTTCTCCACCTCATTCCGTCGGGGATCTTCCATAACCATGTCACCTGTGTCATCGGTAACGGCGTTGTGCTCGACCCGGTTGCTCTCATGGCGGAAATCGATCAACTTCGAGAACTGGGAATCGATGTCCATGGTCGGCTGCTCATCAGCCACAATGCGCACCTTATCATGCCGTACCACAAGCTGCTTGATTCAATTCGTGAACAGGGTGATCAGAAAATCGGGACTACTGGACGCGGCATCGGCCCGGCCTACATCGACAAGTATACACGGACAGGGATACGCGTCGTTGATCTGCTCGACCGCGATATCTTGAGCAAGAAACTCAAGCGGAACATTGAAGAGAAGAATCAGCTCCTGAGCAAGGTTTATAATTCCAAAGAACTCGATGTTGACGCCATCATTCAGGAGTATCAGGAGTTCGACAAGAAGATCGACGAATACATCACAGACACATCCCTCTATCTCAACAACGCTCTCAAGAAGAAAAAGAAGATCCTCGCTGAAGGAGCCCAGGGGGCTCTCCTCGATGTTGATCACGGCACCTATCCTTTTGTGACTTCATCGAGTCCGACGAGCGGCGGCGCGTGCACAGGACTCGGCATCCCGCCCACCGCGATCACTTCAATCGTTGGCGTCGTGAAAGCATACTCAACACGAGTCGGGAATGGACCTTTCCCAACAGAGTTGAATGACAGCACCGGAGAGCGGCTCCGCACGACGGGCAGCGAATATGGCGCAACGACCGGCAGACCCCGACGGTGTGGTTGGCTCGATGCCGTGAGCCTGCGGTATTCGATTCGCGTGAATGGCATTCAGAAGATCGCAGTCACGAAACTCGATGTCCTCGACGAGTTTGATGAAATCAAGGTGTGCATCGGATACAATGTTCAGGGCAAGAAGCTCGAGAACTTTCCGACGGACCTCCGGGCTCTTGAGACGGTGGAGCCACAGTATCGAGTTTTCAAAGGATGGAAGTCCAAAATATCGGGTGTGCGCTCATACGCCAAGCTGCCGCCACGCGCTCGCACGTACATAAACGCCATCGCGTCCCTCTTAGGAACGAGGATCTGGATGGTTTCCGTCGGCGCACGGCGCGATCAAACACTCATCGTTCGCTAACACACTCAGTGCGATCCGGCCTTCGATTGGCAATGGAATCGACAAACCAAAATCTGCTTCCTCAATCAAGTGAGCTAAAGGTTATCCTTCTGGTCCTCGCATTCGTCATTGTCGCGGGAACGCTCCTGTACACTCATTCCATTGTGCGGGACCTCGAATCGAATCAGCAGCATATCGCCAATTTGTACGCCAAATCGTTCGAGTATATCGGTAGCAACAGAACGCAGAGCGGCGACTACAGCTTCGTCCTGGAAGAGGTCATCAATAATATCGATTTTCCGGTCATCCTCTCCGATGCGGCAAATGAGCCGCTCAAGCCGTACGCTACAACCATCAAGAATGTCACGCTTGACACCTTATTGTCGGGAGAAGCTCAACGCGCATACCTGAAGCAGTTGATCACAGAGATGGATGAGAACAAGCCCAGAATCAAGGTCGAAGCGGGGGACAACTTGATTCTCAACTATGTCCATTACGGCGAGTCGAAGCTCATTACGCGGCTCCGGATGCTGCCGTATTTCGAGTTTGCCGTAGTCGCCCTCTTCATCTTCATTGGCTACATCAGTTTCAGCTACATCAAGCGAAGCGAGCAGAGCAGCATTTGGGTCGGTATGGCGCGCGAAACCGCGCACCAGCTCGGCACGCCGATCTCCAGCATGATGGGTTGGGTCGAACTTCTCAAACACCAAACCGGGACGTCAGATCCGAGCATCGTCGAGACCCTCCACGACATGGACAACGACCTCCAGCGACTTCAGAAGATCGCGCTCCGGTTCTCGAGGATCGGATCGAAGCCGGATCTGAAGAACGAGGATCTTGTCGAGGTCATCGAGAGGGTCATCCAGTACTTCCAGCGAAGGATCCCGCAGACCGGCAAGAAGGTCCAACTTTCATTGGAGTACAGATCGCCTCTTACTGTTCAGATCAACAGCGAGCTTTTCGAATGGGTCATCGAGAATCTCGTTAAGAATGCTCTGGATGCGATCGAGACTGGCACCGGAAAGATCACCATCACCTTGTCGGAGCGACAGGACTACGTGTACATCGACGTGGCCGACACCGGCAAAGGAATCGACGTGACGTACCGGAAAGAAGTATTCCGGCCAGGGTTTTCCACAAAGAAGCGCGGTTGGGGGCTGGGACTGAGCCTCTCCCAGCGCATCGTTGAGACGTACCACAGCGGCAAGCTCATCCTCAAAGACAGCAAACCGGGCTCGGGCACGACCTTCCGAATACGGCTGCGCAGGGCTTGACGGCGTCTTCGAGTAGCGTTGGATCCTGAAGAAGTAGGATGGAATGATACCGCTGTCCAACTCAGAAGTCCGTCTTCTTCCTTTGCTTAGTCCAAAAGAAGTCGGACTTCTTTCTGTTTTTCAGTTTGCGGATGATGTGTGGTCGTGGATGATCCGCCACCCCTCGGGCTTCTTCTCGATAAGCAGCGTAAACCTCCCCCACGGTTGGTCTTTTGCCCGATGGAGCTTCCAGACCCCGGCAGCGAGGACAAACTTCGGAGAGATCGTTCTGATCTGCAGCTCAGCGAACTCCAATTTTCCCATCTTTTCCCGGGTGTCGTAGGTCTTCTTGTATCGCGCCAGAACTTCGCGATAGCCTCGCACGATATTTCCTCCACTGACGAACTCCGTGCTGTCTGAGTTCCAGTACCCTTTCATGAATCCTTCAACATCCCCTGCATTCCAGGCAATGATCTGGTCCGTTAGGAGTTTTTGCACTGCAATCTCGCCTTCCTGCGAGAGCGCCACAGCAACGCTGGACATCAGAAGCAAGACAAGGATACGAAGCGTGCGGATTTTCATTTCAGTGTGTCACCGTTGCTTGCGGTGGTGTCTTAGGCTTGAAGATCGCGAATCCGAGCAACGCCCCAAGGATTGCGAAGATGGGGTACACAATCAGCGCGACAAACAGGCTCCCGAAAATGCTCGACAGGCGCCCGGAATCCTTGATTGATTGCTCGACTTGATCTTTTATCGTTTCGACCATATCCGACGACAGGCTTCCCTGCTCGGCCATTCGATCAAGAAATTTCCCCACGAGCGATCGAACGAGTTCCTGTTCGACCGGTCCAAAAACCGCGAGGATGAGCAAATTCATGATCGTGGCGACAAACGCCCCAACAACGCCGGCCATGAGACCAAGCATCAGCGCATCGGACGACTCGAGCGGGGGCATCCCCTCTGTGAACTGTTGTCTGTACAAATACATTGCAAGCACTCCCCCCAACCAGACACCGGCGCAGCAACAACAGTTGATCAGACTAATACCGGGGACCGCCGAGACGACACCGATCACTGTCCCGGCGATGAGAGCAATACGGAACTTGTTAGGCTTTTCGAGCATGGAAGGAACCTCCTCGTGCTAACAGTTGATTTCGAAGTTGTGCAATGCCCTCCATCAGCGGGGGGACAATGTAGAACGGCAGGATTGCTCCGAAAAGCGCTCCCGAAATGGTTCTTGTCAACGCGGTGCTATGATAAACTCCAGTGACGTTCAATAAAACGTCGATCGCCATCGGGACCACTGCTATCGCAATCCATCTGCGCATGGGGATCGAGGGAGATGAAAGACGTTGGAACAAAGGGTACGCAAGAAGCGAAAGAAAAAAACCCAGATAGATCGACGAACAGCGAATACAGACCCCCAGCTTCTCATCGAATACGTGGAATGACCGAGCATCGATCTGATGACAGATCGGCGCGTACAATGAATAGAGGAAGGAAGAAGCACCTGGAAAGGTCGAGCGCAGGAACGGTGCAAGCACAATTCCTCCGCACCATAGGGCAACCAGAGAAATCAGGATAGCATATGTGCGTTTGTTTGTTTCCATGGTCAGCAGATTGCATCCATGATCGCAAGTATTGCCTTCTTTGTCAAGGAGCATCGAGCCAACACGGTCGCCGTCATCCCGACTGCTGAGATCGTTCGCGAGACGACGGCCATCCATACAACATCAAACACGGATTCTTGATTCTCACCGCATATTGAGGTACTTTTGCCATCAGCAATCTCTTTCACACGGTGCAAGAAGTCATGGCCACTCCTATTTCGTTTACCGTCGGGCTGACACAGATGGCCCTGGGGACCGATCCAGACAAGAATCTCAAGAAGGCCCTCTTAAAGATCGAAGAGGCAGCGGATGGGGGTGCGCATGTTGTGTGCCTTCCCGAGCTGTTCAAGTCGCAATACTTCTGCCAGACTGAGGACGCAGCCCTGTTTGATCTCGCCGAGCCAATCCCCGGCCCGACAACGAAGGCACTCGGGAAACTCGCCAGGAAACTGAAAGTGGTTATCATCGCTCCCCTGTTTGAACGCCGGGCCGCTGGTGTTTACCACAACAGCGCCGCGATCATAGATGCAAACGGCCAGATGGTCGGCCTATTCCGCAAGATGCATATCCCCGACGATCCCTTGTACTATGAGAAATTCTACTTCACTCCGGGGATCTTGGCTTCCAGGCTTTCGATACTCGCGTAGGACGTATCAGCACTCTCATTTGTTGGGATCAGTGGTACCCTGAAGGCGCGCGACTCTCAGCACTTCAGGGAGCCTCTATTTTGTTCTACCCGACCGCCATCGGCTGGCACCCCCGCGAAAAGAAACAGCACGGCAAGGCGCAGAGAGATGCATGGCAAACAGTGCAGCGCGGTCACGCAATCGCCAACGGCCTTTACGTTGCCGCGGTTAATCGCATCGGGCATGAGAAACCCAACAAGGCAGCTCCGGGCATCGAGTTCTGGGGCTCGTCGTTTATAGCTGATCCACAAGGTGTGATGCTTGCAGAAGGTTCGGTCGACAAAGAAGAAATTCTTCTTGCGCAAGTAGATTTGAGACATCTCGAAGATGTTCGGCGCAACTGGCCATTCCTACGCGATCGCAGAATCGATGCCTACGAAGGTCTGACGCATCGGTTTCTCGACGACCTTCCACCAACGAACGAATAGCCAAACACATGGAAAAGACCCCAGTTGCTCTGGGATATCGGATGCCCGCGGAATGGGAAAAGCATGAGGCGACGTGGCTCGGGTGGCCTCATAATAAAACCGACTGGCCGGGTAAGTTCGCGCCCATCCCCTGGGTCTTCGGTGAAATGGTGCGAAAGATTGCACAAGGCGAGATTGTACGGATCATCGCGTTGCCAGACGTGCAACGCCAGGCGAAGCGGATTCTGAAGAGAGCCGGCGTTGCGCTCGATCAGGTGGAGTTCTTCAATTTCCCCACGAACCGTGGCTGGACGCGCGACTTCGGCCCGATCTTCGTGAAGAAGACTGAGCCAAAAAGTGAGGTTGCGATCGTGCGATTCCGATTCACCGCCTGGGCTCGCTATCCAGATTGGATCAAAGATGACGCCGTCCCGCCAAAGGCGGCGAAGAGACTCGGCCTCAAGCTACTCCCGGCAAAGATCGGCGACAAGGATTTTGTTCTCGAAGGCGGGAGCATTGACGTCAACGGAACAGGAACCGTGTTGACGACGGAAGAATGCCTGCTCGACACAAAGGTGCAGGTCCGCAATCCCGGATTCGGTAAAGCTGAAGTCGATCGGGCGTTGTGCGATCACCTGGGTGTAACAAACGTTCTGTGGCTGGGACACGGCATTGTCGGCGACGACACCCATGGACACATCGACGACATCTGCCGCTTCGTCAAGCGCGATACAGTCGTTTTAATTCAGGAGTCGGACCCGAATGACATTAACTACGAACCCTTGCGTGAAAATCGCGAGCGGCTTGAAGGAATGAGGCTGGAAGATGGCTCGAAGATCCAGGTTGTTCCCCTGCCAATGCCTTCAGCATTGTACATCGATGGGATTTGTCTCCCCGCAAGCTATGCGAATTTCTACATCAGCAACGCAGCGGTGATCGTACCGACATTCAATGACCCAAACGACCGCATCGCCCTCGGCACGCTCTCCGAACTCATCACGGATAGACCTGTCGTTGGCATTCACGCTGTGGATCTCGTGTTGGGATATGGAACGCTTCACTGTCTGACTCAGCAGCAACCGGCACGGTAAACCCGGGATAGCTTGCATCTCCATCGCATAACTTGTACCTTCACTTGCCCTCGTACGATTTCACTTTCAGGTTTCCCTGCAGTCTCTTGGAGCTCGCGATGAACATCTTACGAACAAGCATTTTCGTCCTGGCCACTATTCTCTTCATTGCTGGATGCAAGAGAGCCGAAATGGAAACGAAGAAACCATCTGACCTCGAGTCAAAGATGAAGCGTTTTGCCCCGGTAGAAATCACGGCTGATGTCTCGAAGCTCACTAAAGGCGATCAGAAGGCGTTAGCCAAGCTCTTAGAGGCTTCGAGGATCCTGGACAAAATCTATACAAGACAAGTCTGGAGCGGAAACGAAGCGCTTCGCCAGAAGCTGGAGGCAGATCATACGACGGAAGGCCTTCAGCGCCTGAAGTATTTCAACATCAACATGAGTCCGTGGTCCATTATCGACCATGACGAGGCGTTCATCGAAGGCATTCCAAAGCGGCCGGCGTACGCGAACTATTATCCGGAGGACATGACGAAAGAGGAGTTCACGGCCTGGGTTGAGAAGCTGCCAGAGGCTGAAAAGCAAAAGGCAACAGGTTTCTTCTACACGGTTCGACGCGATGCAAATCGCAAGCTCACCCTTGTCCCGTACAACGAAGAGTACAAAGATTTGCTCGAGCCAGCAGCGAAGTTTCTCCGTGAGGCTGCAGAGCTCACGACCGATTCCGGTCTTAGAGTATTTCTCATTAAACGCGCGGACGCTTTACTGAGCAATGACTATTACGCAAGCGATCTTGCCTGGATGGAGTTGGACAGTCCCATCGAACCGACCATCGGTCCTTATGAAGTTTATATGGACGACCTGTTCAACTACAAGGCCGCTTTCGAAGCCTTCATCACGCTGCGAAATGATGAAGAGACAAAGAAGCTTGCCACGTTTTCAAAGAACCTCCAGGATATCGAGAACAACCTTCCGATCAACCCGAAGTATCGCAACCCGAAGCTTGGTGCTTCTGCGCCGATTCGGGTCGTCGATGAAGTGCTCGGTGGCGGGGAAGCCCGTCCCGGCGTGCAGACCGCCGCGTTCAACCTCCCGAACGATGAACGCATAACCCGCGAACATGGAAGCAAACGGGTCATGCTCAGAAACGTCCAGGAGGCAAAGTTCCAGAAAGTGCTTGTCCCCATCACTCGACTCGCGCTGGATTTAACCCAGCAGTCAAAGGTTGCCTTCGAGCCGTTCTTTACGCATATCCTTGCCCATGAGCTTATGCACGGCCTCGGGCCGCACACGATCATGGTCAACGGCAAGCAGACAACGGTCCGCCAGCAAATGAAGGAGCTCGGATCGGCGTTTGAAGAGGCAAAGGCCGATGTCTCCGGTCTCTTCGCTCTCCAGTATCTTATCGACAAAGGAGTCGTGGCAAAATCAACCGAGGAACCGATGTATGTCACTTACCTTAGCGGCGCGTTCCGATCGGTTCGGTTTGGCGTCAATGACGCACACGGGAAAGGGATGGTGCTTCAGTTCAACTACCTGATGGACGCAGGGGCCTTCGAATACAACGCGGCACACGCAACCTTCAAAGTAAACCTCGGCAAGATAAAAGATGGGACACGGGCATTGACACGAGAAATCATGACGATTCAGGCTGAGGGGAGTTACGAGAAAGCCAAAGCGCTTTTGGAGAAGTACGTCGTGATCCGGCCGGAGATGAAGACCGTACTCGACAAACTCACGGATATTCCAACCGACATCATGCCGGAATTCACAGCTACTGGTGAGACCAAGCAGCAGTAACTATTATCCACGAACGGGAGAACGTGCAGGATTCCATGGAGCAGAAAGCGGAGAAACTCGAACGGCCGGTTGTCGCGGCGCTGGATGAGGTTTTGGGCGTGCCCTTCAAAGTTCTCGACGATGGGTTTGTGCGTGTCGTTGACTACATGGGGTCTGACGAGTCGATCGTCCAGGCCGCGCGCGTTTCATATGGAAGGGGAACGAAGAAGGTAACCGAAGACCGCGGACTGATACGATACCTTCTGCGCCACTCGCACACGACACCGTTCGAAATGTGCGAGATAAAGCTCCACCTGCGCGTACCGATGGACTGCTGGCGACAGTGGATCAGGCACCGCACGGCAAACATCAATGAGTATTCGACGCGCTACTCGCTTGCAATCGATGCCTCACAGAGGACGCCCCCCGGTGAATGGCGCCAGCAATCGAAGGACAACAAGCAAGGGAGTGAAGGCTTTGTGGATTTGACCCTCGGCGAGGGACTTACGAAGCAGGAGCAGGAGCTTCAGGACTATGTCCGAAAGGTGTACAACGAGCGCGTCGAGAAAGGTATTGCCCGCGAGCAGGCGCGCAAAGATCTTCCCTTATCAACGTACACTGAGGCATACTGGAAGATCGATTTGCACAATTTGCTCCACTTCCTCGTCTTGCGAATGGATCATCATGCGCAATTTGAGATTCGATCGTATGCGAATGTCATCGGCCATGAGATTGTCCGACGCTGGTGCCCGATCGTGTGGGAGGCGTTCATCGACTATCGTCTCCGCGGCTCGACGCTGACACGACTGGAAATCGATGTCATTCGTGCCATTCAGTCCGGCAAGCCCGAGCAAGCCCGAGAGCTGGCAGTGAAATTCGGGATACTCCCCCCTCCAGAACAAGAAATCAAACGCAACCGCGAGCGGGAAGACCTCGAAGCAAAGCTCACATTGCTCAATATCCCGATCCCCTGGAAGTAGCCCCGCGAACCTTGGGAAGGGTCGCAGGAAGAGCGGGGAAAACCTTCGTAAGGTTTCCACCAACATGAAACTCATCCTCATTGCTGCCTTGACAAAAAACCGCGTCATCGGCAAAAATGGTGCAGTTCCCTGGGACATCCCTGAGGATATTCAACGTTTCAAGCAACTCACCTTGGGTCACGCCGTGCTGATGGGCCGGAGGACGTTCGACACCCTCAGCGAGCCCCTGACAGATCGCCGCAATGTGGTACTTACTTCACGTGAAATCCCGGGCGTCGAAACGTACCCCACGATAGCGGGAGCATTGCAGGCATTGCAGGAAGAAAACGATGTGTACGTGATCGGTGGGGGGCAAATCTTCGCTCAGCTTCTCACCGATGCCGCCGAGCTCCGATTGACCATCATTGACCGGAAAATTGAAGGAGATACGTTCTTTCCTCCCTACGAACACCTCATCGGCCCGGCCTTCCAAGTGGCATCGACAGGTAAACGCGACGGGTTCTCCTTCACCCACTACGTGCGAATCGCGAGCTAGCACGCTGACGACGAGTTGATTAGGCTGAGCAAGAAATCTAGGATGGTATCGATGTTCTCATCTTCATTTCAAAGCCTATGCGCTGGTTTCGCCGGGGGCTCAATTCCGAGATACTCGCGATAAATCCTCTCCCGATACTCTTCCCCTATTTCGTTAACAGCTTCGATGAAAGCTCGATACGTCCCAACACCTCCGATCTTTTCCCAGAATTCATCGCCGATGAGAACGACCTTGTCACGTTTCATATCGAAGCACCTAGCAGGAAGACTCCGGGCGTAGTCCGATTGTGGGCCACTAAATGCAGTGCTTCGGTCAGAATTCGCTGGGTTTACTCACGTGCGCAGAGACAAGACCACCCTCTCTCAGAATGTAGAGGCCATCTTGGATCTTTCGGTCGGAAATCTCGGAGCCAAAACCAAGTATCTCGCGAACCCGGTTGACAATGTATGGTAAGTGCTGTGCGAAGGCATCTTCCGGATTGTTTGCCTGGATTCCATCAATCAAAAAGTAGGCCGGAGGAAATTGTTCCCCGTTGTAGAACAAAATCTCATGCATATACATATTTTGCTCCTCGAAGCATCTTGCCGGTAAACTTATGGTAGCAGACCCAGTTCTTTCTCTACATCAAAAATGTGCCATTTGGACTGGTGCAGTTGCCGCACTTTCTCTATCTCGATAAACCTAAGGACCGATTTGATTTCATGAAAGGTACCTGATAGCAGCCTGTTAACTACAGGGACATTATCCATTGAACCGATGAGGAAGATGCGACTGTTCCATATGTCGTGTGCATGCTTCAGCTTCCCCACAGCGTGATAGAGATCGCCACCCACTTGAACTTCAAACACGTATGTCGGTACTGACTCGGGTAGGCGACGCCAGGCAGCATCTAATCTTTCAGTCCCCATCGGGAACTCAACATCAGCGACATATCCTTGTAACCTTCCGATTTCAGATAGCCAGCTCTTGATCTCCTCGTGTGAAGGAGATACCTCTTGGACTTCAGGAGGAAGTGCGAAGACCGAACGCTCTTTGAGCGATACCATCGTGCCAGTTGGATTTAACTGCTTGATCATGGCGGATGCTTCATCTGGATCTCTTAACAACAAAGGTTGCCTAAAGTGGCCTCCGCCAGATAATGAAACCTTGTCGAGGCTCCATCTGTTCTGAGGAAGAAGGAATTCCACATCGAACTCGAAGCGGAGAGGCCACTTTGCGTGTCCCTCTGTGATCTCGTCCTTCCAAAGCGGAACATCTTGACGGAATCTCGATCTTACAGCACCGTATCCTACAACGCCCTTCACTTTTCCGGTAACGTAAAAGAGCAAGATATCATCAGGAGCCAGCGCGAGCCAGTAAATCCTGTCAATGGGCCTATCTTCAAGACCCCAAATGCCCTTTGCTGTGAGTGCTTGCTGCCAGTTTTCTTCGGACCGGGGACAATCCAAAATTGTCGCATGTCATTCCTCAGTCATACAGGACGCGTGAGCAGCAGAGAAGACATAAATGTCTGCATATATCGTACTGTGCAGTTTCAATTTGGCGAAAGAGCACGTTAAAGGCGGATACATCACAGCCTGCTGAATCGATTCCCAATTCGTCGGCCTGGATTAGGGTAGTACCTGAGCCGCAGAACGGATCAATCACCGTTTCCCCAGCTCTGAAGTACTTGCGGAGGAAGACTTCCGCCAGCTGTGGAATGAACTTGCCAAGGTATGGATGCAGTCTGTGGACATGCTTTGTGCGCACCCTTTCGGGCAGCTCACGCTCACTCCAATTCAGATTCAATGATTCAAGCTTGGTACTAGCTCTCACCTTGCTGGGGTCAGTAGGAGCATTTGCAGCTCGATAAGCTTGGCTGGATCTTTCCGCCCTCGTCAGGTTCATAGAGCTTTCTTCATCCTTTCGCATCAGGAAATCTGCGGAAGATTCCTCCCAAAATCAATCCGTAGTCGAAACCGATCGAGCACGAGATTCTTGATCACGTGCAAACCGTGATGACTCATTAATCGCGGACTCGCCAATAGAGAATTCTAATGGATTCCCCGCGCAAATCCTCCATCCACGAGTAGATTCACACCATTGATGTAACTTGCCTGTTCCGAAGCAAGGAACGCCACAACATCTCCAATTTCCTCCGGGCGGCCGAGGCGTCCAGCGGGAATCGCTTTAGCACTCTCTGCCATGTATTCCTCAAACGTCATCTTCTTGTCAGCCGCGCGGGAAACGCTCAACTCCTCTTCACGCTTGGTCAGAATCAACCCCGGGCAAATTGTGTTTACAGTGATATTGTCTCTGGCATATTGATTGGAGAGAACTTTTGAGAGGCCAAGGATCCCTGGCCGAAGTGTCGAAGAAATGAGCAGCTCATTGATAGGCTGCTTCGCGGCAATCGACACAATGCTGATGATGCGTCCCCATCGTTGCTTTTCCATAGACGGTAGCACTTCCCGCACAAGACGGACAACGCTCATGAGTGTAAGCTGCATGCCCCGTTCCCATTCCTCCTCGGCTAGCGTAAGAATGTGACCCGTCGGAGGTCCACCAGCATTGTTGACAAGAACGTGGACTGTGCCGTACTCATTTATCGCTGTCTGTACGAAGGTGGTGATGTCTGCTTTCCTGCTTACGTCAGCGACCACGGGCAGGACGTTCGCCCCGGTCACCACGCGAATTTCCTCTGCTGTCTTGTTGATACTCTCTTCATGACGCGAGCAGATCACCAGACTTGCACCTTCTCGCGCAAGAGCGAAGGCTGAAGCCTTGCCCAGACCCTGGCTGGCAGCCGCAACAAGAGCGACCTTGTTCTTAAGACCTAGGTCCATATTCGGTTTCCTCGGATGAGAGTACTGTTCTCATAGTTCCTCGATCATCCCCGAAAGTCTGGCGCGGATCATCGTAGCGGCAATTGCACCGATGAACAACGCCGAGTAGGTCAATCGGAACGAAAGGGGAATGAACGAACCAGAGTGAATGAAGACCGACGCTCATGGCACGTCAGGAAAGGGATCAGCAAGAAGAGTCTGCAGGATTACAGCATCTCGATTCCCTTTTCCTTCAGCCGTTGCGTGATAATCTTGATGGCTTCTTCCTCCGAGATGTGCATACGCGAGCCAGCTGATCGAACAGCTTGCTGGAGCGAACCCTTCTTGTCCACCAACCACATCCAGACGTTGTATCCCAGGCGGTGCCGGTCGTTCGGTTCCTGCGTTGGGATCTCTGCAACTGCGTTGTAGGCGATCTTTTCCAGAGAATCTGGCGGAAACTCCGCCACAGGAGATGGTGCTTTTGTTGTCATGTTCTTTTCGTTTCTGAAAAGCGTGAGGATCTGAAAACCGAAGCGGCATGAATATAGGGAGATTTCTCGAAAAAACAATTCAGATCTGGTGCGAAGAGGACGAAGGCAGCACGCGCGCCGGGATCTATTGAGATGCTTTTACGACAACCACTGTGAGATCGTCATTTTGCTCCGCATTGCCGCGAAATTCTTCGACAGATTTCAGAATCGTTTGCTGAAGCTCTTTTGCCTTCAGGCTTCGTTTTTGCTTCACAAGTTCATACACCGTCTCTTCACCAAACTGAGCATTGGTTTCATTCATCGCCTCTGTCAGGCCGTCTGAATAGAACACGAAAATGCTGTTGCGATCGAATGGCTTGTTGATTTCCTCGAGCTCTTGCTCGAACAAGGGACCCCGCTCGAGTCCGAGTCCGATACCGCCCCCCTGCAGATACTCCAGTGAGCCGTTGACTCCGATCAGAGCTTTGTTATGACCTGCACGACAGATCATCACCTCTTTGCGCTCCAAATCGAACAACGCGAGGATCATAGTGATAAACGATTTTCGCTTGAGGCTGTCATAGATCCGGCGATTGACCTGAATCAGCATTTCCTTCGGGTGCTGATACATCGGAGCGATCACCTGGATCATGCCCTGGATCTTCGACATGTACAACGCGGCAGACATTCCCTTCCCGGACACATCACCCACGACGACCAACAGCTTGTTTGGACCAAGCGGGATATAATCGAAATAGTCTCCGCCAACAGTCAACGCTGGAATGGAGACTCCCGAAATATCCAGACCCTGCATTGGCGGTTGCTCTTTCGGCAGCAACCCTTGCTGGATTTTCCGGGCAAGAGCGAGCTCTTCCTCAATGCGCTGTTTCTCAATCTCGGATTCGTGCAACCGGGCATTTTCAATCGCAATGGCCGCCTGTCCGCCGACCGTGGAGAGCAAGTCGGTATCCTCTCGCGAGTAGACCTTGCCAGACATTTTCGGTCCGACCATGATCATCCCGATCAGCCGGCCTTGCATGAACATCGGCACTGACAGGACGACGCCAGCCCTCAGGATTTTCTCCTTGTCCGACGCGTGAATGTTGAATGAATCCGGCTCCGTTGCCAGCAGGGCAAACGATTGTGCGGTGCGGGTTGTTCGAAGCAACGCAAGCAAGCCATCAGGCTCCCTGCCAAATCCACAGTCGGCCGCATCGATCTGTTGCGTCGACGAGGAGCAACCCTCCACGTCGTCGCACAAGACCACAGCGACTTTTTCCACATGCATTGTCGAGGAGATTCTCGAAATCATAGAGGTGAGAATCTGACCGAGGTGCATCTTGGTCGGGAGTTCCTGGCTGAACTCGAGAAGAGCTTTCTGATAGTTATAGCGCTCCTGGTAGAACACTCGATCGATCCAGTCCTGCGCCTTGCGTTTGAGAGGGTCAAACGCGAAAGCAAGGATAACAAAGGCGAAGAGATTCCCTATCTGATTCTCTTCAATTCCCAGTGCATAGGACATCGCTTTGCCAATGAGGTACACCAACAAGAGGTACAGCCCCGCGAGCATCGCCGTCACCATCGCATACAGCAAACTGCGCTTGATGACGAAATCGATATCCATCAACCGGTATCTGAAAATCGAATACCCAAACGAAAGAGGAAGCAGCAATAACAGGAACATCGGGAGCAAAAGGACGGGCTGCGTGAAAATCACAAACTGGTTCGACCTCTGGAGAACATTCGAATAGACAACGGTCAGGACACCGATGATGACGCTGTAGAAGACCGGCCTCACCTGTTTTCGTCGCGATCGCTCGACACTACGAAAATAATTGACGGTGAAAATGGTCAATCCGCCAAAAAAGAATAACCCTGGAGTAAAATTGAGGATAACAGAGACGAACCCGGGAAACGGTTCTTGCCAGCTGAAAAAGAGCCGGAGAATCGACGGGATGAATGTAATGATGCTGTACAGGTACAGGGCAACTTTCAGCCACGTCCAACTGGCCGCCCTGGTCTTCACAGGAAAATGAAGAAAGAACAGGACCATGGTAGGGATCGAGAATACCCAACCGACAGCAGCTGCCGAGCTATACAGGTAGATCCACGGGGAAGTTTCGGCGAGATTGAGCTGGGACAGTCCGAGCAATAGCATAGCGAAGATGCCATACCGTCCGAACATGCGTTGCACGAGCCCCTGCGGTCTCGACATTACAACGATGTGGCCAACCAGAAGAAATCCGAGACCCAGAAGAAGGTACACGAGGTAACGGACATCAAAGACTTTGAGAACCTGAACGTGAGTTTTGAATATTGTTCCCGCGCGTTCGACAGTGTACTCCGCGTACTCATTCCGTTTAATGCTGTTGATAATCTGCATCGCACTTTCGGAGGGAGTGAACTGCTTTCCGTTGATGGCCAGAAGGATGTCGCCTTCCTTCAGCCCGGCACGATCTGCCACACCTCCCGGAACAATCTGAGTGATTTCAAGACCTGGCAGACTCTTGTCGCGGATGAGCCAGCCGCACTGATCATTGCTCGTCGCTTTGAAGAAAAGAACGTTCAATGCGTGGAACAGCGTCAACACCAACACAAAGATTGATGCGGCGGAGTAGACTATTCGGATTGTTCGTGGTGAATGAACTCCTGAGAGGTTCTCCATTTGGACCCCATAATGTAAACGGCTCTACCGGTACTACGGGAAATGTCTCGAATCGTTACAGCCCCTAGAATGCATATCCGATGCTGAAATATCCCAACAACGGACCGAGGCTCAACGGGCCGTTCAGAAATTCTTTCCGAAAGAAGAAGCTCTGGCCGATCGAAAACTGAGCAGGCCCGATGGGGGTATCGAGCGCCAACCCTACACCGATACCATGGCGCAGGTCGACAAGCCGTACCTCGGCTGGACCGGGCCAAATTGAGCCGAGGTCGTACCGTGCGGTAAGATAGGTGTCGAAGAAAATTTTCACAGGACTGTGATAACGATACTCAAGGCTGGTGACAAGAAGCTGGCGACCCAGGCTGTTGTCTTCCCGAAGTCCGTAGAAGCTCTCCTGCCCACCGAGGCTGAACTGTTCCGTGATGGGCAGCGACTTATCTGCAGAGCCAAACCGGAATCGCCAGTGAACGGTGTGGCGCTTGAAATACGTTTGGTACCAGTCATAGGAGAACGACATCTTTGTAAAGCCAGCACCTTCCTGTGCAGGAACAACGGTGGATTCATAGAAGAGATCGAGCGCGACGCCGTTCCGTGGAAAAGGAAACCGGTCTTGATCATCGACTTTCAGCCCGAACCGCAAGGATCCAAGCTGGAAATCGCCCGTGGCGAATGGGTCGCCGAAGAAGCTCCAGGCACGTTGGTTTTCAAGCCTTCCTTCAACGGTGACAATCCCAAGGCGCTCCAACTGCGTTCCGAAAGTCACCGAGCCTCCTTCCTTGAGCTCGCGAAACTCGCCGATCCGCACACGCTTCCAATCCGTTGGATCCTTCAATGGCTCCTCACCGTACACATTCACGTCATGAAGTGTATAGTACCCCTTCAGGCCGAAGGTGAAGTAAGAGTTGAAGATACGCGTCGCCTTAAACTCTGCAACAAAGCTCTTGTTCCGCGTTCCCCCGAAAGCGTGAACACCAAACTCCGCGCCGATGCCGAAGAGGTTTTCATCCCTGACATCGATCGAAGGCTGGATGCTTCGCTCATCGTCAATCCTCAAACCCAGCCTGATCAACTGGGTGCTCCGTTCGCGCACGTTGATGACCACCACCTGATGTTCACCCTGCGCACCCTCCTGATGAACACTCACCGAGACCTGCTCAAACAGGTTCGTGCCATAAAGATTTGATATACCTTGAGCGACTTTCCCGACTTGAAATACCGTTCCTTCCTCCCACGGCAGCTCGCGCCAGATGACATAATCCCTGGTCTTCGTCGTCCCCCTGATGTCCCGCCGATGGACAATCCCTTCATCGATGCGCACCGTCGCATTGCCCGTGGTGCTGTCAAGAGAAGCTTCGCGAATTCTTGCCAAGGAATAGCCACGGTCGCGATACAGTGCCAGTACTTTTTCCATCGCCTTCCTGCTTTGCTGGAAATTGAGGTGATAACCAAGCAGCGGCTGAAAAACCGCTCGGAGCGTGTCCATGCCGACAAGTTTGGTGCCAGCGATCTCGATCGTGCGCAAGATGGGAGTCGGTAACGCTGTCAGCGTCAGTGTCGTTGAACCCGAATCAATCTCTGCGTCGATCCGCACATCCTGAAACTCGCCCGATCCGTACATCGTGTTCACAAGCGTTTGCAGGGTCCTTTCCTGCACTTCAGTCTCACGGGCGAGGTTCATCACCGCCGAGATCCATTGCCGGTCGAGGCTGAGAGCATCGAAGACGAAATGGACATTCTTGAACGTCGGCTCATCTGATCGACTCTTGGCCCGGTCATCTGCGTAATCCAGAAGCAGTGATTTCAAATCGCCCACGACCTTTCGTGCTGCCGCCTCTCCCTGGGCAACGAGTGAATCCAGATCTGTAAAATCATCCGATAAATGCCCACCGATCTTGGGCCGGATAACCACATTGGCTTTGGCGAGCTGCTGCTGATTTGCCAGCTGCATGGTAATGCCAAGTATTTGGTCGGCAATTTCCCATGGAGCATTCAACTTGGAAAGCGGACGGAGCGGACTTGTGACATCAACAACGATGACAATATCCGCACCCCAATTGCGCGCCGCATCAACGGGAATATTCGAGACGAGTCCTCCATCCAACAGACGGGCAGAATCCCGGGGCACAGGACTGAAGAGCAGAGGAACCGAAACACTTGCGCGGAGTGCCTCGGTGAGATCTCCACGATCAAGAACCACTGATCTCCCAGAAACAAGATCCGTCGTTGCGGCCCGAAACGGAATGCGGAGATCGTCAAAGCTGGGATTGGGGTGATAAATTCCTTGAAGCACCAGCAAATTCAAGTAGTTCGTTAGCCGTTGCCCTGTAGAAAGGGATTGTGGCAGGATGGGCTCGAGCCCCTGGAAGCGCACGGTAAGAATACTTCGGTCTTCAGCGATCTTCTGATCAAGGAACTGATCCGACCTCCTTGCGTCATCGCTAAAACTCAGTACATCAGCCCAGTTCGTCGTATCGACCATCCGCTGAAGCTTGTCAATAGAGTAGCCTGATGCGTACAATCCACCCAGAATGCTGCCGATACTCGTTCCAACGATCATATCAACCGGCACATCGGCCTCCTCCAATACCCGGAGAACACCGATGCTTGCCACGCCGCGAGCGCCGCCACCGCTCAACACGAGGCCGACTTTCGGCCGCTTCAGCGTCTTGTGCGGCAAGAAACTCGGAATCCGTTCCGGGCTCTCATTGAATTCGGGACGGATCGTCTTTGTCACCCTCACCGACTGAGCGTGGATCCGGAAAGCCTGACCGGGAAATTCCGTGATGACGAACAGCAAGCACAGCGGAACGAGCCGTGCAAGAAGGTGAAAATGTTTCTTCGGCATATCGAACAAAAAGTACCGAAATCTCGACGGAATAGCAACGAACCATCCTGCGGTCCGTCGCCGAGTTGATCGTCTACGTTTTGCGCGAGGCAAGACGGGGTCGCTTGATTTTCGCACATCTTCAAGGTATGTTATAACATCGACGCGTTTGTTGCCGCTATGGTGTTTTGAGCTCACAACTGCGTCGCTCGTTGAAGCCTTCTGATCCCGGTGCTGCCGTTCGATGACATTCCTTAATCCTCTTGCCCTGATCGGCCTGCTCGCTGCAGCTATCCCGATCATGTTGCATCTCCTGAATCTGCGAAAGCTACGAACGATTGAGTTCAGCACGCTGGATTTCCTCAAAGAGCTTCAGAAAACGCGGATACGGCGCCTGAAACTCCGCCAATTACTGCTTCTGATACTTCGGACGCTGCTCGTACTTCTAGTGGTTCTCGCATTCTCTCGTCCAACTCTCAAGGGTGCACACATAGGAAGCCTCGGCAGCCATGCAAAGACAAGCGCCGTCTTCATGATCGACGATTCATATAGCATGACCGCGAGTGATGATCAGGGGACACTTCTCAGACAGGCGAAGCAGGCGGCAAACAACCTCGTGCAGCTCTTCAACGATGGCGACGAAGTGTTTCTTCTCAAATTGTCTGACGTCGGCAGCATCGCGCCAGCAATTGAATCTGCAACGCGGGACTTCGGTCTGTTGAGGAAGTCCATTGACGAGATGAAGCCCTCGGCAGTTCGTCATTCCCTCGAGGACGGCCTTCGAGTGGCCGCGAGAATGCTTGCAGGCACGCAGAATTTCAACAAGGAAATCTACGTCTTCTCCGATTTCCAGCAGGGTGTCGTGGCTGACGAAATCAATGAGGCAGGTGCAGGGGACAAGTTGTTCCCTCCAGAAGTCCGTTTCTACATCGTGCCGGCCGGAAAACGCCCACTGCAGAACTTTGGAATCGAATCCCTTACCATACCGACCTCGATCTTCGAGCGCGACAAGCCGTTCATCCTCCAGGCTCATATCGGGAATTTTTCCAGGAACAATGTCCAGGACCATGTCGTCAGTGTGTTTCTCAACGGGACACGCGTGGCAGAACGAAGCGTTGATCTTCCCAAGGGAATTTCAGTCCCTGTAGAATTCTCGGTCGCGGCCGCTTCCATCGGATACGTTGAAGGGTTCGTTGAGCTTGAAGACGATGATTTCCAGTTTGACAACCGCCGCTATTTTGTCATTCACATTCCGGAGCGGATTCACGTTCTCCTGGTTGGATCAGCCGGCGAGATACAGTACCCCCAACTCGCCTTAGCCACACACACCTCTGCAGCAGAATCGGCTCTCCTTCTCGACAGGGTTACACCCGACCGGCTGAGTTCTGTGGAGATCAAACGGGCCGATGTCATTGTTCTTTGCACCACACAGGGATTCTCTTCAGCGCAGGTGTCCGAGCTTGGCGCATTTGCCAGAAGCGGCGGCGGGCTCGTCGTCTTTCCGAGCACCCGGATTGAGACCAGTGCTTTCAATGCACAGTTTGCGGCGGGACTGGGCATCCCGCTCATAGCAGGTGTTGATCGTCCTTCGGTCCCTCGTGCAGAGAGTGAGTCATTTGTCGAGTTCGACAAGGTGGAGCTTCAACATCCTCTTTTCGACGGGATGTTTGAAGCCCAGGATAGCCAGCTCCCAAAACGTCCGTCGTCATCGGGAACGACAGCGGGAAAGAAAGTTGAATCTGCGCGCATACGCACATCAGTACGCTATACGCTGGGCCCACGCTCGAACTCCATCATCACGCTGACCAATGGCGCTGCATTTCTGACCGAACAGAATACTGGAACCGGACGCGTGCTCCTGTTCGCCGTCCCGCCAACGACGGACTGGTCGGATTTACCGCTGAAAGGTCTTTTCGTGCCGCTGCTCCATCGGTCAATGCTCTATTTGGCAAAACAGGATGTGCGCGCTGAAGAAGCACTGCCCGGCGCAGAGGTCGTCATTAACAGCAACACGACGGGCACCAGCTCATGGACGATCCGCACTCCCGAGAAGGTCGATATTGCTGCGACGCCCACGCTACAGGCATTCCATCAGGTCTTCCGCTTTGCCGGCACAGGCCAGCCTGGATTCTACACCGTGTTCGCCAAGGACGTCCCCATCCAGAAGTTTGTCGTCAACCTCGATCGACGTGAATCACATACCGGGAAGGCAACATCCGCTGAAATGGATGCGTTGTTCAAAAGAGTGGGCATCGACAACAGCTCCGTGCATAACGTGAAGCAGACCGCGGACCTCGAGCGAACCGTCCTCGAATCCCGTTTTGGTGTTGAACTCTGGAAGTACTTTTTGATTCTGGCATTCATCCTCGCTCTTGTTGAGCTGTTCGTCGCACGAACATCGAAACGAGAAACCTCAGGAACCCAATAGAATGATCGAACTGGAGCAAACAGGTCGGGAACGCTGTATCATCGTTGGCGTTTCAACGCGGTCCGTCGGCCGCGTGGAGACCGAAGAGTACCTGAATGAACTGGCTCTCCTGGCCGATACGGCCGGAGCCGACGTGGTCGTGAGGATGAGCCAGGACAGAGATCGGATTGATGCCGCGACCTTCATCGGCAAAGGAAAAGTCGAGGAGATTCGCAAGCTCATTGTCGAACGGGCAATTCTTCTGGTCATTTTTGATGACGATCTAACCGCAGTCCAGGTTCGCAACCTGGAGCGCATGCTCGAATGCAAAGTTCTCGATCGCAGCGGCTTGATTCTCGACATCTTTGCTGCGCGCGCAAAAACAAACGAGTCAAAAACACAAGTCGAGCTTGCGCAGCTTCAGTACCTTCTTCCCCGCCTGACGCGGCAGTGGACACACCTTTCAAAGCAATTCGGCGGCATCGGCACAAAGGGCCCTGGCGAGACGCAGATCGAAACGGACCGGCGGATGATTCGCTCACGCATCAGCCACCTCAAAGAAAAGATCGACCGGATCGCTCAACAACGGGTTACTCAACGAAAAGGCCGGCTGCATCACACGCGCGCGGCACTCGTGGGATACACAAACGCCGGCAAGTCGACATTGTTGAACCTTCTTTCCGGGTCCGATGTCTTTGTCGAGAACCGCCTGTTTGCCACCCTTGACCCGACGACGCGCGTCGTCGCCCTGAGTGCTTCGGTTCAGATATTGATGACCGATACCGTCGGGTTTATCCGCAAGCTCCCGCACCATCTCGTTGCATCGTTCAAGAGCACGCTCGAGGAAATCACCGAAGCCGACATCCTTCTCCACATCGTGGACGTGTCGACCAAAACCTTCGAGGAGCAGATCAGAGTTGTCAACGACACACTCACGGAACTCGGGGCAGGGGAGAAGCCAACGCTGATGGTGTTCAATAAGATCGATACCCTGAGCGATCGAACCATTCTGCAAACGATGGCGACCCAATATCAGCACCGGGTTTTCATCTCGGCGACGCGAGGAATCAATATTCTCGGCCTGAAGGATGAAGTCTTGAAACTGCTGGAGGCGGAGTTCGTGGAAGAGACGTTCAGGATTCCTCAGGACCAGCAGAAGCTCATTTCACAGCTTCACAGTGCCGGTGAGGTCCTTGAGCGGATCTACGAGGACACGGAGGTCATTCTGCGCATGAGGATCCGGCGGAAAGATCTCGTTCGCGTCGAGAACACGATCCGCCAGCAATAGCCCGCCTCCATCGAATCAGGAAGAGATTTTGGGATTGTAGGGAACGAGGGTCAGGACAATTGGAGGAATGATTTTCCCGCCGAGCAGCAGGCCACGGATTTCAATCACAACCCGCTCCCCCGCGATTTTCAACCAGGGATTGCCCATCCCCTGCGTATCGCTTCCCTCCAGAATCACCGTATTTTTCCCTCGCGGCAGGATGAGCACGTAGGGAAGGGGCTGGAACCGATCATTGAATTGGTAGCGCACATTGGAGGATGTCCCCTTGATGTACGCTTGCCGTAGACTCATTGAATCGCGGCTCAGGTTATGGAACACAATCTCGATGCTCGAATTGATTCGGTCCGTGACGGTGTACCGCGCTGACACATCAAGCTGAAACCGCCCCCGGTCGTCCTTGTAGATGAATTGCTCGCAGTTGCAGTTGTTCGTCGAAATGAGATATGGGTACGAGGATGTGCACGCGTCGAGCACGCATGCGACTACGAGCGCCAGGAATCCCCACTTCACATTTTACCTTTCGGGAGACTTGATGACGGTGACGCCCTTAAAGAGGCGTTTGAACTCATCGGCATCTCTCTGAGCACCAACAATGTCTCCCCAATGCATCGGGATCACGGTGTGAGGCTTGAACGCGTTCGCAGCTTCGGCCGCCTCTTTGGCCGTCATCGTATATGTCCCCCCGATAGGCAGGAGAGCAAAATCGGTGACGACGTTCTTCATTTCGGGTGTGACGTCCGTATCTCCGCTGTGGTAGATTTTCTGTCCGGTCGAGAGTGAGATGATGTACCCGACCCAGTTGTTCTGTTTGGGATGGAATTGTTTGCCGATGTTGTAGGCGGGAACCGTCTTCACTTTCAACTCACCGAGGTTGTAGACTTCGCCGGGAGTGACCGCGATAACCGTGCCCTTGATTTGATAGGCAACGTCCTTCGGAGCAAAGAAGGCTGTTCCTTCCTTCCTGATCTTGGCGATGTCTTCCTTTGAGAAATGGTCGTAGTGTGCATGGGTAATGAAAATGACATCCGCCTTCGGTGCGTTTGCCGGCAACTTCCAGGGGTCGATATAGATCTGCGTGGCCCCGTCTTCGATGCGGAACGACGCGTGGCCGAGCCAGTGGATATGTTGATGGTTCATAGAGACTCCTTTCTGTTGCGTCCGGGAGATCGGACAGAGAAGAAAGCAACACAACACCATGCCCGTGAAAAGCCGAGAGCCCTGATGGACCTTGCTCATGGATTACCTCCTTTCAAGAAGCTCCATTCTTTAACTTCTCTCTGGCAGCCGCAAAGCCAGGCTTGATGACATCATAGATGAATGGAATGCGCCGTTTGTATGGCAGGAAGGCGCTCTTCATGGCATTGATCGTCAGTTTTTCCAGATCATCGAGCTTGAGATCGAACGCCTCTCCAGCCGTGCTGTATTCATCGGTGAGTGTAAGGTTACTCATCAACCGGTCATCGGTATTGAGCGTCACCCGGAACCGGTATCGATAGTAGATACCAAAAGGATGATCCTTGATATTCTTCACCCCACCGGTGTGCACGTTGCTCGTCAGGCAAATCTCCAGAGGGAGTCGCTTGTCCAGGACGTACTGAGCGAGCGTCCCCATATTCAAGACCTCGCCATCCTTGACCTTCATGTCCTCGATGAGCCTTGTCGCGTGACCTATCCTGTGAGCGCCACACCACTGGATCGCCTGCCAGATCGACTCCTTGCCGAAAGCTTCGCCGGCGTGAATGGTGATGTTGAAGTTTTCCCGTTGAATGTAGTGAAAAGCTTCCACATGCTTTTTAGGGGGGAATCCGCCTTCCTCACCCGCCAGATCAAACGCCACGACGCCGTGGTCCCGAAAATCGACAGCAAGCTCCGCAACTTCTTCGGAGATTTTTGACTTCATGTTACGCATGGCGCACAGGATGACACCGTACTCAACGCCGAAGTCGCGCTTCCCGCGCTCAAGTCCCCGCAAGACCGAGCGCACGACGGTCTCATGATGCAGACCTTTGTCCGTATGAAAAATGGGTGCGAATCTGGTCTCGACATAGACGACACCATCATTTTTCATATCCTCGAGCATCTCATACGCCACACGCTCCAACGCTTCTTCCGTTTGCATCACGCCACACGTATGCTCAAATCCCTCCAGAAACAGGGGCAGGCTTCCGCGCGTCGCGCCTCGGTGAAACCATTCGGCCAACTCGCCGGGATCCGTCGTCGGCAGTTTCCTGTAACCGGCTTCCTTCGCGAGTTCAATGACAGTCTGAGGACGAACACCGCCGTCGAGATGATCATGGAGAAGCACTTTGGGAAGCGAACGCAGGAGTTCCTTGCTATATCTCATACTTACCTCTCTGTTATGGAACCATCATCCAGGAGACTCATCTTCACCCATGGATGAGATAAACCGTCGTCCGTTGTCAATTTTCAACAATTTAGCGTTGCCTTCGGTTAAATTCAACCTTCAATCACGTGTGACTGCAGCGATTGACTTTTCATTCGAATCTCGTTATTATCCCGCAAGATTTCATTGAGGACCGTGCGGCCTCAGGAGCTACATCTTGCCAGCCGTTACGACTTCCAGTGGAAGCCCTGAACAACGACAATCAACAGAGGCTTCGACTATCACCCGGCCATCCTGGACTCTATGAACCAACAGAAAATTCGCGTTCTGGTTGCGGAAGATGAAGATGGGTTGAGATCGACAATTGCCGCGTGGCTGAGCGACGAGGGATTCGAGGTCGATGAAGCCGGCAATGGATTTGACGCGATCAGGCTGGTACAATCGAAAGATTTCGACATCGCCCTCCTGGACATCAAGATGCCTGGGGTCAACGGTCTTGAAGTCTTGCGGTTTGTCAAGAAGAATTCCGCGGCAACGGATACGGTCATGATGACTGCCATGAGCGATGTGAGCATGGCCGTCGAGGCAATGAAACTGGGAGCGAAAGAGTACCTTACCAAACCGATCGATCTCGACCAGCTCGTGCCTCAACTCAGGGCTCTCATTCGAAAACGCGATGCAGACGATCGGATCCGTCAGCTTCAGGGAGAACACACCGCCCGCTTGCTGTACGACCTCCACAATCCGATCTCAGGCCTGCGGCAGAGCATCGGTTATCTGATGAAGGGCATGGCAGGGCCCGTCGCCGAGCATCAAAAGGAGCTGCTGGGATACATGACCAGCTCGATCGACAGGGTGATCAGTCTCCTGAACGACATGATGGACCTCACGAAGCTCGAAGCAGGGCGCGTGCGTCTCAACAAAGGCATTAGTAACCTTACCGACCTCGTTCAGGAGGTATCCCAGGAATTTCGCGTCCCGCTTCAATCGAACAAGGTTTCTTTCGACATTCACGCGGGGCCTGATCTTCCTGCCATTGAATTTGACCGCCAGAAGATTCAGCAGGTTTTGCACAACATCCTGAGCAACGCTGTTCGCACAACTCCTCCTCAGGGGAACATTGTGATCGATGTCCAGAAAATTGCGATGGTCATGGAGGAAGGGCAACAACCATCAGACTACATGATGGTCTCCGTTTTCAACAGCGGGCCCGGTATTTCCTCGGAGGAGCTGTCCCTCCTTTTCGACCGATACCGGAATGTCGCCAAAGACGGGGCGGAACAAAAAACAAACCTCGGTCTCATCATCTGCCAGCGGATCGTCGAAGCACATAATGGCAAGATCTGGGCCGAGTCTGAATTGAACAAGGGGGCAACATTCCACTTTGCGCTGCCTATCCGCTAATAAAGATGTAGCATGAGCGTCCCGCGATCACCAATTTCGATACTCGCTGTCGACGATGAGGCATTAATCCTTCAGGCGCTCAAGACCCTCCTTGAGGAAGAGGGCTATTACGTCCAGACGGCCGCCGACGGTATCGCGGCAATTAACATGATTCAATCGCTCCCGTTCGACCTCGTCCTGTTGGACGTGAAGATGCCACGGGTCGACGGCATCGAGGTGTTGCGATTCATCAAAGATCATTATCTGGACACGCAGGTGATCATGCTCACCGGCGTCAGCGATGTTCGCATCGCGGTAGAATGCATGCAGGTGGGAGCTTTTCACTACGTCACCAAACCGTACTCCGCTGAAGAACTGTTGGCTATCATCGACCGGGCCCTCGAACGGAAGCAACTGCTCATACAAAACAAGGCACTGAAATCCGAGCTCGAGCGTCACGCGTTTTCCTCACAGATCGTCAGCCAGAGCAAAGCATTTCTCGACATTCTCAACCTTGCCTCGCGCGTCGCGCCGACAGATTCCACCGTGTTAATTCAAGGGGCGAGCGGCACGGGAAAGGAACTCATCGCGAGCTTCCTGCATACTAACAGCCTTCGCAAAGATCAGCCCTTCATGGCACTCAATTGCTCCTCCATTCCCGAGACGCTGATCGAAAGTGAGCTTTTCGGCCACGAGAAGGGAGCGTTCACGGACGCCGTTGTCACGAAACAGGGATTGGTGGAGATCGCGAACGGCGGGACGCTGTTCCTCGATGAGGTCGCGGAACTCTCCGTGATCCTCCAGCCCAAGTTGCTTCGATTTCTGCAGACCGGCGAATACCGACGGGTTGGGGGGAACAAGAATATGAGGTCTGATGTACGGATCATCTCTGCCACCAATAAAGACCTCCGTGAAGAAGTTGCTGGCGGGAGATTCCGCGAGGACCTGCTCTACCGTCTGAACGTCATTACCCTCAACCTTCCGTCTTTGAGCGATCGAAAGGAAGACATTCCACTGCTCGTGGAGCACTTCTTGAAGAGGCGCTTTCCCTTCAAGGAACCCAAGCGGATGGATGAGAGGGCCCTTGAAGTGCTGATGAAGTATGATTGGCCTGGTAACGTTCGGGAACTGGAAAACGTTGTTGAGCGAGCCGCCATACTCTCCCAGGAAGATGCCATCCGGGTCGATGATCTCGCGCTGCCCATCGGAACGCGGGCAACCTTCGAGCCATTCACCTCAGGCGAAGCCGGAGGACCCCGGCTCGGGAGCGCAGCCCCGATGGTTGATATCGAGAAGGCCCACATCGCCGGGGTTCTGAAGTCCGTGAGCTGGAACAAGAACGTCGCTGCCAGGATTCTCGGAATCAGCTTGAAGACGCTCTATACAAAGATCCAGCAATACGACCTCAAGAAGGAATGAGCGAACAAGCCGTCGACCAGGCTCTTGTGAAGCTCCAGCGATCCTTCCTGCGCCTGTTGCTCTCTTGCTAAACCTCTATGATCCTTTACTTTCTCCGACACGGCGACGCCGTCAGAGGTACGACGGGTCACGATAGCGAGCGCCCACTGAGTGACCTCGGCTTGAAACAGGCTGCAGGGGTCGGGCGCTTCCTGAATGATTCAAACGCCGGCATCCAGCAGATTCTGTGCAGTCCATTTCTCCGCGCCCGACAAACCGCCGAGTCCATTCAACAAGAGATCGGGTCGGTCCCGGTCTCTCCGACCGATGACCTTGTCCCATCGGGTAGTCCCCGACATATCCTTCGAGAGCTGAAAAAACTGAACGCTCCAGCGGTCCTTTTGGTCGGTCACGAACCCCATCTGAGCGAGACAATCTCAGTTCTTCTCAGCAAAGAGGGGAAAAGTCGGGTCGAGATGAAACCCTGCAGCCTGGCTTGTCTCACCACTGAAGACCCGGTCAAGGGAGGACAGGCCATTTTGCACTGGCTTCTGCCGTCGGATCAAACAATAAAGTGGAGGCCTGATGGAGATGCCGACATCGGGCCACGCAGGCATTCCTGATAGTCCAAGGTGTTCAGACCTGAGTGTGAGGTTCTTTTTAAAAACGGGGAAAACTGCTAGAATCCTAGTTGATTCAGTGAGAGAAAGCTTGTAAGATTGACAAGGAACGTGCAGCCCACCTTGGAAAGGAAGGTGTTATGGACCTCAAAACCGTCAGCATCGAAAAACCAGAAGCCACCAACTTCATCCTCGGCCAATCGCATTTCATCAAGACAGTCGAAGACATACATGAGGCAATCGTCCAAACCAATCCACAAATGAAGTTCGGGATTGGTTTTTGCGAGTCTTCCGGTCCTGCCCTCGTTCGGTTCTCGGGGAATGACCCGGATTTGATCGAGCTTGCGAAGAAGAATGCCATGGCGCTGTCATGTGGCCATTGTTTTGCCCTCTTTATGGAAAACGGCTTCCCCGTCAACATTCTGAACACGATCAAGGGTATCCCTGAAGTCTGCAACATCTATTGCGCCACTGCGAACTCGGTCGAGGTCATTGTGGCCGAGACGGCCCAAGGACGCGGCATTCTCGGCGTCGTTGACGGCCTCAAGACCAAAGGGATTGAGACGGACGACGACATCAAAGTTCGAAAAGAGTTTTTGCGAAAGATCGGCTACAAGCTCTAGACAACGTGCCGGCTCATGATCAACCGCGCCGGGCCGGGATCACGAATTACGTCAATCGACCGAGGTCACCATGAAATCTTTTGCCCTCTCCTTACTTCTCTCCATCCTCCTCGCTGGATGCGCCACAACCCGAACGTACGTCACCGATGCACAGGTCATTGGGCCGTACAGCCCGGCTGTGAAAGTCGGCAACTTTCTTTACGTCTCCGGTCAAGTTGCATTCAAGCCAGGGACGACCGAACTTGTCGGCGATGATATCGAAGCCCAGACGCGTCAGGTATTGGATAACGTGAAGGATATTCTGGCCAAGGCAGGGCACGAGATGGCGGATGTTGTTCAGTGCACGGTCTACCTCAAGGATATCAACGACTTCACGAAGATGAATCAAATCTACGGCAGCTACTTTGTCCAGGGGCGCTACCCAACACGCACCACCGTTGAGGTCTCCAACCTTCCCCGAAAGGCGAAAATTGAAATCACAGCAGTTGCCTGCAAATGACCTCTGAAAACGACTAAGAACGGAACCAACGTATGAAAACAAAGAGCACAGCTCCCTCCCATCGCGCGGTGCATGCCCCGCGTGGCACGCGGCTCTCGTGCAAGGGCTGGATTCAAGAGGCTGCGTTGCGGATGCTCATGAACAATCTCGATCCTGAAGTCGCAGAAAAGCCGAACGAGCTCATCGTCTACGGGGGCACAGGAAAGGCAGCGCGCAACTGGACCTGCTTCGAGGCAATCGTTTCAAGCCTGAAGTCCCTCGAGAACGATGAGACCTTGTTGATTCAATCAGGGAAACCAGTCGGGACATTCAAAACACATCCTGACGCACCCCGCGTGCTGATCAGCAATGCGATGCTTGTCCCCAAATGGGCCACGTGGGACGAGTTCCGCCGTCTCGAGGGCCTGGGCCTAACGATGTATGGCCAGATGACGGCAGGAAGCTGGATCTACATTGGCACACAGGGAATTTTGCAGGGAACCTACGAAACGTTCGCTGCATGCGCGGCACAGCACTTCCATGGGAATCTTGCCGGCCGATTCCTTTTGACAGCAGGCCTTGGCGGAATGGGCGGAGCACAACCTCTTGCCGCGACGATGAACGGAGCTGCATGCCTCGTGGTTGAAGTTGACGCGGATCGCATTCAGCGAAGGCTCAAGACCAGCTACCTCGACACCATGGCGGACAATCTGGATGACGCTTTGACGCAAGTCCGCGCCGCAAAAGAGAAGAAGCTCCCACTCTCCGTCGGCCTCCTAGGGAACGCTGCCGAGATCATTCCAAAGATTGCCGAAGGCAGGTTCATTCCGGACATCGTGACCGACCAGACTTCAGCACACGACACGCTCAACGGATATGTTCCAGCCGGCATGCCCTTTGCGCGAGCACTTGCGCTGCGAAAGAAGGATCCTAAGAAATACATCGCGCTGGCAAAAGCATCCATCGTGAAGCATGTCAAGGGACTTCTGAAACTGCAGAAAAAGGGGTCGATCGTGTTCGACTATGGAAACAATATCCGCGGCGAGGCGTTGGCGAATGGCTTGAAGAACGCCTTCACGATTCCGGGGTTCGTTCCCGAGTACATTCGACCGTTGTTCTGCGACGGCAAGGGCCCATTCCGTTGGGCTGCCCTCTCAGGCGATCCTGAAGACATCTATCGCACAGATCGCGCGATACTAGAGACCTTCCCCGAGAACAAGCAACTCTGCAACTGGATTGAAAAGGCTCAGAACCAAATTGCATTCCAAGGCCTGCCCGCGCGCATTTGCTGGCTGGGATACGGCGAACGGGCAAAGATGGGGAAGATTTTCAACGGGCTGGTCGCTCAGGGAGAAGTCAAAGCCCCCATCGTGATTGGCCGGGACCATCTGGACTGTGGCAGTGTAGCGTCACCGAACCGGGAGACCGAGAAGATGAAGGACGGTAGTGATGCCATTGCTGATTGGCCCATCCTGAACGCGTTGCTCAATGCCGTTGGAGGCGCGAGTTGGGTGAGCGTCCATCATGGTGGCGGTGTTGGCATCGGCCTCTCGATCCATGCGGGTATGGTTGTTGTCTGCGATGGCACAAAAGAAGCCGAAGAACGGATTCAACGCGTGCTCACGTATGATCCTGGCATGGGCATCATACGGCACGCCGATGCCGGTTACGAACGGGCGGTCAAAAACGCGAAAACGTGGAACATCAAGATCCCGATGATGCCATCATGAAGGCGCGCAAGGCATTGGCTTATCTGAAGAAAAAAGCACCGACAACGAAAAAAATCCCCCCAGGCAAGACGCTCGCTTCGAGATGTGGAGGTCACGAGAAAAGCTCGCGGAGCAGCTGAGGATTGAGCTGAAACGCCCCCTTGTAGCGCTCCACGCGGTCAAAGCCAGACTGTTACAGCAGCATCCACCAGCATAGTTCACAAGAGGCGTGAAGAGAAACATGCGATATATTATTATGGGCACGGGTGGCGTCGGAGGATTTTTCGGTGGCAAGCTAGCCGCTTCAGGCGAGGATGTCTGGTTCATCGCAAGAGGAAAGCATCTGGATGCGATGAAAGACCACGGGTTGCGAATCAAATCCACCGCTGGAGACTTCACGATCCCTCCGGGCAAGATCACCGACAACGCCATATCAATCGGCCGCGCCGACGTCGTTCTGTTCTGCGTTAAATCGCATGACACCGAATCTGGTGCAAATCTGCTCGCCCCACTCCTGAGCGACGACTCCATCGTGATCACTCTGCAGAACGGCATCGATAATGTCGAAAAAATCAGAAGCCGCATTGCACACGGGCACGTGTACGGCGGGGCTGCTTATGTCTCCGCACGCATCAGCGCTCCCGGGGAGATTACTGAAAGCGGAGGCTTTCAGCGAATTGTCTTTGGGCCGGTCGGAGAGGCGTTAAACCCCCGAGCCCGCGATGTCCACGAGAGCTTTCTCCGCGCCGGCATCAAATCCCAGCTACAGGATGATATCACGAAGGAGCTCTGGAGCAAGTACATTTTCATCGCATCCATGGGTGCACTGACTGCTCTCTCACGACTTTCACATGGTGAGATCCTGTCGAACAACCGCACACGATCGCTGATGTTTGACGCGATGCGCGAGGTCCAAGCCCTTGCATGGAAACAAGGAATTGACGTCGAACCAGTTGATGAAGCAAGGGTCCTCGAAGGGCTGAAGCGATTCGATAGCAAAACACGATCATCGATGTATTTCGACCTTATAGCTGGGAAACCGATGGAGATCGAAGCACTGAATGGAACCGTCGTGCGTCTGGGAGAACGGCTTGGAGTACCAACACCAATCCATCGCGTCATTTATGCGGCGCTTCTCCCCTATCACATCAAACACACACAGCAGCATTCCAAACAATAGTTGGTAAAGTCTTACACATGGCGGCAGATGATCTTACTCTGAAGGGCGGGCTCTGCGAGCGATGTCGCTCTGCAACGCAGATCAGAAGTTCGCGCAATACGAGTTTTCTTCTCTGCGAACGATCGAAAACGGACACAAGCTTCCCGCGGTACCCGCGACTCCCTGTCGTTCAGTGCCCGGGATACGAAGCTCGCGACGCCACTTCCCCCAACGACCATTCGCAACCGCCGGCTTGATTCTTTTGGCACTTCTTTGTTTCTTGGCTCCTGCACATTTCGGCGTTCCCCATAGCTGAAGCCGTGCAATCGCATGAGAACGGCAAATCTGTCACCACACTCAAACCTGCCACAGATGATCGAACCTCGACTATGCAGCTCTTGATCAGCAACCTAAGGCAACTTGTTACAGTTCACAGCAGTGGAAAACCCTTCAAGTCGGGAAAGGAGATGCGGGATCTTGGTGTGATCGAACAGGCTTCCGTCCTGATTGAAAACGGGCATATCTCGTGGATTGGCAACGCATCTGATTTTTCCAACACTCTGGAACCTGATGCGGACGTGCTGGACGCCTCGCCGTACGTTGGCCTTCCCGGCTTCGTTGACTCTCACACCCACGCACTCTTCGGCGGACATCGGGAGAACGAGTTTGCGCTGCGATCAGAAGGAAAGACCTATCAAGAGATCGCTTCACAAGGCGGGGGGATCTTGAGCACCGTGCAAGCGACGCGGACAGCGACAAAAAAAGAGTTGAAGAAGGCCGCAAGTAGACGCCTCGACGCCATGATGAAACACGGCACGACCACTGTCGAGATCAAATCTGGATACGGATTGAGCGAAGAGTCAGAAATCAAGATGCTCGAGGCAATCTCCGAGCTTGCCGATGAGCACTTTATGACCATCCGGTCGACGTTCCTGGGGGCGCACGCGATTCCACCTGAGTTCAGAGACCGTCGCACAGACTACATCGACCTTCTCTGCGAGCGAATGCTGCCGCACATCGCGAAGCGGAAGCTTGCCCAATTCTGCGACGTGTTTTGTGAGCTTGGATATTTTTCGCTTGAAGAAACGCAACACATTCTGGAAAAAGCCCGCTCCCATGGTCTTGCCTTGAAGCTTCACGCTGACGAATTCAACTCGATTGGCGCGACCCAGTTAGCCGCCAAGCTTCGAGCAGCATCGGTCGATCATCTTGAACACATTTCGGATGATGCCATGGGACAGCTCCGACAAGGCACCACGATCGCCGTCGTCTTGCCGGGCGTCTCGTTCTTCCTCCGTAATCCTTATGCCCCTGCGCGGAAAATGATCGACGCTGGAATCCCTGTGGCCATCGCCTCAGATTTCAATCCCGGTTCGTGCATGTCGTTCTCCATGCCAATGATGATGACGATCGCCTGCACGCAGATGTCGATGACTCCGGAAGAGGCCATTACAGCGTCAACCCTGAATGGCGCGGCGGCAATCGGCCTCTCAGACCAGGTCGGCAGTATCGAAGTCGGAAAACGTGCTGACATCATCCTTTTCGAAATTCCGAACTATCAATATCTTCCGTATCACTTTGGAGCCAACCTGGTCTCCAAGGTCATCAAGAACGGCACAATTCTCGAATTCCCATAACGAGATCGAATCGAAGGTCATGAAGCAAATTGTGGAGTGCGTGCCGAATTTCAGCGAGGGACGTGACGAAAAAACCATTGACGCAATTGCGGAGAGCATCCGGACAGTCGGCGCGGTCAAGCTTCTGAGCGTCGAGCCCGACAAAGATTACAATCGGACCGTCGTGACGTTTGTGGGCGAACCGGCGGCGGTCGTCGAAGCGGCATACCGTGCCACAAAAAGCGCGGCAGAACTCATCGATATGCAGAACCATCGGGGTGAGCATCCACGAATCGGGGCTGTCGATGTCGTTCCCTTTGTTCCGGTGTCGAACGTCACGATGGAACAGTGTGTACAGCTCGCAAACGACTACGCCAAGCGAGTCTCGGCGGACTTGAAAATCCCGATCTATCTCTACGAATCAGCAGCCAGGACGCCGGAACGGAGAAACCTTGCTACCATTCGCAAGGGGGAATACGAAGGATTAGCGGAGAAGCTTCACAACCCCGCGTGGAAACCTGATTACGGGTCAGCGGAGTTCAATGCCAAGTCCGGCGCAACGGTGACAGGAGCACGGAAATTCTTGATCGCGTATAACGTCAATCTCGACTCACCGGACGCGACCCTTGCGCAGGAGATAGCGATGCGGATCAGGGAAAGCGGTCGGCAGCTGAAGAACGCCGCCGGAGAGATCATAAAGAACGAAAAGGGTGAGCCTGTCAAAGTGCCCGGCACACTGAAGGCGGTCAAGGCGATGGGAGTTTTCCTTGAACGGTTCAATATCGCTCAGGTATCCATCAATCTTGTTGACTACGAGATGACCCCGCCGCATGTCGCGTTTGAAGAGGTGAAGAAGCAGGCACTCTCGTTGGGGTGTCATGCAACAGGGAGCGAAATCGTCGGCTTGACACCTTTGAATGCGTTATTGATGGCAGGGAAGGATTTCGCGAGGTTAGAGGAGAAAAAGAAGTCCCTGACGGAGAAGGAACTGGTAGCGCTGGCAATTGACAAGCTGGGGCTCAGTCAATTGGAACTATTCGATCCAGCCAAGAAAGTCATTGATTATATGCTGTAGGATCACGCTTCCACAGGGTGCACGAACATCCCGAAGCGTTCAAATTCTGAAGAGGAGAACTCATGCTTATTGACCAAACGATCTCTCAATTTCTCGATGAACTTGCCTCAAACTCACCCGCACCGGGAGGAGGGAGCGTCGCTGCTCTTGCCGGTGCTACGGGGGCTGCTCTCACGTCGATGGTGTGCAACCTGACCATCGGAAAAAAGAAATACGCAGACGTCCAAAACGAAATGATAACGGTCGTGCAACGGTCGGAACTGCTGCGCAAAGAACTCACAACACTCATCGACAAAGACACAGAGGCATTCAACACCGTGATGGCTGCATTTGGTCTACCGAAAGGGACCGAGCAAGAACAGGCCGCGCGGAGCACAGCCATCCGGGAAGCAACGAAGTCCGCCACGCTCATTCCCCTGGGAGTGATGAGAGTCTGTCAACAGGCTCTTCATTACGCGAAGACTGTCGCCCAGAAAGGGAACAAAAACTCTGCCTCAGACGCTGGCGTAGCTGCCCTCATGCTCCAGGCAAGCTGCGCCGGTGCCGCGCTGAACGTGCGCATCAACTTGAATGGTTTAACCGACCCTGCATTTGTGCAGCAAATATCCCAGCAGTACAAAGATGTCATCCAGAGCGTTGAGGCTTTGACGCGAGAGGTTCTTGAAGAGGTAGAGAAATCGATTGGCGCAAACTGAACCGCGAGCTGAAGAGCCCCGAGATCATCAGTTCAACCTACGCGCCCCCCACCAACCAGGTGACGGCAGAAATGGCGGCTGTCTCCGTGCGCAGTCGCCGAGGCCCGAGTGAAATCGGCATAAAACCATTCTCGATCGCCACCGCAATTTCCAGTTCCGTAAACCCGCCCTCCGGACCGATCGCAACAAGAACAGAGTTGACGCTGGGGTGATTCTTCAGGACTGAACCAATGAACTGAGATTGTTCCGTTTTTTCGTGAGGAATGAGCCGCAGAGAATATTCCTGAGCCTCGCTGACAAGCATCTCAAAGGTCGAGAGCTCATGGATCTTCGGAAGGTATGACCGACCACATTGTTTCATCGCAGAAAGAGCGATTTTTTCAAACCGCGTGTGCTTTTCACTTCTCGGGATGGTGCGCTCACACAGGAGGGGAACAATGCTGCGGACTCCCAGTTCCGTCGTTTTCTCTACCAGAAAATCGAATCGGGCCGGATTGCGGAGGAGCGAAACAGCGAGGGTTACAACGGTCGTTGGCTCATTGAGCCGATGCTGTGTGTTGAGGATTTCACACTCCGCGTGCGTCCGATCGATGAGGCGGATGACAACTTCGAAGGAACGGCCTTCGCCGTCAACCAGCATGATTTGCTCCCCCTCCTTCTTTCTGACGACGCGCGCAAGATGATTGAATTCTTCCCCGCGGATTGTCGCAACGCGGTCTCGGACATCTTTTGGATGAACGAAAAAGTGGTCCATCGTTCAGAAGGAAGCATTGAAATCAAACACGAATTCACCACGCCCATGTTGATTGAAGGCGTACTCCGTGCGCAACACGATGCTATACGGCAGCAAGATGTGCAGCCCGACACCGTACCCGATATACCAGGGGGCGCTGGCAACCTGGTCGGTGCGATACCATGTTGTTCCGCCATCGGCGAAGATCCCTGCATACAACCCATAGCGCCACACGCTGAATTCCGGCGGAAGATAGGGCAATGATACCGTAATATAACCCGGCTTCAAGATTGGAATGCGCAGCTCAACGCTGCTTCCAACAAGATCTTCACCCTCGAGAGCGGTGTTGAAGTAACCACGAATGCGGTCCTCGTAGCCGAAATACGCGTGGAGATACGAAGGAGAAATACCACCACTCAAGAAACTGCCGAACACCCGCCCACCAAAAGAAACGCCGCTTCCAAGCGGTTCGTAGTCCCTTAGGTCCACGCGGTAGCGGAAAAGATTCACATCTGCTTCTCCAAGACCATACTTCGTTGCGGACATCGTGGCGTATGATCCAGCCAGAGGATACTCCCGGACATCCCTTTTGTCATAAACGACGCCTGCGCCGGCTGAAAGGAAATGATCTTTTCCCGAAGGGGAAACAGTTTGCCCCGGCAACGGGTCAGAAACATCCCACCGGTCATATCCCGCGAAACCGAACACTGTCAGGTAGAGACCAAATCGTTTTCCAAGCGTCGTGTTCGCGGTGAAGACCTGCTGATCGTACTCCCCTTGCGAAACGTTGAGGTTCCGAACGTGATGGAAGCCCACGTCTCCTCTAAAGAAGAGATCATCGTCATCGGTCAATTTCGGATTCTGGTATGAGAGATTGAACCAACCATCATATCCGAACACGGCCGATGCCATGAGCTTTTCGTTCCGACCCCTGAAGTTCTGATGGATCAAGACTGCACCATAATAGGGTTTCTTCAGATCACGGTACTTGAATCCAACGACCGGAAGCGGAAAGATGTACCAGCGCTCAGACACACGAATAAAGACAGTTGCCGTCGAGCCTTCAACGGTGTAGTCGATATCGACTTTGTTGAATAACTGGAGGCTGTAGATTCGTTTCTGATCAACCTCGATCGCGGCGGCATCCAAGGGTCCACCGACTTTCAGGCCCATCTCCCTCAGAATGACATAATCTTTCGTCGTCTCATTCCCCAGAATGACGATCTTTCCGACGGTCAGTGAAGAGTCAGCACGCTCGCCGGCGTGGAGGATAGAGATCAACCCCAGCCCTGCGGCCACCGACGACCAGAACAAGAGTCCACAAGTCCTCACACTGATTATCATGAACGTCATTCTGAAAAGCCTGTATGATCTGTTAGACGCGAAAAACCCCTCTCAGAATCACGAAAGGGGTGCGCACACGATGAAGACCCATCACTTTAACAAACGTCGATGCTCGATCGCTATGCATCGATCCATAATGACGTGCAGCCCGGCTTCCTCTGCACGTCGCGCGGCCTCGATGTCGACAACATCGAGTTGCATCCATATCGTTCCAGCGCCGATAGCTATCGCCTCCTCAACGATCGGCAACACTTCTTCTGACCTCCGAAAGACATCGACAATATCAACCTTGGTGCCGATCGATTTGAGATCGCGGTAGCATTTCATGCCGAAGACCTCAGGATATATCGGATTGACGGGAATAACCTTGTATCCTCTTCCGGCAAGAAACTGCGCGATCGTTCCGCTATCGCGTCCAGCCTTCGGAGATGCCCCGACCACCGCAACGGTTTGAGCCGTCCGCAGGATTGCCTCTATGCGTTTGTCATCTTCAATCGGCATTGCGACCTCTTACACATGCTCTAGGTAACAGATTCCATGTATTCTGCGATCGGAGGACAGGAGCACACGATGTTCCGGTCACCGTAGGTATTGTTGATCCGCCCGACGGCTGGCCAGAACTTGCGAGCAACAAGATACGGCAAGGGATACGCTGCCTTAGTCCTCGAGTATGGATGATTCCACTGATCGGCCGCAATGACCTGCGCCGTGTGCGGTGCATTCTTCAAGACATTGTCTTTCCGATCTGCTTTGCCGTCGATGATTTCCTGTGCCTCTGCCTTGATCGAGATCAGCGCCTCGACGAAACGATCAAGCTCTGCTCGAGACTCGCTCTCCGTTGGCTCAATCATCATCGTGTCATGGACAGGGAACGACACCGTCGGTGCGTGGAATCCATAATCCATCAGCCGTTTGGCAATATCTTCAACTTCAATGCCTGCCTGGTCCTTGAAGTGCTTCATGCTAAGAATGAATTCGTGACCCACCCTCCCATTCTTCCCCTGGTAGAGCACCGGATAGTGGCTTTCGAGACGAGCCTTCAGGTAGTTCGCGTTCAGGATCGCGAACTCCGTTGCCGCAGTGACACCCTTTGCTCCAAGCATCTTAATATAGGCGTATGAAATCAAAAGGATACTTGGGCTTCCCCAGGGAGCCGAAGAGACCGCGTGGATGGGCTTGCTCCCTCCCACCTTGACGACGGGGTGCCCTGGAAGGTATGGCGCCAGATGCTGCGCAACGCAAATCGGTCCCATGCCCGGCCCACCGCCGCCGTGCGGAATACCGAACGTTTTGTGAAGATTGATGTGGCACACATCGGCTCCGATGACACCGGGACTCGTGAGACCGACCTGCGCGTTAAGGTTCGCGCCGTCCATGTAGACCTGTCCACCGTTCTGATGAACAATCTCACAGATTTCCCTGATCTGTTCCTCGAACACTCCGTGCGTCGAAGGATATGTCACCATCAACGCAGCCAAGGAATCCTTGTGCTCGGCAGCTTTTGCACGAAGATCCTCGAGGTCAATGTTTCCGTGATCATCACAACTCACCACAACGACCTTGAATCCTGCCATGACAGCACTCGCAGGATTCGTTCCGTGAGCCGACGCTGGAATCAACGCCACGTTGCGATGGCCATTGCCTCGATCGTGATGGTACGCTCTGATCACCATCAAACCTGTGAACTCACCCTGGGCACCTGAGTTTGGCTGGAGCGACGCGGCCACAAATCCGGTCATCTCACAAAGGTCTTTCTCTAACTCGTTGAAAATGTGCCGATATCCTTCGGCTTGATCAGACGGTGCGAACGGATGAAGGTGAGCGAACTCCGGCCAGCTCACAGGCATCAATTCTGTGACTGCATTAAGTTTCATCGTGCACGAGCCCAATGGAATCATGGAATAGGCAAGAGAAAGATCCCGGTTCTCGAGACTCTTGATATACCGCATCATCTCGGTCTCGGAGTGATAGGCATTGAACACCGGATGCTGGAGATATGTGCTGGTTCGTTGCAACGCGTCAGGATATTTCACATCGATGGAGGTATACTTCCTGTGCACATCCACCGTCTGAACAGCAACTCCTTTTGCCGCGGCAAAGATCGCTTTGATTGCTGTGACATCCTGAGCACCCGTCGTTTCGTCGACAGAAATCCCCATATGCTTCTCATCAAGCTTCCGGAAATTGTACCCGGCTTCCATTGCCCGCTGATGAATCTTGGACGCGATGGCTGCATCGGGGGCCGCAATCTTCAGCGTGTCGAAATAGATCTTGTTCAACTGAGCGAAGCCAAGGGACTCAAGCTCAGCGTGGAGAATCTTGGCATACGCGTGAACCCTCGTGGCAACACGTTTGATCCCGTCCGGACCATGATAGATCGCATACATTCCCGCCATGATCGCGAGCAGTGCCTGCGCCGTGCAGATGTTCGATGTCGCCTTTTCTCTGCGGATATGTTGCTCGCGGGTCTGAAGCGCCATGCGGTATGCCCTGTTATTGTGCACGTCAATCGATACACCGATGATTCTCCCTGGCATGTTGCGTATATACTCATTCCGCGCGGCAAAGAACCCCGCATGGGGACCACCATATCCCATCGGGACACCAAACCGCTGTGAATTCCCCACGACGATATCCGCGCCAAATTCGCCCGGCGGTGTCAGCAGCGCCAGGCTCAGGAGGTCGGACGCCACGATCACCAGAGCACCAGCTGTATGTGCTGATTGAATGAACGCCCTGAAATCCTCGACAACTCCATCTTGCGCAGGGTATTGCACAATCGCCGCGAAGCATGTTCTGTCGAGCTTCACGGTCCGATGGTCGCCGATGACAACTTCAATTCCGATAGCCGAGGCACGGGTCTTGATGACAGCAATCGTCTGCGCCAAGCACGTATCCGACACGAAGAACTTGTCCGCCGGAGAGCCATTGGCTTGCTTGTTGACGATGCCATGAAGCATGCTCATTGCTTCCGCTGCCGCCGTTCCCTCATCCAGAAGCGAAGCATTCGCGACTTCCATGCCGGTCATATCCATCACCATCGTCTGATAGTTGAGCAATGCCTCCAGCCGGCCCTGTGAAATCTCGGGCTGATAAGGTGTGTACTGCGTGTACCACCCCGGGTTTTCAAAAACATTACGCTGAATGACGCTCGGCGTGATGCACCCGAAGTAACCTTGACCAAGATACGATTTGAGGACCTTGTTTTTCCGCGCAATGATCCGGAGGTTCTCAAGAAAGTCGTGTTCACTGACAGGTGCGGTCAGGGTCGGTTCTTTCTTCAGTCGAATCGTTGCGGGAATTGTCTCATCGATCAGCTGATCAAGCGACGTGAGTCCAATCGCTGAGAGCATCGAATCGAGATCGCGTCCCCGTGGCCCAATATGTCGGGATGCAAAGCCGGCATCTTCAAATATGGTTGTATTCATGGTCTGAGTTCAGTGGTTGCTGATTGGTCGTTGTTGATACGTTCAAGCGCCTGTGCAGCAGCTGCCTGCTCGGCGTCTTTCTTGCTGCGTCCCGTCCCGGTGCCAAGGCTCTCTGCCCCAAGAAACACCTCTACCGTGAACCGCCGGTCATGATCCGGGCCGTCTTCCCGCACGATGGTGTAGCGCGGTACACCGAGCGAGCGGCCCTGCGAATATTCCAGCAGGGCGCTTTTGTAGTTGTCATCTGTCAGAGCAGAACTTAAGACATCTGAGTGCATGAGGAGAGTCCGCGAGACAAAATCCCGAGCCGCCGGCAGCCCACCATCCAGATAGAGAGCCCCGATCACAGCTTCGAACGCATCGGCAAGAATCGAGTCGGATCCGCTATCCACAGATTGCGATGCACTCGAGCTGAGCAGCAGGAAATCAGAGAGTCGGAGTTCCTTTGCGCGCTGGGCGAGAGCCTTTCGGTTCACAAGGCGAGAGCGGACTTTTGTGAGGTCTCCCTCTTCCATCGAAGGATAGAGACGATAGAGATGATCTGCAACGAGCGAATTCAAGATTGCGTCGCCGAGAAATTCAAGTCGCTCATTGGATTTTGCTTGTGGCGCGAGATACTGCAGATAGGATCGGTGAAGAAGTGATTCAAAGAAGAGCGACCATGTCGTTGGACGGTACCCAAGGAGCTGCTCGAAATGGGCGAAGTCAAAGTCCTTCTCGATAAACGCGGCAGCTAATGCCTCTGCGTCCGGCCCGAAGCGAGGGGTACGACTTCGACGTGGAAGGAATGAAGAAAACAGTTTTCCGAGTGCCTTGAACACACGAGACTCCAACCCATCCGGCACCTGACGACGCTATGCTTGGTATTTTCTCAACAATAAGGAAGCGTTGTGACCGCCGAACCCGAACGTGTTACTGATTGCTACATGAACATTCCATTCCCGGGCTGTATTCGGGATGTAGTTCAGGTCACATTCGGGATCGGGGGTCTCATAGTTGATGGTCGGATGGACTTTATTTTCACAAATGGACATGATGGTCGTGATGGCTTCTACGGCCCCTGCTGCACCAAGAAGGTGCCCGATCATGGACTTTGTCGAGTTCACCGCCATGGAGTAGGCGCGTTCACCAAACACTGTTTTGATCGCCGCTGTCTCGCTCTTGTCGCCGACCGGCGTTGACGTGCCATGCGTATTGACATAATCGACTTCTTCTGGCTTCACTCCGGCATCACGAAGTGCCTGACGCATGGACCTGACTGCCCCCTCGCCTCCAGGAGCAGGTTCGGTGATATGATGAGCGTCAGCGGTGAATCCGATCCCACCCATCTCAGCGTAGATTCGCGCACCGCGACGAATGGCATGCCCGAGCTCCTCCAGCACCACAATACCTGATCCTTCGCCCATGACAAAGCCATCACGGTTCTTGTCGAAGGGACGGCTCGCTTTCTCCGGAGCATCATTGCGTGTCGAAAGGGCTTTCATGGCATTAAAACCGCCCACGCCCATCGGACAGATGGCCGCTTCGGCACCACCCGCGATCATCACGTCAGCATCACCGCGCTGGATCAGCATGAAGGCATCACCGATCGCGTGTGAAGAGGTTGCGCATGCAGACGTTGTGGCATAGTTCGGGCCCTTGAGGCCGAATTTCATCGAGATCCTGCCGGGAGCGATATCAGAGATCATCATGGGGATGAAGAACGGGCTAATGTGATGCGGCCCTTTGGACTGCCACACCGTTTCCTGCTGACGGTGATAGGTCCACATGCCGCCGATGCCCGATCCTACCACAACGCCGACGCGCTCGCGGTCCATTTGCTCTAGGTTCAAGCCGGAGTCGTTGATCGCCATCTCCGCTGCCACCAGAGCAAACTGGGTGAAGAGGTCTGTCCGTTGTGCGAGCTTCCGATCCATGTGTTTCATCGGATCGAATCCCTTCACCTCGCATGCGAATCTTCGTTTCGTAGACGGACGCGTCAAAGTAGGTTATCGGTGCAGCACCGCTCTTTCCAGCAAGGAGATTCTTCCAATACTCTCCAACAGTGAGGCCGATGGGCGTAATAGCCCCCATCCCCGTGACAACGACTCTCCGTTTTGATCCATTCAACGTCATGCTTGTCTATCCTTCGGTTCGGTGGAGCGCGGTAGAGCATGCCGAGCGAGACAAGAGCATCGTTGCTCATCCTCTCACCAGCGCAAGGGTATAATGAACAGCTATGAAACCTTGGTTTTTAGATAGTTGACTGCGTCACCGACGGTGGAGATCTTTTCAGCGTCTTCGTCCGGGATCTGGACGTTAAATGCCTTCTCGAATTCCATCACGAGCTCAACGGTATCGAGAGAATCCGCTCCGAGGTCGTTTGTAAAGGAAGCTTCGAGAGTGATCTGGGCCTCGTCAACACCCAACTTGGAAACGATGATCTCCTTCACCTTCTTCTCGATATCTGCCATTGCAGTACTCCTTTCAGGGAATGATAGTGTTCAAGGTGGTCTGAAGTGTTCTAAATAACAAGTCCTCCATCAACACACAGGACCTGGCCTGTGATGTACCTCGCTGCTGGCGAGGCAAGAAAGACAACGACGCTGGCGATTTCTTCCGGCTGCGCAGTCCGCTTCATTGGTATCATGGTCAGCAGCGCTTCCCGTTGCTGTGGCGTAAGCTTCTTCGTCATGCTGGTCTCGACGAAACCCGGAGCGACAGCATTGACTTGAATGTTGCGAGAAGCTAGCTCTTTTGCAAGTGTTTTCGTGAGTCCGATCACCCCTGCCTTGGAAGCAGAATAATTCACCTGACCAGGATTTCCGATCAAGCCGACAACGGAAGAAATGTTGATGATTTTCCCCTGCTCGTTGGCTGATCATATGCTTCGCAACCGCCCGGCAGTAGTTGAATGTGCCCTTCAAATTGGTGCCGATGACAAGATCCCACTCCTCTTCCGTCATCCGCATGAGCAAATTGTCTCTCGTTATGCCGGCATTGTTCACCAGAATGTCGATTCGCTGGAATTCCTTCGCGACATCATCCACAACGGCTCTGCGCTGAGGCAAAGTCCTGAACGTCGGATTGGAGAGCTAACGCTTTCACTCCCTGCGCCCGAATGAGCTCTTGAGCTTCATCGCCTTCGCCCCATCTGAATGTCCGAAAACGCAACATGCGCACCCTCAGAGGCAAAAGCGATCGAGATCGCTCTCCCAATCCCACGTGCCCCGCCCGTGACGAGTGCTACCTTGTTTTCGAGTGAGCGCATAGTCCAATCCACCTTTTGTTGTCGTGCAGAAACATCCAGCTAGTCATAAATCCCGGGCAACACCTGCCCGGTGATGTAATCCGACGCGGAGGCAGGCAAAGAACAAAACGAGCTCAGCAATCTCCTCCGGCTGCGCCATAAGCTTGATCGGAAAGAGCTTGGAAAGCTCGCCCACCTGGGTCGGGTCCACTTGTTCGATCATCTCTGTCGCCACAAATCCTGGTGCGATAGCGTTGACCTGAATGTTGCGTGATGCGTATTCTTTCGCCATCGTCTTTGTCAGACCAATCATGCCTGACTTTGCGGCTGAGTAGTTCGTCTGCCCGGGATTGCCGACGACTCCGGAAATCGAAGCCACATTAACGATTTTCCCACGGCGCTGCGAGACCATGTGCCGTGAGACCACCTTGCAGAAATTGAACGCACTCTTCAGATTGGTGTCGATCACCTCGTCCCAATCTTGTTCGGTCATTCGCACCAGCAACCGATCTCGGGTTATCCCTGCGTTGTTCACGAGGATGTCGATCCGGCCGAACTCCTTGACTACAGCATCCACCACTTCCTCGGTGGATCGGAGATCCTTCGCGTCCGCCTGAAAGGCTTTTGCCCGCACACCCTTTGCCTGGATCGCTTTCAGGGTCTCTTCGGCAGCAGCAGACGCGCTCATGTAGGTAAAGGCAATATCCGCGCCTTCTTCAGCCAATAGCAGATGCGATCGCCTTGCCTATTCCCGCGCGACGCCCCAGTGACAAGTGCTTTTTTGTCCGCCAACCAACCCATAAGGCTACCAACGCCCTGTCTTTAGAAAGACCGTCCGTCTCGTGAAGGCATCAGCCTGCTAGGTCCACCAACTTCTCGAAGCCTCGAGTTTCGACGTCGCTTCGGATTCGCTTGACGAGTCCCTGCAACACTTTTCCAGGGCCTATTTCCATGAATTCCGTTGCACCGTCCAAGGTCATGTTCTTGATCGTTTCCTCCCAGCGCACTGGGCTGGTGAGTTGCTCAAAAAGGAGTCGACGGATCTCATCAGCCTTGCGGACCGGCCGTGCCGTCACGTTCGCATAAACGGGGATGGATGCATCCCGAATCGCGACTTTCTCCAGCGCGGCTTTGAGTCCACTTTTTGCGTATTCCATCAGCGGGGAGTGAAACGCCCCGCTGACCTGCAACTCCTTTACGAGCTTTGCACCGCGCCCCTTGGCAAGCTCCATCGCTTTTCGGACGCCGCTAACAGAACCCGAAATCACGATTTGGCCGGGCGAGTTAAAATTCGCAGCCTGGACGATTCCCGCGTCCGAGGCAGCGCCGCAGACCTCGCCGATAACATCCGGCTCCAAGCCCACAACCGCCGCCATCGTGCCCGGCAGCTCGATTCCTGCCTGCTGCATCAGCTCCCCGCGCAGGCGAACAAGTCGGAGCCCGTCTTCAAACGTCAGTGCTGCCGCATACACGAGAGCTGAGTACTCGCCGAGTGAATGACCGGCAGCCATGCTCGCTTGCTTGTTGCGAATAATGCGGGAAACGACCACACTGTGGAGAAAAATCGCCGGCTGCGTGTTCTTCGTCTGCTTCAGCTCTTCGTCAGGTCCTTCAAAACAAATTCGGCTGAGCGGAAATCCAACGATTGAATCAGCTTCTTCAAAGAGCCTCCGCGCATCTGGGTGCTGCTCGTAGAGATCTTTCCCCATCCCCACGTACTGAGAACCTTGGCCCGGAAACAGAAATGCCGTCGTGCTCATCGGGACTTCGTCAGGGTTTTGGATTCTCGAGCGACCACTTGATCAGCACTGCTCCCCAGGTGTAGCCTGCCCCGAAGCTTGAAAGCACGATATTCTGGCCTCTTCTCAACTTCCCCGCACGCCACCATTCTGAAAGACAAAGGGGAATCGATGCCGCGGTCGTGTTGCCGTACCTCTCGATGTTGACCATCACTTTCGAACGGTCGAGTGCCATGCGATCGGCGGTTGCGTCGATGATCCGAAGATTCGCCTGATGCGGCACGAGCCAAGCCACGTCGTCTCCCTTCAGATTGTTGCGCTCCATGATCTCAGCCGAAACATCCGCCATCCCCTTGACGGCAACTTTGAAAACTGCCTTGCCGTCCTGGTAGATGTAGTGCATACGCTTGTCGACCGTCTCATGGGTTGGGGGATTGAGGCTGCCGCCGCCCTTCATATGCAGGAAGGCGCCGCCGGAACCATCGCAGTACATTCGATGATCGATCAATCCATACTGCGGATCCTCGGATGGCTCCAACAACACCGCGCCGCCGGCATCGCCAAAGAGGATACAGTTATTCCGGTCCGAGTAATCTGTAATGCTGCTCATCTTGTCAGCACCGACCACGAGGACCTTCGAGGCGGTGCCGTTCTCGACAAACTGTGCGCCTACCACGAGCGCATAGAGAAAGCCGGAACAGGCAGCAGACAGGTCAAAACCCCAAGCATTGCTGGCGCCGATCTTGTCCAGAACAACACAGGCCGTTGGGGGAAAAAACATGTCAGGAGTGACGGTTGCAACGATGATGATCTCGATCTCCGTCGCCTCGATCTTTCGATAAGCCAGGAGCGACTGGATCGCACCGACAGCAAGATCAGACGTCGCACCCTGTTCGAGAATCCGTCGCTCGGAGATGCCCGTACGTGTGCGAATCCATTCGTCATTGGTGTCGACCATTTTCTCGAGTTCAGCGTTGGTCAGCACCTTGGGTGGAGCATAGTGTCCGACCGCTGTGATTGTCGCTCGCCGTCTTGTCATAAATATCCTTACGATGCAGGCTCGGCCGTCGCAGCGCGTTTCTGAGCCGTCGCCATTGCATCTTCAATTGTGATGTTCAACTGCGATTGTGCGACTTCTGCCGCCTTAAGAATCATGTTTTTGAAAGCTTTCGGAGTCGAGCTGCCGTGGCCGATGATCGATACGCCATTGACACCAAGCACTGGTACGCCGCCAAATTCCTCATAGTCCATATCACGCAGCGCAGCTCGCAGAGATCCACGCGCCATTCCAATCATCAGCTTCCTCAGAATGCCTCCGGAAGCGTACTGCCTGAGCTTGCTTTTGAGGAACGACGGAACGCTTTCCCCGAATTTCAGAATCACATTCCCCACGAATCCGTCACAGACAACAACCTGGACTTTTCCTTTGAGAATATCTCTTCCTTCGATGTTCCCGACAAAGTTCAGAGCACTTGACTCGAGAAGGCTATATGCCTCCATCACGACTTCCGTGCCCTTCGACTTCTCTTCTCCCACGTTCAACAAACCCACCTTTGGATTCTCGTATTTGAAGATTTTCTTCGCGTAGATACTCCCCATCACCGCAAACTCGTAGAGATGCTGAGCGCGGCAATCGACGTTCGTTCCCGCGTCCACCAGGAGACAAACCCCTTCTTCAGAAGGAAGGAACGCTCCGATGGTCGGTCGACTGACGCCCTTGACGCGGCCGAGGATCAATGTCGAGGCAGAAAGAACCGCCCCCGTGTTTCCTGCACTTGCGAATGCTTCCGCTTTTCCCTCCTGGTGCAGCCGCATTCCCACCGCAAGAGAGGAATTCTTTTTCTGCTTCAGAGCGGCCGTCGGTGGATCATCCATCGTGATGACCTCATCCGCGTGGACGATAGAGTACGACAAACCTTTCGTGTCGTGGGCCTTCAGCTGAGCACGAATCTCCTCTTCTTTCCCTACAAGAATCACTTCAAATTCGTTTCTTCCCTGGCGTAGAGCCTCTATAGCGCCGGCAACTTCATTCCCGGGCGCGAAATCTCCCCCCATTGCATCCAGAACAATTCTTGGTCGTTGAGCCAACGGTTTCGTGCTTTGTTATGCAGTGATCGGATTCAGTGCTTTCGGGCCGCCGAGCTGTCGCCTCCCACCTGACCTCCTACAGAGGCAAAATCCCGCTTCATCAGGGACGAAGCGGGATAATCAGCTTACCCTCAAGTAACTCAGGATTCTTTTGGAATGATAATTGAACGACCGTCGTAGTAGCCGCAGTTCGGGCAAGCTCTGTGCTGCAGCTTCTGCTCGTGGCAGTTGGGGCATTCCGCAGTTGAAGGGACCGTTGCTTTGTAATGCGTGCGGCGCTTCCGACCGCGTGTCTTTGAGTGGCGTCGTTTTGGATTTGGCATTGATGGAACCTCTAGCTAGGAGATCGTATGATTTCTTAGTTTTTCAGAAACTTCTGCAGCCCCGACCATCGAGAATCCAGCTCTTCTTTCTGGCATGCGCAAGTCGCCCGATTCAGGTTCGTCCCGCAGGTCGGGCATAGACCTGCACAATCTTCACGGCACAGCATCTTTTGTGGCAGGGCGAGAACGGTGAACTGCCTCACATCTTCGCCAAGGTCGATGTGGTTGGCAGCTGGCGAAATCACCTGAATTTCATCACTGCCACCGGCTACACGACGATCGTCCGTCACGTACACAAGACTGTATTCAGATGTAACTTCGGACTCAAAATCCTCAAGGCAGCGGTCGCAGGTAAACCTGCCTCCGGTCTTGATATTCGCGCGAAGGAAAAGCTGCCGACTGGTCTTTTCCAGCGTAGCTTCGATGCGCACGTCTTTGTTGAAGCACTCGTCAAGACCCACCTCAACGGGTGTTGCCTGGAGAGAGTGGTGGTGCGTACCTTCGGAGAGTTTCGAGATATTGATTCTGAGTACGCTCACCGCTTCCCCCCGAGTCTTCCGGTATTAATGTCTGCAAAAACAGCGGAGCAGACACCAGAAGAATCTACTTTTCGAAGATTTTCGACCGTTTTTCGCAAAAAAGCGGTAAAATATAACCAGAAGGTGCTAGATAGTCAAGCGAAAACTCGGAACACACGGGTGCACCGCCGCAGACGAAAAACAAAAAAGCCCTCGCACAACGGGGTACGCGGGCTTTCTTGTCGATCAAACTGAGAAAATGGTATCAACTATGCCTGTTTCTCCCCCACCATTTCCCCATCCCCCGGCTCGGCATGCACAAGCAGCTTACCTTGGACGTAGTCTACGGTCTCATCCAATGCATCCCGGAACTTCTCGAAATCCTCCTTGTAGAGGAAAATCTTGTGCTTCTCATATTCCTCTTCTCCCACACGCTTGCTCTCGGTAATCGTGATGTAGAAATCCTTCTCCGATTTGGTGGATTTCACATCAAAGAAATACGTGCGTTTACCCGCCCGCACCCGTTTCGTGAAGATTTCGTCTTTGTACGTGTTTTCCAAGGTCGTACTACCTCCCTTCAAAAGAACAGTTTAGAGTTTGAGGTTTACAGTCCCAAGTTCGAAGTGTGAGGTCGAGGCTCCTACCTTCATCGTTCGGCCTTCGATGTTCAATATTCGACATTAAATATTGACATTACGAAGTCCGCCCCACAACGACCCTCCACATTCCAAACTCTCCAATCCCTATCCGACTCGTCTAACAAACAACGGTCATAGGGCACATTCCGATATCCTCCTTGCTTCTTCCTTGTCTTCACCTCCTTATGACGGCAACCTTGCCGGTGCTTGACTGACTTCCGTTTTCTGCAAATGCGACTACAAAGTAAACTCCGCTCGACACGACATTACCATGCAAATCACGGCCGTCCCAGAATGCTCGCCCGCCTCCTTGAGCCTTGAACTCCGAGATCAATGTCCCTTCAGTGGAAATGATCTTGATGGATGATTGTGCCGCGAGATTGCGGATCATCAGCGGCTTGTCCGCCGGCACGAGAAATGGATTGGGACCGACTTCGATGCTCGAGAGGCTGCGAACCGTCTGAACCGGCACGACCTCGAGGCTCGAGAGTCCCTTTTCGGTGCCGAAATAGACGACACCCCGTTTCTGATCAAACGCGATCGACCGGATGTCATCATCAACGAGTTTTCCATTCGTCGACAGCACAGTATATTGGGTCAGGATCTGCGTTGCATCAGGATTCACGACGAGGACACCCTCTTTCGTACCAACCCACTTGTTGTTTACAGCATCGACAGCGATGGCCTGAATGATCTGACCGCGCAGAGGAGTCAAGGAGCTGTACCTGTTCGTTGTTGGGCTGAGCGGATCAGTGATGATCATCATGCCGATACCAGTGCCGACACAAACATCTCCATCCAGATCGACAACAACTGAGAGAATGATATTGTTCGTGTTGTTTGGAAGGGCATCAGCTGTGGTAATGTGACCCCAGCCCCCAGCGGCGCGCGTCCCTGTCACAATCGAATCTTCATTGAAATAGTAGAGGCCGGTCGCTACCTGGAGGTTCGGCTCAGAGTTCGCAATCCACTTCGTGTCATTCCGATCGATGACAAGATTGGTGAAAACCCCATCGGATGGAGATTTCCAGTAACCAACCGAACTGTCATGCTTCAGCTGAATGACGTGATTGCCATTAATGGCTGCGCGATCGACAAACCAGGTATCCCCTTTGGAGTCGACGGCAACACCGCCAACTACCGGGTAGTTTGGGTCCTGAGGAACAGAGCCCGCGAAGTTCGGCGTCGTGGTCTGGTCCAAACGGCGCCGGATGGAATCACCAACAACCTCGATGACTCCCGTTCCCCATCCACTAACCCAGACGGAACCATTCGCCCCGGGCGACACCTTGTAGTAGTCGTCGGCTTTCATCACGGAGTAGTCACTCACCGAAAAATTCTTCCAGCGGACGCTGTCAGGCAGTGAGGGATCATAACGATAGAATCCACGTCCCCGCAGGTTATAGCCAGAAGCTCCCCACAGCACGCCTCGATCGTCGACCGCAACGCTGACGAAAAGGCTGGAGCGCGGGCCGTTCGGTGTTTTGTATTCCCAGCCTCCCGTCCAGCGAGCGACACCCTTCGAAGAAGTTCCAACCCAGATCGTCGAAGTGAGCGGCTGCAATGCAATGGCATTTGCTTGAGTTACTGTGTTCCTCGCGACAAGGGTGTACGGAGAGAAGACGTTTCTCAACGAACCAACGCTGAATCCGATGTCGTTTTTCCAGAGAACAACGATGTCATTAGCCCGACGAAGAACATCCACAACCGCCAATCCGCTGAATGTCCCTACGGGAGTGAATCTCTTTCCATCGTATGCGGCCAGACCGCTCGATGTCGCAACAAGAATGGTGTCGTTCAGGCTGGCAACAGCGGTGCAGGAACCGACTGGGATACCATCTCCTGCCCCATAGGTCGCCCACATCGTTGGCGCGGAGAGATTGGGAGCATCGAGCGGTGCGCTCGCGACGCCGAGAATCTGTCGCCACCCAAATCCTGTTATTGGTGATCTTGATGTCGTTGACACCT
>CAVUAC010000047.1:0-57083 GCA_963739335.1 uncultured Bacteroidota bacterium | reverse complement strand
AATCCTGTGGAAAGTAATCTTCTGATGAGGGTGATCCGTGAGTATCTTAATGAGTGTCTGCCGGTAAGCCAAATACCTATACGCCTCGCCGATCGGGTTCACCATAAAGCGTTCTAATCCCGGGTAGTCTCCAATCCACATGCCCAGTGTATCCACCAGCACTCTCCTTGGGACTTCCGCACGTTTCTGCGTCCAGCCGGATCCTGACAGGACTTCATAATCGATGAACATCTGTATCAGATATCCTTTGCAGCCGCCTGGGAGAGTGGCCGACACGTGGAAAAAAAGGTTGACAAATCTGAGGTCAGGATCAGGAGCGTCCAGTAACACCGTGATCCAGGTTGGTTCGAGCAATACAGACCCTTGCTCCGGGATTGTTACGGATCCACTCGCTGTTCCCAAATCTCCTGTCGTGACCACTAGATTGTACGTTTTCCCATGCTCCGGCCTGAAGGGAGTAACCGCATAAGCGTCAATCGGTGTATGGTAGCGACTGGTGTCGCTGCGAGGGAGAAGCGTCTCCTCGAAGCGATAGGAATTTGATGGCCCAGTCACAATGACCTGAGCACCCATAATGGATTGGTCGACTTGGTTTTCGCTGGGGTCGAACCCGGTTACATCATAGTTCGTGCTGACACGCACATACTGTGTGTCGCTGGCATTGGAGAGGATCGAAAAGACAACGAGTTGCTTCTCAAACGGTGCCTTCGGGTTGAAAGACTGGTCGCAGCCTGAGATCTGCGAGAAAATGGGAATGCCCAGGAGTACCAGCCACCTTTGTTGTCGGGTACGCATTTTTCGCTGCTTATCAGGAGGTTTCAATCCCGCATTCCACGGGCCATAGGAGATTTGTCAAAGGCGGGCTACGGTGTCTCGATGTAAAACTACGATTGCCTCAAGTCAAATGCAAACGATGGTCAACTTCTAGGAAAAAGGTTGTCCTGCTACGAACTCAATGTTCCGCACCTGCCAGATCTAGTCAATGTGGAGCTGATCCTGCAATGCACCCTTCCTACTGAAGGTCGATATAAGTGGAGTCCTCGATCATCGCACCAAACACTCCGAGGCCGCCGTTGATGTTTGTCCAATCCGGTTGATCTGTTCTGACTGAAATCTGGTCCTGGTATGCGTTGGCAATGTTGTAGTACTTATACAAATTCTCTTCAGTCTGCGTGAGGACGAAGAGCGCGCGCCGTGGCCAAACGTCGTTTGAATATTGAGCCATCAGGTCCTTGTACTTCTCGGCATAGGCCGCCACCATGTAAGTATGCCCCCTCGGGTTGCCAGGTTCCGGGAGGACCCGGAGTCGATGTTCGCCGCCGCAGTTTTGGGTAGCCGAAGTATCTTGTAGTATCAATGAAAATCACCCATGCGGGAATTTCGATCCTCATCGGAACCCAGCTGGAGTTCCTACGTACGTCAAAGTCGAGATAGAAACGCAACATATATGCTGAGGCAGAGGGGCTGATCATGGCCTGCACTGCAAGCAGGCCCCCCTCTCCCCTGAGAACTCGGTCTAGGCTCAGCACAAACGGATTGAGCACACTAATCCAGCCGGTATCAGGCGCGGTGGTGGACGAGTGTATATTTCCATCAGATGGAGTGACTACGTCGAGACTGTAGGTTCTTCCAGGCTGAACGCGAAACGGATGTGCGGAATATGCGACAATGTTATCCCTGAACCTGCTCGTGTCGGTCCTGGCGACCATCGTCTCCTGGTATTGTACGACAGATCCGCCCCGGGCAACGGTCACCGTGGCTCCGCGAACAGCCTGATCCTGAAGGACCTCGTACGGGTTGAATCCCTGCGGATCATACGTCTTGAACACTCTCACGTATTGCGTGTCGGATGTGGTCGAGAGAATTCCGACGACTGCCAGTTTCTGCTCGTACGGCCCTTTGGGAGTAAACGGTTCCTCGCAGCCGAAGAGAAGGACAAGGAGGAAAACTGTCCCGTATCTCTGATATCCTAACATACTCGGTACTCAGGGCCCAGTGTCGCCGTCGGGAAAAACGTAGTTCTGTTACGAGCTCAATGTTCCGCGCCTGCCAGATCTAATCAATGTGGAGCTGATCGTGCAACGTGCCTCTCCTATTGAAGATCATAGAGGTACGTGCTGTCTTCGACCATCGCGCCAAACACTCCGAGGCCGCCATCGATATTGGTCCAATCTGGTTGATCCGTTCTTACTGAGATTTGATCCTGGAATGCGTTCGCAATATTGAAGTACGTGTACAGATTCTGATCCACTAGCGTCAGGACGAACAAGCCACGTCGTAACCTGGCGTTGTTTCCGTGCTGGGCGTATAAATCACCTCGCTTTTCCCAGTAAGCCGGTACCGAGAAGTACACCTGTTTCGGCCCCCCAGCCCGAAAGTCCCGGATTCGATGTTCGCCGCTGCAGCTTCGGATAGCCGAAGTATCTTACAGTATCAATGAAAATCACCCATGCAGGAATTTCTATTCTCATTGGAACCCAGCTCGAGTTGTTACGTACGTCGAAATCGACATAGAAACGCACCATGTACGCTGAGACAGAGGGGCGGATGTATACCTGCACCGCGAGAGCGCCTTGGTCCTCGCTAAGCACGGCTGGATTGAGCACTGTAATATAGCCGCTATCGGGCGCGGTGATGGACGAGTGCACATTTCCATCAGATGGAGTTGCCACGTTGAGGCTGTAGGTTTTTCCAGGGTGAACGCGAAACGGATAGGCGGCATATCCGACAATGTTATCCCTGAACCTGCTCGTGTCGGTCCTGGAGACCATCGTCTCCTGATATCGTACGACAGATCCGCCCCGGGCAACGGTCACCGTGGCTCCGCGAACAGCCTGATCCTGGAGAACCTCGTACGGATTGAATCCCTGCGGATTATACGTCTTGAACACTCTCACGTATTGCGTGTCGGAAGTGGTCGAAAGAATTCCGACGACCGCCAGTTTCTGCTCGTATGGCCCTTTGGGAGTAAAGGGCTCCTCGCAGCCGAAGAGAAGGAGCAGGAGGAAAACTGTCGCGTATTTCTGGTATGCTGGCATGCTCAGTACTCTTAGGCTCAACGTCGCCGTTGGGAAGAATGGTAGCATGTTGATCTGCTGCCCCGTCTTTCTGTCGAAATAAAAAACGTTCTTGTGGTCGTAGACGTTGATGATGTTCACGCCGACCGACCCACCGAATGAGTTCACCTTGAATCGGTAGGTCACACTTGCATCGAGTCTGTGGTATGTCGGGAGCCGGGCCGCATTCTTGTCGCCAAGCCTGATGTAGGGGTTGGCTGTCTCGGAGACCCATGGACCACGGAAGATATCTGCAATCGACAAACGGTCATAGTATCCCACTGTCTGAGTGTACGGCAGCCCGCTGCCGAACTGCCATCGCATGCCGAGCTCCACCCCCTCGAACGGGCGGTAAGTCATCAGAAGATTAAGAGTATGCCTTCGATCGTACCGAGGATGGTATGTGAATCCATTCGTCGTAACCGTCGTCCAGCCGAGACTGTATGCAGCGTAGAGGTCCAACGCCGGGGTCCCGTACCGAAGGAGCGACTCGGCACCGTATGCATCTCCGGTGCCGTTGACGTAATCGGGATCCCTCGCGTCAATCTTGTCTCGATTATACAGTACGAGGGAATTGTAGGATTTGTAATACCCCTGGAAGCTGGCGGACAGATTGCGCAGAGGATTCCCCTCCAATGCAACGACGTAATGATCTGCCTGTTCGAGTTTCAGCGAGCCGAGCACCTGGATCCACATGTCGAAGATGGAGATAATATCATCCTCGTTGTTCAATGTGATGAGATTCTGCGTAAAGCGGCCGAACGAGAGTTTCGCTTTCCATGTTTCCCACACGGAGTAACTGAAATTGAGCCGTGGCTGGATTGTTCGCAACTTGGCGTCACGCCCCACAAGGCTTCCGACATCGATGTTCAAACCCAGATCAGATTTCAGAAGCCCCGCCGAGAACTGATAGTGTGCCCATATAGATGACTCAACCATGTTGCTGAAGTAGTGGAGGTTGACGCCGGCGTTGTTGACCAGGTAGTCTTCCAGCGTGGGAAAATTGAACTCGAAACCGAAGAGGAAAAGGTCCTCGGAACTGGTGTAGACCGTTCCGTTCGCGCGAAGCCCAACTTCACGCGCGATCGCGGTAGCAGAAGTGGCATCCGTCGAGGACTTTGCATCGCGCGTTGCCGTGTAACTGTTTCCATATCCGACGATGTTCACATAGACCCTATCCTGGATCAGGCTTGACGCCACCAGGCCAATCGCGCTCGTTCGCCAAGTGTAATCCGGCTCGAATGGACTGGGAGAGCGGAGGTTGTCACCACTGAAAAACCATTCGAAACTGTACTTCCCCTGTGCTTCCCCCGCTTCTGCCGTAAACTTCATCAGTCCGTCATAGAAGGAGAGCGGCACGTCCTGGTTGAGAAATTTCTTAAACGTCTCTGAAAAGAGCGACTTGCGACCGCTCAGCAGCCAGGTCGTATGTGGGATGGAAGGTCCGTCAAGTTCTACCTCCGTGGAGAGAAAGTTGATGTTTGCGTGTCCGGAGATCTTCTTGGACCCGCCATCCCTCGTCGTCATATCGACGACCGATGACAGCTTGCCGCCATACTCGGCGGGAAATGCTCCCGTGTACACCTCGGTCGTCTTGATGATATTCGGATCGAAGATGCTGAAGAGGCCAAAGGCATGGAACGGGTTGTAGATCCTCATTCCGTCGAGCAGAATCAGATTCTGGTCGCCTGCACCACCGCGCACGTAGAACTGAGAGGTGACATCACTTGTCGAGACGATCCCGGGGAGTATACCGATGGACCGGAAGATGTCCTCCTGAGCGGCCACGGGCACGGAGCGGATGTCCCGTTGCTCGAGGATATGCACGCTCGTCTGGATTTCTGAGAGCTCCTTCTTTGCCCTGCCCGTGACCTCCACGCCGGATATCTGCACCGGTCTGGATGGCAGCTGAAAACTCACGCTGATGGGCGGGCCCGGCCGGACAGTGATCTCCTTTATGCGCGTGTCGAATCCCACCGAGCTGGCCGATAGTTGATACTGACCCGGAGGAACGTTCGTGATGAGGTAGAAACCCTGGAGGTTGGTAGATGCTCCCCTGCTCGTGTTCAGCAGGACGACATTCGCGAACGGTATGCGCTCGCCTGTCGCGCTATCTGAAACGACTCCCCGGATGTCGACGCCCTGGGCGGCGAGAAGAGAAGGAAATGCCACGAGAAGCAGGTACGTTTTCATTCGGCCAGTCCTGCGTTCCACGGGGTTGGGCTTGAATTTCGCGGTGAGTACGGTGTTGTACTGTAGGATTTTCCTGACCCAATGTCAACGGCCGGGGAGTAATGACAAGCGTCTTTGGAGCAAAGCCTCAGAATCAGGAGTCGGACGATGACACACCTTGACTTTGAAGTCACGCGGTCGTATGTTGCCAACGCAGATTTCGATCACGGAGACTCCCCGCCAACAAATTGCTACCGCTTCAGTTCCTCGTATTTTTGAGAAGGGACTCTACATTTCGACGCATCCGTCCGGGTTTCTCGCTTTTCACTTGTTCTATTGACATTTCCCCACAGCAACTTCGGCACTCGTGTGGCGTCTTTCTTTTTGGACTCATCGAATAAGCGAACCTTGAAAATCCTTTCCGACGAACAGCTCATCGATGTCGTGCGATCTGAAGACCATTCGGCTTTTGCGGAGCTGTACGATCGGTACAAAGAACGGGTCTATGCTTACTGCTATCGTCTCCTGCAGAACGCATCCGATGCTGAAGATGCAGTGCATAACGTTTTCTTCAAGGCTTTGCAGTCTCTGAGGACTCTTGATGATTCGACGCTGTTCAAATACTGGCTGTTCATGATTGCCAGGAATGAAGTGTACGATACCATCAGGAAGCACAGACGAAATGGACGAGTCCCCTTGTCTGATGAACATGAGGAATTGTGGGAAGAGGAGACCCAGTTTGAGAAGCTGGAACGCAAAGAACTCTCGGAGCTTGTTCAACACGGGCTGTCGTGCCTGAAAACGGAATACAGGGAAGTTCTAACGCTCAGGGTGTATGAACGCTTCTCTTATGCGGAAATTGCAGCAATAACCGGCGACACTGAGAGCTCGGTGAAGTCCCGACTTCACAAGGCCCGAAAGTCCTTGGCCGAGAAATTGGAGCCTTTTTTAAAGGAGTGCTAGGATATGACGTGCAAGGAATATGAGGTGCAAGTAAGTCAGTTTATCGATCGTGAGCTGCAGCCGTCTCAAGTTGCGGGAATGTTCGCTCATCTCGGTGACTGTAAAGGCTGTCAACGGTTCCTTCAGTCAGCGTTGGCAATCAATACAGCGATGTTAGAATCGCCGCCCATCAAAATGCCCAAATCCATTGAAGAACCTGGCAAAGCCCTCAGTTGGTCGCAGAGTCGAGCGTACCTATGGAAGAAAAAAATTCCGGTGTCAGTCGCTGCGTTTTTGCTCTGTCTGACGCTGATCGGGAGTCTCGGCATAACATATCTGTGGCCTCCAAAGCAACAACAAGCTCAGGTAGTCATCGAGCCTGTCGTCTATATGAAGCTGCCGACGGTTGAGGTAAGAGGAAGTGTCGAACAACCAAAGTCGACTGTCCATTAGGAGGTTTATCATGAAAGCTACTCTGATTCTGGGCACTCTTGGGCTGTTTCTGATTCCCTCATGTTTGGTGACACAGGAGATTGATGGGCCGCGTTATAAGACCGTTTTGGTGACAGAGAACTCGTCGTACGATACAGCGCAGAACGGGCAGGAGAAAAAGGCCATCCGAGACACTACCCGGGTCGATGAGAGCCCTCTGCTAGTATGGGAGAAGAAGCCTGAGTATCCTGCAACGGCCTTGAACGACAAGGCAGAAGGTCTTGTGGAGACACAACTCTACATCGACAAACAGGGTGCTGTGTCGAAAGTGGTGGTCGTTCAATCGTCGGGACGCGAGGATTTGGATAATGCAGCGGTCGAAGCGGCCAGGCAGTACAGGTTTAAACCGGCAAAGCTCAACGGAGCACCGGTGAGCAGCATAGTGACAGTTCCTTTTCAGTTTCGGTTGACATCCAGCTTGTCTACAATCGGCAGCAGACTTGATGCAGTGTCGTTGGCACCCTTCATCATAAGAGAAGGTGATAAAGGGGGTGAAGAAATTGTAGCGCAATTGGAAGAAGGTAAAACTGACGGAAAGCCGAGGTTTTTAAGGTTTGTGCGCCCGAAGTACCCGGAGATCGCTGCAATGCAGCACGCAAGTGGCGAAGTAGATGTGCATGTGACGATTGATGAAAAAGGCGATGTGGTTGCCACGAAATCTCTATCGCACGCGCGTGATGATCTTGTTGAAGTGTCACTTGCTGCCGCGGCACGATGCAAATTTATACCTGCGCGCAAGAATGGCCAGCCTATCGAGTCATCGGCGTACATCATCTTTCTCTTCGGGCGAGACAAGCCAACGACCGACGAGGAGTGGCAGCAATCCATAAGAACTCAAAAGGTGGTGCCCCAAAGGGTTGCAGAAGTGAATCCCGAGAAAGCGGGCACCTCGATTGCATTCAAGAATGATCTGAGCTCGACGGACACGCTTGTAGTTGTGAACCTCAAACGAATAAAGGTCAGGACTGTTGCACTAGGCCATTTCTCTGCAGGGCCTTGCGAGATTGTGTGGGATGGGAAGGATGACGCCGGGGAAGATGTGGAGACGGGCGTGTATTTCTATCAGATTTTTGCGACACCTGATGATGGGTCCAAGACGATGAGATACATGGGAAAAGTAATCATTCGTCGCTGATGTGGATGACCGTCACCTCACTGCGCTCTCTCACCGGGTGCCGGTCATCTATCAGTCGTAGTGGCCTTAGTCGCGGGTTAGTTGATAGGCTTTATGTAGTCAGCGAAGGCCTTTTTTCTCCGGTTTGGGTTCCAGTTTGAAGTTGAAGGACAGCGAAAGACGCGACGAAACTGTAGTGCCCAGGATCTGTGCTGGCCTGAATTTTGAACTCCGAATGATCTGCACAATGAAGTCATCGACATTGAGCTCGAGATGTTGTATCACATCAGAGCGGACAATGTCGCCAACCTTGTTGATGTAGGCAACGAGTGTAAAGGTGCCATGGATTGGCGCCATTCCTTTCCTTGCTAATGCCTCAGACCTGATTTTCTTACGGATCGCTTCGATGCCCCCGATGGGCTCCGGAGGAGTATCCGTTTGATCATAGAAGGTTGTGTCACTCAAGAACGGGCGCACGGTGGTGTGCTTCTGGCCATTTTGTGTCCTCTTCAGGTTCACCGGCACGGCGATCGTGGTTCCCTTGAAAGACTGGATCTGTCCCCATCCTGTACGTTGACTGCACCGACGCCGCTGCGCCGTCTTTGATCCTGATGCTGTCGATTATTTCCTCATCGTACCCATCTCCGTAAATGCGGAATCGCCACAATCCCCGGCTCAGGAGAACACGCACGATGCCCATGTTGGAGCAGCGTAGCGCTTCTGCGTAAGTCCTTCCGTCGGCCCCTGCCTCATCGAGAGATAATGTGAAGTCCTCGATGATATTCTTTGTTTGGTCGTCGCGGGCTATTACAACAAACTGAGATTTTGCCCCCTGGCTCTCAAGACTCGGTTGGGACCTAGCTCCACTCACAAACAGGATGGCCGCCAGGACCCATGACACCTTGGACATATCATCCTCCTTCCATATTCCGCATTATTCGTTTTCAATTGTGATCGTTGGCAGGCTCATCACGTGGGTAATCACTTGCCGTGATGCTACGCGAGCCCGTGTCTGGTTCCGTGGTCCGACCAAAGAGTATACGCCCATCGCGAGAACAAATATCGCCAGCACTGCCGCGATGGGGATGGGAATAGCAATCCGTTTTCTCATCCACGCTGAGAGGAGCTGGTGTTGTGGTGTCCTGATGGAGAGGCCAATGGTCGACCGGACACGGGCGTCGACAGCGACAGGAACTTCTACTTTGCCTGCGCGCCTGGACTCGAGACTTAAGCGCAGAAGCGCATTCAGAAATGATCGGCATTTCTTGCACTCCGAGCAATGCGCATGCATCTCGCCTGCGCTACTCTCAGCCAGCCTGTCGTCAAGGTACTCGCTGATATACTGTTCACACTCACTGCAGGTCAGCATACATCATCTCTTCTATATGTTTTATGAAATAGCGAAACAAGTGCACGCCGTGATTTCAACAGCCTCGCCTTCACGATAGAAACTGATACGCCAATGATTTCCGCGATCTCCTCGTAGGAAAGGCCTTCGTATTCCCTCAGGGTGATCACCTCCCGGTACGTAGGCTTCAGTGAAGCCACCAGAGCTCCCAGAAGGTCTTTCGTGTTGCCCACCGTGATTTTCTCAAGGGGCGATTCATAATCGATTGCATCATCTTCTTCCACGTCGATGTGCTCCTTTGATCTCCTCATTGTGCTGAACGCGGTGTTGCGTGCGATGGTGAAGAGCCAGGGGCGAAAAGCAAACTGGTTGTCAAGCGTCGCAATCCCATGGTGCATCTTCAAAAAGATTTCTTGCAAGGCGTCTTCTGCCTTGTGCTTGTCCCTCAGAAGACGCAAGCAATAGCCGTAGATGCTTGACCGGTATCGCTCATAGAGTTGGCCAAATGCCTCTCCGTTTCCCCTTCTCATCAAGTCTACAAGTTGGCTGTCGTTTAGAGATTCGATGATCCAGGCTCCAGGATTGAAGAATCGATCGATGCGTTGCTGTAAGAGGCTCTTAGGAATAGACTCCCAAGGCCAGGAAAAGTTACCGACTGTTCAGGAGATGTACACGCCATGGCTGTCCGCTTTTCGTCCGCACACACCCTCAAAGAGCCTTCTGGCTAATACAAAGGGTGTGGTTCCTGGACTAAAGATGATTGAAGGAGCGGCGATGGATTAGTGAAGGTGCGGGCTTGCAGTTTCGACGGCTTTGGCAACAAGGCGGTCGATATGGTTGTAATACTCCTCGCCCCCGACAAAGAACGTATCGTTGTGGTCAGCGCCGGGAATCTCGTAGAACTCCTTGGGCTCGTTGGCGGCATCATAGAGCTTCCGGCCGAGTCTTCGTGGGATGATGGTGTCATGCGATCCATGCATGACAAGGATGGGAACTCTGAGGGTCTTGATCTTCTCGTCCGAGTTGAGCTTCGTGCGCAGGAAAAACTGCGCCGGAAGAAAAGGGTAGACAGCCCGGGCGACATCTCTCGCTGATGTAAACGTAGACTCGAGTATCAAACCAGCGACTGGCCGATGTTGTGCAACATCGACAGCAACTGCCCCGCCGAGACTGATCCCCCAGAGGATCACCCGATGTGAGTCCACTTCGGGAAGCGTGAGAGCGTAGTCATAGACTGCGTGCCCGTCCCTGTAGATTCCATCCTCCGTCGGAGAGCCTTCGCTTCGCCCGTACCCCCGATAATCGTACATCAGCACATTGAAATTGCGCCGCTGAAGAGAGCGGATGAGAAAATAGCCGTAGGAGAGATTGCCGGCGTTCCCGTGGGAAAGGATGAGGGTCGCTTTTGCACTTTCTGCCGGTGCAAACCACCCGTGGATCCTGACACTATCCTCCGTTGTGATCCAGCAGTCGCGCAGGTTCGGGATTGAGCGCGCCTGCTCGTATGCCCCTTGTGGATACTTCAGCGGAAAGTAGATGAACTTTTCTTCAAAAATCATCAGTACGATTGTCCAGATGAGGATGGCTGCAACGGCAGCGATGATCAGCGACCGCAGTAACCTGAGCCCGCGGTGAGCAAAGCGATTCACAGACAATTTCGAATTTCGAATTGTCCGTCGCGACTTCATCGCGACGAGACCTCGTCCTGCTGAAGCAGGACGGGGGAATTTCGAATTTTCGTTATGCACTACTTCGTGTAGTAGTCGATCATCCGCTCGATTGCGGCGCGGCAGACGGGGTCGAAGTCTACCAGGCTGAGAGAAAACATCCTGCAATCGACAGCAGGTCTGTAAACCCCCTTGGAAGCATACCCGGCGCCCTCGAACGCACCAACTTTGCCGGCGTACTTGGCGTTCTTCAGAAGATTCTGCGCCTGCCGGTAGAGCGGCTCGCGCTTCTCGTAGTAGTCAGGCGCCAGCCGGTCAAGTTTTGCGCGTGCGGCTTCCAGACTGTCGAATTGTGACTTGTCCCACGGTGTGGGTAACGGCGTTCCCTTCTCAACGAGATCCTTCCACTTCAGGTTTTCAGGATCGTTGAGCGCTGTGAGATTTGGCTCCCAGGGCTCAATTCCTTTTGAATACATGTCGACATACGATACCTGAGAGGTATAATACTCGTCGCCGAGTCCAGCGAAAGCATGGCCAAATTCATGGACGAACACATAGTCCCTTTGCCATTCCATCCCCTTCGTGTCCGTTTGGGTGTAGCAGGTCTCGAACTGATTGTAAATGGCACCGCCGCCGTAGCGATTATCGTTCAAGAGGATGATGATTGCGTCGTACGGCACGGCGGAGGCGATGTCGCGCAGGAATCTGTTTTCGTCCATCAGGACGTAGCGGGTGCTTCCGAAGGTGTTGTACATCGTTCCAAAAACATTTTCCCTCCACTCATCCTTATCCGGCTTGTCGATGCCTGACTGTCGTGACTCGACATCGATCGTCCACACGTTGAAATCGTTCCTGCGATCCTTGAACGGACTGGTGCCGAAGAACACATCGGTGAAATGCCTGACGTCATTGTGGAATTTCTCCATGTCGTTCTTTGTGTAGCCATCCGGGAGGAGCAAAAGGTCGACTTTGTTCTGCGGCGGTCCATTGTCGATGAATTTCGCGGATTTGTAGGAAGAAGCATGGGATTCCTTATGGACTTCGGTCGGTGCTTTGGGATCGACGGTGGCAGAGAATATTTCGTGGAAAAGCATCCGCTTGTCGCGGCGGGAGATCGTCACCTGCACCGGCTTCGTGGGGAATGGAAACCGGACGGTTTCATGGAACGTGCGAAACATCCCTGCCAGGGCCTCATCCGTGGTCTGCCACTCGTTGAAGTACGTGCAATAGCCCCTGCTGAAGATCAACTGGGCAGTCGCAATGTCATAGACACGGACGAGGTATTCGCCAAGCCCCAGAGGGTCCAGCAATTGTGAGCGCGTGCCTGACCACTCGCCCTCTTCATAAACTTTATCGAGACTGAGAGTTTCCTGCCCCTTCGTGCCCGTGTGGTAGAGGTCGACACGCATGGTCTTGTCGAGGAAGTAACTGTTGAACGACTGAGCGAAGACAGGCGATAGGATGACCAGGCTCAGAAGGAGGGGAAGGACAATGATCTTTTTCATGATTGGCACCTCAAGGAATGAATGGATCAAACAGGTCAACAAGAGCGTGCACGAGAATCCGTTTCAAACTTGCGCGGTGTTTGTCTCACCACCCCCGTACCGACTACGGGAGAAAGACACTATGGATCGTGATTCCGGAGCTGCACACCACCCCGTACCGCTCCTCTCTGAGGAGGGGAATCCTAGGGTTTCTCTCAGCTGTCCTGGTCTTTTTCGAGCGTTTGCGCTATGGCTGAGAGAACGTAATCGAGATTCTCCTACACATCGCTATTGTTGAACCGTAATAGTAGGATGCCGTGTGACTTGATACAATCTGCTTTCTGCCGATCATGTTCTTTCTCTCGAGGCGTCGAGTGGGTGACTCCGTCGATTTCAATAGCCAGCTTTTTCCCAGGGCAGTAGAAATCCACAACGTACTTTTCGATTCCTTGTTGCCTTCTGAATTTGTAGCCAAGAAGTTGCTTTCCTTTCAGCACCGACCAGAGTTTTTTCTCTGCATCCGTCGCGGTGTTCCTCAGATGTTGCCTGAATCGCTTCTGAGTCTTGCGGTTGAACACTTTTTGCACAGCTTGCCTCACGAGCTGACAATTCCCCTCCTTCTCAAGAAGGGGGCAGGGGTGGTCGGCACTACTATGTTGAAGCCCCAGGCTACTTTCTCTTCGCTGAGATGATGATCACCGGCTCGACAGGAACGTCGTTATTCATTCCGCGTGTTTCAGTCTTCACCTGGACGATCTTGTCGACAACATCCATGCCCTCGATGACCTTGCCGAACACTGCGTAGCCCCATCTGCCCGCGCTGTAATCGAGGCTTGCATTGTCAACGACGCTGATGAAAAACTGAGAGGTGGCGCTGTTCGGATCCTGAGTCCTGGCCATTGACAACGTTCCGCGCTCGTTCTTTAGTCCATTATCGGACTCATTCTTGATGGGAGGGAAGATGGTCGATCGCTTCGTCATGTTCTTCATGAGGCCTCCCCCTTGAATCATGAAGCCTGGGATCACACGGTGGAAGATCAATCCGTTGTAGAAACCGCTGTCCACATAGGCCAGGAAATTCTTGGCCGAGATTGGGGCTTCCTTTTCAAAAAGGAGGATGGTGATCTTACCGAGCGTTGTCGTGACCACCACCGTGTCTGATTTCGATTGAGGAATCGCCATAGAGGTCATGGTGATAAGTGTGAGAAGGAGGACGATGAAAGAGAGTTGTTTCATAGGAATACCCAGAGCTCCTGCTATTTGTTTGTGATCGGTAGAAGTCCGCCTTCCATCCAGGAGGAACCGCTGGCAGAAGTCAGGCTTCCTTCCGCTATTTGTTGATTATCGGTAAGACAATGTGTGATGGATATGCGCTTGAGCGGAAGATCCGCTGTGTTGCAGCCTGAAAATCAGATTCCTTTGCCAGGAAGATATTATCCACATATTTCTGCGGATTCCGATCGATGATGGGAAACCATGTGCTCTGTACCTGCACCATGATCTTGTGCCCCTTGAGAAACGTGTGGTCGTTGTGATGGATGTCGATGACGTACTCGTTCACTTCGCCCGCTTTGATAGGCTCGGGTTGCTCGAAGCTCTTTCGGAATCGGCCGCGAAATACTTCGTTGGCAACCATCAACTGATAACCGCCCATCTTGCGGTCCTTCGGATAATTTTCCGGATAGACATCGATGAGTTTCACAATCCAGTCGCTGTCCGTTCCCGTTGTCGATGCAAACAAGTGGGTGAGGATATCGCCCGTGACCGTTACATCCTCTTGCAGCGTTTCGGTTTCCCAGCTCAGAACGTCCGGGCGCATGTGAACGAATCGCTGATCTTCGGTCAGCCATGTGTACCACCGTGAACCGTATCCGTAGGTTTCCTCAACCGGTCGTGAACGGTACGGTACTGGATGGGCAGGATCGGAGACATAGCTGTCGAACGCTGACGCGCTTGTGCCTGCCGGTGCATCGAACGAGAGCTTTCCGTCGGGCTGGAAGTAGAGGTTCCTGGAAGTTGCGTTCTTTTTCGGCGGCCACTCATCGGTACGATTTCCAGATGTTCGATCCCGTCTGAAAGGTCATCGCCTCCGGGAAATTTCCATTTCCCTTGTCCTTCAACCAATAGGCGAACCACGGAGCCTGGATGGATTCCCTGAATGTTCGTGAAGTCGCGGTATCGAAGCTGACGTTGCCGAGCTTCCTCCCTTCGCCGCCGCTCCAGCCGCCGTGATTCCACGGTCCTACAACAAGATAGTTGAGGTGCTTCGTGTCTTTCTTCTCCAGGACCTCATACGTCTTGACCGGTCCGTAGAAATCTTCCTGATCCCACCAGCCGGCGACGTGCATGGTCGGCACCGTTGGCGCATCGAGACGATAGGGCAACGATTGTTTCTGCCAGAACTCGTCATTGTTGGGATGACTGATGAAGTTGTTCCACGTCGGGATCTTTCCGTGAAAATACTTCTCATTCACATTGGAAAGAGGTCCGAGTTTCAGATACCACTCGTACGTGTCGTAGGTGTCCATTGGGAACAATGTATCGACCTTCGATGCCTCCTCCATGAACGCGTACTCGAAGCCGTAGCTCAGACGAAAAGCGCCGTTGTGGTGAAGATCGTCTCCCAGGAACATATCGGCCGGTGTCGCTTGCTCTGAGACAGCCTTGAGCGCAGGATGCGGCTCGATTGTGGCCATCACGGTCAGCCATCCGCCGTAGGAAATCCCCAGAACGCCGGCTCTTCCATTGTTGCTCGAGATGTTTTTGAGAAGCCAATCGATCGTGTCGTACGTGTCGGTGCTTTCGTCGATGGAATTCGGATTTTTGCGATCCCTCGTGAAACGCTGCATCTCAAAGGTCCCTTCTGACAGATAGCGCCCACGGATGTCCTGAAGAACAAAAATGTACCCCTCAGCGGCAAGATCCTTCAAGTAAGAAGTCAAATCGGGCGGCATCCACTTGTTCACACCGTAGGGAGTTCTAAGAAGAAGAAAGGGGAGCCGAGCTTGCTGGTTTCTTGGTGTGAAAACGACTGTGTGGAGTTTAATGCCGTCTCGCACGGGTATCATCACCTCGCGTCGGTCGTAGCCGGAGGGACTGTCCTGAGCCGACTGCGTGAAGACCTGAACGGTTGAGAGAAACAAAACAGCGATGCCAACAAACACAGATCTTTGGCTCCATCGGGATGTGGTGGCCATAAGTGCCTCCTCGGTGTTGAGGTTATTGTCTTTCCAGGATCAGATTGTAGATGAGAGCAGCCAGTGACGCTCCGGCGATGGGTCCAACCCAGTAAATCCAGAGGTTGTCAAAGGACCAGCTGATGAAGGCAGGCCCGAAATGCCGTGCGGGGTTCATTGCTGCACCGCTGATGCTGCTGCCCATCAGAAATCCGATGATGACGATTAAACCAACGAACAAACCTCCCATTTTCGGGGCCCGTTGATCGATCAACGTTCCGTAGAAAACAAACATAAGAAAGAAAGTGAGGATGAATTCGGTGAGCAATCCCTCGAAGGGTGCGATGTTTTCTCCAAGCGCAGGTGTCCCGAAGCCGACGGCTGCAAGGGCCATCGACGGCATCGCGAGCTGCAGAACGAACATCGCCACCATCGCACCAAGGCATTGAGCGACAATGTAGCGCACTGCTGTCGCGGCATCAATTTTTCGTGCAGCGAGGAGGCCGACAGTGACGGCAGGGTTGAGATGGCCGCCGCTCAGTGCCGCAGTTGCGCTGATCATGGCTGCATAGGCCAGGCCGTATGCTAGGGCAATTCCGATAAGCCCGGATTTTCCGCTGAGCATGTGGTTGGCTGTGATGGCGCCGACGCCGATGAAAACGATTGCAAACGTCCCGATGAACTCAGCGACCAGAGCTTTTTTCTTCATGAAGGGACCCTTCCCATACTGATTTCCGATCATCTTATCCAAATTTTCGTTGTTTGTCAATCAGGCGAAATAACAAAGGCACCCCGCTCATTCAGAATGAGCCGGGTGCCTCGATCATCGTGACAAACCGAAGAGAAGCCTAGGTTCCGGAGGAGTAGTCGCTTAGGTACTTCACCTGTTCCGGCGTGAGCTTGTCGATTTTGATGCCCATGGTCCCGAGTTTCACCGTACCGATTTCCTGGTCCTGTTCTTTGGGGATGTCGTGCACCTTGTTCTCGAGATGCTTCCCCTTCTTATGCAGCTCAGCAAGACGGAGCTGGGACATGAACTGGTTCGCGAACGACATATCCATCACTTCCGAGGGATGACCTTCGGCCGCTGCCAGATTCACCAGGCGTCCTTTTGCAAGGAGGTAGATGCGGCGTCCGTTCTTCAGCGTGTATTCTTCGTTGTCCGCCCGTACTTCTCGGACGCTCTTCTTGAGTTTGTCCAGATCGTGGATGTTGACTTCGCAATCGTAGTGACCGGTGTTGCAGACAATGGCGCCGTCCTTCATCGACTTGAAATGACGCTCAACGATGACGTCCTTGACGCCTGTCGCGGTAATAAAGATATCTCCGATCTTCGCAGCTTCGTCCATCTTCATCACACGCAAACCTTCCAGCATTGCTTTCAGCGCGGTCGTCGGACTCACCTCGGTGATGATGACATTTGCACCGAGGCCCTTTGCGCGAAGACCGACACCGCGGCCGCAGTGACCGAATCCTGCCACAACGACGTTCTTGCCGGCAAACAAAACGCTCGTGGAGCGGAGAATGCCGTCGAGCGTCGATTGGCCGGTGCCGTAAACGTTATCGAAGTCCCACTTGGTCTCGGCATCATTGACGGCGATGACGGGATATTTAAGTGCCCCGTCGTTTGCCATCGAGCGCAGTCGGTGTACGCCTGTCGTTGTTTCCTCGGTTCCGCCGATCACGGTCGGAATCAGTTCCGCGTGTTTATTGTGGATGGTGAAGATGAGATCGGCACCGTCGTCGAGCGTCAGGTTCGGCTTGAAGCGGAGGGTTTCTTCGATGCACCAGTAGAACTCATCGACGTTCATGCCGTGCCAGGCGAAGATGGAAATTCCGTCGGCTGCGAGTGCGGCGGCGACATCATCCTGCGTGGAGAGGGGATTGCAGCCGCTCCAGCTCACGTCGGCTCCTGCGGCCACGAAGGTCTTCACGAGAACAGCCGTTTCCTTCGTGACGTGCAGGCATCCGGCAATCCGGTAACCCTTGAGGGGCTTGGTCTTTCTGTATTTTTCCATCAACGCCATAAGAACAGGCATGCGGGATTCCGCCCATTCGATGCGAAGGTTGCCGGCTTTTGCCAGCGAGAGATCTTTTACCTTGTAGAGTCCTTTTTTCTCGTCCATTCTTTTCCCAGTTTCAAGTTCCAAGATTACCTCACGAACGTTTTGCGTGGTATCATTTTACCGCGTTGAGGATCGTTTTCACGAGATCCAGTCGTTCCCACGTGATTTCCTTCTCCGTTCTTCCGAAATGGCCGTACACAGCGGTCTTTCGGTATATAGGCCGGAGGAGTTGGAGCCGCTTGATGATCCCCTTGGGGGTCATATCAACTTCCTTCTTGATGATCCTTGCAATTTCCGTGTCGGGGACGATGCCAGTTCCAAACGTCTGAACGTTGATGGAAACGGGCTCTCGTACGCCGATCGCATAGGCCACCTGGATCTGGCATTCGCTTGCGAGTCCTGCAGCGACGATGTTTTTTGCCAGATGGCGTGCGGCGTATGCGGCGCTCCGGTCAACTTTTGTTGGGTCCTTGCCGGAGAACGCTCCACCTCCGTGCGGTGCGCGTCCGCCGTACGTGTCGACGATGATCTTGCGGCCTGTAAGCCCGCTGTCACCGTGAGGCCCGCCGATCTCAAAGCGACCGGTCGGATTGACGAGATATCGCGTCTTCCTGTCCAGAAGGTGATTGGGAATGACCTGCCGCACCACATGCTCGATGACATCCTCGCGGATCCGTTTCTGGCTCACATCAGGATCGTGCTGCGTTGAGACGAGGACCGTGTCGATGCGCTTCACACGTTTTCCTTCATACTCGACGGTGACCTGCGTCTTGGCGTCCGGCCGCAGGTAGGGCATCAGCCTGATGTGCTTCTTTCGAATATCGGAAAGGCGTCGAGCAAGCTTGTGAGCGTACATGATGGGCATCGGCATCAACTCGGGCGTCTCGCTGCAAGCATAACCGAACATCATACCCTGATCGCCGGCTCCGCCCGTATCGACACCGCGTGCAATGTCCGGTGACTGAGAATGAATGGCGGAGAGAACGGAGCATGAGTCAGCATCGAACCGATAGGCGGCCTTGGTGTAACCGATGTCGCGAATGACCTGGCGAACAAGATCTTGCACCTCAATGTAGCCGCTCGTTGTGATCTCGCCCCCTACGAGCGCCAAGCCGGTTGTCACGAACGACTCGCAGGCGACACGCGAATGCTTGTCCTGCGCGAGCAGGGCGTCAAGCACTGCATCAGATATCTGGTCACACACTTTGTCGGGGTGCCCCTCGGACACGGACTCCGATGTAAATAGATATTTCATCACTTGTTCCTTCGTAGGTTGTAAGAGATCAGTCAAATTCCAATTCTGAAGAATCTCCGATGTTGATACGCTTGTAAGTTCCCCGCACCGTCGCGTTGTTGCCGACAATCGAGTCCTCAAGGAGCGTGTTTGAAACCCGGGCACCTTCGCTCACGATGGAGTTCCGAACGATGGCATTCTCGACGATCGCATCATCTGCGATTGTCGCATATGGACCGATGACAGAGTTCTTGACGGTCGCCTTCGGCGATATGTGCACCGGCGGTTGCACGACGATGCTCGTTCCGTGGATTGTTGTCGAACGTTGATCCAGCAAGTGCCGGTTGGTCTCGAGCAATGTTTCAGGCTTTCCGCAGTCGTACCAACCGTCGATGGGGAATGTCTTCATCTGTTCCCCGCGGTCGATCATCATCTGCAGGGCATCGGTCAGCTGAAACTCCCCTCTCGTGCGCTTGTTCCCCTTGATTTCATCGCGCAGGCATTCGACGAGAATGTGGGGCCGTTTGACATAATAGATTCCAACGAGCGCAAGCCGGCTTCTGGGCTGCTCGGGCTTTTCGACGAGTTTTGTGATCCTGCCGTTCTCGGTCTCAGCGACCCCGAACCGACGGGGGTCGTCGACCTCCTTTACACCAAGGACAGAACAGTCGGTAGCCATAAGTGCCTTCAAATCAACATCAAACACCGTATCGCCCAGAATAATGAGGATTGGATCCCTGGAGATCGTGTGACGGCTAAGGTAGATTGCGTGTCCTAACCCGAGGCGTTCTTCTTGCTCAACGAAATCAACCTTGATGGAGTAATTCCGTACGACGTACTCTTTGATCTGCTCGCCGAGGTAGCCAATCACAATCGTGGCTTCATCGAAGCCGCTCTCGACCAATCGATCCAAAATGTGACCGACAATCGGCTTGCCACCGACATTCAGGAGTACTTTTGGAACCGTGTATGTATGGGGACGTAATCGGCTGCCAACGCCCGCGACGGGAATGATTGCTCGCATAGAAGATTTCGTGCGCATGAAGAGCGCGTGAAAAAAGATAGGAAAGTATTGACTTAAAACAAAGAAGGAAGTGGTCGAGCCGGCTCGACTCTCTCGCTCTGACCACCGGCGGCTCGGAGCGTTACCTTGATTCTGGCAGCGCATTTCAGTATTATGCTTGCAAAATTCCGGTCGGTATGAAACCCTCTCGTACATCGTCTCGCAAGCAGGAACATGTCGAGCTTACGATTGCCCGGGATGTCTCGTTTCAACAAAAGTCCGCAGGGTTTGAGCGCTGGGACTTTCAGCATAACGCTCTGCCGGAGCTCAACGCTGCCGACGTTGACCCATCAACGACATTTTTGGGCAAAAAGCTCTCCCTCCCGCTGATCATCTTGAGCATGACAGGCGGGTATGAGGATGCAACACGCATCAATCGTCAGCTTGCTGAGGTGTGCGCCGAGAAACAGCTTGCCATGGGAGTTGGCAGTCAACGACAGGCGATGGAAGAAACGAAGTTTCATCGCTCGTTTAGCGTTGTGCGTGAGGTTGCACCGGCAATCCCCATCTTTGGCAATATCGGTGGGGCGGAAGTGGCGAAACTCAAGGACGCCTCGGCGATCAAACGTCTGGTAGAGCTGATCCAGGCCGATGCCTTTGCCGTTCATCTCAATCCCTTGCAGGAGTTGCTTCAGCCCGAAGGGAATCCGGAGTACCGTGGTGTTCTGAAGGGGATCGAAATGCTCGTGAGGGAGCTTCCGATTCCGGTGATGGTGAAAGAGATCGGTGCAGGTATCTCGCTGGGCGTGGCGAAACGGCTCATCGACGTCGGAGTGAGGATCATCGATATTGCCGGCGCGGGTGGCACGAGTTGGGCAGGTGTCGAAATTCTCCGTCGCACAAACGGAAAATCCAGAAAGTCGAAAGGGGCAGGATCGAGCGGGCATTCTGCTCAAGAGTTTTGGGATTGGGGAATTCCAACGGTCGATGCTCTTCGTCAAGTGTGCAGTCTGAAAAACCAGGTTCCGTCATTGACAATCATAGCATCTGGCGGCATTTCCAGTGGTCTCGATGTTGCTAAATCGATTGCTTTCGGAGCAGACCTTACAGGCTCTGCCCGGCTCATGCTCCAGGCACTCGAAGCCGGTGGGCCAAAAATCCTTCGTGCGAAAATCGAGGTGTGGGAAACAGATCTCAGGAGAGTCATGTTTCTCACGGGGTGTCGGACGGTTGCTGAGCTTCAGCAACAACACCTGATACTCAAAGCATAGGTCTGCGATGAGGCGAGCCACAACATACGCTCAGGACTACAATCGTTATAAGAGGCTTGTTGAGAACTCGTTGGCCGGGTTTATCAAGGAGGCGGATCCGCGATCGCTGTACGAGCCGCTGAAATACGTGCTCGACGCCGGGGGGAAGAGAATTCGTCCGGTCTTACTGCTGCTTTCATGCGAAGCAGTTGGCGGCACTGCAGGGAACGCATTGCGTGCCAGCATAGCCGTTGAGATTCTCCACAACTTCACGCTTGTTCATGATGACATCATGGATCATGCTGGATCGCGACGCGGGCGGACGACGGTCCATGTCAAGTGGGATGCCAATGTAGCAATTCTCGTTGGCGATGAACTGCTCGCTCTGGCGTACCGCGCCCTGTTGCAGACGAAATCTCCAAACATTCAGAAGATCGCCAAGATCTTCACGGAAGGTGTTGTTGAAGTCTGTGAAGGTCAGGCATATGACAAGGAATTCGAAACGCGGCCCATTGTGCAGGTCAAGGATTACATCCTGATGATCGAAAAGAAGACGGCAAAGATGGTGGCTGTGGCCGCTGAGATCGGTGCCCTTGTGGGAAACGGGTCGCTGGCGAAGATTGTCGCACTCCGTCGATACGGAGAGCATGTCGGCCGTGCCTTCCAGATTCAGGACGATTTGCTGGATATCGTGGGGGAAGAGAAGGAACTGGGCAAAGCTGTCGGTGGCGATCTCATTGAAGGGAAGAAAACCTTCCTCCTTCTGGAAGCTCTGCGCTGCGCTCGCGGGCGGGACAAGGAAATGCTCCATGCCGTGGTGCGCAACAAAGGAGGTTCTCCTGATCTGATTCCTGAGTATCGGCGGATCTATTTCGAAACGGGGGCAATTGATGCGGCTCGTCGCCGCATCGGAGAGGACATCGGCAAGGCAAAACGAGAGCTTCATCGGCTTCCTTCAACCCGTGCCCGGGCGATGCTCGAGTGGTTTGCGGAAATGTTGCTTCACCGGACGTACTGAGGAAGAGAGTTCGGGAACGCATGATCCAACGTGAAGTATCAATTAAGAATAGAGCGGGCCTCCATACGCGTCCCGCTGCCTCGCTGGTCAAGCTGGCTGCAAAGTTCAAATCAGATTTCTTCATTGAGAAGGATGGGATGGAGATTAACGGCAAGAGCATCATCGGTGTGATGACGCTGGCGGCCGAACAGGGGTCGAAGCTCGTTCTGCGCTTTTCAGGAGAGGATGAGGACGAGGCCTGCAGGGCGATTGTAGCTCTTGTCGAGCGCGGTTTTGATGAGAAGTGAACGCTCAGGAAGCGAGTGATTGCAAACGTACGTTGATCAATGTGAACAATCGTGAAAACAGATAGCCCAGAGAAAGAACAAACCGTCGTTAAAGGCATACCGGCATCTCCGGGAATAGCCATTGGTCCGGTATTTCTGTTCCACAAGCAGGCCCCTATCATCGAGGAGCGCTCCATCCTGAAGGAGGATATCGAGCGTGAGTTGGACCGGCTGGAACAAGCCGTCGCCCGCTCGCACAAAGAGCTGCGGAAAATCCTGGAGTTCGCAGAAAAGAAGCTCGGCGATGACCAGGTCAAGATTTTCGAAGCCCAGTTGATGTTCCTTGAGGACGCAGTTCTCTTTGATGCAATCAACGCACGCATACGAACCGAGCTGAAGAATGCAGAGTTCGTCGTCCATGATGAGATCGGGAAATACCACCGGATTATGCTCGCTTCGAAGGACGAGTATACGCACGAGCGGGCCAACGATGTGGAAGATGTTCGGAACAGAGTGTTGCGAAACCTTCAGGAACAGCGGGCCATCTCACGCTTTGAAGGATCGTCGATCATTGTCTCGTCCAACCTGACAGCGGTTGACACCGTCATTCTCAGCCGGAATGACGTTCTCGGTTATGCGACGGACATCGGCGGTGTGACATCCCATACGGCGTTGCTTTCCCGCGCGCTGAAGATCCCTGCCATCGTGGGACTGAAGAATTTTTCTCACATCAGTGCATGACGGCGAGCAGATAGTTCTCGACGGGTACAGCGGCACGATTGTCCTCAATCCGACGGAAGAGACAATCAAGAAATTTGAAGCGAAGCGTGAACGCTATCGCGAATTTGAAGCCCGGCTCGCCGGACTGCGCGATCTGCCGGCAGAGACACTCGACCATCGCCGCGTCGAACTCTCGGCGAATGTGGAGTTTGAACAGGAATTGGAGTTCATCAAGATTCAGGGCGCGGACGGGATCGGCCTCTACCGGTCCGAATACCTGATCGTTGGCAAAGAAGTATTCCCGTCGGAAGACGAGCAATATGAGCAGTACAAGCTCCTCGCGGAAGCGATGTATCCCAAGCGGGTTATCATTCGGACATTTGATATCGGCGGCGACAAAGTGATGGCACAGGCAGTGAAGGAGAACAATCCCTTCCTCGGCTGGCGCGGAATCAGAGTGATGCTCGACAAGCCGGATCTGTTCCTTGAACAGCTTCGTGCAATTCTCCGGGCGAGCACACGGAAAAATGTCGCCGTGATGTTTCCAATGATCTCGAACCTCAACGAAGTACGACGGTCAAGAAAACTCCTTGATGAGGCCAAAGGGCAACTCCGGAAGCAGAATATCCACTATGATTCCCGTATCAAGGTGGGTGTGATGATCGAGGTTCCTTCTGCCGCCGTGATCGCAGAGGACATCGCCGAAGAAGTCGACTTCCTCAGCATCGGAACAAATGACCTTATTCAATATCTTCTTGCTGTTGATCGCGGCAATGGTATCGTGTCGAACCTTTACCAGGAGTTCAATCCTGCCGTTGTTCGTTTTCTGCGCCGCATTATCGAGCGCGGAAAAAAGATGGGGGTTTGGGTCGGGATGTGCGGTGAAATGGCGGGTGACCCGATGGCGACGATTCTTCTCCTGGGCCTGGGGCTCGATGAGTTCAGTGTCGTGCCGAAAATGGTTCCTGAAATCAAGAAGATTATCCGCTCCGTGAAATACTCTGATGCACAGAAAATCACCAAACATATACTGATGCTCAAGACGGAGGATGAGATCAAGGAGTATTTGAAGTCGATCATGAGGAAGAAATTCCCCGACATTCCGATCGATTGATCGGCGGTCTGTGTTTTTTCACCCCCTTATCCGCTCAAGCAAATGGCATCGTCAAAATCAGCAAAAATGGCCCTCGATGATTTCCAACGGATCGATCCGTCGGGAATGTACCGATGGCTCGTCGATTTTCCGGCCCAGGTGGAAGAAGCCGTCCGTATCGGCACACAGACGCCTTTCACGTTGAACGCAAATGAAATCAGCGCGCTGGTCTTGACGGGCATGGGGGGATCGGCGATCGGCGGCGATTTGCTGCGGTCGTACCTCTTGGATGAACTCCGTGTTCCATTTATCATCAATCGTTCCTACGGCTTGCCCGCGTTCGTCGATCACACGACGCTTGTGATCGTATCAAGTTACTCGGGGTATACCGAGGAAACGCTGGCTGCTTACAGAGAGGCGCTTCGGCGGAAGGCATCGGTGCTTTGCATTACCACAGGCGGAGAGACGGAGCGCCTGGCCAGAAAGCACGGAAACCTGTTGATCAAAGTCCCATCTGGACTGCAGCCGCGGGCTGCCCTGGGCTACTCGTTTTTCCCGCTTCTTGTCTTGCTCATTCGAGCAGGCTTTGTGAAGCCGAGGCCTCGGGACATACGAGAGACGATCAGTCTTCTGGGATCCAAATCACTCCTCTACAGCAGGCCAAGGAGCCCCGGGAACCTGGCCCTGAAGCTCGCGAAGGGGCTCCATGGAAAACTCCCGATCATCTACTCTCCTGCCGATCATCTCGATGCCGTCAATGTTCGCTGGCGTGGCCAGATCAGCGAGAACGCCAAACAACTTGCGTTTGGTCACGTTCTTCCCGAGATGAATCATAACGAAATCGTCGGGTGGAAGGTCGATCCCAAGCTGATGAAAAGAATCGCGGTGATTTTCCTGCAAGACCGTGGAACGCATCCCCGCATTCGGTTGCGAACGGCGATCACCCAGGAGATTGTTCACGCGTATGCTTCGGATGTCATCGATGTGTGGAGTGAAGGAAGGTCCTTGCTGGCGAGGATCTTTTCGCTCATCTACCTCGGCGATTGGATGAGTTACTACCTTGCAATCCTCAACAGAGAAAACCCCATTCCTGTGAAGGTGATTGAATATCTGAAGGGTGAGCTGGCAAAAGCGTGAGTGCTTAATTGGTGAGTGGTTAATTGGTGATTGGTCATTTGGTGGTGGGGGGCCCGTCAAATGACCATCTCATGAACCAGTTAACCATTTAACCAATTAACTATCTAACGATTCCTCCATCTACGAAACTCAACTCCTAACTTTGACGTTTCACCCGTAGTGATCGCCCGGCTTCTCAAATATTCCTTCCTTCTCTTCATTGTGGCTCAGACCGCCTCGGCCCAGTTCTACTACTTCGGTCGGAACAAGGTGCAATACACCATTTTTGACTGGAAAGTTCTGCGCACGGAGCACTTCGACATCTATTATGATTCGGCGATGAGGGAGCTGGCGGAGCGGGGAGCTCATTTTGCTGAAGAAAGCTACAAACACCACGAGCAGCAGTTCAATCACAACATCAGTCACCGTGTTCCGCTGATCTTCTACAGCTCTCATCTGCATTTCGAACAAACGAATACAACAGCAGGCTTCATTCCGGAGGGAGTGGGTGGATTCTTCGAGTTCATGAAAGGCCGGGTTGTTATTCCCTTCGACGGATCGATGCAACGGTTTGAGCACGTGATTTGCCACGAGCTTGTCCACGTGTTTATGCACAGCAAGATCAATCGTGTGCTGCTCGATCACCGTCAATCGCAGGACCGTACACCCCCTCTGTGGTTCACCGAGGGATTGGCTGAGTTCTGGTCGACGGGGTGGGACACCCAGGCTGAAATGGTGATGCGGGATGCTGTGTTGAACAACTACGTCGTGCCGCTGAATGACATGGACCGGATCTCCGGCTCATTCCTGATGTACAAGGAGGGCCAGAATCTTCTGGGCTTCTTGGCGGAGCAGTACGGTCCCGAGAAAGTCCTGCTGCTGATGGAAAACTTCTGGAAGGCAAGCTCCTTCAGCGAGGTGATGAAGCTGACGATCGGCAAGACGTACAAAGAGTTCGACGAGGCATGGTTGTACCATCTCAAGAAACAGTATTACCCCGTCTTTGCCGAGGAAGATCTGCCGAGTGGAGTCACAAAAAACGTTGTGGACGCCGGCTTCAACTCAAAACCGTTGTTCTTCAAGCGTGATGGAAAGCGGGAGGTCTACTTCATCGGCAATCACACTGGTTATTCCGGCATCTATCGTGTGAACCTGGACCAGGAAAAGCCGGTACCCGAGATCGTGATTGAGGGAGAAAGAACTGACGAATTCGAAGCCTTTCACCTGCTCCAGAACAAGCTCGATATATCTAGGGACGGTATCCTGGCCTTTGTGACGAAGAGCGGTGAAACAGATGTCCTGCATCTCTATGATCTCAAGAGCGACCGCCTGCGAGAAACGCTCCGGCTCCAGGATCTGGTTGTACTCGGTTCCCCCTCATGGTCGCCGGATGGTCATTGCATCGCCATCTCATCCGTTGATCGAAGTGGAAGGAGTGACCTCTATATTTTCGACATGACCACCCGTACACTCACGCGGCTGACAAACGACATCTATGAAGACCGCGACCCGGCGTGGTCCCCCGATGGTACGACGATCGTTTTCTGCTCGGACCGCAATCCCGACGGAAAGAAAGGAATCCTCAATCTCTTTACGTATGACCTGAAGACCGCGGAGATTGAGTACCTCACCATCGGACCCTCCAACTATTTCTCGCCGGCGTGGTCCGGGGATGGTCGGTTCCTCATGTTCACTTCGGATATTGAGGGCGCACAGAATGTCTGGGTCATGGAGATGGGGAAGCCGAAACTCCAGCGCACGATGAAGAAGCTTACGCATTTCTCCACTGCTGCGTACGATCCGGTGTGGGCAGACCAGGACGAGATGGTCTTCACGGCATTTGAGAATTTCAGCTTTCAGATCAAGAAGATGAGGGGCATTTCATCTCTTTTGAGTTCAGCGAAGACCATTCGCGGGTTCCGCTATGACGTGAGCAAAGATCAATGGGAAGCCCCCAAGCTGGAAGCCTCGTCCATCGTATCGAGTTTTCGGTACACGGGTGAGTACAGACTCGACCTCGCACAAAGTCAGATTTCGACAGATCCCATCTTTGGGACTTACGGGGGCGCAGCGCTCGCGATGAGTGATGTGCTTGGCAATGATCAGTACTACTTCCTGATCTACAATACCGCTCAGGCTCGCTCCGAATTCCTGTCGAGCTTTAATGTGGCGATCTCTCGCATCTCACTCGGCAAGCGGACGAACTACGACTACGGGATCTTCCATTTTGCCGGAGATCGATACGATCTCACGGATCCCAATCTCTTCTATTACGAACGAGCATTCGGCGGCTATTTTGTCCTGAGCTACCCGCTCTCGCAGTTCCGGCGCATTGAGGCAGGTGTCACGATCAGTAATTCCGACAAGGATATCTACATCGAGTCCGTTCCCCGCAAGGCGCTTCTTGTTTCGAGTTCCATGTCGTTTACTACCGACAATACCATTTGGGGTCCGTCGGGACCGCTCGATGGGAGTCGAGCGCGGTTCACGCTGGCATACACCACGGATCTGCAGCATTCCAATGTCAACTACTACACAATCATCGCAGACTACCGGAACTACTGGAGGCTCTCGACGCGCAGCGCTTTCGCTTCGCGGGTGAACCTGTGGTACAACGATGGAAAAGAAGCGCGTCGCTTCTTCATGGGAGGGAGCTGGGATCTACGTGGATGGCCACGTTGGGAGATCCGCGGACAGAAAATCTGGTTCGTGAGCAATGAGTTGAGGTTCCCGTTTGTCGACCAGCTGGGAATTCGATTTCCCTTTGGCGGAATCGCGTTCAATTCCATCCGGGGCGCTCTTTTTGCGGATGTCGGGGGAGCATGGGATACAAAGTACACCGATACAAAGGGGAGTGTTGGGGCCGGCGTTCGATTCAACATCGGCGGTATTCTTGTCCTGCGGTATGATATCGGCAAACGCATTGAAAACAACATGGCCAATTTCCAGGAAGGACTGTTCTATCAGTTCTTCTTCGGGTGGGACTTTTGAGCACAGGAAGCGAACGATTCGTGAAACCATCAAACCTTGCCGTGCGCTCTGTTGACCTGCAGCTCCGGCTCGTCCTTGTTGCCCTTGCGGCTTTGATCCAGGCCGCTGCTGGCTGTGGGGGGATTCGCATCGAGCGGCGCTACGAGCAACGATCCTATGACTGGTTGATGTATGGTGGTGCCCCGGACCGGACAAATCAGAGTCACTCCATCGTGTCACCGCCGCTCAAGCCAGTTTGGGAATACAACGCGCTTGGAGGGATTTCAGGCACTCCGCTTGTCAAAGATAGTATCGTCATCGTCGGGACGCTCCATAATGAGCTGCACGCAATCAGATTGTCAAACGGAGAAGAACTGGGCACGGTGAGTCTCGAATCTGCTGCTGCTGGCACGCCTGTCTGGGACGGCAACTACGTCTATGTGCCCGGCGCGCTCGGGATGGAAACGGTGGCTAGTTTCTCTCTACGCGATGGCAAGCGACAATGGTCTGCGCGATACGGGCCCGCTGAATCTTCACTACTGCTCATCGGCGAGTTTCTTTATGCTACGACGCTTGACGGGGTCCTCGTGTGCCTCAAGAAACTGGATGGCACGGAGTTCTGGAAGTTTGAACCTGCAGAGAAAGAACTCCGCAAACCAGCCCGATCATCTCCTGCGTCGGATGGTGAGGTGATCGCATTCGGTTCGGATGATGGATGGATTTTTGCGGTCGAGCGCCTGACCGGGAAGTTGCGGTGGAAGTACCAAGGGGGTGCCAGCATTTTTGCCACGCCCGTGCTCTGGGAAGGTATTTGCGTTGTCGGTTCGGTCAACGGCGTCGTCTATGCCGTGGACACCCGGACGGGTGAGCTTCGGTGGAAGTATGATACGGGATCCAGAATCTATGCTCCGGCGGCTGCTTCGGGTTCCAAGGCCCTGATTTGTGCAGCCAATGGCAAAGTCATAGCCTTGAGCCTGGACTCCGGCAAGCAGATTTGGAGCTTCTCGGCACGGAGCGTTGTCAGCAGCGCACCGCTCATCGACGGTGAAATTGTCTACGTCGGTTCGCTCGATCGGAAACTCTACGCGCTGCGCCTTCAGACGGGAGAAGAACTCTGGCACTATGAAATGGAAGGTCGAATCAAGGTCTCCCCGGTCATTTGGGGGGACTTCCTGCTTCTGACATCAGAAGACAAATACATCACTGCTTTTCGACCGACGCACCAATGAAACCATGGTTCATCATAGCGGCGGCTCTTTTCTGTTCGAGCCTTTTCGGTCAGGTCCGGCCGCACGCCGATACACTCAGCGCAGTGAGCATTCTCACGGATCCCTCCGGGGCTGACGTGTTCGTCGACTCAGTCTATGTCGGAAAATCTCCTCTTCAACAGATCGCCATTCAAACCGGTTCTCATCAGATCAGGGCCTTCTATCCTTCGATGTTTGCCTGGAATGCTGTTCTCACTCGGGATTCGCTGGCTGTGTCAGAAGGAGAGCATCTGGAGAAGCGTCTGGTGGTTGGTGCAGTACTGCGGGTTCAATCGGATCCGCCCAATGGAAGTGTTGTGTATGACGGATCTCCGCTTGGTGCAACACCCCTGTATCTGCGCAGCAGCGCGCCCCTCTCAGGAAGTCTGACAATACAGAAGGATGGGTACGATTCTTTACGTGTCCCATTGATCGAAAATATCAATGGGTTGATGCGAGTGCAGCTTCGGCCTCGCGATGGGAGGGTGGACCCGTCCTCTCCGAATGGCCTTCGGGGATTGGGGGAGAAGGCGAAGGATCGCTGGATTGCATATGCTTCCGGAGCCTCCATGATTGTCTCAGGTGTTGCCTCGGCCTACATCAAGGACCGCGCCAACCGAGAATTCGACAATTACCTCCTGACGAATGATCCAGGCAGCCTGTCAAGGACACGCAGACTCGACCGCGGAGCTGCAGCGTGTCTCATCCTCAGTCAAATCAGCTTTGCCATCCTTTCCTATGTGCTCCTCTCGGAGTAAGCAGGCTGCTTGAACCTCACTCCACTTTTCTCTATTTTGCTCATACACAGAAGGATCATCTGATCGTTTGCCCATGAGTCAATCTGAAATAGTCCATCAACTCATAGCTGTTTGCCGGACTCTCTATGAGCGCGGGTTTGTAACAGCGACCGATGGCAACGTGAGTTCACGTCTGCCAAACGGCAATATTCTCACGACGCCAACGTCCATGAACAAGGGGCGCGTGTCTGCGAGCGACCTTGTCGAAGTGACCATCGAAGGGGTACCGGTAAGGCGTGGGAAGGTGCCGTCGATGGAACTGGGCATGCACCTTTTTATCTATCAACAGCGGGACGATATCAACGCTGTCGTTCACGCGCATCCGCCCTATGCGACCGGGTTTGCCACTGCCCATATCGCACTGGACCAGCCTCTTTTTCCCGAGGTGATTTTCGGTTTAGGACCCGTTCCCCTTGCGGATTTTGCCGTTCCCTCGACACAAGAAATGGCCGGTTCGATTGCACCGTTTGTCCGTTCTTCAAACGCCATACTCCTCTCAAATCACGGCGTGGTCACTTTTGGAAAAGACCTCGACGATGCCTATTTCAAAATGGAGAAACTGGAACACGCCGCCCACATCACATTTGTGGCCCGCATGCTGGGAGGGGAGAAAAAACTAACAAAGGAGCAAGTGAAGAGACTACATGCCACCTTCAGCCCACAGCGTTCATAACGCACTGTGTACTCTCTAGGATAACCCATGCCCACAAAAATTCGCGTCGGTGTTATCTTTGGCGGTCGATCAGCTGAGCACGAAGTATCAATCGTTTCAGCGGCGTCCGTGATCAACGCTCTCGACAAAGAGAAGTATGAAGTGCTGCCGATTGGCATCACGCCGGAGGGACGCTGGCTCAGCTCAGAAAAGGCTCTGGAGCTCCTCAGAGAGAGAGCGAATGTCGAGAGCCTGCCCGAGCACATTCTCGTCCCTGATCCGCGCAAGCAGGGACTGGTGGAGCTGAAGAACTCTTCAGCCCAAGCAATGCCTCAGCAAATTGATGTGGCCTTTCCCGTTTTGCATGGAACGTACGGAGAAGATGGTACGATCCAGGGTTTGTTCGAACTCGCTGACATTCCGTATGTCGGTTCAGGCGTGCTTGGCTCGGCCGTGGGGATGGACAAGGTCGTTCAGAAACAGTTGTTACGGCTGGCGAAGATTCGAGTGACGCTGGACGTTTGGTTTCTCATGGGCAATTTCAAGAAGGAGACGAGGAAATTTGTCAGCCTCATCGAACGACGGCTTCGTTATCCGTGCTTCGTCAAGCCTGCCAACCTCGGATCGAGCGTTGGGATCACAAAAGCACACGACAGACATGAGCTGGTCGAAGCAATTCATCTTGCCGGCGAGTATGATCTGAAGATACTTGTTGAGAAAGGAATCAAGGACGCGCGCGAGATTGAGTGCAGCGTTCTTGGCAACGATCAGCCGATCGCCTCGGTGCCGGGGGAGGTCATTCCCTCAAACGAGTTCTATGACTACGATGCAAAGTACGTCGATGGCAAATCGACACCTGTTATTCCGGCGCCGCTGCCGAAAGCCGTCATAAGAAAGGTCCAGCACTATGCGGTTGAGAGCTTTCGAGTGTTAAACTGTGCTGGTATGGCACGTGTTGATTTCCTCGTAACGAAGAAGACCAATACTGTCTATCTGAACGAACTGAATACGATTCCCGGCTTCACGCCGATCAGTATGTATCCGAAGCTCTGGCAGGCGTCCGGCCTGTCGTACGCCGAGCTGCTGGACCGGCTGGTGCAGCTTGCGATTGAGCGCCACCAAGCAAAATCTGTTCTGAAAACACGGTACGAGCCCAAGGCAGATTGGTACAAGGGCTGAGGTTGTTTGCAAAACGCTCAAATTAAGAGTACCTTGGCATCGATGGAAGGCCAGTTTCTCAGAAGAATCCAGAAGCCGAAATGGCTGCAGGGAATCACCAAGCAAGTCTTCAAGACGCGACGCCGTGCTCTTTTTCTGATCGCCGGGACGCTGTTTGTTTCGTATCTTCTCTTCAACAATAGAGGAGTAATTGCCCGCATCCGTCTCGAGCACCAGCGGCAGGTGATGATCGAGAAAGTGAAAGCGGCGGAAGAGGAAACGAAACGGCTTCAGTCGTACTTACAAGCGCTTGATGGGGATAAGAAGACCATCGAAAAAGTGGCGAGAGAAAAGTACGGCATGGCCCGGGAGGGAGAAACGGTCTACAAGGTGAAGAAGAATTGAGAGCCGGAGCGTAAGCCTCAGTCTGCGGTGATCCCGGCGTCTCCGCACATCAGGATCACGCCAACCAACATCAGGGCCTCGAAGCTGGTGTTGGTTTTTTCATTTCAGAAGTGATCATCGCATTCAAACGCATCAGCATGACTGCGATGGCCATCATCTCATAGAAAGCAATCGTATGGCAGACCTCTTTTCCACTCAGGATGTGCCGGGACCGGCACGCAGGTCCTATGTCCCGCTTGCCGAGCGCATACGTCCGCGCTCGGTCAAGGAATTCATTGGCCAGAGCCACCTTCTTGGAGAAGGAAAACCGCTGCGGGTGATGATCGAGAAGGGGGAATTGTTCTCCATGATTTTGTGGGGTCCGCCTGGAGTTGGAAAGACGACGCTTGCGCGTCTTGTTGCGCATCACGTCCAGGCTGATTTCTATCAACTCAATGCTGTTTCCTCCGGTGTCAAGGATGTGCGGGAGGTGATCGGCAAGGCGGAGCGCAATTTGAATCAGCGGAACAAGCGCACGATACTCTTCATCGATGAGATTCATCGTTTCAACAAAGCCCAGCAGGATGCGCTGCTTCACAGCGTCGAGGATGGCAGCATCGTTCTCATTGGGGCGACAACCGAGAATCCGTCATTTGAAGTCATTGCCCCGCTTCTTTCGCGATGCCGTGTGTATGTGCTGGAAGCTCTCGATCAGGAGGGGTTGAGCGCTATTCTTGAGCGCGCACTAATAAACGACGCGATCCTTTCAAAGCGACGCATCGTGATTGAAGATCGGGATTTTCTGATGCTTCTTTCCGGCGGTGATGCGCGGAAGCTGCTCAACGGTCTTGAGACTGCGCTCCAACTGACGAAACCGGACGCTGACGGCGGAGCCACCATTACGAAGGCGAAGATCGAGGAGGCCTTCCAACGCAAGTATACACTCTACGATAAAACGGGGGACCAGCATTACGATACCATCTCGGCGTTTATCAAGAGCCTGCGCGGGAGCGATCCCGACGCCGCTATCTACTGGTTGGCACGGATGCTTGACGGGGGAGAAGATCCGACATTCATCGCGCGGCGAATGGTCATCCTCGCCTCAGAAGATGTCGGAAATGCCGATCCAGCTGCTCTGACCATGGCGACATCGTGTTTTACGGCTGTGGACTATGTTGGCATGCCAGAGGCAAGAATCATCCTTTCGCAAACAGCGGCGTATCTCGCGTCGGCACCGAAGAGCAATGCCTCGTATCTGGCGATTGAGCAGGCAACGGAGGATGTGCGAAATCTCCCTAATCTGCCGGTGCCTCTTCACATCCGTAATGCCCCGACCCAACTTATGAAGGATCTGGAGTACGGGAAGGAATACAAGTACAGCCACCAGTTCGATGACCACTTTGTCGAGCAGCAATACCTGCCTGACAATCTGAAAGACAAGATTTACTACAAGCCGACCGATATCGGCAAGGAAAAGGAAATTCGCGAGCGGCTGAACAAGCTTTGGAAGAAAAAACAACGGTAGACCATGAAGGTGAGTGGACAGGAAACGCGGGATCTCATTCAACGGGCAGGCGCGTTGCTGCGACAACTGAAAGATCCGGCAGGCGCATCGTCCGCTCTTTCGGCCGATGATGTGCTTCTCTTCTGCTACCGGCTGCGTGATGGCTACCGCATCGTCCGGTCGTCGAGCACGCGATTCGGCGGGTCATCGTTCAGCTTTCTTCAGGATTTGTTGTATCAGTTGGAATCTCGACCAGATGAAACCCTTCGGTCCTCAGAATGGAGATCGATCATCGAAGCCCTGCTCCATGATTTGGCCACAGGAAGGATCACGGTCGAGAAAAACGTGAACCGATAGAATTGACAGCATATCTTTCACGATGATCAGCATCGAACATATCAAAAGGTTTGTTGAAGGGCACCGGCGGCGTGAAATCAGCAAGCCGAACTTGAAGAAGGCGGCCGTTCTGATGCTGTTCTATCCTAAGGGGAACAATCTCTATGTGCTTCTGACAAGAAGGACGGAGGATGTAGAACACCACAAGGGGCAGATCTCCTTCCCTGGAGGATCCCAGGATGAAGAGGATAGCGATCTGATTGGGACTGCGTTGCGTGAGAGCGAAGAAGAGATTGGTCTTGAACGGGACAACGTCGAAGTGCTGGGTGTGTTTGATGACTTCGAAATACCAACGGGTTTTACAGTCACTCCGGTTATTGCGTATGCCCAGTCTCTCCCTCGGTTGATTCCAAATGCGATTGAGGTTGCGGAAATCCTGGAAGTGCCTGTCGAACTGTTTCTTCACAGGGAGAACGAGAGAGTTGAACATCGTGTGTGGCGCGGTGTTCTCTATGATGTTTTCTTCTATCGGTACGGGGAGAATGAAATCTGGGGGGCGACTGCAGCAATCTTGCGAGCTTTCCTGCTCTCGCTGCGTGACGCAGCGTCTTATCGTTAGGTACCAACAAGGTCTGTTCGCCGAAAAAATCTCTTTGTGAATTTAGGAAATCTTCGCTATCTTTTGGCTACACGAAACCAAGAGAGTTGGTACACAGAGGAGAGTAGGATGGCACAACACAAATCAGCTGAAAAACGGTCACGGCAAAATGTCGGGCGTCATGCCCGCAACAAAGCAGCAATCTCTCGGATGAAGACCGTTATCAAGAAGGTCCGCTCGGCAAAGGAAAAAGAGAAAGCTGCTGCAGCACTTAAGATTGCGGTGAAGACGCTCGATCAGCTGGCGGCGAAAGGCGTTATCCACAAGAACAACGCGTCGAATCAAAAGTCAGCTTTGACAAAGTTTGTCAATGCGATGAAGTAAGGGGCTCGCCCTCCGCAAAAAGCAGAAAACCCCGGCCATCGGTCGGGGTTTTTCGTTTCTTCCACCTCTTGCATACCCACTATTCCACCGCTCCACTACTCCAATGCTTCAATACTCTCTACTCCCATACCTTCATACCCCCTCACTGCTTCTTCTTCAGTTCTTCGATCTCAGCAATCCGTTGCTCAAACTTCTCTCGCTCAGCAGGCCTGTTTGTCGCGAGCGCCCGATACGCCTTGATCGCGTCGTCATACCAACCCTGTTTGACATAGATCTCGGCAAGTGTCGGTGTTGCGAAACCGCTGCCTGAAGATGACTCACCCTCGGTTGAGGGACGGGGTGCCTTCTCTGAGTAGTTAATGACTGGTGGTGTTATACGCTGAGAGGATTTGAGTTTCTCCGCGAGGTCTCCGATGTTGTCAGGAGACACTCCGGGGGTTTGAGCCGGTGCAGTTGTCCCGAGATAATCGTCGAGCGTCATGGCATCTTCGGTGCCGAACAATTCCATCCGCGTGCGTGAGGCGAATTCGTCGTACGACTCCCCTGCAGCCGCCGGGGTTTGCTCGGCTCCAAAGACAGCGAACGGATTCTCCTCTTCCTGCGGCGCAGCAGCTGGGGTTTCTTCTACCTCGGCGGTCGGCTGCTGCAATTGTCCGAACGCTTCCATCCAATCCGGCACTTGTTCTGGCGCTGCCGTTGGGGTTTCAATCGGAGTCGGTTCAGGGGTCACCGGTGCAGCCTCAAGCCTGGTTAGCTCTGCCGTCGGTATCTCTTGAGGTAGTTCAGGCGCTCGTTCGATTGTGGGCTGAGGTTCTTCTACGGGCGGTGCTGCGACAGGGGCTTCTTCGACGATGGGCGTTGGAGGCTCTTCCGCCGGAGCGCCAAAGCCGTAGTCAGGCTCTGCCGGTTGTTGCTCCGTTACTTCAGGCGCGAGTACCTCAGCTGCGGTCGGCGGTGGTTGCTCGACCTCTGCAACAGGAGTCACATCAAAACCATAGGAAGGTTCAACCGCTGGCGCTGCTTCTGTTGGCTCAGGTACCGGCAGCTCTTCCGTCACAAATTCCTGTGCCTGTAGTTGTTCGGCAACAAATTCCGGTGGTTCTGGAGCCTCAGCGACGCCAAAGGCATCCTCTGTCATAACAGGTCGTTGCGGTGCAGTTCTTTCCACGATGGGCGGCGTAGGTTCCGCGATAACTTCTTCCTCCACGACAGGCAAAGGCGTTGGCTCCACTGGAATTTCCGTCTCCACCGCTTCTTCTGCGACGGGAGCTGTCGTGAGTTCCGTGGATGGGCCGAGGTCGATACTCGAATACAGGCGCGCAACGGTTTCGCTCGTCGGCAGGAGCTCGTGCACGGTCTCGTACTCGTGCTTCGCTTCAGCCTTCATCCCAAGCTCAATAAGCGCCTTTCCCTTGACGAGATGCGCGGTGGAGTAGAAAGGATAAAGGGCGAGCCCGTCGTCGCACAGACGAAGTGCGTCGTTTGCCCGGCCGGCGCCTAAATAGTATGAAGCCAGGCGGGCAAACAGCGGTGACTGAGGATCACGGGCAAGTCGCTGCTCGAGCGACTTGATGCGTTCTTGAATGACGTCGGTCATCGTAGGGATGGTTGTTGTTGGCGGAGTTTTCGTGCCTCGATAGCGTGTTTGATGGAAAGCGCAGAGACAAACGAGAATCCCATACAGTACAACAATTGGAATGGGACGGCGGCAATTTCCAGGTAGTATAATGACGAAACTACGCCGAAGAAGCAATAGACCGCCAGGGCGACTTCAACAAGGACGGCCCAATGGAGTTTCAGGGGAACGTATTTCTTCTCCAGCCAAGAGTCTTTCTTGCCTTCGATGCGGTATTTCGGGGTCCGTACAAATTCACTCCGCATCTTCAACAGGCCTTCAAACACAGCACGGGAGTTGTTGACGGCAAACCCCATGCTCCCCGCCATAAAGAGAGGGAACAGCAGCAGTCGGCGGCGCCAATCCGGGTACACGGCCTTCTGCGCAAACGTATAGAAGAGAAAGGATCCGATGAAGGCGAGGACGAAGATGGACATCATGGCAAAATACCAATCGTGTCCCCCTTGCTGTTTGATGAAGATGAGCGGCACATTGAGCACCCCTGCCAGGAGGATGAAAGGAAACGCGATGTTGTTCGTCAGATGGAAGGTGCAGTGGATCTTGATCCGCAAGGGAATGTTCGATTTCCACACCTCGGGGAGTATTTTCCGCGCGGTCTCAATCGCCCCCTTTGTCCAGCGGAACTGCTGGGATTTGAGGGCGTTGACTTCTGCCGGCAGTTCGGCTGGCGACGTCACATCGTTGAGATACTTGAATTTCCAACCGCGGAGTTGAGCGCGGTAACTCAGATCCAGGTCCTCGGTGAGCGTGTCGGATTGCCAGTTGCCCGCATCGAAAATCGCACTCTTGCGCCATATTCCGCCGGTCCCATTGAAGTTGATGAAGTACCCGGCACTGTTGCGGACTCCTTGCTCCATCACAAAGTGTCCATCGAGCGCCATCGCCTGCGCCCTGGTCAGGAGCGAGTAGTCGCTGTTCAGATGCTCCCATCTGGTCTGGACGAGCGCGATCTTCTCGTCCTGGAAAAAATACGGGAGCGTGTCCCGGAGAAACGAAGAGTTTGGCACGAAATCTGCGTCGAAGATCGCGACGAACTCGCCGCGGGCCGTCTCGAGACCATGTTTAAGTGCTCCGGCTTTGTAGCCTGCGCGGTTGGTCCGATGGACGTGTTTGATGTCGTAACCCAGCTCCTGATAGCGTTTCACCGTTCGATCCGTGACCTCAACGGTCTCATCCGTCGAATCGTCAAGCACCTGGATTTCGAGTTTCTCTTTCGGGTAGTCGATGCTGCAGACTGCGTCGATAATGCGCTCAACGACGTAGTACTCATTGAAGATAGGAAGCTGGATGGTGACGACGGGCTCCCGGTCCAGAGGCGGGAGAGATGATTCTTTTCCCCGATGTTTCAAGTAGTGATACACCATCACAAACCCGTGTGAGCCGAAGGAGAACAAAATCAACAGAGAAAAGAAATAGAGATACAGGACCAAATCCGTGAAGAATGGGCTGTGAAGGATTTCCTGTCGGAAGAACATAGCTGCAATGATCATGGCACTCTCACCATCCTGCTACTGTCTCGTTAAGGATATCTTCTGTGATTTTGCGTATCGCTTCTGCAATACCTTGATTTCGTTGTGTGAGGCCACCACCTGAAGAGTAGTCGCCCCACTGCGTAAAATCTTTCTCCCAAACTTTCTTCCGAAGCTTCAGATCCCGGAAGACCATGTGCGCGGTCACCGTGATCCGGCGCTTCGCGACTTGGTCGCCTCCTTCGACAACGACGGGCACATCTTTCACATCGGTGATGACTCCTTCGAGCATGGAGTCCGCGGAAGATCGGTCTCCGGGCTGCAATGTGTTATCATTCACAAACCGCTGCAGCAGCTGCTGCGAGAACTGATCACGGAGCGTCGGTTCGCCGTACCCGCTCTGGTCTTCGACAATGGGAATCGCAATACTTTTGAGGTGCGGCGGCACCGATGCCCCTGTGAATGAGTAAGGACAGCCTGCACATCCTGAGAGTGCCACCGCCACGAGGAACGAGAACGTCGCGTGCCCAATTGCTCTCTGTGCGATCATTGCCCGGCGCCGTGCCGTTCTATTCCTGGAGTCCAAATTCCTTGATCTTCCGATACAGAGTGCGTTCACTGATGTTCAACTCTTTGGCGGCGAGACGCCGGTTTCCCTTGTTTCGATCCAGTGCGCTCAAGATCATCCGGCGCTCCATCTCATCAAGCGTCATCGCACCGTTGCCGCCGGGAGGGTCGGGCTTTTTTATCTCCAGTGCATTCTGTTCAGAGACACCCTGCAGCACCACATCGCGCAGCTCGAGAATCGACCCTTTGAGTTCAACGAGGGCGCGATAGATAAGCTCTCGCTCAGCCTGCTCGACAGTCTTGTTCGCGACCACGGGGAGGTTTCTGTCGACTACAGCACCCTGGTAATCCTTGAGGTGCTTCCGGATATCATCCCCTGCGAGCCGCCGACCGTTTCCTAGCAGGAGCATGCTTTCGATCACATTCTTCAGCTCACGGATATTTCCAGGCCAACGGTAGTTCATGATGAGCTCGGTCGCGTCGTCGGTGAACCCCTCGAAGTGAATGCCGGTACGGTCCGAGAACTCTCTGGCGAAGTGCTCGACGAGGAGCGGAATATCCTCGCGCCGATTCCGCAGGGGCGGGATGACAATGTTCACCGACCGGAGACGGAAATACAGGTCGGGTCGGAACCGTTTCTGCTGAACCTCGTACTGCAGTTCCTTGTTCGTTGCCGCGATAACCCTGACATCCGATCTGCGTGGAACGGACGATCCTACGCGCATGAATTCACCGCTCTCGAGAACTCTGAGCAGCTTGACCTGCGTCGCAAGCGGAGTCTCGCCGATCTCATCCAGGAAAATTGTCCCTCCGTCCGCGATCTCAAAGTACCCTTTGCGGCTCTCCACCGCGCTCGTGAAGGACCCCTTTTCGTGACCGAAGAGCTCGCTCTCGATCAATCCTTCCGGAATCGCCCCACAGTTGACGGTGACAAGCTGTTTCTTCGCCCGCTTGCTCGCCATGTGCAGCGCACGAGCGATGACCTCTTTGCCGACCCCACTCTCGCCGGTGATCAATACCGTGATATCTGTCGGGGCTACTTGCTGCACGACATCGACAATCTCCTGCATCTCAAGAGACTTGCCGATGATTCCGTGCTCCAGTTGAAACGAATCGCGATCCATACAGCGCCATCCTCACTATCCAACCAACATTCGAAACCTCTTATCGGGAGACAACAATCGTCTCCAGGTGATACTTCCTCTTGACCTCTGCGCTAAACCGCTTTGCTTCATCCTGCTTGTGAAATTCTCCCACCCAAACCTTGTGGAATTTCTTTCCGTTGATCACAATCGTAAGTATGTTGGCAGGGTATCCGTCTCGTTCGAATCGGGCTTTGAGCTCTTCAGCATTCTGCAAGACCGAAAATGTCCCGGCCTGGACTGTGTAGACAGCTGAGAATTTCTGAACCTTGCTCGGCGATTTCGCCGGTGCTGGAGTCTCCGTGGGAGGGAGGGCCTTATTTTCCTTTTCTTCTGCGACCTTCTGGTCGGCAGCATACGTTGACGACGGGTAGTCCCGCTTCAACTGCTCGAGCTTCTGATCGGCGGTCTTGTACAAGCCTATGGAATAATAGTATTGATACAGCTTGAAGAGCGCATCATCGGCCCACTCATTCCTGGGGAAATTGTCGACGATGCTTTGATAGATGTCCTTGGCTTCCGACGCGTCCGTCGTCAACACCGCCTGAAGATAAAGGACGCCGGGGTGATTCTGGAAATTGGTCATCAGGGTGGGAAGTTCCGCCCTCACAACATCGGCCTGCCCCTTTTCGATGAGCTCCAGGCGCCGTTGAATATCAGGTTCGCTGACCTGCTTGTTTTGTGCAACGGTTACTGCCGGCGTGATCGTCCCGAAAACGATGGCGAGAAAGGCACTGATGATGGTTCTCTTCACAGCCGATTCCCTCCTTACACGTTTGCAGCTAGTCTCGAATTGCCCGGCTGAAGGGCCAATGCTCCGCTGATGCTTCCAAACAACGTCGCTGAATTTGCACGCTCGATACGAATGTTCAGGTATTGCCCGATTTCGCTGGCCCCCTTTGGGAAAACCACCATCTTGTTGGCGTCCGTTCGTCCGCAGAAGTCGTTTGCCGATTTCGTGCTTTCACCCTCGACGAGGATCTCGACCTCCTGGCCGATCATCTCTTGGTTCTTCCGCAAACTGATTTCACGCTGCAGGTCGATGATCTGGTTCAAACGGTCCAGCTTCACATCTTCCGGGACGTCATCCCCCATATGCCATGCTTTCGTATTTTCACGCGGCGAGTACTTGAAAGTAAATGCCCCGTCGAACTGTACTGCGCGCATCATTTGCAGCGTCTGCCGATGGTCATCTTCGGTCTCCATGGGGAATCCTGCGATGATGTCCGTCGAGAGACTTACGGCGGGGATGAGCTTTCTGATTTTGGCCACGAGGTTGAGATAGTGCTCACGTGTGTACGACCGATTCATCAACTGGAGGATATGATCGCTTCCAGACTGCACAGGAAGATGGATAGAGTTGCAGATATTGTCATGCCCGCTGATGGTTTCGAGGAGCTTGTCGGACATGTCCTGGGGATGCGATGTCGTGAATCGAACCCGTATCGAGCGATCGACAGTAGCAACCGCCTGCATGAGATCCGCGAAGTCGTTTTCCCCGTCATGATACGAGTTCACGTTCTGTCCAAGAAGGGTGACTTCCCTGAATCCGCGGGCGGCTAACTGCTCTACCTCTCGTCTGACACTGTCCAACGACCGACTTCGCTCGCGCCCGCGCGTGAATGGCACGACGCAGAATGTGCAGAACTTGTCACAGCCCCGCATAACGGAAATCCATGCGCTGATTCCGTCTGTCCGGAGCGGAATGATATCGTCGTAGTTTTCCACGCGCGAGAGTCGGACTGCTATGCCACGCTCTCCCGTAATCGCACTGTCGATAAGCTCTGGTAATCTTCTGTACTCATCAGGGCCTACAACGAGATCGATGTGGCTTTCCGACTCCATAAGGTCCTTTCGAAGCCGTTCCGCCATGCAACCGAGGACCCCCACGATCATGCCTGGATTCTCCTTTTTGTAGCGCTTGAAGTCACCAAGGCGGCCAAAAACACGCTGCTCAGCATTTTCGCGAACAGCACAGGTGTTCACGAAAACAACATCTGCCGCACGGAGGCTGGTTGTTTGGCCATACCCGGCATCGGTCAAAATGCTGAGTACCACCTCGGTATCAGCCAGATTCATTTGGCAACCGTATGTTTCGATATAGACCTGTCGTCGACTTGGCATGGCTGGATGGACACCTGGACAAGAAGTATAATGAAAGAATGACAGACAATCAATTCTCAGAATCTGCATTAAGTTCTTTTAATCTCAATGGATTTCCGGTGCAATGCCCCTAATAGTGTTCTCATCATTGACAAATAGTCAGTCCGGTCCGCAAGCAACTTCTGGTTGCTTGACCGCTGAAGGCATGGTATATTCTTGCGAGCCGGACCGCATTTGCACCCGTGTAATGTACTCATGAGAAAGCGACGTTCGGTCTTCGCACCGTGTTTTCTTAGGTGCTTGAAATATCAATCCCCACTTAAGAAGGACGAAATCGTATGACTCCCTTACTGCAGCAGATCAAATTGAAGTCGAAGCAACTGAAGCGGCACATTGTGCTTCCGGACTCAACGGACGAACGCGCCATCAAGGCCGCGAGGCTTTGTGTGGATGAAGATCTGGCAACGATCTCCCTGATAGGGAACGAGAATGAGATTCGATCGAAGGCGGCGCAGATCGGGACGAAGCTCGATGGTGTCCACGTCGTTGATCCGGAGAAATCGGACAAGCTGCAACACTACACCGACATCTATTTCGAATTGCGGAAGTCGAAAGGTATACAACTTGAGCAGGCGCAAGCCACGATGAAGCGCCCTCTGTTCTTCGGCGCAATGATGGTGAGGGATGGAATTGCACACGGAAGTGTCGCAGGTTCCCTCTCCACAACCGGGGATGTGCTCCGGGCTGGCATTCAGGTCATTGGTGTTGCCGAGGGGATCAGTATTGTCTCAAGTTTTTTCCTGATGGTCTTTCCGCAAAAGATCTACACTTTTGCGGATTGCGCTGTTGTGCCTGATCCTACCAATGAGCAACTGGCTGATATCGCGATCGCTTCAGCGGAGAACCATCGCAAACTGACGGGTGAAGAGCCAAAGGTGGCCATGCTCTCCTTCTCAACGAAAGGGAGTGCCGAACATCCGTTCGTCGAGAAAGTGCAACAGGCAACAGCAATTGTCCGGAAGAAGAAACCACAGCTTGAAGTCGATGGAGAGCTTCAGGTCGATGCTGCGATTGTCCCGTCGGTGGGCGAAAGAAAAGCCCCCGGCAGTTCGGTAGCAGGAAAGGCAAATGTGCTCGTTTTTCCTGATCTCGACGCGGGCAATATTGCCTACAAGATTGCGCAGCGATTGGGAGGTGCAGAGGCTGTTGGCCCGGTCGTCCAGGGATTGAAGAAGCCAGCATTCGACCTTTCTCGCGGTTGCAGTGTTGAAGACATCGTAAATGTTATTGCCATCAACGTACTCATGGGCGCCGCGTAGCCTCGTGATGAATCATCCTCGTCGTTGAGGCAAAGTAGAAGCATCGGCCAGCCAGTGTGCATGGAACACGTTCCGCCGGTTGATGCAGTCCTGCGAAGCTTGTTCTCTTGCCGCTGAAAGGCTTCGGCGGGCACCTGGATTTGCAACTCCCGGTACTTTTGTGTATCATCGCGCGGGCACAGATGCAGACACCCACGTGCTGAATTCCTCTCAGAATTCTGATCGCTTATGAAAACGAACCGCTCCGATCGAACCCATCTCAAACCGGCTCCTCCTTACGCCCCTCTCTCCGTCGAGAAGCTCCGCTGGCGGTGCGACCCCGGCTCGATTAAGGTCAAAACGAGTGCTGATATCAAGCGCAGCCCGGACATTATCGGTCAGGAGAGAGCTCTCCGTGCATTGCGCGTGGGGCTGGCGATGAACCATTTTGGCTACAACATCTTTGTGACCGGTCTCTCCGGCACTGGCCGCACGACGACGATCAAGCGATTGCTCCACGCATTTGAAGGCACGCGTGGAGAGATGCGCGATCACTGCTATGTTTATAACTTCAAGCACCCCGACATGCCGGTGGCCATCTCCCTGCCTGCAGGGCAAGGGAGAGGTCTGAAGGAAGACATGTGCAACTTCATACGGGACCTCATCCGGGACCTGCCGGCGCTCTATGAAAGTCAGCGGTTCCAGGTGGCGCGGAAAGCAGTGCTGACACATTTCCAGGAGCGTCAGCGTAGCATCCTGCTTGACTTCGAAAAAAAGGTGAAAGAAAAAGGGTTTGAGCTGGTCCAGGTTCAGGTCGGTAGCCTGATGCGGCCTGATATTGCACCGATGGTTGGCGAAAAGGCGACCAATCTGGACGAAATTGAGCTGCAGGTGCAAAAAGGGGAGTTTCCCCGGGAGCAGTACGCTGCATTGAAAGAAGCGCAGGGACTGTTGGAGAAACAAATGGCGACGGTGTTTCGCGAACTCCGCAACATCGAAAAGAAGGTACAGCAGTCCCTGGCAGAGGTCGAGGAGCGATTGGTGATGCCCTTGGTAGATGCGGGGATTCAGGTCCTTAAGGCAACATACGAGGAGAAGAAAGTCCATTCTTATCTGGAAGACGTGCGGACACATATCAAGGAAAACCTTGATCGCTTTCAAAAGCCGCCGCAACCGGTTCCATCGAACGAACCACCAGAAGAGGAACAAGAGGAAGACGATTTTCTTGAGTACCAGGTCAATCTTCTCGTCGACAATGCTGACACAGAGCATGTTCCCATCGTCATTGAAACGAACCCGAAGTACAAGAATGTGTTTGGGACAGTCGAGCGCGTGGTGGAACGTGGAGGTATCTGGAAGACCGATTTTACGCAGATCAAGCCGGGCGCTCTCCTGCAGGCTGATGGTGGCTATCTGGTTCTGAATGCTCTCGACACGCTCCTCGAGCCGGGAGTCTGGCAGGATTTGAAGCGAACACTTCGAACGGGCAAGATCGAGATTCATGCCAACGAACCGCTCTACGGATTCGCGCCGACGGGGATGAAACCCGAGGCCATCAGGCTCAACATCAAAGTTATCATGATCGGCGATGGGGAAATCTATCAACTTCTCTATCTCCGTGATGATGATTTCAAGAAGATCTTCAAAATCCGTGCCGACTTCGACTACGAAATGAAGCGGGACGCAAGTGCGGTGAGCCAGTATCTGGGCTTTGTGAAAATGATCTGCGATGATGAACATCTCCGGGCATTCGATCGTGAAGCCCTTGCATGCCTGGTGGAATTTGGCGTTCGTCTTGCCGGCAATCAGAAGAGGCTCTCGACCCGTTTCAATGTTCTGGCTGATGTTATTCGTGAGGCCAACTACTGGGCAGACCAGGATGTCTCTCCTGTGGCCCGTGGGAAGCATGTGAAGAAGGCAATCGAGGAGCGTATCTACAGGGTCAGGCTGATTGAAGACAAGCTGCAGGAGCTGATTACTGAAGGCGTCATCATGATCGACACGGATGGAGTCGTTGTCGGACAGGTCAATGGGTTGTCGATCTATGATACGGGTGAGCATGCCTTCGGCAAGCCATCACGCATTACAGCGAGGACATCACTCGGCCGTGCCGGCGTCATTAACATCGAGCGTGAATCGGAGATGAGCGGACCGACGCACAATAAAGGTGTCGCGATTCTGAGCGGTTACCTCCGCAGCAAGTTCGCCCAGGACAAGCCGCTGATTGTGAGTGCAAGCATTACCTTTGAGCAGTCGTACAGCGGGGTCGACGGTGACAGCGCTTCATCAACCGAGATCTACGCGATCCTCTCAAGTCTTGCAGATGTGCCGCTTCGTCAGGAAATTGCGGTGACAGGTTCGGTTAACCAGAAAGGCGAGATCCAACCGATCGGCGGGGTCAACCTGAAGATCGAAGGCTTCTTCGATACCTGCAAAGAACGCGGATTCACAGGAACTCAAGGCGTCATGATTCCGAAGAAGAACGTTGCTGATCTCATGCTTCGGGAGGACGTGCTGGAGGCTGTGAGGAAAAAGAAGTTCCAGATCTACGCTGTGTCCACGGTCGATGAGGGTATCGAAATCCTCACAGGACGAAAAGCTGGCGGTCAGCATTCGGATGGTTCATACGAGCCGGGGAGCGTGTTTCATCGGGTCGACGGGAAGCTGCGACTCTATGCGGAACAATGGAGAAAGTTCGAAGGTGGGAACGACTGAGACAGACATAGGGAAGGGAAGGAACATGCCAATGAAAAGGTTCGCGATGACTGCATTGATTCTCTCCGGGCTGATGGCAACGCTCGTCCAGGGCCAGGAGCTTGTTCAACCGGTAAAGGGGTCGGAATCGGTATCGACAGAGCAGGAAGTGAGAGGCGCCGATGTTCGTACTCGGCGGGGAATGGCGCTCAGCTCGTTGATCGCCTATGGCAGCTTCTCGTTGGGGGGTGAAGATCGCTTTGGGCCGATGATGATCCTCCAGTACAGCCCGAATCCACGCTCCGTGCCGGCGATTGATCTCTTCGGGGGCATCCTCTTTCAGACCGGCACATCCGGAACCATCGACACTCGTGAATACATACCCATCGCTTCCTATTTTGCGCCGTACTACTCGCCGTTCTCTAACTATCGAAACGATTACCTCTACGATACTCCCCGTTTCAGCATTGGGCTGGCTTTCCTTGGAGCTGATGCCACCTTCTATCTTCTCGACGGTGAAGTGCGCCCCTACGTCGGCATAGGGGGAGCCCTCGCATTGTGGTCCTATACCAACAGGCTCAATGGCACGCTTGCTCCTGATGCCAAAGCCGGTCTCGAAATTCGAGTGAGCAATACCTTCTCGGGCTTTGCGGAGGTACGCCGGATGTTCGGAGTTCCCAATCTCTTCGGGCTGGATACACCGAAGTTCGATGGCCTTACCTCCGCTGCGATCGGTATCTCCTTCGCGCCTCGCCTTCGATAAGGGTCGGATGAAACTGTGAACGTTCGACTGGCGAGAATCTCTGCTCGCGCGGCCGCAGTTTGACCGAATCCCCCCGACTTTTTTCGCTTAGCTCTTCAGACTCTTGTATCGATGGTACAACGGGAGAGACTTCTTCCAAAAGCCGATCCGGCTTGTCCAGGGAAACACTTGTGTTCTCCGGATCTCAAAGAAATCATGATAGAAGATCGGCGAACCTGAATCTGCTGCCACGGCAAAACGATATCCAGCTTCCTCCGCAAGCTCTTTCGCGGAAGCGGAGAGGACGCCGTAGGGGTAGGCAAACGACACCACTTCCGACCCAAGCAGTTGTTCGAGCTTCTCTTTGGAATTCTGCAGCTCTCGCCGTGACTCGTCGCGTGGTGTGAGGGTGAGGTTTGGATGAGTGACGGTGTGTGATCCGATTTCCATACCGGATCGATCAAGTTCGCGAAGTTCTGTTGCACTGAGGAGCGTTGCGGAGGGTTTACCAGCATCCCAAAAGTTCGTCCGCCGTTCGTCTGTGACCGCAAAAATTACTGCACGGCATCCGAATTTCTGAAGCAACGGAAGAGCGACCGTGTAGTTGTCCTCGTAGCCATCATCAAACGTGAGAACGATGGGACGATGAGGGAGTTGTGCCTCGGCTCGCAAGAACCTGGCGTAGTCACGAAACGTAATCGTCTGGAATCCTCTCGTGCGCAGCGACTGCAATTGTCGTTCGAACTGGGCTGCCGTTACCCAGATTCCGTGCGATGAGCTTGCAGCGGGCTGATCCAGGATGCGGTGATACATCAAGACCGGAATAGAATCCGGCGAGTGGGCACGGGCGAATGCGCGTTCGTACATTCGGTGGACCTTCCTCGCCACGTTCTGAGTGTCAAACCGTTGCTTGGCAAGTTGGGCGAGCGCTTCGAGCTGGCTCTCAGACGGCGGGTGTTCAAGAACCTCGAGCAGATCGGCCGCAACGAGGTTGGGATCTGATGACGCTGGGATCCCCGTGTCGCCGAAATTTGACACGGTTGCATCTTCAAATGAGCGAGAAGTAATTGGTCCGACGTAATTCGATTCGCCGAAAGCTACCACAGGCTTCCGCAGGACCATAGACTCGGGCACAACCCTTCCAGACCCGATAACAACGCCGGCTCGGAGGATGTAGCTGACGATGTCTTGGCGAAAACCAAGCAGCTCAACCACAGTCTCGCCGATCTCCATATTGAGTGATGAAGCCAGTAGAGGTATATCCTCCGGCATGATCATCCCTCCGATGGTCTGAATTTTGACCCTTTTCTTCCGGAGTAAGATCGGTAACACCTTCGAGATGAGGAAGCGGACGACATCGCCTTTCGGCCCTGTCACCCTGCCGACAAACACCAATAAGCCATTTGTCCTCGGTTCTAGGCCTATTTGTGAAGCACTGTTTCGTGCGTTCGACTCCCATCGATCGAGCGGTATGCAATTCGGAATGACGGCGATGTTCTGCGGATGAAGACCCAGCTCGTGTACAAGGTGATCTTTCAGAGCAGAGGAGACTGCAATAACGTCTTTTCCATAGACGCTGAATGCCTTGCTGGATGTGTGGATATGTTGGCGTCCGTGAATCGTTGAGACGAATGGAATTCGGGTGCGACGAGTTGCCATCAACGAGACCCAACTCGCAGCACGGGAGTGCGCGTGGACAACATCGATCGAGTGCTCTCGAATCAATCGCACGAGGCTGGAAATATTTTTCAGCCGTTGTCTATACGATCGCTTTCCAATCGGCAGCGGGATGTACAAGGCGCGGACAGGAAGCGTGAATGTGTCTGACACAACAATGGCTGAATGGCCTGACTCTACCTGTTCCTCGATGAGGGATGCCGCGTAAGCCTCGGCTCCTGTGACTTCGAATTGCGAGAGGACATGAAGGATTTTCATAGATTTCTGAGAGCGAAGGAAAGTTAGGAACAAACGGCGGGAATATCAAGATAGATGGGCCTCGACGATGAGGTCGATTCTCACACTCATTCAAGAGATCCGATGAAGGTGAACGTGCACTCCTCGATCTATCCGCCGTTGCAGTGTAATGTTTCTCACCCTCCGAAGTTCTCCAGATCGCTGTTCTCCTTATCGTGGTCCCTCTTGTTTGCTTCATCTGCCGTGGAACCAGCGACCCTTCATGTGCCTCAGGTCGAGGATATTGGCTCCATCATAACGGTGGTTCTCTTCTGAGTTCAGGAACTTGGCCTGCCGGCGATGATACGAATCGTGAGTATCCTCTCGGGTCTTAACTGCGAGAGCGGTCAGCACTCCGAGAGCCAGTCGTGCCTGAAACAAATTCTGTGAGGCATTACGATGCCTCGGACTCTGAATTTATGCAGTCATAAGCGGAAGGACTGACAATGCAGTCAAAAAAAATCCCAGCCTCGAAAGCTGGGATTGAAAGACGACTGATGGTCTTGCGGTTTGGTTTATCAAAAGAATGCTGCCAATGCAAACACAGAGATAAGGACCCAAACAATCCACACTCCGATTGATACGCCAATTCCTACGCCGTTCGGCTTGCCGGAGAACTTGCTGAGTCCGATACCGACAACAATCATCTGCCATATCGAGAAAACATTGAGTGACGACAACAGTCGGTGCGTTGCGTTGCGAGGAGTGTACGTACTCAAGACCGCAAGAGCGGCGCTCGGTGAGGCATACATGGTGTTGTATGCCATCACCAACAATATCATGACGACGAATCCCAGGGCGCCTATCCACTGCGTTGCTCCCCAGAGTTCAAGGTATTTCCCGTATCCCCCTTCAGCCTTGAGGGCGAATTTGCCAATAAGCCAGAATACCAGTGCGGTAACAAAGAACACGAGGGAGACGCTGATGATGCCGCCAATAATTCCGAATGCCATCATCATCCCTCCCGCTTGTTCCATACCCTGCGTTGCTTGGTCAGCTCGCTCTTGCGTGATCTTCCCTGCCTGCACTTGCTCCTGAACACGCTCGCGCTGACTTTCGATAATCTGGTTCCTGATCGTTTCGTTGGTGAACATGATGTAGGTGTAGCCGATGGTGAGGAGAATCAACACGATCAAGGGAATGACCCAGACGCTGCCGCGCGGGTGAAGTGCGAATGCCTTCAAATGCCTCGGCCGGGGATGCGAAAACGTTCATGACAATGTCACCGAATGATATCGTTGGTGCGGACGGTACTTGTTCTTCCATGGAATCCTCCTGATAGTGGGAGTGTGCTGCGGTGCTCTGCAAGGTAAGAGACAAAAATCTCTTTTCCAACCGTAAAGAAAGCCCTCTGAATCCAGCGTTGACATTCCTTGCAGAAAAAGATATATTGCTCCCGTCGTGCAAACGGCCTCCAGGAGGCGCAAACTGTGGCCGTACGTGCACCGTTTTATGCCTGCCAGAGGGGACTAACCACATACGACATTTCTTCTCATTCAAAGATGGATGCCATGGCCGACATTGAGGAACAACGACGAAAAGTAGAAGAACTCAAGCGCAAAATCCTCGAACAGAAAAAGAAGGCTGCAGAGCCTCAGAGAGGTGGAGAGGAACAGGCGCGTCTGGAGGCTGAAGTTGAGGCGAAGAAGAAAGCCGAAACCGAAGCGAAGCGCGCGGAAGAAGAGGCGAAGCGGCGTGCTGAAGAAGAAGCCAAACGGCACGAAGCGGAGGCCAAACGGCTCGAGGAAGAAGCGGAACGGCAGGTCGAAGAGACGAAACATCGTGCCGAAGAGGAAGCGAAGCGGAAGGAAGAAGAGGTGAAACGTCGCGCTCGAAGAGGAAGCCCGCCGGAAAGCCGAAGAAGAGGCCATGCGAAAAGCCGAAGCGGAGGCGAAAAAGAAAGCGGAAGAAGCTGCACGACTTCGGGAAGAAAGCGAACGAAAGAAAGCCCTCGAGGAAGCCCAGCGGCAGGCTGAATTGCTGGCGAAGAAAAAAGCGGAGGAAGAGGCGCGGCGCCAGGCGGAAGAAGCCGAGCGACGTCGGCGAGAAGAAGAGGAGAAAAAGCGGCAGGAAGAAGAAAAGAAACGCCAGGAAGAAGAGAAGAGGAAGCAGGAAGAAGCAAAACGGAAGGCTGAAGAGGCACGGAAGAAAGCAGAAGATGAACGGAAAAAGGCCGAGGAAGAACGAAAGAAAGCGGAAGTAGAGCGAAAGAAGGCGGAAGAGGAACAAAAGAAAGCGGCGGAGGATGCAAAGAAGGCTGCCGAGGTGAAATCGACTGCCACCAAAGAGTCGCTCCAAATCTACGCGCAGGTCCTCAAGCTTGCTTGGGCTGATGCGAAGATGGGCCAGGAAGAAGCGGAAGTCCTTGCCTTGTTGCGAAAGAGCTTCGGTCTCACACAGCAAGACCATGATGCATTGCAGCAGGAAGTGCAACTCGAAATTTATCTACAGGCGATCGTCGACGGATGGAAAAACGGAGTCATCACACCGCAGGACTCCGAAAAGCTGGATCAACTGCGGGAGCAGTTCAACATACCGGCGGAAGAACACCTGCGTCTGGAAAAGCAGGTGAGGAAAGAAATTCTCAAGCAGAAATCGTAACGGGTTTGTATTGATACGCCATCGCATCGAGCGCGAGGATTCGTTTCCCGATGGGTGGATGCGTGCCGAACAACTCCGCAAGAAATCCCTCTTTTGCGTTAATACTCCTGCCAAGCGGATCCACAATGCAGAGATGAGCCGCACCGCGCTTGATTGATTCTGTTGGTGCCGTCGCGCTTTCGAGTTTTCGTAGTGCGCTGGCGAGGCCCAGCGGGTTGCGGGTAAGCTCTGCTCCCGAAGCATCGGCAAGATATTCCCGCCGGCGCGAGACCATCATGGCCATCAGCTGTGCAATGAGCGGCGCAAGTACAATACTGATGAGCCAGAGGATCAGAAAAATCCCGCTGAGTGAACCACCGCTACGCGATCTGCTGCTGCGACCACCGAGGGCCCCGAATCGCGTCCCCCTGCGACCGGTGTCAGACAGGAGGACAATTGCCCCAACGAATGCGGCAACGACTGTCATCAACCGGATGTCATAGTTCCTGACGTGACTCATCTCGTGTGCAATCACGCCCTGGAGTTCTTCGCGATTGAGCGAGTCCAACAGGCCCTGCGTCACAGCAACGTAACTGTGCTCCGGGTCTTTACCTGTCGCAAATGCATTGGGGTCCGCATCGGGGACGACGTACACCTGCGGCTTCGGTATTCCCGATGCGATGGACATTTCTTCGACAACGTTGATGAGCTGCAGATGGGCCGGGTTATGCGGATCGGCTGGCACCGCACCGGTAGAATTAAGTACGGATTTTGCTCCACTTTGCAGGCTTCCTGCTGCCATCACAATGCCAAAGACCACTGCGATGATCGTCCCGATCGGCAAGTAACTATCATTTTCAAAAACGCCGAGAAAATAGTAGTCAAAGCCGAATCCGATGAAGCCGAGGAAGAAGACGAAACCGAACATGATGACCCACGTCAGCCGCTTGTTACTGGCTTGCTGCTCGTAGATGTTCCGTCCAACAGACGCAGAAGACATGGTTATTTCTTCAGAGATAGATCGACTGTTGGCACTTCTCGCTCAGCGGCCACCTGGATCTCGAATAATTCGGCTGCTTTGAAATTGAACATCGAGGCAATAATGTTCGCCGGAAACACTTGCTGTGCAATGTTGAACTTCGTCGCGATGTCGTTGTAGAACTGTCGGGCAAACGAGATCTTGTTCTCCGTGCTTGTGAGTTCTTCCTGGAGTTGCTTGACATTCTCGTTGGATTTCAGCGTGGGGTAGTTCTCAACGAGAGCGAACAACTTGGTCAGAGCAGAGCTGAGCACGTCTTCCTTTGCGGCCGAGTCCGCCACACCCTTAGCGGAGATAGCTGCGTTGCGTGCTTGAACCACCTTTTCCAGCGTTTCCTGCTCGAACTGCATTTGTCCGCGGACGGTGTTGACAAGGTTTGGGATCAAATCATGGCGTCTTTTCAGCTGGACGTCGATTTGTTTCCAGCCATTGGTGACCTGGTTCCGAAGTGCTATGAGGGTATTGTACCTTGCAACCACCCAGACAATCAGAAGAAGGAGGGCTGCCAAGAAAAGATAGAACATGATCATACAGAGTCTCCTTTCGTTACTAAGCCAACTGAAAATAGACCATTTCGGTTTCAATATCAATCAAGATGTGTCTGTCAGTCAATGGAGCGCCGACATGTTGCGAATTCGAGCGAAAAAAGGTGGTATCTCGGAGCCTGGGATGTGGAAACTGTCGAGTGTCCGACCGGAAGGAGGCAAAAAATGTAGAAAGAAAATGAAAAAAGATGTTGACTTTTCAGATACGGGTTGGTATATTACTTACCCCACAAATGATGGGAAGGCGGCAAAACCCGCCTGATTTCTTTGATTGTGAAGTCCCTAAATGCCCATGGAACATGGGCATTTTTATCGTCAGGCCAAGTCCTGAACGAGGGGCAAATGTTCTTTGAAAAGTGTGCATAGCCTCGAGTCAATTGCACAGGGTTTTGTAACCTGGCAATTGTATCGAAGATGTAAGTGATACAAGATGCCAGAGTTCAAACTTGAAGTTGGAGAAAAACTACAACGGAGAGTTTGATCCTGGCTCAGGACGAACGCTGGCGGCGTGCCTAACACATGCAAGTCTTGGGAGAAAGAGGTAGCAATATCTTGAGTAAACCGGCGCAAGGGTGAGTAACACGTAGGCAATCTGCCTTTAGGACGAGGATAACCCCGAGAAATCGGGGCTAATACTCGATGATGCAGCGGCACCGCATGGTGACAGTTGTTAAAAGCCCCAAAAGGGTGCCTAAAGATGGGCCTGCGTCCCATTAGGTAGTTGGTGAGGTAACGGCCCACCAAGCCGACGATGGGTAGCTGGTCTGAGAGGATGATCAGCCACACTGGAACTGAGACACGGTCCAGACTCCTACGGGAGGCAGCAGTGAGGAATATTGCGCAATGGCCGAAAGGGTGACGCAGCGACGCCGCGTGGAGGATGAAGGCCCTATGGGTCGTAAACTCCTTTTGAGGGGGAAGAATAGTTCCGTATAGCGGGATTTGACGGTACCCCTAGAAAAAGCACCGGCTAACTACGTGCCAGCAGCCGCGGTAATACGTAGGGTGCAAGCGTTGTCCGGATTTACTGGGTGTAAAGGGAGCGCAGGCGGGTTGGCAAGTCGGTGGTGAAATCCTGAGGCTTAACCTCAGGACTGCCACTGATACTGCTGATCTTGAGTGCAGAAGAGGAAGATGGAATTCCTGGTGTAGCGGTGAAATGCGTAGATATCAGGAAGAACACCGGTGGCGAAGGCGGTCTTCTGGTCTGTAACTGACGCTCATGCTCGAAAGCGTGGGGAGCAAACAGGATTAGATACCCTGGTAGTCCACGCCCTAAACGATGGATACTCGATGTCGGGTCGCAAGGCCCGGTGTCTAAGCTAACGCATTAAGTATCCCACCTGGGGAGTACGATCGCAAGGTTGAAACTCAAAGGAATTGACGGGGGCCCGCACAAGCAGTGGAGCATGTGGTTTAATTCGATGCAACGCGAAGAACCTTACCTGGGTTTGAAAGGCAAGTGACAACCGGTGAAAGTCGGTCTCCCCGCAAGGGACACTTGGTACAGGTGCTGCATGGCTGTCGTCAGCTCGTGCCGTGAGGTGTTAGGTTAAGTCCTGCAACGAGCGCAACCCCTGCACTTAGTTGCCATCAGGTCAAGCTGGGCACTCTAAGTGGACTGCCTACGCAAGTAGTGAGGAAGGTGGGGATGACGTCAAGTCCTCATGGCCCTTACACCCAGGGCCACACACGTGCTACAATGGCCACTACAATGGGCTGCAAGAGCGCAAGGTGGAGCCAATCCCTTAAAAGTGGTCTCAGTTCGGATTGAGGGCTGCAACTCGCCCTCATGAAGCTGGAATTGCTAGTAATCGCGGATCAGCACGCCGCGGTGAATACGTTCCCGGGCCTTGTACACACCGCCCGTCAAGCCATGGAAGCTGGGGGTACCCGAAGTCGTTTTCCCAACCGCAAGGAGGGAGACGCCTAAGGTAAAACCAGTGACTGGGGCTAAGTCGTAACAAGGTAGCCGTACCGGAAGGTGCGGCTGGATCACCTCCTTTCTAAGGAGATGTCATCCGAGCAATCGGCATGATAACTCAAGAATCGATCTTGTTCGATTGATTGTCGACTGCGCACACTTTTCTATTTTATTCTACGTCCAGTAACAGTTCAACACCATGGGCCTGTAGCTCAGGTGGTTAGAGCGCACGCCTGATAAGCGTGAGGTCAGTGGTTCAACTCCACTCAGGCCCACACTAGGGCGTGTAGTGAGGACGTCCGATATAATTGTCAATTGATAATCTATGTCGGGGCTGTAGCTCAGTTGGGAGAGCGCCTGGTTTGCAACCAGAGGTCGCGGTTCGATCCCGATCAGCTCCACAAAGGAATTTCGAAATGCGAATTTCGAAATGCGAAATTGACTTGTTCTTTGACAATTGAGAAGATTGAATGAAGCAGTACCGGGCAGTAGTCCTGCTGCAATAGGTCGGGACCAATGACGGGAGCAGATTGTTCAAAGCATAACCTAATGTAAAGTTTTCTGTCCAAAATATTATTGATGCACCGATCCCGTCGTAAGACGGGAATCTGTCTGTGATCAATAAAGATTTTTGGTTAAGTTACTAAGAGCATATGGTGGATGCCTTGGCACCAAAAGGCGATGAAGGACGCGGCTACCTGCGATAAGCGTCGGAGAGGCGGAAACAGCCTTTGACCCGACGATGTCCGAATGGGGCAACCCTCCGAGAGTCATGTCTCGGATACTCGCTGCTGAATTCATAGGCAGTGTAGAGCAAACGGGGAGAAGTGAAACATCTCAGTACCCCCAGGAAGAGAAAACAATAGTGATTTCCTTAGTAGCGGCGAGCGAAAAGGAAATAGCCTAAACCTTCTGATACGTTCAAGGCGACGACCCTTGTATCAGTGGTGTTGTGGGACTCTTCGGATCGAATCGTCGATAGATCGGGGAGTTACAAATCAATTCGTTAGCTGAATCTTCTGGAAAGCTGGACCACAGAGGGTGATAGTCCCGTAAGCGAAAACGAATTGACTCCCGAGAGTATCCCAAGTATCACGGAGTAAGTGGAATTCTGTGAGAATCTGCCAGAACCATCTGGTAAGGCTAAATACTCTTTGGTGACCGATAGTGAACAAGTACCGTGAGGGAAAGGTGAAAAGCACCCTTAAGAAGGGGGTGAAATAGTACCTGAAACCATATGCTTACAAACGGTTGGAGCAAATCCCGCGACTTCGGTTGCGGGAGGAGTGACAGCGTGCCTTTTGCTTAATGAGCCTACGAGTTGCTCGTACGTTGCAAGGTTAAAGTTCTAAGAACTGTAGCCGTAGCGAAAGCAAGTCCTAACTGGGCGCTTGCCCGCCCAAGTCGGGATCAGTAACGTGCGGCAGACGCGAACCCGTGTGATCTACCCTTGGTCAGGGTGAAGTGAGGGTAAAACCTCATGGAGGCCCGAACTGATGTGGGTTGAAAACCGCTCGGATGAACTGAGGGTAGGAGCGAAAGACCAATCAAACTCGGAGATAGCTCGTACTCCCCGAAATAGCTTTAGGGCTAGCCTTGTGATATAGTATTACGCAGGTAGAGCACTGATTGGGCTAGGGTCGTCACAACGATACCAAACCCAGACAAACTCCGAATTGCGTTAATATGTTTCACAGGAGTCAGGCGACGAGGGATAAGCTTCGACGCCGAGAGGGGAATAACCCAGACCGCCAGCTAAGGTCCCTAAATCAGGGTTAACAGAGAAAGGATGTTGAGTTGCTCAGACAACTAGGATGTTGGCTTAGAAGCAGCCATTCATTTAAAGAGTGCGTAATAGCTCACTAGTCAAGCGACTCAGCGCCGATAATACTCGGGACTAAACCCTGTACCGAAGCTGCGGATTCTCCGCCTCAATGCGGAGAGTGGTAGGGGAGCATTCCATCGACATCGAAGGTGTGGCGTGAGCCATGCTGGAGTTGATGGAAAAGAAGATGTAGGCATAAGTAACGATAAGGAAAGTGAAAAACTTTCCACCGAAAATCTAAGGTTTCCTGAGCAACGTTAATCGTCTCAGGGTTAGTCGGGCCCTAAGCTGAGGCCGAAAGGCGTAAGCGATGGAAAAC
>CAVUAC010000046.1:0-214886 GCA_963739335.1 uncultured Bacteroidota bacterium | reverse complement strand
TACGCTTTTTCGCGCACCCTATGGCGAATACGACGACCGCGTCGTTCGCATTGCATCATCCCTGGGTCTCAGGACCATACAATTCGATCTTGCCTCCGGTGATCCCGATTCGAACATCACAAAAGAGAAGCTCATCGCGTATGTCACGTCCATGGCAAGGAACGGATCCATCATCGTTCTGCACATCAACCGGCGTGGATGGCATACTGCGGAGGCGCTCCCCGAGATCATATCACGTCTCCGCAAGCGCGGCTTCACCTTCATGACGGTGAGTGAAATGCTCTCGCTTCACACTGAGGAGAAAATGAAAAGGGCCAAGGAATAGCTCTTGGCCCGAACACATCTATTGCATCCACACAGTTTTTAGTCGTGATGAAGCTCGGCTCCCTCGCCAATCTGATCCTTGCCGATATGCGACACCTTGTTCCTCCCCGCCCGCTGCGCATCAAACAGCGCCTCCTTCACCGAGAGCAACATCGAATCTATCGTCGTTGCATGCCGCGGGTACACGGCGACACCGACGCTTACCGTCGTGAGTATGCCGCGACTCGTGAACGATGTCCGATGAATTGCTTCCCTGAGTTCGTCCGCGAAGGAGACTCCGTCGACCAGATCCGAACTCGCCCTGAGGACGATGAACTCGTCAAAACCGTGCCTCCCTGCCGCGTCGAAATTCTTCAATCGACCCTTGATGAGACCGGCGATCTGTCGGAGCATCTCCCTTGAGGAGTCGTAACCGTAGGTGGAAGCAATATGCTTGAAGTTGTCGACGTCGAGAATCATGAGCGTGAAGCTTTCATGGAGCGCCTTCGCACGCTCAATTCCCGCCTGAATCCTCTCAAGAAACGGCGCATACTTCTCAAGCTCCGTTTCGTGATCGATTCTGTCCAGTCGCAGGTTATCCTCGCACAGCTGCGATTTGTGGAGAGCCACCGCTACAAAGTCGGCAAGGATTTGCAGGATATGCACATCTTCAGACGAGAATGCATCCTTCTGGAGACTATCGACATGGAGGTAGCCGAGACTTCGGTGGTCCGACGATATCTGAACGCACGCAGCAGAGGCGAAGGGATTCTCGAGCATAATGTCATCGGCCTGTTCAGGAGAAGCGGTGCTGTCCCGAATGAGGATTGGAGATCCTGTCCACAGGAGCTGTCCGATCGAACCGGTTGCAAGCTTCCGGCGAAACGCCTTCGCAAACGTGTGCGAGAGGCCGTGCCCGAGAGCGATATTCAGGTACTCCGTCTCAGGATCGACCACGACAACAGCGCACGTCTGGCACCGGTACATGCGAACAATGCGATCGACGATGAGATGGAGGATTTTCTCATGCTGGTGCGTCGATTTCAATACTGCGAGGACCTGCGAAACGAGGTTGAGACATTCTTCGTGTCTGGCGGTTGGCATGGCAATCACCTCCTTTTTTGGCTGGAGCATCAAGAGAGCGATTGCTCTGGAACCAAGCAACGAGGAGGGAAATGACCCGAGGGAGACCGGATCAAGAATATGCTCGGGACCAGGGTGTGATTCGAGAAGAAAGGGGCAAAATCTATACCACTCAAGCGGTCGGGAATTGCCACGCGATTGCCCTCATTCGTTGTGGTTTCTCCAGATTCCAGTTTGCCAATTATCGGAATTGGAAGAAATCAGAGGAGAATTACCAATCGCGGTGAAAACGACGTGCACCGCAAAAATAGGAACTCTTGTGCGACTTACTTTCCTTCTTCGAATCGCTTGACAATGGTCTTGTTCTGATAGTTGAAGATGTCCTTCCCTTCAGCTGTGAGAGCAAAGTCAATACGGTTCTTATAAAACTCCGTGATCCGGCCGCGCACAATCTTCATTGTGCTGTTCATCAGACGATTCTGCTCCGTGAATCCTTCGCCAAGAAGAACTATAGCTGCTGGGAGCCAACGCTCGGGGAACATCCCGGCGCTCTTGTTCCCCTCGCGATACCGATCAATCTCCGATTGCAGCGCGCGGAGAGCGGCCGTTTGCCCCTCGTCGGTGTGGCAGGAGAGGCTATGGTGCCCGAGGTACGCCAGGATCGCGTCTTTGTTCGGCACAACTAGACCAACGGTATACGGTGAATGGTCGTTGTAGAGCATTACCTGTTCAATGAAGGGAGAGTGAGCAACGATGGTTTCTTCGATGCCCTCCGGACTGTACTTTTCACCGTCATATCCGATCAGGACGCTCTTCTCACGACCCAGCACAAACAGGAATCCATCCACATCCAGATATCCGATGTCTCCGGTGTGCAACCATCCCTCGCGGATAGTTTCCCGTGTTGCGCGCTCATTGTTCCAATACCCCGACATCACATTTTCACCTCGTAAAACAATCTCTCCCTTCTGTCCGACGGGCAAGGAGTTTCCCTGCTCATCGCAGATTTTGAGCTCGATGCCGGGAAGAATCGTGCCTGATGAGCCGAACTTGTGCTTCGCGGGCGTGTTAGCAGAGACCACGGGCGCAGCCTCGCTCAAACCATAGCCCTGATGCATCGGAACGCCGATGGCCATGAAAAACTGCTGTAATTCAATGTCGAGGTGCGCTGCTCCGCTGTTGAAATAGTCGAGGCGCCCACCAAAGCTGGCCCTGATCTTCCGGAATATCAGCGCATCGCACAGCGCGTAGATTGGATGCTTCGGCCTTCCGACATCTCTCCCCCATTATAGCCGTCACCATAGTGCGCGTAGGCAATCTCGAGGCCCTTTCGGAAGAGATTCCATACCAACTTTCCTTTCTCGTGGACACCCTTTTCAATGTTCTTGCGGAAGTTCTTTGCAAGAGCGGGCACGCTCAGGAGAAATGTCGGTCTGACCTCTTTGATGTTCGTCGGGATATTCCTCAGCGTCTCGATCGCCGTCTTTCCTGACTGCACGGAAGCCATGCTCGCTCCGATACTCGTCAGAAGATAGACGCCGGCGGTGTGACCGAAGGAGTGGTCCCACGGAATGATGATCAGCGAGCAATACCAATCAGGTTGAGGCAAGTGGTTCGAGCATTGCTTGACATTTGCCGTGTAGTTACGATGCGTAAGGGTCACGCCTTTCGGGTCCGCCGTCGTCCCCGACGTGTAGCTGATCGTCGCTGGATCATGCTCCTGAATCGATTGCCAGCGTTTTTCAAAATCAGATCGATGCCGATGCAGGTATTCTTTCCCGCGCGACAGGAGTTCGGGAAATCCGATCTCGTCTTCAGCCAGCGTTGCCTGCGGGTCGAGAAGAATGATCTTCTCCAGGTCCGGCAGGTCAACTCTCATCTTCATGACCTTGTGTGCCTGCCCGCCGGAAACGACAACCATCCTGCATCCGGAATGGGCAAGGCGGAACTTCAAATCCGATCGCTCCTCGAGCTTGACCGAGAGCGGGACGTTGATTGCGCCCGCGAAGAAAATCCCGAGCTCAGCAATCACCCAGTCGTTACGTCCCTCAGAAATCAGTCCGATGCGATCACCCTTTTCCACACCCAGGCTGATCAACCCTGCAGCGCATTGATGGACAGACTCCTGAATTTCACGATAGGTAGCTCCTTTGTAGGCTCCATCTCTCTTTTCCCACATCATCACTTTTTGTGAGAATTTTTCGACACTGTCTTCAAACAGGCGGGGGATAGTACGTGGTTGCGAGGGTGCCATAGCTTTCTCAACCTTTGACAATTGGTGCTGGGGGATAGTTATGAAACTGCCCGGTGCTTACTCTGCGGTGCTGTCGGCTGAAAGACGATTCCAATCTATGAAAGAAAATCAAGACCTGCATGTCAATTGCGTGAGGATGGGCAGCTTGTCTCAATAATGGGAATCGTCTGTTGGTCAAGCTACCAATGTGTCCGACAAGTCCTTAAAATCGGCCATCGAATCAATTCGACTGTAGTCCGATTTGGTGACTTCGTACAGGATGCAGTCACGTTCGTGGATGAGCTTGCTCAGTAGCACCGTGTCCTATGTATACTCCATGTCGATGCCATGCGGAAAGACCCAGAGTTTGCGACTCCAGATGAAAAAGTAGCCGATGTGCGTGCGGCAGTTTTGTTGGACGAGACGTTGTTTCGTCCCAGTATGCTTGACGCGCAGTCTTGCTTGTAGGTCCACTCAGCGGCTCGACCTACATGCTCTTGCAGTACGACCATGGCCATTGTTCCCACGAACTTACGAGTCCGGCTTTCACCGGGTTGTTGAGTACATACCAGATGGTGCGTTCAAGCTCCTCATCAGTACGAATGACGTGGTCGTAGCTTTCGTCTTGCCAAAACACGCCTGAGCGACGGAGGATTCTGTTTGCCTTGACGGCGGTATTCCATTTGAGTTTCTGTAAGATCTGAGTAACTGTGTACGTCGGGCAGTCTGCCCGACGTACAGTGCTAAACACCATGTGCACATGGTTGGGCATGACGGTGAAAGCAAAGAGGTCATACTGCTTCTCGTCACGAAAATGCATGGCCTCTGTTACGATTGCCGCCACGCGCTCGTCGGCCAGCCAACGTGGACCGGAGGAAGAGCTGTCCAGCAACCTGTCGAATTTGGTGAGGTGCGCTGCGCCGAATCTCCGCCGTTCGTCGTGCTTTCGCGCATCATCATTGAACGTCGCAATACGCTTTCGTTCGATCTCGCGCTCCTGCCGCAGCCGGTCAATGACCTCAGCGGGCATCGACCCCGCCAAACGGAACACAACGTGATACTCTGCCTCCAGCGGCTGGTAGTGTGGCAAATGGCGGCGGTAGTATGTTTTCGGTTCGTTCATCTTGCAAGTCGATCCGTTTGATCGACGATATCGATGCAACATGCTTTTGATCGGGGTCTCTCCCGCTGCAGCGCGGCGGCAAGCACATGCTTCAGCGACCTCAGTTCTGGCTCCGTATCCTTTCCATTTCAGTTTGAAGCGATTCCCACTCGGCGTACGACCCTGCAAGGAGCTGTTCAACCTCTTTGCGTTCTGCTGTAATCCTCTTAGCTTCCGCGCCATTCTTGTAGAGCCCCGGATCCAGCATTGCCGACTCGATTTCTTTCTGACGTGATTCGAGACGCTCAATTTCGCGCTCGAGCGTTTCAACTCTCTGCTTCAACGGCCTCAGCTTCACCGAACGCTGTTGACGCTGTTCGGCTTCGATGCGCTTTCGTTCCTTGTCGCTGCGTTCGTGCTCGACGGTCGCCTTTCGCCCGGCCACTTGATTTGTAGCGGCCGCCTCTTTTTCCTCCCGCTTCTTCGCTATGTAGTCCGTGATATTACCGATAAATGTCCTGACCGTTCCGTTCCCCACCTCCGCCACCTTGTTGACAATCGGGTCGAGAAAAGCCCGATCGTGCGAGACGATCAGGAATGTTCCTTCGTAGCGCGAGAGTGCATCCTGTAGAACTTTTTTCGACTTCATGTCGAGGTGATTGGTGGGCTCGTCGAGAATCAGGAAGTTTGCCGGCTTGAGGAGCATCTTCGCCAGAGCGAGACGGCTTTTCTCTCCTCCGGAAAGAACGGCGACCCCTTTGAAAACGTCATCGTCGTGGAACAGGAATGATCCCAGAAGTGTGCGAAGCCTCTTTCGGATATCCCCTTCGGCGATCTCGTCGATCGTGTCCAACACTTCCTTGGAAGGGTCAAGTTCTTCTGCCTGGTGCTGCGCGAAGTACCAGAGGGTGACATTGTGCCCCACGAGGCGATGGCCCGATCCAAAAGGCTCAACGCCCGCGATAATCCTGCTCAGCGTCGATTTGCCTGCGCCGTTGAGTCCGACGACGGCAATCCTATCTCCTCGTTCGATCCTGTAATCGAGGTTTTCGAAGACCTCAATCTGTCCATAGCTCTTCGAGAGATCGTTCAGCTCGATGACGATGCGGCCGCTCGGCGACGGCTGAGGGAACTCGAATCGAATTCCACTTTCTTCAGGCTCGACCTCAATGATCTCGATTTTTTCGAGCTGCTTGATGCGACTTTGGACTTGCCGTGCCTTTGTTGCCTTATAGCGAAACCGATCGATGAACTTCTGCGTCTCCTTGATCCGCTGCTGCTGATTCTTCAGCGCTTGAATCTGCAGCTCTCTTCGTTTGGCGTGCTCCTGTTCATAGAACGTGTAGTTCCCGGAATATTGCTCCAGCTTCGTCATCGTGAGAGCGAACGTCCTGGAACAGAGATTGTCCAAGAATGTACGATCGTGCGACACAAGCACGACAGCGCCGTGATAGGTTCTGAGATATTCCTCCAGCCACTGCAGCGTTTCGAGGTCAAGGTGGTTGGTTGGCTCGTCGAGCAGCAGCACCGACGGTTCGCGAAGAAGGAGCTTTGCAAGCTCGACGCGCATCTGCCAACCGCCGCTGAATTCTTCCGTCATACGATCGAGATCCTTGACGGAGAATCCGAGTCCCATGAGCACTCGCTCGACTTTCGACTTCATCCGGAAGGCATCCAGGTCCTCCAGCTTATGCTGGAGTTCGCCGTAGATCTCAAGCGTTTCCGCATATTCCTCCGATTGAGGATCAAGCCGCGTGAGACTCCGCTGAGCATCGTCCAGCTCGTTCTGGACTTCCACGACATCCTCGAACGCCGACTCAGCCTCTTTGTACAGCGTGCGTCCTGCAATCGCAACGCCTTCCTGCTGCAGGTATCCGACCGTCACGAATTTCGCTTTGCTCACGATGCCGGAATCAGGCTGCACCTGACCGGTGATGATTCTGAGGAGCGTGGTCTTCCCGGTGCCATTCGAGCCCACCAGTCCGATGCGGTCGTGCGGGCTGATCACGCAGGAAAGGTCGTTGAACAAAACCTTTCCACCAAACTGGAGCGATATGTGATCGAGGGAGAGCAGGGAGTATTAAGTATGTAAGTATGTTAGTAGGAAGTAAGGAGTATGCAGCAGGCAGCGAGCAGATTTTGCTCGGCTCTTCCGGCGATGGAAATATACGAAAATGACTTTGAAGAACAGAGTCGCAGCTGCACTGCAAAACAAAAAGCCCCCAATCGGGGGCTTGAGGACTCTTTGTCGCGACCATCAGTTACTTCACGAGCTGCATCTTCTTTTCCTGCACGAAATCACTGGCGCGAATTCTATAGATGTACGTTCCGCTGGAAAGGTTCTTTCCGTCGAAGACCACCGAATGACCGCCGGCTCCGAGTTCCGCATCAACAAGCGTCGCCACTTCCCTTCCGAGAGCATCGTAGACAACGAGCGAGACATGCCCAGCCTGAGGAATGGAGAACGAAATCGTCGTCGAGGGATTGAACGGATTGGGATAGTTCGACTCCAGCACATATCCTTCGGCTGTCTCATCCATCATGCTCTCGAGCCCAGGAGTCTCGTCGTTCAGCATTTGACTGAAATCGGGCAAATCCTGACCGTCCCAAAGCATAAAACGAGCGGCAGCGATCTTCGCCTTTAGACCATCGTCCATTCCAGCGAACTGCTTCACTCGTTCGATCGCCTTCGCTAGGACGGTCCTGAACCCAGGCCCAAAATCATTTTGATGAGTTCCGTACCACGTCGCGACGATCTTCTTCCCACCCTCCTTCCAGTCCTTGGCATATGGTTTTGCCTCCTTGCCGATCTGCACGAGAGTGCTGCTGTACTTCACGCCCAGCGGCTTGAGGTTTTTGAGCAGCTCATCGCGTTCCTTCTTCAACTCTGTGAGCTTCTGCCTGTATTTCCTCACATCGCCGAGATTGTCGTTCCGCAGCCCTTTAATTACCGCGGCGGCCAATCGTTTCCCCATGTTCTTCATCTGCGCTGCCTCACCCCGCAACGTGTTCAGCGCTTGAAGATCCTCGGGAGACATCGCATGGTCGAGCGTTCCCTTCCACTCTTTCATGTTAGGAAGAATATCGCTTTGCGCCCAATCCCACAGTTCTTTCAGCAATTCCTTGAGCGCATCTTTTGTTTTCGTGTCTAGGGCACCGGTACCTGTCTGAGAGTATGAGAGGCCCGCAACAAGTGCGATGAGCACAAACAGTAGAAGTATTCTCTTCATAGTGTTTTCCTCTCAGGAAATCGGCGCGTTCGTCATCTACGCATTCGACAGTGCACAACTCCGGCGGGTTCAAGAACGTTCCCTCAAACCACGCTCGGTGACTACCGCCTTGTCTAAATTCGCACTTCCGTAACAAAACCGCAACTCGCGGACGGCCAACTGGTACTTAGCTATTCTAAGACGAAAACGCTACATTTGACACGGTCAGGTATTTCAAGCATTTGGTTCTTCATCAGAGGCGATTATGGGAATCAGGGTTTTTGTCACCGGCGGGACGTTCGACAAGGAGTACAACGAAATCGATGGAAGGCTCTATTTCAAGAACACCCACCTGAACGAAATGTTGACACTCGGAAGGTGCAAGGTGAAGGTCGATGTCCGGACATTGATGATGGTCGACAGTCTCGAAATGACGGATCAGGATCGTCAGATCATCCTCGACCATTGCTCGGAGGCAAAGGAAGACAAGATCGTCATCACGCACGGGACGGACACAATGGAGGTCACGGCGCGCGCCCTCGGTCAGGCGATCCGAGACAAGACGGTTGTTCTTACAGGAGCCATGGTTCCCTACAAGTTTGGCAGCTCGGACGGGCTTTTCAATCTCGGAAGTTCCCTCGCGTTCGTGCAGACACTTCCTAACGGCGTCTACATCGCCATGAACGGCAAGTACTTTCATTGGAATAACGTGCGAAAGAATAAACAGACCGGACAGTTCGAGGAGCTCACAAAGTAATGGTGGCGTTCCAATCAGAGCCGGACGTTCTTATTGCCGGCGGCGGCCTGGCAGGGCTTGCCTGCGCGAGGCATCTGCACGAGCACGGGATATCGTTCCAGCTTCTCGAAGCGTCGGATGCCGTGGGAGGTCGTGTTCGAACGGATCACGTTGCAGGATTCTTGCTCGACCGCGGATTCCAGGTTCTGCTGACAGCGTATCCCGAAGCACAACGTGTCCTCGACTATTCCAGGCTTGACCTCCACGCGTTCTGATCATGGGGCACTCATACGTTTAAATCAGCAGTCGTACCGCGTGGCCGATCCTTTTCGGGATCCACTGGATGCATTTGAGTCGCTCTTCACTCCCATCGGAACTCTGATGGATAAGTTGCGCTTACTACGTCTGCGCCAAAGCCTCCGAAGTCAGTCGCTTGAAAAGATACTTCAGGGTCAGGAACGAACGACGCTCGAAGCTCTACATGAAATCGGTTTCTCCCCCTCAATTGTGTCGACGTTTTTCCGTCCGTTTCTTGCCGGCATCTTTCTCGAAAAGGAATTGAAGACATCGAGCAGGATGTTTGAATTCGTCTTCAAGATGTTCTCCACTGGTCTGGCGGCACTTCCGGCGCAAGGGATGGGAGCTATCCCTGCACAATTGGCGGAGTCACTCCCTTCCAATGCAATACAATTGAATGCAAGGGTAAGATCCATCTCCAACGATCTTGTGACGCTCGAATCCGGCAAACACTTGAAGGCGCGAGCCGTCGTCGTCGCGACGGAAGGCCCTGAGGCAGCAAGGCTGATCGAAGGCATGGACACTCCAAGCTCATCCAGCACAACCTGCCTTTACTATGTAGCAGAGCAAGATCCTCTGGGCCAGCCAATTCTCGTCTTGAATGGTGATGGTACGGGGCTCATCAACAATCTTTGCGTGCCCAGCAGCGTGGCGCCTTCATACGCCCCGCCGGGCTCTTTGCTGATCTCTGTGACAGTTCTGGGCAACCCAACCGAAGATGACAAAACGCTCGAGGGTGCAATCCGAACTCAACTGAAGTCGTGGTTCGGGCCGCAGGTCAATTCATGGCGAAACCTTCGGACGTACCGCATCCTTCATGCACTTCCGAAACAGGTCTCACCGGCGTTCACTGAAACCGCGCGCCCCATGCGTATCAAAAGAGGTCTGTATGTCTGCGGCGATCACCGCGATACAGCATCGATACAAGGAGCACTTGTCTCGGGCCGACGAGCCGCAGAAGCGGTCATCCAGGATTTTGGGTCATGAACGGAATCACGTCATGACACGGCATGGAACCGACGAACAATTGATCCAGCGGGCACAGAAGGGCGATGAGACCGCTTTCACGCAACTCGTGAAGCGATACGAGTCCCTTGTCTACAGCTTCGCATTCAAGGTTTGCCGGGACAAGGAAAAAGCCAATGAAGCGTGGCAAGACACCTTCGTCAACGTCTATCGCAAGCTTCATCAGTTCGACGGACGGTCGAAGTTTACCACCTGGCTGTACAGCATCGTCACGAACAACTGCCGGATGAAGAGAAGGCAGCGGAAGCTCGATATGGCCTCAATATCGATCGATACTCCAGCTGCAGCGACTGACGATCCCGCCCTCGATGCCGAAGATTACCCCGTCCAGACAATCCCTGCCTGGAGAGATACGCCTCTCGACGAAGTAATGGACAAAGAACTCCGCACGGTCCTCGACGATGCGATCCAGGGACTTCCCCATGACTACAGGGTCGTGTTTGTTCTGCGCGACGTTCAGGGACTTTCTGCCGAGGAGACCGGCAAGATTCTGAAACTCAGCGTGCCCGCGGTCAAGTCACGCCTGCGCCGGGCACGCGTCTTTTTGCGAAATCGCCTTAATCCTTATATGACCGCATGAAAACGAAGATCGTTCACTGCTCTGACGTCCTCGACCACATCTGTGAAGAACTGGACACCAAGCTCTCGTCTCCGCAGTGCCGGGAGATCAAGCGTCATCTCCAAAAGTGCCCGAACTGCACTGCCTACCTGGACAGCATGCGGAAAACAATCAGGTTGTACGCCTCCTCCCCCGTGCCTCACGTCCCACAAAAGGCCCGCAAGCAGCTTTTCGCCGTCTTGAAGCTTAAGGGCTAGGGACGAGCAAGAAGCGTGGATGCTTCTGCCCTATCTGTTGAGGCTTTCCGACAAACATACCGTCTGTGTCGCCGAAATGCCTGAGAACTACGTGCGGCACGATACACTCCGCACATAATAAGGCAAGACACCCTAGGTCCCGTCGCGTCAGTAGCCGGTGGAGGGACGTGCTCCGTCACGTCCATCTCCCCCATGGGGACACGACAGAGCGTGTCCCTCCATCACTAATTAGCTCTCTACGTCCTCTGAAGGAGTTTACCCCGACGAGGGAAATCGTGAGAAGATCCATGACAACATCATTCTCGGTTTTCTGAATCCTTTTCTCAGGTTCGTGCATCGTATCGAGTGTAACCACGTTCATAGGCCGAACAACAATTCACCAGGGAGATTGCTATGAAAAGAAACATCGGTAGTGCGGACCGCAGCATTCGCGTTTTGCTTGCACTCGTCGTCACAGTTCTCTATTTCACAAACCAAATCACCGGCACACTGGCAGTCATCTTGGCGCTTTTCGCCGTGACGTTTCTTTTTACGAGCGCGATAGGGTTTTGCCCGCTGTACGTTTCCTTCAAGCTTTCCACAAAGAAGTCGGGATCATAGGGCGGGATTCATCTTCAGAAGACGGGATCGGAGAACACGCTGTTGAGGTGGGCAGCCGTGCCGACTCCGATCAATCTTCTCACGGGAGCACCACATCGATCATGGCATGGATTCACGGACATACTGCATCGTGCCGGAAGGTGACAAGACACCTTCAGGAAGAACTCGACTCTGACTTGCACTCCAGTGCCTGCAGAGCAATCCGGGAACACCTCAATTGCTGTCCAAACTGCACGGCATACCTCGATAGTCTGAAGAAGACCGTTCTTCTTTACCGTCGTTTCCCCGATCCTCATGCTCCGGCGAGGATGCGTGAGAAGCTCTTCGCCATTCTCAAGCTCCCGCATCAAATCCGCCCGACGAACGCTGTAGTGTGATTGAATGGTTATGGCATTTTTTCTTACCTTTGAAAGATCATAAGGGAGATTGTATATGACAAAAGAGGTTGTTCTCAAACAAGTTCAAGGAATAACATTTGCAGCAAAGGCGAATTCCAATCACTGGGTGATCATGGACGGCTCACCTGATTTGGGGGGAAGCCTCGCCGGCTCTACCCCGAAGGAGCTGCTGCTCATGGCTCTCGCCGGCTGCACCGCAACCGATGTCGTTCCGATCCTCAAGAGGAAACGGGCGCCGCTGCAAGGATTCGAAATGAATGTGAAGGCAAATGAGCGAGAAGAGCATCCGAGAATCTTCACCGGCATCCACGTCGAGTATGTATTCTACGGCGATGGGATCAATTCATCGGACGTGGAGCGCGCCATTGAGCTGTCAACGACCAAATATTGTTCTGTGAGCGCAATGCTGAGCGCCAGTGCTCCAATCACGCACTCATACCGGATTGAACCGATATCGAAGCTGGTCTCCGAGCACCAGACAGCTTCATAGCCCTAGAGAGATCATAGCAACGATCGAGAATAGAAAGGAACTGGTGATGGAGAGCTCAATGCTGTATGCGTTCTATATCCTTCTCGGCCTTCTCGCGGGAGCCCTGAGCGGGGTCATCGGCATAGGCGGCGGCGTCATCATCGTCCCCGCGTTGGTCTTCCTCTTTGGGATGTCTCAACACAACGCGCAGGGCACAACTCTTGCCCTGCTGATTCCGCCAATTGGGATTCTCGCTGCGTGGACCTACTACAAAGTCGGCTATGTCGACCTGAAGGTCGCCGCACTGGTCGCCATTGGATTCTTCGCCGGCAGCTTTCTTGGGGCTCGAATCGCTATACATCTTTCCGAGACCATGCTTGAGCGGATTTTCGGATTTGCGTTGCTTCTCATTGCGCTGAAGATGATCTTCGCTCGTTAAGAGTCGCCACGACGATAAGATTTCGAAACCTCACACTTCCTCTTGGTGTTCAGTTCTCGTTTTGACTGTGGAAGCATCCCTAAATGCTGGGAGGGGGGCCCGCTGCAGAAGTTGCCTGACCACCGGGCAGGTCTCCTCCCGACCATTGTAAGATGTCTCATCGAATCATTGACTGAGTATGTACACTAATTTATCACTGGTAACGAACCGCTAACGAATGATCGCAGAGAACTAACCGCTAAAGCTGTCAGCTACCTCCTGACAACCTCCATTCCTTCCCCCATTCAAACAAACTTGACATTCGCTTTCAATTCTGCTAATGTTGCATAGCAGCTGGCTTGAAAGTCTTAGAAAAACTGGTTGGCTCATGCACACCGAGAGAAGGCAATTCCTTCGCAACCGATAAGATTATGTCCGAGATAAATCAACATAATATCTCAACATACATGCCACACCAGGTGTAAACGCTATGCATCGAGCTCGCTGCACCAGAATCATGGATGGAACACCTCTCTATTTTTCACGACCGGGTTAGTAATCACTCCATGGCGAGGAGGTATCTATTGGAGTTTGTGTTTTGAGAAAGGGGGATAAGAAAATGGACTATCGAAACCTGAAGTTCCATAAAGTGATTCAGAACCACTCCACTATAATAGTACTCATGAGCCTTCTTTCCATTGAAGCTCTTATCTCATATTCCGGCTGCATGAAAGACCTGGGCCTTGATCCATCTGAGTTACCAACAACTGGTACGGTGGACGTAGCAGCTTTATGTTCGGAGACCTGTGAGGAAGTGACCGGAGCAGCGATTATTGTGGACTCAACCACAACATCCCTGAAAACTCCCAGTACGCTGAATCTCCCTCCAGGAGTATATACAATATCAGCTTATCATCCCGACTATATCGCGACTCCTCTTCAAATTGATGTACGTCTTGGAGCTACAATTGAAGCAACGCTCCAGCTGAAGCCGAAAGAGCTTTTTACGTTCGGGGGGCAACAGGGGAAGATCGATCCGAGTTCGGCTCAATTTACCCTTACATATGAGCATCTGCTTACACCAGGATTGACCACCGCAATCGATAATGCTCTGAACGCCAAGCACTTGATAAGCCGGGTTACAGTTTCAGAGATTCTCAGTGAGGCAATCAGCGATGGCAGAACACTAACGTGGAAGGAAAAAAGCGCTAGTAAGGGGCCGCGGGCGGTGCTGAAATCGCTCGAGAGTAAAGTCTCTGTAGCTGCCTGGTCTTGGGCATCCGATGACCAGGAGCCCAATATTCCGGATCTGACGAAAAGCAGTTGGGTCCCACAAGGGATCACGTCGAGCAATGACGCCAGCGATAACGGGCTTTATGCAGGCCAAAGTGTTGTGATTGTTTCATGGTACGGGAAGACTTCCGTGGAATGGAAAGGTTTACGCTTGACCTTTTTCGAAACACCGACAGAGGGAAGAGATGCTCAATATAAACATGTACTGCTTGCTACACCTGTAGACTCAAACGGCAGGCTTGATCTGAGGCCGATCCTCTACGTTGGCCCGTTATTCGCCGTCAAAGAACATGATGCGGGGGGTGTCGCCTGGTACGGGAGCAGGATCTTTGTCGCAGCGGCAAATGGAGGTTTCCATATTTTCGACCTGAACCATGTCTATCGTGTGTACGACACTCCCAACAAAGATGTGCTGGGCAGAGGAGGACTTGGCGATGATAAAATCTATGGTGCCGACTATGACTTCGTTATGCTGGAAGTTGGAAGAACGAGCCAGGCGGGTCCGTGTACACGGACACCAACGAATGTGACTGATCCGATATGCTTCAGCAGTGTATCGCTCGACCGAAGTGTTACACCCCATGCTCTGGTGACAGCTGAATACCGCTCGAAATCGGATATGGATAAATCGAAAGTCGGGGTCCGCATTGTACGTTGGAACATTAACGAATCAGGTCTCCTGTCGAATATCTCAGAAGCTACAATACCATCGAGTGGTACTTACTTAACACCTACCAAATCTATTCAGGGGGCGCTTATCTCAGGAGGGAATCGTTTTTACCTCTCCACCACAGGAAGTGATCCCACCTTTTATTACGAGAAAGATGGTGATGGGAAAGATCCAATTTTGATGCCCTGGCCTGCTGGAGGTGAGGCGATTTCCTTGTGGCCATTGCAGAACCGCATATGGTCTCTGACGGAGAGACCAGGTTTACGGATGGTGTTCTGGGTTAATGTCAGCGATATGGAGCGAGGCCCAGGATGATCAACTCCCATCGTCTTTTGGACTAATCTTGCGAGCCGGTCGACAAAGTTGTCGCGTTCACGCGAACGGTTGACCCGGGGGCCTGTGTGTCTTTCTCAGAAACGAATATCGTGTGATCCGCGAAGTTGTAACGCCGACGAATATCAGCTATATTGCCTCGCGTACGTAAGGCTAGCGTCGACACGTCAAGACGTAATCTCTTCAGGTGCCTTCACGACTAGCACATTCGCGCCAACACTTGGTTTCGCTGAGGCATTATGTACAAGCTCGAACGCGTTCTCTGTCCCACCGATTTCTCACCCGCTTCCATCGAAGCCATCCGTTTTGCTTCGTTCCTCGCCGGCCACGGCGGTTGCCAATTGACGCTCATTTATGTCGACGAGGAAGAAAAAACGCCGATGGGCTTCTTTGAGCGAGATGAACATTCCCTCAACCAGCGGCGCGAGCTCGTTTCCGGTTTTGCCCATAGCAAGTTCGCGGAGATCATCAAACAGGAAAGGCTGCCTTCCGATCACACATCGATGCTCGTGCGATTCGGGACAGCGTATCACGAGATTATCGAAGTTGCTGAGGACAACCGTTTCTCCCTGGTCGTCATCGCCACAGAAGGTCTCGGGAGATCTTCGCCGCACCTGATCGGGAGAACAGCTGAACGCGTCGTTCGACTCTGCCGGACGCCAGTTGTGACTGTCAAGCCTCGCATTGAGGCGCGCGAATGGAAGATCGAGACCATCCTCTGTCCGACTGACTTCTCCGAGTACAGCAATTTCGCGATTCCGTATGCCGTCTCGCTGGCAAAAACATACAAAGCGAGGATCATCCTCCTGCACGTCACGGACCTAGCTGTGCCGAACCCCGAAGCGCTTCTGCAGAAATTCCCCGATCCGCGGTTCTACCACGATGATGCCGACAAGATCCATATTGAAAAGATTGTGGGAAGAGACGTCGAGCCGGAAAACACGATCGTTCGCCTCGCGGAAGAATATTCAATTGACCTCATCGTTATCGGCACTCACGGAGCACGCGGGATGCGTCGCGTCCAGATTGGCAACACCGTGGAGGAGGTCGTTCGACGCACAGCAACCCCGGTTCTGACGATCACCCATCCAATCCACAAAGCCGTTTTCCCGCGCCGGTTCAAGGAGGACTACGCAGGAACCGATAATTGAGATTTCATTCACGCCGGCACGCAGAACGAACGCGTCGTGCGGCGGCCGCCACTCGAAACCTCGTTGGATTTTTGCTAATCCTTATCTATCTTCGTTTCGTACGAAGTTCTTCTTCGACAAGAGTTGTCGTCCCATCTGTTCCATTTTGAAGGAGATTCCTCTCTGACTACTCCAGCGCTCGACCAACTCTGCATCAACACGATCCGCACACTCTCCATGGACGGTGTCCAGAAGGCAAAGTCCGGTCACCCCGGCATGCCGATGGGTGCTGCTGCCATGGCATATGTCCTCTGGACGCGCCACCTCAAGCACAATCCGACAAATCCTCGGTGGCACAACAGGGACCGGTTTGTTTTGTCTGCCGGACACGGATCGATGCTTCTTTATAGCCTGCTCCATCTCACTGGCTATGATCTGACTCTCGACGACCTCAAGAACTTCCGTCAATTCCGAAGCAAGACGCCGGGACACCCTGAGTATCACTGCACTCCGGGGGTCGAGACCACCACCGGCCCGCTGGGACAGGGATTCGCCAACGGCGTCGGAATGGCGATTGCCGAGCGCTATCTCGCAGCCCGGTACAACCGGCCGAACTTCGAGGTCGTTAAGTATCGGATTTACGGAATCGTCAGTGATGGTGATCTCATGGAGGGCGTTTCACACGAAGCAGCATCGCTCGCAGGACACCTGAAGCTCGGAAACGTCATCTATCTCTACGACGACAACCACATCAGTATTGACGGAAGCACAAAACTCGCTTTCACAGAGGATGCAGCGAAACGTTTTGAGGCGTATGGATGGCACGTCCAGATCGTCGACGATGGAAACGACCTGGAAGCAGTTCACAACGCGATCAAGGCAGCTCAGGACGAGACCAATCGCCCATCGATCATTAAAGTGCGGACGCACATCGGCTTCGGGAGTCCGAACAAACAGGACACCGCGGAGGCGCACGGGTCTCCACTCGGAGAAGATGAAGTAAGACTGACGAAACGGAAACTGGGATGGGATCCCGATAAACAGTTCTTCATTCCGTCGGAAGCTCTACAGCAGTTCCGTCATGCCGTGGACCAAGGGAAAAAGTGGGAAGCACTGTGGCGAACGATGTTCGAGAGCTACAAGCGGGCACACCCGGATCTTGCCAATGAGCTCGAGCGGGTCAGAGAGGGTAATTACGGCGAAGAATGGAAAAAGGCACTCCCTGTGTTTGATGCCGCGTCGGGCGCAATGGCAACCCGAGAGGCCTCAGGAAAAGTGCTCAATGCGATCGCGCCTCACCTTTCCACCCTCATTGGTGGCTCGGCTGATTTAGCTCCATCCAACAATACGTTCCTCAAAGGGATGCCGGAATATCAAGCAGGCGTTTATACTGGTCGTAACTTCCACTTTGGTGTGCGTGAGCACGCCATGGGCTCGATCCTCAACGGCCTTGCATTGACCGACGGCATCATTCCGTACGGCGGGACATTCCTCGTATTCTCCGATTATATGCGTCCGCCTATTCGCATGGCCGCCCTCATGGGCATCCGGCCAATCTATGTCTTCACCCACGACAGCATCGGCCTCGGTGAAGATGGGCCCACACATCAGCCAGTCGAACAATTCGCCGCCCTTCGGGCAATCCCGAACGTCACCTTCATCCGTCCTGCTGACGCCACTGAGACTTCGGTAGCATGGAAAATCGCTATCGAGCACAAGAGCGGTCCCGTTGCCCTGGCACTGTCACGACAGAAAATGCCGATCATCGATCGTTCGAGGTACACCTCCGCTGAAAACCTCGCGAAAGGAGCGTACGTGCTTGCCGAAAACTCAACAACCCCGAAGATCATCCTGATGGCTTCCGGGTCGGAGGTTCAGTATGCTCTGGGAGCGTATGAGCAACTTTCCAAAGAAGGGGTGCTTGCCCGCGTTGTGAGCATGCCATCCTGGGAGTTATTCGAACGGCAGCCGAAAGAATATCGCGTCTCTGTCCTCACACCCTCCATCAAGAAGCGGTTGGTCGTTGAAGCCGGTGTGTTCATGGGCTGGCACAAGTATGCCGGCGATGAAGGAGTCATCATCGGCATGAACTCATTCGGTGCTTCTGCTCCTTATGAGTTGTTGTACAAAGAATTCGGCTTCACCATCGAGAACGTCGTCAAGAGAGCGAAAGAGATTCTCGGCTGATCCATCATTTCTGAACAATCACCCATCTATTGACTATGACACGGACTGCACCGGAACGACCGGTCCTTAGCGCCGAATTCCGAAGGCTGCGCGTCATCAACTGGCTGTCACTTGGATTCCTCTACGCCTTCTTCTACATGACGCGGTACAACTACACCGCGGTCGCACCGATCCTCGCCGATCTTCTCGGCTGGAAGAACACTGAACTTGGAGTCTTCGAAACGATGATGCCTTTGGTCTACGGGCTCTCTGTCGTTCTGAATGGCCCATTTGCCGATCGAATCGGCGGTAAGAAGGCATTCCTCTTCGGCGCGGTCGGTGTCGCTCTTATGAATTTCCTGTTCGGCATGGCAAGCCTTGCGGTCGTGAGCCCGGCCGTGTGGGAAGGAACAGGACTTGCCCGCCACGTCGTGACACCCGCGGGCCTGGGCCTCGGCCTGTCGGGGGGAATGATCCTCACGTTGATGGCGATTGTTTGGGGCGTTAACGGATACTTCCAGTCGTTCGGTGCACTCTCCATCGTGAAGGTAAACGCCCAGTGGTTCCATGTCAGGGAGCGCGGCACGTTCTCCGGAATATTCGGAGTCCTCATCCGCATGGGTCTGCTTCTGGCATTTCAGGGCGTGCCTCTTATCCTTCTTGTTCTCCCGTGGCAATACGCGTTCTGGATCCCCGGGGCATGCGTTCTAGTGCTCTTCGCCATCAACTACTTCTTCATGTACGACTCTCCCAAAGACGCAGGATTGGGAGAATTCGAGACGGGTGATGCGGTGGAAGACAATGAGAGCAAGCCATCATCCCTCAAGTTCGTCATGAGAAAGGTCTTTGCATCACGAGTCATGTGGATGATTGCTCTCGGTTCGATGATGATTGGATTCGTTCGCAGGAGCGTTGTCGATGCATGGTGGCCGAAGTACTTCGTCGACTTCCACGGCGCCGACAAGTCTGGATTCGCAACGTATCTTCCCTACATCATTGCGACATGGGGAATCGCGTTGGCCGGTATCGCGGGCGGATTCGTGTTCGGGATCGCGTCCGACCGAACCTTCGGTGGACGGCGCGCGCCGGTGATCACCTTCGGATTTCTTGGGATGGCAGTTGTCCTCGCCCTTTTCGGCATTTCAGATTCCTTGAATCTTGGTCCTATCGCTGCTGCATGCTGTCTGGTCGTTCTCTCGTTCTGTGTGAACGGCGCGCACGGTATGATCGGCGGTGCAGCGTCAATGGATTTCGGCGGGAAGAGAGCTGTGGCAACTGCCGCGGGCCTCTTTGACGGGATGCAATACCTTGCAGGAGCGTTTGTCGGAATGGGCGTTGGCTACACTACGACGACTTGGGGTTGGGGAGCCTGGCACTGGGCACCAATTCCTTTTGCTCTTGTCGGCGCATACTTGATGTCTCGATTGTGGAATGTGATGCCGAAGGGAAAGAGCAGCCATTAGCGACATCATATCATGCTGACAGCCATCAGCCTTCAGCGATCAGCTGATGGGCGTAGCTGCAGATTCAAATACAGTTTTCGAACAGCCGTGATCTACCGACGGCCATAGACCGTCGCCTACCGTCAATGAAATCTGCCACACCCTGGCAGAGACGCGAACCATTTATCCCGTTCATGGTGAACTATGAAACACTCACTTCTCACCGTGCTCCTTGTCGCTACCTCGATGTTCACGACTACTGCACAGCCGCTGCAATCCTCTCCCGACACAATCTCCCTCTCCAGACTCGACCTGAGCAAGATGAACCAAGGCTGGGGACTCGCGCAAGTCGACAAGTCAGTTACGGGAAAACCGCTATCGATTGCCGGAAAGAAATTCCAGCACGGTGTCGGCACTCATTCCGTCAGTCGATTGTGGATTGACCTTCATGGCAGCGCTACGAAGTTCCTCGCGTTCGTCGGCGTTGACGACAGCGCATTGGGTCACCCGGGGTCCGTGGACTTCAAGATCATTGGCGACGGCAAGAAGCTGTGGCAATCCGGTGTCATGAAATCCGGTGAACCGGCGAAGTCGGTTGATGTCGATTTAAGCGGAGTCAAGCAACTGGTGCTCCTGGTCGGGGATAGTGGCGACGGATTGGACTATGATCATGCAGATTGGGCTGAGGCGCGATTCGTCGTGAAGGGAGCTGCACCGACCGCGATTGATATTCCTGCAGAACCGGCCGCCATACTCACGCCAAAACCAGGACCGCAACCTCGGATCAACGGGGCGAAGATCGTTGGGGTCTGGCCGGGATCTCCATTCCTGTACACAATTCCAGCGACCGGCGACCGCCCGATGAAATTTGAGGTGGAGGATCTCCCGAAGGGTTTGACCGTCGATCCACGGACAGGTCAAATCACGGGAATGCTTCATCAACGCGGCGTGCACATTGTAACGCTCAAAGCATCGAACCAGTACGGAACAGCACGCCGCGCGTTTAAGATATTCTGCGGGCCAACCCTCGCTCTCACACCACATATGGGGTGGAACAGCTGGTACGTCTGGGAAAATCATGTCACCGACCAGATCATGCGTTCGGCCGCCGACGCGATGGTCACGACAGGAATGATCAATCACGGCTACATGTACATCAACATCGACGACTGCTGGGCCGTCAAACCGGGTTCCGATGATCCCTCGCTCGGCGGCGAGCCACGCGACCAGCTAGGGAAGGTCAACTCCAACAAGCGATTTCCAGATATGAAGGCGCTGGCGAACTACATCCACTCGAAGGGGCTCAAGGCCGGGATCTACACTTCACCCGGTCCCACGACGTGTGCGGGACATGTCGGCGCGTACCAACACGAAGAGCTGGATATCCAGAGATTTGTCGAATGGGGATTCGACTTCCTGAAATATGATTGGTGTTCGTACGGCGACATTGCAAAAGTCCGCAATCTCGAAGAACTGCAGAAGCCATATCGGCTCATCAGTGAGATTCTGAAAAAGCAAAACCGCGACATCGTCCTGAACCTCTGCCAGTACGGTATGGGGAATGTGTGGGAATGGGGCAAGGAAGTCGGAGGCAACAGCTGGCGGACTGCAGGTGATCTCGGGGGATCATTTGAAGGCATTGGGACGGCAATTTTCAGAGACGGATTCGATGTCTACTCGAACAACAAACTGCATCATACGCCGGTCCGGGCGCCTGGAATGACCCTGACTATCTGCTACTCGGATACCTGAGCAACTGGAATGGGCAGACAGTGCCGACACCGCTCACTCCGAATGAACAGTACACTCATGTTTCACTCTGGTGCCTTGTTGCCGCGCCGCTTATCTTCAGCGGCGATATGACACGATTGGATGAATTCACCCTGAGCCTTTTGACGAATGATGAGGTGATCGACGTGGATCAGGATCCGCTCGGCAAGGCAGGCCGGCGCGTGTTCAAAGATGAGGACCTTGAGGTGTGGTCGAAGGAAATGGAAGACGGTTCGAAAGCAGTTGGACTTTTCAACCGCGGGGAGTTCGAATCAGCCGTGGTTGCCAACTGGGCCAATCTCGGCATCAGCGGCAAACAGAGAGTTCGCGACCTGTGGCGTCAGGAGGATCTTGGGTTGTTCGAAGGGCAATTCACAGCGAAGGTACCTCGCCACGGAGTGAAGCTTGTCAGGATCTGGCCAGCTCAGTAGCGAGCGGATCACCTACCAAAACATAATAAAGAAGCCGATCACTCCGGCAATAACCGCGCCGCCCAGCCATAGCACAAGCGGCGCCGGACGCATATCAAAATCCTGCCGCACCGGCATCACCACCGGAGATTTCAAAGGTCTCCAAAGCGTGATAAGCCCCATCAGCACGATCACCAAAACGAATGTGATCGCCATACGATTGAGGTAGGCGATCTCAGAGAACTGCCACTGCAGAAAACCGTAGACCGGAACGCACACAAGCAATGCTGAGATGCCGGCCGCCGGCGGCGCCTTCTTCACAATGAAGCCAAACACAAACGCCGCAAGAATCCCCGGTGAGATGTATCCCTGGAATTCCTGTATATACTTGAAAACTCCCCCAAACCTCGGATCCGCTATTTGGGGGGCAAGCAGGCAACCGATGAGAACGAAGAGAACCGTCATCACCCGACCGATGAGGATCAGCGATTGCTGCGACGCGTTCTTCTTCCAATGTCGGTGAACAAGATCCATGGTGAAGATCGTCGCGGCTGAGTTGAGAACGGAAGCGAGTGTGCTGATGACCGCGCCCGCAAGCGCAGCGAGGATGAAACCTCTGAATCCTGCCGGCACCAGGTTTCGAATCAGCGTTGGGTACGATTGATCCGGCGAGGCAATTTGGTGACCGTACAATTGCACGGCCATAATTCCGGGAAACACAATCGCGAACGGGACAATCAGCCAGAGCGCAGCGGCGAAAATGATCCCCAATTGTCCCTGCCGCAGGTCTCGTGCCGCCAGTGTGCGCTGAACGATGAACTGATTCAAGCCGCAATAGTAGAAGTTGGGGATCCAAAGACCCAACACAAGCACGGTCCACGGAATCTCAGAATGGCTTGAAGGCAGCACCATGTGAAGACGATCAGCGCTGCCGGTGAGGAAAGGCCCGATGCCGCCGAGAGCGATGAATCCAAGAATCATCGTCAGGAGGCCGCCAATGAGCAAACCGGATCCCTGAATCAGATCGGCCCAAGCCACCGCCTTCAGTCCACCCCAGGTCGTATAGAGCGCAGCCATAAATCCGATGAGCCAGACAGCCTGCGTCAAATCGACGTCGAAGATCGTGTGGAACGTGAGAGCCCCCGAATACAAGACGGCGGTCGAGGTCACAGTCACGTAGATGACGAGAGTGAAAAACGCCATAATGCCGCGAGCAGCAGCATTGTATCGATACTCGAGGTATTCAGGAATCGTGTAGACGCCCGCACGAAGGAACCGCGGCAAAAAGAAAATGGCAACGAACACGATCGTCACGGATCCGAGAAGCTGGAAACCGGAGACTGCGAGTCCGACGTTCCCCGCCCCCTGACCGCTCATCCCGACAAACTGCTCGGTCGAGATATTCGCCGCAACGATGGAGAAGCCAATGAGGTACCACGTGAGCCCCCGGCCGGCAAGAAAGAAATCCTCGGAGGTTTCTTCCTTCCGACTCTTCGCCATGCTGAGGGCAATGACCGAACCGATGAAAGCGATAAATGTCGCGACGTCGAAGACGGAGAGCGTCATGCCAAACCTTTCCGCGAGGAAATTGCTATTCCACGGAGTTCCGTAACGAGTACTGAATGGTTGTTTTCATTAGCAGAAAAAAAGGCGAGTTCAAGCATCCTCGCCTCTTCTTTTCGGACTACCTTCACAGTTGCCCATGGTCCGAGACAGTCAACTTCTCCTTTCAATCCCCCACCGCTATTCTGGATTCTGAATCCTGGATTCTGACTTCTGGATTCTACCTCCTCATTCCCCACAACTTTCTCGTCGCTCTCTCCAGCTCCTCCCCGATGAGTTTTGGATCCAGCGTTTTCTCCGGCTCGTTTTCAAACACCGCATACGGGACCTTGAATCCCTTCACGTCGATCGTCATCGGATCCTTCGCCTCGAGCTTGTCCCAGTCATTAGTCTTGTAATAGAAGTCCATCTTCTCATCCGCCAACGAGTGGTACAGGATGGAGTCTTCCTGTCCTTTGCGGGCTCTGCGGCGATTCTTGCGCACGGATTCGTCGTACGACACCCGAATGTACATCAGGTACGCACGGCGCAGAATATCTTCGTGCAGGTAGCTCAGCGCCTCATAGATTCCGTTCTCTCCGCCTCGAGCGAACTCGATCAGGGTCGTTTTCTTATCGTGATAGTTCGGGTCACGGGCAAGTTTCTTCCGATACTCCAGATTGATCCGCTCGATGTAAAGGTTCCATATGAAATGTTCTTTGAACCAGTACTTTTCGTCCGTCCAGATGCGCGGCTTGCCGTGCTTGGTGAGCATGTCATCGATCTCGAACGTCTCCCACACGTAGACGAAATCATCGAGTTCTTCAAAGTCAGCAATATGAAATCGCCCCAATCGTTCTTTGGGGTCTGCTTTCTTGAGATAGTCGATGACTTCGGATTTTCCAGCCGCCGGCCGACCAGTGATGATGAGGATAGGAAAATTGTTGTTCATGAGGACTCCCGTTCTCGATTACTTGATTTCCTTGATAGGGCCCTCAGCAGGGAGCGTCACATGTTTCATTGCTCGGACCTTTTTCTCCGCTGCGTTGAAGACCGTCTGGTTCAGATATGTCAACTGTGGCGGATCAATTCCGAGGTACCGCTTTGCTTCACCCATCATGTAGTCGCTCGCTGCTCCAGTGTACGTGGTCTGGTCATTGACTGATTTGCCGTTGACAAGAAGCTTCACAAGCTCGACCTTCCCTTCGGCATTCCGTCTCCATTTGCACTGAACGCCGGAGACCTGTATCCCGGGCCTGTCGTTGATGACATGGAGGACGATATCCCGCACTTGCTTACCTGTGACGTTGAAAGTGACCAGGATATTCCGGAAGGGGAGGACTTCGAAGAGATCTTGCTTTGTGATCGGCCCGGCGGAGAGCCTCTTGCGAATGCCGCCGTTGTTCATGAAGCCGAGATCCGCCTTCGCCGCCTCTCGTTGCGCCTCGCAAATGAAGATACCGAGGCCGGCCTCCCGGCCTTCCGCGTTCCCATCACCCTCATATGTTCCAATCACCTCGCTGTATTCCTTGTTGATTTCCGTCTTGAATGAATCGACCATCGCGGTCACGACCGTTTTCCGATCGGGATGGTACCAAAGCTGATGGAGTTCTCCCTCCCATTTTGCCACAGCATGATTTTCCACCGTCAGGTCGAGAATACCCAGGTTTTCACAATTCGACCCGGTCTGAACAATGATGACACCATTGACCAACTTCGGCTTCTTCAGGCGTGTATGTGAATGACCCCCGACAATCACATCAAGTCCCTTCACGCTCGCAGCAAGTACGGAATCATCGTCAACGCCCACGTGTGTGAGCGCTACGACAATATCGGTTTGCGGACGCAGCAGTTCAATCATTTTCTCAGCGGTCTTGATCGGCGGCAGCAACGTCACTCCTTTGGTGCCGTTTTGACTGACGAGGTTGTAGTACTCCTTCGACATGATTCCAAAAATCCCGATCCTAAGCCCATTTTTCTGGATGATCATGTATTCTTTCTTGGTGATGGGCATGCCACTCTTTTCATCTACAAGGTTAGCCGCTATGACCGGAAACCTGGCAATTGCGGACAGCTTCAGAAAATTCGCGTACGAGAGATCAAAATCGTGATTGCCCGGAGTCCAGCCTTCATAGCCGATGAGGTTCAGCATTTCAACAAGAGCCCCTCCCTCTGCTCCTTTGAAAGCACGATCACAGATCGGGTTGCCGGTCATCAGATCGCCTGCATCGAGCACGAGCGTTGCTGTTCTGATCTTTCGAATGCTGTCGACCGCAAATGCCAGCTCGTTCAACCCTCCAACGAGCGGCTTGGGAGTCGTTTTCATCCAATACGCTTCTTGTGGCAGAAAGCTCGCGTGGATGTCGTTTGTGTGGAGAATGGTGATTTGCTTTGGCTGCGACAGCAACGGCAGCGCGAAAAGCATCAATCCTGCACTGAGCAGCATGAAGGTCTTGAAGAATCTTGATCGAGAGGAAGCCATAAGAGTCTATCACCAGATGGGTTGGCGGGTTGTTATTTAGGAACGCAAGATAGTGAGAAATTTGTTATTTTGGAACACATACATGAACAACATCATTTCTCTCCCGATGACGAAGCATAATAGATTTGTCAAACGCATCATTGGTATAGCGATCATTTTCCTTCTGTGTGCGGTCGGTTCCCTCGAGTCGGCACAACGCCCCAAGCTCGTCATCTTCATCTCGATTGATCAAATGAAGGCGGAATACCTGGAATGGTACAAAGCTGAATTCACCGGAGGCTTCAAGCGGTTTCTTACGGAGGGAAAGGTCTTTTCGAACGCAGACCTCAATTACGCCCCAAGCGAAACCGGGCCGGGACACGCAACGCTTGGCACCGGAGCATATCCGATGCACAACGGGATCCTTGCAAATGAGTGGTTTGACCTGAACACACGCAAGCAAGTCTATTGCGTCGAGGATACGACCGCAGAGAAAGCTGAGGCTGAGGGGGGCGGTGTGTCTCCAAAGAACTTGTTGGTGACAGCACTTGGCGACTGGCTCAAGAAGGCCTCACCCTCCTCAAAAGTCATCGCAGCTTCGGTCAAGGACAGGGCAGCGATACTCATGGGCGGTCAACAGCCCGACTGCGCTTATTGGTACGACCGTAAGCGTGGACACATGGTCACATCCGAACACTACGTGCAGGAAGTCCCGGCATGGGTGAAGGCTTTCAATGAAGGGGATTGGGTTCAGAGGAATGTTCCCGATGCATGGACAAAATTGCTTCCCGAATCAGTCTATACGAAGTACGGTCCCGATGAATCGCCAGGAGAATCGAAATGGGGAGGGTCAGCATCTTTCCCCCACGCCTTTCAACCCGCCAAGAAGAACGAGCAGGTCGTGAATAGCCCGTTCGGGGATGCAATGATTCTTGACTTCGCACGTGAGGCCGTCCGCTCCGAGCAACTGGGTCAGCGAAGCGTCACCGATTTGCTGCTCATCAGTCTCTCGTGCACCGACTATGTAGGCCATGCATTCGGCGGCAACAGTCATGAAATGTTGGATCAGCTGATCCGCCTTGACCGCTCACTTGGCGATTTCATGACCGACATGGAGAAAACGCTTGGCAGCGGTACCGTTCTCGTTGCCTTGAGTGCAGATCACGCCGCAATGCCTTTGCCGGAATACCTGATTACGGTTGAACATAAGTCCGCGCGGCGCGTGCTGACGCAGCAGGCGGTCAACCCGAAAATCGAGGAGCTGGATCGGATTCTTCAGCGCGATCTCAACACAACAGAACACATCATTCAGTCCAACGCCTACCTGAATTATACCGCCGCGGGTGCGGCGCATGTCGACTCCATCGCCCTTGAACGTCGCGTGAGAGATGGGTTGTTGAAGATCGATGGGATCGCTGATGTCTATCTCAGACGAGAGTTAGTCAGCGGCAATGGTCGCTCCCGGCCGTATCTCGGATACTACCACCGCGGCTATTATCCTCCGCGCGGCAGGGATTTCATCATCCGGCCTTGCGAGTTTTGTCTACTCACGACATCGTCAACCGGGACATCACACGGAACTGCATATTGGTACGACACGCATGTGCCTGTGCTTTTTTGGGGGATGGGGCTCAAAAACGCAAGAGTCTGGCGACCCATCCACACCGTTGACATCGCGCCGACCATCGCCAAATATCTTGATATACCCTATCCGTCAGCCGTCGACGGGATGCCACTGAAAGAAATTGTCAGAAATGGACCTTGAGTGAAATTGTCTCTCGTTGCGGGGGGTGTTTCGAGAGGCAGTGGGAACAGATGTTACAGTTGGTAGTTCTGCGTTGATGGTTTTCTCCGGGGATCTTCGCTCATCCCCACTTCATTATTCACACTTTCTCCGTCTCGTCAATTCTCTCTTCGCCGTCAGACAACGCAACTCCGAGTTCTGCGAGACCATCCAGATAATCGGTCGGCACAAGAGACTCTTCCCTGTTTTGCTTTCGATTGCGACGAATGTCATGGATCATGCACCACCCGATCGTCATGACGCAAACGAGGACGACGGAACCAAGCAGGAGGTTCGTCGCAACCAGCCAGAAAGTCTTTATGTCGAAGAGAGCACTCATGATCATCTCACGTCAAATGATTGACAACCCAGGCACGCGCGATGCGTTTTCCCCCTCGAAGAATCAACAATTTACATACCAGGATCGATTGCTCGCTCACCGAAAACTATCGTGTTGCTTCAAGACCACTTAGACAAGACCATGAAAATCAAAACCGAAATACTTCACAAACGTTGTTGGACTAGCAAACACACGTGTTGTACGCTGCCACAGAGCATTTTTTGAATATGCACATGCACAAAAGAAACATCCGACTTTCCTTTTGCGATCACGTTCTCTACATTAGCATCACCACGAGCACCGGTTGCTTGTTCTCACATCACAGGGGACATCATGAAGCAAATCGCAGGCCGGTTTCGCTTGAATCCAGGTCTGATCGTTCTGTCTCTCTCTGCGTTCCTCATCCACGTCGTCACCAAGAGTTCGTCGTGCACCACAGCCGTGCAAGGCTGCTAACATCACATACGGCAGTCCTCATCATCATTGGCGGGAAAAAACAAGACAACGAGAAATCGTTTGAGTCCGTCGAGCCTGCAGCCGTGCACGCGAACGAATATGCAATGCCGTTCGAAACCAACGTTCCGATCCATGTTTGCCGCAAGCCCAAGGTTCCCATAGCGGAGAATTGGCCCACGACGAAACATTTCTTCTGATGTGCTAACGCGCTGGTGGAAATCGTTTTTTCTTGATATCATTCAGCACTTACCCACCATCCATAAGGAGAAAACAGCATGGCCCACACGTTTGAAGAGCTCAACAAAATGACCGTGGTACAGCTTCGCGCAATCGCCGATGGTATAGAGGACGAGAGCCTGAAGGGACACTCCACAATGCACAAGGAACAGCTGCTGCCCTTGCTGTGCAAGTCTCTCGGCATCGAGATTCCACATCACCATGTGATCAGCAAAAACAAAACACAGGTGAAATCAAAGATTCATGCGTTGAAGAAAGACCGTGCGACAGCAATTGAACAAAAGGATTACAGGAAGCTCAAGAGCATCCGCGATGAGATCCACAAGCTGAAGAGAACCTTGCGAAAGTCGATGGTGTGAGGAGGTTGTGAGCCCCCGACTTCAGTCGGGGAGGACTGCGATTCAATCGGAGGGTTCGAGCGAAGGTAGGATCATGATTCCAGCGCCGCTTCTGCCATTGCAGCGACGTTCCGTCATGTTGTTCGACAGTTGCACTGTCGAACACAACCCAAGCGAGAGTTCCACTCTCGATCGATTTGCAGGCCCACCGAAAGGCGAAATCATGGAAAAACCTTGGACGTTCAAGAACTGCGGAGCGATGTACTTCTGCACCGACGTGATTGTAGGCTGGCAGTATGTTTTCACTTCGCCCGGATTTTTCGCCGCGATCATCGAGTCCCTCAAATACTGCCAGGCGAACAAAGGTCTACTCGTGCACGGATATGTGATAATGCCGAACCACGTCCACACGGTGGTCTCGTCATCGAAGGCCAATCTCTCTGCAATAATGAGAGACTACAAACGATACACATCGCGGAGAATATCAGATCTTTTGAATGAAATCAGGAATAGACGTTTGTTGAAGTACTTTTCTTCCGTCGCAAGGCGAGAAGGCAAGGGAAATTTTTACAAGATCTGGCAAAGCGGAAGTCACCCCATCACCATCGAGGACGGGGATTTCTTTGACCAAAAGCTAAACTACATTCACAACAATCCCGTCAACAAGGGCTACGTCGAACAACCCGAGCATTGGAAGTTCTCCAGCGCTCGCAATTACATCTTGAATGATCATTCGATCATCAAGATCGACCTTTTGGAGTGATTCGGATTCTGGAGTGCAACTCCATCTTGAGTATTCTTCGACAGTATAACTGTCGAAGAGCTTTCAGGGATTCAGTCGGGGGATCAAGCGGCGCTGGGGTTACGATTCCAGCGCCGCTTCGGCCATCGCGACGACGTTTTCGGGGGGAACATTGGGAAGTAACGCTTCATGGCTCGGGCTCACAATGAGCCGGGGACCGAGCAGATTCTTGATCCTCCTCACCTCAGCTTTGACCCCCTCCGGTCCTGCGTTCACCAGAACATCCTGCGTGTCAATCCCGCCGAGAAAAGAAATACGCCCTTTGAATTCGCGAGCAAGCGTCTCAGCATCCATTCCGAATGCCCGAGCCTGCAACGGGTGGAGGCAGTTTACATGCGCATCAATAAGTCGGTCGATTACACGATAGATTGAGCCGCAGGAGTGCAAGATCACCTGGTAGCCATGCGCGTGCGCCTGGTTCGTAAACTCGCGGAACCACGGGAGCACGAACTCATCGAAAACCGCCGGAGCCAGAATCAGGTCACGCTGCGTTCCAAAATCGTTGCCGAAGAAAAAACCGTCGATCAAATCTCCTGCCTCGTTGAACAACAACTCGTTTGCCTCAAAGTAGAACTGACAGACATGATCCGTCACCGAACGGACGACCTCCGGGTGGGTGTACATCTTTGTCAGATAGCTTTCCACACCGAAGATATCCATCACGTCATGGAAGAACGGCGTCCAGAACCCGCTCGCACGATAGAACTCACCGGCGTTGCGCAGTTTGTCGATACACTCACTGACATCCACATACCTCACACTCGGCCAGTCAGAGGCTTCCACCTCGTCAAGACTCTCACACTCCGCAAGCGGCCCCGGTTCGCCAAGCGACTTTTTGTATTTCCAGCGGTCGAACATACCCTTGCCCTCTGGATGCCGGTAGGTCGACCTAATATAGAGCGGAGTGATCCAACGGAAATCGTCGCCTACCCTCAACTGGAGCTCTTCGAGGGAGGATGTGCCGAAGTACCGGTGGTAGATTGGAAGCGTGTCCTCGTGTGGATTCCCCAACCAGAATCCACAACGATCGGCCGGTTCTCCGGCGATAATGCGGCGTATGCGCTCGCGGCTTGTCATGGTTTTTCGGTGATGAGAAAGTACTCATTCAGCGACAATACTGCAACCGCCAGGCCTTGAATCTCGGGCGACAAGTTTCTACATTCACGACCACACGTCGCGCTGCTTTCCTCCCTCATACGAACTGACATCACGCCATGGACTTTCATCCGATAGACCTCACCATTATCGCAGTGTACATGCTGATCACCGTCGCTCTCGGTTTCATGGTCCGAAACAGGGCCATCAAGAAGCTGGAATCATATTTCCTTGCCGACCGGAGCGTGCGGTGGTGGATGCTTGGCCTCTCGGGTTGTTCGAGCTACATCGATATCGGTGGGACGATGGTCATCATCGGCATGATGTTCTATGTAGGATTGAAATCCGTCTGGGTGACCCATATCTTCTGGGGCTTTTTCATGATGGCCTTCTACATGGCGTTCCAGGCGAAGTACATCCGGCGCTCCGGCGTCATGACGCTGGCAGAATGGAATGAGACACGGTTTGGCCAGACACGCGACGCCGAGTATGTGCGGATCGCAACTGCCACATTTCTGCTCGTTTTGATGGTGTTCAACCTAATCTATCTGGCAGTTGGTACGGGCAAATTCGCAGAGGAGTTTCTCCCCCTCACGCGGGGCCAATCGACGTTCATCATCTTTGCGGTCGTCGGCGTCTACGTCACCGTCGGCGGCTTCTTCGGTGTGATCCTGACCGATGTCTTTCAAACACTGCTCATCGCCATCGGCACCATCGTCATGACTGTGATGGTATTCCAGATTCCTGAAACCGCCAACCTGCTGGCAATGAAAGATCCGCAGTGGAGCACCCTTGCTCCTTCGTGGACGCTCTGGTCCTCCTATCTCCAGCATACGCCCGAGAGCCATCAGCACTACTACTATTTTGGACCGATCTTGCTTGCGGGTATGTCTTGGCTTGTGTTCAAGATTCTTGCCGGTCCCATCGTCTGGGACTTCACGTTCTTTCTGTCGACCAAGAGTCCCCGGGAAGCTTCACTCGCCGCCGGGATGTGGACCATCGGCCACACGCTTCGCTGGTTCATCGCCGGTTCGTTTCTTTTCCTCGGAATTTATTATCTCGGATCGGCTGCGGACTTCGATGCAGAAAAAATCATGCCGCTCGTCGTGAAAAAGCTGCCGGTGGGACTCGCCGGTCTCTTCATGGCTATCTTGCTTGCTGCGCTAATGTCAACAATCAGTGCGATGATCAACGTCACCAGCTCCGTCATTCTGAATGACTTCTTGAAGCGTTACCTGGCAAAGAACCTGGGCGAGAAGCAACTGGTGCGTCTCGGTATGGCAGCCTCTATCGTGACAGTGATGGTGGCTTTTTCCTTCAGCTTCCTGTATGATGAGATCATCTCAATCTGGGAGCTGATGATCTTCGTGATCCTCACGATGATGCTGCTCCCCGGCACACTGCGTTGGCACTGGTGGCGGTTCAGCGCACGAGCATTTGTATGGAGCCTGCTCGCCACAGGCTGCGTCGCGCTCATCCAGAAGGTCTTCTTCTCATCTTGGCCTGTTCACATATCCCTTGCAGTTAACGTGATTGTGTCGGTTTTCCTGACCGTGATCATCACATTCATGACAAAGCCGACCGACACCGAGGTCCTGGTGAAGTTCTACGCACGAATACAGCCGTTCGGGTTCTGGAAACCGATCCGGCTGGAGGCTGAGCGGCGCGGGTTGGTACCCCTCAATAACCGTATGCCGCGCATCGACCTGATGAATGGGTTCATTGCGTCGCTCTTCCAGCTGACCCTCGGCATCATCCCGTTCTACATTTTTCTCAGGCAATGGAGCCAGGTGTTGATTTGGTCGGGGATCTGCATCGCGGTATCAATTACTCTGTACTTTACGTGGTATAAGAATCTCCCGTCACCTGACGAGAAATAGACGAATTTCACTACATCCATACACAGGACACGATATGCATGAGTCTGGATTCTTGGGGAATCATTCTGCGTCTCCGTTAGTGCATGTACTGCGGATGGTCACTTGCTTCATGGCTCTCCAGCTTCTTGTGACCGTTGCCGCCGGTCAAGTGCAGGACCTTGGCCACGCGAAGGAGGTCCGAGGAGTGTGGGTTCACCCCTCCACCTTTGGGAGCGGCAAGGACACCGCGATTCTGAACATCAGAAAGACGCTCGACGATTACCGAGGAGCAGGGATCAACATGCTCATCGTTCTCGTCAAATCTACATCCGGATTAGTGTACTTCAGAAGCGCTGTTGCCCCAAGAGACTCCGCTTGGAATTGGGATTTCTTCGGCACGTTCCTGGAGGAGGCTCAAAAACGGAAGCTGTCAGTGCAACCCTGGTTCTGCATATTCACAGAGGGAGCCCGAGCCGGTGCAGTTCGTCAACATCCAGAGTGGCTGATCGTGAGCAGGTCGATGGAGCCGACAGGTGTCGTCAATCCTGCGCTCGCTGCGGTCCGTCAATACGAAATCAGCGTCATCACCGAGCTCGTCAAACATTATCAAGTGAGCTGGGTGCATCTCGACTATATCCGCTATCCTTGTGAGCCCATCGAACCGTATTTCAGTTTTGATGAAGAGACACGCAATCAGTTCAAGGCCAAGCACGGGGAAGATCCGTTGGACATCAAGCACAACAATTCTGGAAACATGGTTTGGAATGAATGGATCGAATGGGATGCCGAAGAAGTTACTCAGTTTGTTCGTGAGCTGAGGGAATCACTCAAATTCTCAAGGCACCGGGTTCAAATCTCGGCTGCCGTCTTCCCGGACGCCATCAACGCAAAAGTGTTGATCGGACAGGATTGGTCGCTTTGGGCGCGAGAGCATCTCATCGATATGCTGTGCCCGATGCTCTATACGAACAACGATGATCTCTTTGTGAAGTATCTTCGGCGCGCAGTTGGATACGCAGGACCCCGCGTGCAGGTCAGCGCTGGGATCGGCATTTATTCCGCCCACAATCTCCACACACCCGCGGGAATTATTCGTCAAATAAATCTGGCGAGACGAGAGAAAGCACATGGATTTGTGTTATTTTCATCATCGAGTCTGAAGAAAGAATTCCTTGACGCGATGAAGGCGGCACGATAACAGTCCCAGGGAAGTTTCATTCTTCCCCTGTAGATTTGTTCGGAATATTCCAGTATCTTGAGAGTGAAGGAGCACAACACCGAGGTTGCTCGTCGGTCGCGGGCACGTCCGTATCAATGACACCAATAGAAAAAACGAAGGCGGAAAGGTCATGACTCAATACAAAGAACTGGGACTCGTCAACTCCAAGGAGCTTTTCCAGAAGGCTATCAAGGGAGGCTATGCGATTCCTGCATTCAATTTCAATAACCTTGAGCAATTGCAGGCTATCATCGGCGCGTGCGTTGAAACGAAATCGCCGGTGATCCTCCAGGTTTCAAGCGGAGCACGCAAGTATGCAAACCAGACGCTCCTGAAGCACCTGGCGAAAGGTGCTGTCGACTATGCTCGGGAACTCGGCTACCCGATTCCGATCGTGCTGCACCTGGACCACGGCGACACGTTTGAACTCTGTAAATCGTGCGTCGAATCCGGATTCTCTTCCGTGATGATCGACGGGTCGCACCATCCGTACGACAAGAACGTCGAACTGACGCGTCAGGTCGTTGAGTATGCGCACAAATACGATGTGAGCGTCGAAGGCGAACTGGGTGTCCTGGCAGGCATCGAGGACGAAATCTCGAGTGCCGTCACGCATTACACGAAGCCCGAAGAAGTCGAGGACTTTGTGAAAAAGACAGGCGTCGATTCACTGGCAATCTCCATTGGAACATCTCATGGAGCCAACAAATTCAGGCCTGAGCAATGCACCCGGACAGCCGACGGCATTCTCGTGCCGCCGCCCCTCCGCTTCGATATCCTTGAAGAAGTCGAGAAGCGAATTCCCGGTTTCCCCATCGTGCTCCACGGCGCATCGTCCGTCCCGCCCGACCTGGTGCGAATCATCAACAGCAACGGTGGCAAACTCAAAGACGCGGTTGGCATACCCGAAGAACAACTGCGCAGGGCGGCCGCTTCGGCGGTATGCAAGATCAACATCGATTCAGACGGCCGTCTGGCGATGACCGCTGCGATTCGGAAAGCATTTATGGACAGCCCCGCCGAGTTTGACCCGCGGAAGTACCTGGGCCCCGCGCGTGACAGGCTTAAGGAGCTCTACAAGCATAAGATCGTGAATGTCCTCGGCAGCGCAAACAGGGCTTGATGATGTCCTCATTGAATCAAGAAAGAAACACGTTGGTGGGTAGATTGAAGCTCCTTCAGGTTCAAACCCCGAAACACGTACAGCAAACGCGGGAGCTGTTTCAGGAGTACCAGCGGTCGCTGGGGATCGATCTATGTTTCCAGGATTTCGAGCGGGAGCTTGCTGGATTGCCCGGCGAGTATGCCCCACCCTCAGGCCGGCTGCTCCTGTGCTTTCATGACGACGTACTCGCCGGCTGTGTTGCCCTTCGAAGAATGGATGAAACGATTTGCGAGATGAAGCGGTTGTATGTCAAGCCAGTGTTTCGGGGCAGTCATGCCGGCCGCACACTGGCTCAAACCGTTATCGACGAAGCTCGATCGATCGGTTACATGAAGATGCGACTCGACACGCTTCCGAGCATGATTCAGGCAATCTCACTGTATCGATCGCTCAGTTTCAAGGAAATTGAGCCCTACCGTCTCAACCCCGTCCCCAGGGCGCTGTTCATGGAACTCGACCTCTCATCGCTTCAGGGATAGGACAACGTCTATGCTGAAGATGACTTTTTTCGCGGAACGGTCATCGATAAAGGTCACCTTCATCTAGAACAACGTAAAGCTCAACCCCAGCGCGAGAACCTCCTTCACCTGTGTCCGCGTCGAAACTTGCTTGTCGTTGATGATCTGCACGTTTAGGATGACAACAACGTACTTGCTCACGTTTGCGGTGAGAGTGTTATCCATCCTGACATCACATCCGATCGTCGGCGGACAACGGAGTAAATCTAGAAACTCTTCTTCCTAATGGCAAACGAGATTTTCAATGTGATGTTCAAATCCCCTTAACGCTTTTCTTTCTCTGTTCCTTTTCTTACATTGCCTGCACCGTAAACGTTCTTGCTTTCGAATCCACCCCACACTGAGGCTTTGGTGAAGGCTCACACCACACCTCAAACGCGCGGAGCAACGATGGCAAACGACGAACAACCTCTCCAGGCGCCGATCCCCGAACACATAGCCATGGAATACACCCCGGCAGGGCTGACGTTTACCTACCGCTGGTTTTCGATCCCCTACATCTTCCTCGCTGCCTTTGCCCTTTTATGGGACGCCTTTCTCGTGGTCTGGTACAGCATTGCCTTCTCGCAGGACGCACCACTGATCATGCTCATTTTTCCCCTGGTCCATGTCATCGTGGGAGTCGGTGTCACCTATGCGGCCCTCGCAGGGTTCTATAATAGGACTGTCATCACCGTCGGGCAGGGCAAACTCTCGATCCAGCACGGGCCGATTCCGTGGCCGGGAAACAAGACACTTCAGGCTTCGGAGCTCACACAACTCTACTCTGAAGAGCGCGTCATCAGAGTCAACAACGGCACACAAATGAGATATCAACTCAGCGCGATCTCCCGCGAGAATAGGAAGATCAAATTGCTCGGCGGCCTCAACGCTCCGAGTGAGGTCCGGTTCCTCGAGCACAAACTCGAAGAACAACTCGGCATTCAGGACCACCCTGTCGAAGGCGAAATGCCCCGATAGCCCTTACATTCTCTCTCAGTTCTTCTTTGGAGCTCAACGTATGTCAACAGACAAACTCAAACTCGGCTCACCTGCTTCCAATTTCAGCAGTCTCCCCGGCGTCGACGGCAAGAGATACTCCCTGAAGGATTTCGCGGACAAGAAGTGCCTCGTCATCGTCTTTTCCTGCAACCATTGCCCGTACGTGCAGGCGTACGAAGAGCGTATGATTGCCTTCCAGCGCGACTACGCTTCGAAGGGAGTTCAGGTCGCAGCAATCAACTCCAACGAGACGGCCAATTATCCCGAAGACAACTTCGAGGAAATGAAAAAGCGCGCGCAACACCGGAGGTTCAACTTCCCCTATCTTCGTGATGATGACCAGTCGGTCGCAACCGCATTCGGGGCGACTCACACCCCAGAGTTTTTCCTGTTCGACGAACGGAGGACTCTGCGGTATCACGGCAAGATGGACGACAATTACAAGGAACCTTCTAAGGTGAAGGTGAATTATCTCCGCGACGCGACGGACGCCGTCCTCGCGGGGAAACAGGTGAAAGAACCAGAAACATATTCTATCGGTTGCACCATCAAGTGGAAGTGACAGAGAAGCACGTCAAAAGACAGAATATGCTGCACCAAGTCACTCTCTAGCGCCCTTGGACAACCATTTTTCATGCCCGGACTACATCGCTCGATTTTTACTCCGGTGTCAGGAGTTTGCTCCTGACACTCCAAGACACTTGAGCACGCTAGTTGTGACTGTCAGGACATAAGTCCTGACAGCGGCTGAAAATAGGTGCTATTTGAAACACGGTCTCATGACGGACGATTTTTCATACCCGGACTACATCGCTCGGTTCTACGATGTCATCTACGCGCATCTGCGAACCGTCGATCGCGAGTACTTTCTGCACAAGATCCTCGGTACAACAGGTCCGGTTCTGGAGGTCGGGGTCGGCACCGGAAGATTCTTCACCGAGGCGCTCAATCTCGGCTCCGATATCTATGGAATCGACATCAGCGGCGCTATGCTCGAGCAACTCAAGACGAAGCTTGACAAGTCCCAACACCGTCGCATTTTCCATCAAGATGTCCGGTCACTCAATCTCGACAAGAGATTTGAGCTGATCGTGGCCCCCTTCCGCGTCTTCTCACATCTTATCGATGTCAACGATCAAATTCGGGCTCTCAACAGCATCTACGATCATCTCATTCCCGGCGGACGATTCATCTTCGACCTGTTCGTGCCGGACCTGGGCATACTTCTTAATGGGATCAATGAGCAAACTGACTTCGACGGGGAATATGCGCCAGGAAAGAAGCTCAGGCGGGTCGTTTCATCAAAGGCGGATCTGATCAATCAAATCAGCCATGTCACGATGACGCTGACGTGGGATGAGGAAAGCGGATCCAGAACTGAGTCCTGGGACACACAGATGCGGTTCTTTTTTCGGTATGAACTCGAGCATCTCGTCAGTCGTTCGAGACTGACTCTGAAGCACATCTACGGCGACTACGAGGAACGCGAGTTGGGTCCTGATTCCAAGGACTTCATCGTGGTGTGTGAGCGACAGACGTGACGGGCGGATCATTCTAATCAATGTAAGCTGGGAACAAAGATGATCAGAGCCGACCTTACTGCTTCCGACATCTTACGAGCCTACACCGATCCCATTCCTAGAGGTATTGTGAGTTCGCTGGCGGCGGGGCGATGTATTGCTCTAGTCGGTGCAGGTACAAGCCGGAGATGCATTTCAAAAGCACGCAAGCCACTACCTGGATGGAGTGAGTTATTGAAAGACCTAACATCGTGGGCAAAGAAGAGGAGACTCATCGATGAAAAGACATCAAAGGATTTGGTCGAATTGCTGGCACGAAAGGAGGTACATGATAGTAGCCCAAGAGCTTCGTGAGCAACTTGGAGACGCTAATCTCACGAGATTCATCGCTGACACATTTGATCCAGACTCAATTGTCCCTGCTCTTGTTCATGACTTGATTGTTGCACTGCCATTTCGTGCAATTATCACTACCAACTACGATAATCTTCTAGAACGCGCCTATACAAGGGTCTGGAACCGCCAACTGAAGTCAATTACTAGAATGGATGTCTCCAAACTTGCGAAAGGCGAAATAAAAGGGAAGTTTCTACTTAAGCTCCATGGAGACATTGGCAACCCTCCGAGTATTGTACTTTCTCATAGGGACTATGTGGCTTTGATTGCAGACAGGAAGTACTTGAGGATCCTAACCGATCTATTCCATGACAACTCAATTCTAATGATCGGTTATAGCCTAACTGATATAGACATTCAATTGGTTCTAGATCTGCTGAGATTTAGCGGGTCCTCGGTGCAGCATTTCTTGTTATGTAAGAAGAACAGTCGAAATGCAGTCGAAAAGCGGAGACTCTTGGAAGATAGAAATGTGAAGGTACTGGAGTACGTAGATTATTTTGGGCTTCATAACCACATTGAGACATTTCTCCAGGGGCTATTAGTTGAAATAGGCCACAGAGAGGTGCTTGAAAGAGTTAGACTTCCAATTCGACGTCGGATACATGTACATTACTCCATTCGAAGATGTCGCGATGGTGAGTTTGTGTGGAACTATATCTTCCGCGAGGGGGCAATTACATGGTCAGCAGAAGCACAATCGAATCAATTGACAAGTCTGAAATCCTCCCTTAAGACTGGACTTAGGGCTTTGGACTACCTTGTCTTTCTTGTGGATTACCATACATTCGACGATAGAATGATGCGCAGGATATTGAGTTCAAGCAAAAAGGCAGCTGAAGCAAGTGGAGTTCAGATAATATTCCTTGTGGTCGGATGCTCGCAAAGGCCAATGTATCTCCACAAGAACTACCCTTCGAATCCCACTTTCTTCTTCCCAGAGGGGTTCGGTGAAAAAGATTTGGAGGAATTCCGCCGATACGTCGCTCAGGACATGCGTGGAGGATTTCGCCAGCCATAGATATTTCCTGCCTAACGAATTGCTGAAGTTGACCGCTTCAAGGTCGCGCAATGACGTTGGTGCAGTTGAAAAGAACCTCGGGTGCAAACCTTCGACGGCCGCGGCAACTCGGCCCTCTGTTAGACAGCAAAACCAACTTCATCACAAATCAGAGCGTCATGGCAATGGCTCAACACAACATTCCTTTTCAGGTAATAGATTGGACTGGGATTGACAGAATCGAACACCCAGGACGAAAGGGTTCAGCGTTTTGGAAAACGCTTCAACTTCCGGGACTGAGAATTCGGATGGTGACCTATTCTCCTGGATATCTGGCCGACCATTGGTGTCAGAAGGGGCATATCGTTCACTGTCTTGAAGGAGAACTCCTCACTGAACACGAAAACGGAGAGAAGTATATCTTAAAGGAAGGGATGACATATGTTGTATCGGACAATTTGAGTTCACATCGTTCTTTCGCAGAGCGGGAAGTAAAGTTATTGATTATCGATGGCGATTTCTTGATGCCAAAGTGAAAGCAAGAGACACAATCAGCTTAGCAACCTTCAATTGTCGGAAATAGCGAGATCATCGTATGACATCCATCGTGTTCGACAAGTCAAAGAGCTTTCTCCTGTTTCTCGTGTTCTGGGCAGTGGCTCCGAGCGGCTTTGCCCAAGTAGCAAAACCGCAAAAGATTCAGCCCGACTCACTGATTGCCGCTGCACGAGAAATCATTGGCCTGCAAAAGTATTGTGCGCTGGTCACAATCGACTCAGCGGGGCGACCGGACTTAAGAACAATGAATCCGTTCCCTCCAGAAGATGACATGACGGTCTGGATGGCCACGAATAGTCGCAGCCGCAAAGCCAACGATATCCGCCACAATCCTACAGTCTGCCTTTATTATGCAGACCATGGCCGCGCCACCGGCTATGTCACCATCACGGGAAAGGCGTACCTGGTGGACGACATGAACGAGAAACTTAAGCGCAAGCGGGAGTACTGGACTCAGGCATTCCCTGACTGGAAGTTTCTCGTCTTGATCAAGGTCGTTCCCGAGAAGATGGAGGTCGTCAATTATAGGCGCGGCATTGTCAGCGACAGCCTGACGTGGAAGGCGCCGACGGTTGAATTCCGCATTCGCTGAGGCTGCGGCGGAGTCGGAGAATCGAATCAGCTCGAGTGATCTCGACGGCTTAGTGCGAGATGAAAGAAAGGAAGAAAATGACAAACCACATCAAATCCGATCATGGGATGCTCCGGCATGCCGTGGCGACCATGGTCTATCGGGGTGCTAAGACACTGCGGGATGCTCCTGCGGGCTTCGCTGTATTCCGTGTCAAACCGGAATCCCGGACGCCCGTGGAAATCGTTGCACATATGGGCGATCTTTTTGACTGGGCGCTTTCAATGGCCAAGGGGCAAGAGATTTGGCGCACCTCACCTTCACAAGAGTGGGATCGTGAAGTCGCCCGGTTCTATGCCTCCGTCAAGGAATTCGATACGTACTTGGCGAATTCTTCAACGGTCGCATGTCCGTTAGATAGGCTGCTCCAGGGTCCCATCGCGGATGCAATCACCCATGTTGGCCAACTTGCCATGCTTCGACACTTGTTCGGGGCTCCGATCAAAGGTGAGAACTACTTCAAAGCGGATATCAGCATTGGACAAGTTGGGCCGAATCAGCCTGCTCCGAGGAAAGAGTTCGATTGAGCATCAATGCGACGTTAGGGGCAGACCGCTAACCAGCGGTTCCCCGCCAGAGAGCTGTAGGGTTTCGCACAAGACGCTCCATCAGTTTACCCGGACTTCGTCGGGGCAAGCCCGCCTGCGTTAAAAAGCAAACTCCGGCGGGCAGGCGGATCATTCTAATTAATGTTGGACCGCTTCTAAAAGGAGAAGCTGAGGAAGCGAGAGGCAAAGAGAATAAGAGGACAAGGCAAGACGACAACTGTGGCGAAGATGCTCAAAGTTGTCGTTATTGGATTACGATTCTAGCGCGACCGTGCCAGAGTGTATGCGCAGCTATCCTGTTGACGGGGAAAAAGAAGTATGAATAAAGAAGCTCTTCATTTCATTCGTAAGCATTATGCCCCGGCTCGAATCTGTTTGGTCGGGCTGAGTGACCCGCTTTATGAGCTTATCAGAATGGGGCAAGCACAAATCACTCCTGACCACACACGCTCAAAATGGAATCACGCCTTCTTGTTGGGGAAACAACGGGGGTGGCTCTGGAAGAAGCGAACCTCTATATTTGAAAGTGACCTTCACTTCGGCTTCCGGGAGTTTCAGTTCATTAATGGGCCCCAGGAGAGCTTGCTGGAAAAATGGTGTAAGGATTCAATCGAATATGCGTGCGTGCTAGGAATGCCCCTGACATCAAAGGAGGAGCAGAAGGTTCTTGCGAAAGCATCGGAGATTGCCCATGACAAGCGATATCGTTATCCTGTCGAAGGGTTATTCGGCACCTTGTGGGCGATGCAGACCGGTACGCTTCACAAGCGAAACATCTTTGACATGAAGTACGCCATTCAGTGTGCTACGTATGTTCGAATGTGCTACCAGGCAATCGACAAAGACCCGCTTGCTGAGTCAACGGATGATATTTCCAACACATCCCCGGAACGACTTTCGCAGAGCACGTTGTTTACCATCCGCCACGAGTGGCACCGCTAGGCAGAGTTTTCTTTCAGGCGCTTCACAGATATTCCCTTCTTACCAACCATAACTTGACTGTCTCCGGGTCTTGTCTCTATTGAGACCTACGATCCTCTACCGACCGATCAATTTCACAAGGGTTTGCGCGCTTTGGCCTGGCCCCACTTCCAGTTGCGGATTTCGGGCATGTCCTCGCCATGTGCAGCAATGTATTCCTTGTGGTCGAGCAGCTTCTCGCGGATCACCTGCTTGGCATGGGCCGCTTGCATCCCCAGTTGCGGGAGACGATCAATCACGTCGCCGACCAGATGAAAGCGGTCGAGGTCGTTCAGCACCACCATGTCGAACGGCGTCGTGGTCGTGCCCTCCTCCTTGTAGCCTCGCACGTGCAGGTTCTTGTGGTTCGTGCGTCGATATGTGAGCCGATGAATCAGTGTCGGATAGCCGTGAAACGCGAAGATGATTGGTTTGTCGGTTGTGAAGAGCATGTCGAAATCTTTTTCGCTCAGGCCGTGCGGGTGTTCGCTCTGCGGCTGGAGCTTCATCAAGTCGACCACGTTAATCACCCGGACCTTCAATTTTGGGAAATGCTGCCGCAGCAACTCGACTGCAGCCAGGGTTTCCAGCGTGGGCACATCGCCGCAGCACGCCATGACGACATCCGGTCCGCCTCCCTGATCGTTGCTGGCCCACGGCCAGATGCCGATGCCCGCGGTGCAATGACTGATGGCAGCGTCCATGTCAAGCCACTGCGCCTCGGGCTGCTTGCCGGAGACAATCACGTTGACGTAGTTGCGGCTGCGGAGGCAATGGTCGGTCACCGACAATAATGTGTTGGCATCGGGCGGCAGATAGACGCGGATGATTTCGGCTTTCTTGTTTACCACGTGGTCAATGAAGCCGGGATCTTGATGGCTGAAGCCGTTGTGATCCTGCCGCCAGACGTGCGACGAGAGCAGGTAGTTCAAGGAAGCGATCGGTCGACGCCACGGAACGTGGTTCGCCACCTTGAGCCACTTGGCGTGCTGGTTGAACATCGAATCGATGATATGGATGAACGCCTCGTAGCAGGAGAAGAATCCGTGACGGCCGGTAAGCAGATAACCTTCGAGCCAGCCCTCGCATTGATGCTCGCTCAACATCTCCATCACGCGGCCGTCCGGGGCGACATGGTCGTCAATCGGAATGATTTCTGCCGTCGAGCAGCGGTTCGTCACCTCGAACACGGCGCCCCAGCGGTTCGAGCTTGTTTCGTCCGGGCTGAAGACGCGGAAGTTGGCGGGGTTCAGTTTGATCACATCGCGGATAAACTGGCCCTGGACACGGGTGGCTTCCGCGTCCACGGCGCCGGGCTTCGGCACCTTCACAGCGTAGTCGCGGAAATCCGGCAGGCGCAGGTCGCGCAAGAGGAGGCCACCGTTGGCGTGGGGATTGGCGCTCATGCGGCGCGCGCCTCTCGGCGCCAGCTCGGCGAGTTCGGGAATGAGCCGGCCCGTCTTGTCGAACAACTCCTGTGGGCGATAACTCTTCATCCACTTTTCCAAAATCTTCACGTGGCCCGGACGACTCATCTCGCCCATCGGCACCTGATGCGAGCGGAATGTTCCTTCCGTCGGTTTGCCATCCACGACCTTCGGGCCGGTCCAGCCCTTCGGCGAGCGCAGGATAATCATGGGCCAGCGCGGACGCTCCTGGAACCCATGTTTCCTTGCGTCGCGCTGGATGCGTTGAATCTCGCCGACCACAGTGTTGAGCGTGACGGCCATGAGTCGGTGCATGTCCATCGGGTTGTCGCCCTCGACGAAATACGGCGTGTAACCGTAGCCGCGGAAGAGCGTTTCCAACTCGCCATGCGGAATGCGGGCGAGCACCGTCGGCCCGGCGATCTTGTAGCCGTTGAGGTGGAGAATCGGCAGCACCGCGCCATCGCGGACCGGATTGAGGAACTTGTTCGAGTGCCAGCTTGTAGCGAGCGGGCCGGTCTCCGCTTCGCCATCGCCCACGACGCACGCGACGAGCAGGTCCGGATTATCGAATGCCGCCCCGAAAGCGTGTGACAGTGAATAACCCAACTCCCCGCCCTCGTGAATCGACCCGGGCGTCTCCGGCGCGACGTGGCTCGGAATGCCGCCGGGGAAGGAGAACTGTTTGAACAGCCGCCTCATCCCCTCCTCGTCTTGCGAGATGGGTGGGTAAACTTCGCTATACGTGCCCTCCAGATACGTGTTGGCCACGATCCCCGGACCTCCGTGGCCCGGGCCGGTGATGTAGATTACATTCAGGTCGTGCTCCTTGATGACGCGGTTCAGGTGAACGTAGATGAAGTTCAGGGCCGGCGTGGTGCCCCAGTGGCCGAGCAGGCGCGGTTTGATGTGCTGCAGTTTCAGCGGTTGCTTCAGCAGCGGATTGTCATACAAATAAATCTGGCCGACCGACAGATAGTTGGCGGCGCGCCAGTATGCGTCCAGCTTGCGGAGCGATTCCGAGTTCAGAGTCTTTGTATTCATGGTTCAATTCCTTTTGTTCAGCGCACCATAATTGTTTCCGCCGGCGCTGAACGCTCTTCGGCCTGAGCGGCGCAGAGGCAGGCGCCGAAGATGAAAATGCACCCGGAAAGGTAAATCCACAGCAGCAATACCATGATCCCGCCGAACGCCCCATAGACCGCGTTAAACGTGGCGAAATTCTTGAGGTAGCTCACGAATAGACTTTCGGCCGCCTGCAGGAGAGCCGTGGCACACAGGGCGGCGGCCCAGACTTCGGCAAAGCGCTTGGGCTGGCGCGGAGCCAGCCTGTAAAACAGGCTCAGACTGAAGAACACCAGCAACAACGGGATGAAAAGGCTTCCCAGGGCATAGACCCAGGAACTGAAATCACTCGCTGGAAAGAGCCAATCCTTCGCCATTCTCATCAGCACCGGCATCGCCATGCCCAAAAGGACCGCACCCGCCGTGATGCCGAACAGCACCAGGCTTTTCAGCGGCAGCCGCCACCAATTGTACACCACGGTGCCCCAGGCGCGGTTAGTCGCGCAGATGAGGGTGGTGAAACATTGGAGGGCAGCCCAGACCAGGATGAGAAACGCGACCGCGCCCGCCTGCTCGCGCGCTTTGATCACACCGGCGATGGTATCAAAAATGTGACGTTGCATTTCGCCATTCATCGGGACGTAGCTTTCCATGTAGGCAATGACCTCTTTGCCGGCCCTGTCCCGGTCAACAAAGGACGAGGCAATCGTGACGAGCAGGACCATCAATGGAAACAGCGAGAAGAACGCATTGAAGGCAAACGCTCCCGCCCACTGTGCCCCATCAATCCGCGAAAACTTTTTCAGGGCAAGACAGAGTATGGCCCAACCCCTGCGAGTCTTTTGGTCAAGCCGGCTTAGCATATTCATTTGGCTCAGTCTTTCCATGACGCCGGGCGTGCCGCACAACCTGCACCATCTCCAGAATTAACAGCGGGATAGCACCCACCGCCACCGTGTGATCCGGTGCCGACAAGAAATGGAATTCCGATCACTGCGCCGGCAATTCCCGAACAAGAAAGTCTGTCGAACGCGACAAATGGAAGCAGAAGAAGATGCAGCAACGTTTGAAACTCTGTTTCACATTACGTTGTTGCGAAGTGGAACTTCGCTGAAGTGCGTTCCCAAACTCCCCGCCTGAACGACACAGTCGGGCAGGCGTTCGGGAACGAGATACAATATTCACATTCTAGAAACCCCACAGCAGCCAACTATGTTTTGCCTTATCCATAAGTGTCTTAAACCCGGCTGCACCATCTTTCAAACTGACAAGAGCAGAATCGACATTTTGCGCGAAACTATATTTTGCATCATCCATAAGATGTTTTAATCCTTCTGAACCTTGTTTCAGATTAACAATGGAGGAATCGAAATTTCGCGCTAAGGATGGATCCATAAGCAGCCTTCCTATTGTTCCCTTTCCTGACTGTATGTTGTTTGTAATCTTAGACAAATCACTTGCTATACTGGATGTCTTATCAATAGTTGTTCTTAATGATATCATAATATCGTCCATATTGATTGGCTGGACTGTTTGGACAATGTCGTTGTTTTCTATTTCCATTTTTCCGCCTGTGCCGGGATTTATGATCAAAATTCTATTCCCCATAAGTCCGTCCGAGCCAATACTCGCAACCGCATCCTTCTTGATAAACTTTCGAGTGCTTTCATCAATGACTATTTCTACTCTAATGGAAGTATCACTCACTATCTTAATGTTTTCTACGCTCCCCACATTTATTCCTGAGAGCCGCACGTTGTTTCCTGCTTGAAGTCCGGCAACATCTCTAAATACTCCGCTTACGCGAAAGGTACTTCTGAATAATTGCTGCCTCTCGCCGATAAAATATATCCCTACAATGAATAGGGCTATTCCAAGGGAAACAAATATTCCCAGCCTGATTTTATTACTTGTGTTTTTTTTCATTTGATCTGCTCTTAATGATTTGTTGATGTATTATTCAAAAAATGATCGTATCCATGCATCTGGCGAATTCTCGAGATCGTTGTATGACCCTTCTGCAGCGCATATTCCATCTTTGATCACTATGATTCGATTTGCTGTGAGCCTGGCGCATTCAATATCGTGTGTGATAATGATGGAAGAAGTATCGTATTTGTTTTGTACTTCCAGGATGAGCCTACTTATTTCTTTTGATGTTATAGGATCTAGCCCGGTTGTAGGTTCATCATAAAGCATTATCTCAGGTTTCAAAATCAACGTTCGGGCTAAACCTAACCTTTTGCGCATGCCACCGGAAAGTTCTGAAGGCGTCATATCAATTGCTTCAGCAAGCCCTACATTTTGCAGCGCTTCTTTTACCAGCGAGTTCATCGTGTCTTTCGGTATTGAATGTAGTTGTCTTCTAAGCGGGAATTCAAGATTTTCTCTCACTGTCATGGAATCATAGAGGGCACCGCTTTGGAAAAGGAAACCTATCTTTTTGCGTATTTCAATGAGCTCCTTCTCCTTGAGTTCAGAAATATTCTGCCCAAGGATAACAAGCTTGCCGTCATCATGATCAACCAATCCCACAATACATTTTATGAGTACTGATTTACCAGTTCCGGATTTGCCAAGGACAACGACGCTTTCTCCTTTATGAATCACGAGATTAATATCCCGCAACACCTGATTTTTCCCAAAAGATTTCTTGAGATGTTCCATCTCAACGACAACAAGACCGTTGTGCTTGTTATCATGTTCGGCTTTTACAGAGGTTGCACTGGCCATCATTCTTCTCATTACTCGATTTAGTTTTGGACCAAACTTGTAATTTGTACCGCTATCATATCTATTATGAAAACCATCAAAGATCCGAATACCACTGCTGAGTTAGCCGCTTTCCCAACTCCTTCTGTTCCCTTATTTGAATTATATCCTTTATAACTTCCTATAATTCCAATTGCAAATCCGAAGAAGAAAGTCTTGATGAAAGCCGGGAAAAGATCTGCAAATTCGAGACTTTGAAATACCTGCGAGAAAAACAAGTGAGCGCTTACATTTCCTCTTAAGTTGACGCCGATAAATGATCCGAACAAACCAATAGCATCGGCAAACACTACCAAGAGCGGAAGCATCAATGTTGCAGAAAGTACCCTTGTAACAACAAGATATTTAAACGGATTTGTGCCTGAAACCTGCATCGCATCAATTTGTTCGGTTACATTCATTGAAGCCAGCTCTGCCCCGATTCCCGATCCAACCTTTCCGGCAAAGATCAACGCAGTTATCGCCGGTCCTATTTCCCGTATGATTGAAACTGCCACCATCGCAGGCAACCACGATTCCGCTCCAAACTTTGCCAACGTGGGTCTTGATTGAATAGTGAGCACAAGCCCCATGATAAAGGCTGTAATACCAACCAACGGAAGAGACCTGTAACCGATCAGGAAAGATTGTTTCATCAGTTCGATTAAACTCATACGGCGGTTTAAGTGCTTCTTTGAAAAAGCGCAAAGTAAAAATTGTGAGCGACGACACTTCTAAAAAGAATCTTGTGAATACTGAATCAGACATAGTCTCAGAGAAGTTTTCCGGGATGATTTCTGGTCCCTGGCTTTCATTTTGAGACTGCGGCAATATTGTTTTTTCCATTTTAGTTATGTCTTTAAATATCTAGAATTGTCCATCCCGCGGCCGTCTGATTTCCAATACGCCGCCTTTTCCCAAAACCTCAATTGTTTAATTGATTGAGAATGCCTTGGTTCATCTTTTCATTTTTCTTCTCTCTTTTAGCCGTCTTTTTTTCTTTCATGGTTTTTGCCGGTGCTTTCTTTGAACCCTTTTTGCTGTCTCGACCTTTGCTCATGATGTTTTTCCTTTAGTTCGGACTTAGATTCGTTGCTTAACAAAACAACCTTGGTTATTCCCGCATCGATAGCAAATTCTTAATGAACGGGCAATTGATAACATCTATTGTTTCCAGAAGTTCACATCCAGCGCCAGATCCCGCACACCATTGATCGCAAACTGAGCGCCGATCCAGATAAGAAGAAACCCCATGATTCGCGAAAGACTGTTGACTCCATTCACACCAAGGAGGCGACGCAAAGCACCTGCTCCCCGGAGAACAAGCCATGAGAGTATCGCGGTGATGAAGATCGCCAGCACTACTTTAAGGTAGTCGATCATTGTGCTCTCGTTCAGGGAGCTATTTCCGTAGTGCCGCCAATTTTGTGAACAAGTCTATTTCCTCTTCGCTGAGATGCTCCGGCAGCAAGATGTCGACCTTCACCAGTAGATTTCCAAACTTATTCTTCTTCGCATAGACTGGCATTCCAAGTCCCCGAAGTCTGAGCTCTTTGCCGTTTGGCGTTCCCTTCGGAATATTGACTGTGACTTTGCCTTTCAGTGTTTTAATCTGAGTCTTTCCGCCGAGGACAGCAGTATACAATTCAACGGGGAGGTCTCGGTGGAGATCGTTCCCCTTCCGGTAAAACTCTGGATGCGGCGCAATCTTGACGGTGAGATAGAGATCGCCGTTTGGACCGCCGCTGAGTCCGCCTCCCCCTTTGCCTGCAATTCTCAGCATTTGCTGGTCTGCGACGCCTGGTTTGATCGTCACCTTGATCGTTTGACTACTGAGCTGGATGAGCCGCGTCGTGCCGTGATATGCTTCTTCAAGCGAGAGGGTTGTCTCTGTTTCAAGATCCTCGCCTTTGATGACAACGCTCCGTCTTCCTGGCCGCTGGCCGCTGCGTTGTCCAAACAGCATCTCAAAAAGATCATTGACACCCTCGTCAGTAAACATCGCATCGGATTCATGTGTGCCCGTCCGGTGCGTTTGTCCGCCGCTGCCGCTTGCGTACTTCGACCAATCAAATCCTCCCGGCTGCGCTCCCGCTTCTTCGTAGCGTTTCCAATCTGCACCAAACTGATCGTACTTTTTTCGTTTCACCGGATCGCTGAGGACTTCGTTAGCCTCGTTGATATCCTTGAACTTTTCTTCAGCCGCTTTGTCTCCCTTGGCCTTGTCGGGATGATATTTGTTGGCAAGCGTTCGATACGCCTTCTTGATCTCTGCAGGCGTTGCTGTCTTTCCAACGCCCAAATCCTTGTAGTAATCTTTGTAGGTCATAGTCTTACCGTTTCGTACTCATTCCCGGGCGCTATCACACAGGATACTTATCATCCGGCAACTCGTACTTGCGCGGGGCGCAGTAATTCATTGTTCCAGAGATAGCCGCGACGCAGCTCATCAACAACGGTTCCCGGTTCACTACCTTCATGTTCCGCCACCGCCACAGCTTCATGCAGATTATGGTTGAATGGCGTACCGATACTTTCGAAAGGGAGAACTCCCTGCGCTTCCAACAGCGCAAGAAATTTTTGGTGGATAATTCGCACGCCTTGCACAAAGGGTTGCTCTGAGTCGCTTGCCCACTGCATCGCTTTCTCCATATCGTCGATAATATCTAAGAGCGGAAGTATGATCCCGCGCTTGCCTTCCTCGGCAAGCTTACTGCCATCACGCTCAACGCGGCGACGATAGTTCTTGAAATCTGCCAGCGTACGCAGGTTTCGGTCACGCTCATTGCGCAGATCGTCTCGCAATTTGTCAATTTCTCCCGCCAAGTCAGCCGGCGGTAGCAGGTTCTGGTTGTGCTCCTTCACAAGTGTTGCCACGTTACGCCTCTGTTAATATCTGTCAAAATGAAAAACCCGCTTGCGCGACAAGTAACATTCGTGCCTTTTTATGAATGGGAAAAAACGGGGCCAATTCCAGACCGAAATTTATTTTTTTGGTAAAACCGATATTGACTATTCGTACCATCTCCGCCATATCCAGAAACATCGACAAGGCAAAACCGCCTCGACCGATTCCAACATCAATTGGTGAATTCACGCCAAACATTCCTATCCCCGCGCTGACAGGAAATCGATTTCCCGTTCCTGGATCATTATAATAGAGCCGTACCATAGCGCTGGTGTTTCCGTATTCAATCGTATCTTTGGCTCGTGTATCGTACAGCACTTTGGGGATGGCGAGTGAAAATCCGACCTCGATTCTTGGACCTTTCACCCGAAAATATCGTGTCATACTGTTCGAACGATCCACTGCGCCGATCTTAATGGTGTAATCGGGTTCGATATGGATACCAAGAATTGCCCAATCAGGCAGTAAATCCACCGGCACCAGCACTTGTTCAAGTTCTTCCGGACGGATGTTGGCGTACGCACCGTAGGCGGTACGATACTGAATGAACATTGCGCGATCTTTGTTGGGATCGCCATGACTTCGATATGTTACTACACGTCGTTCGTACGATGAAGCCGCTATGCCATCTCGCAACAGTACCGTTGTTGTTATTCTAACGAACTGGGGTCCCATGCGAAGCCGAATACTATCGCGTTGAAAGTGCACCATAAGATTTTGAACTTGCTCGCGGTCCAATGTAACTGCCGTCCGGATATTATTGCTGCCGGGTTCGGGAATAATGCTGACGTATCGAGTGAGCTGTTCAACGTCTTGGTATTCTTCCACCGTTACAACACATTCCGTTTCATACCGAAATCGTCGCCCTTCGGAGTCCGTTACTCTAAGCCTGATGGGATATAATCCTGGTGTTACACTTTTGGGAATGACAGCAATGTATCTAAGTCGTCCAGCTGATTTGAGCGTTGATCCTTCGATAAGCAGTATCGGAGTAATGACTCCCGCTGTCGCGGTATTATCGTTTCGTTGAATGACCAAAAGAACCGTGTCACCTGGAAAGTAGATCGACTTGTCGACAGAGAGATCGACCCTCTCATCCTCGTCCGTGGACTGAATGAGCACCGAAGTTTTCGACTGTGCATGGGTGCTGAGTATTCCGACAACACAAAGCAGAATGCATTTGATGAGTTTTGATTTCAACATGTCGTCTCCTTGGCGATCATGATGATCGCCTCACAAGGAACAGAAGCGAGCGATCCATACTCACAGTCCGCCGACTTTACCCTCACTGTGTCACCCTGCAGGTCGACCACAGTGGCCGGCTAATTCGTTTTGCCAGGCCCGCCTTTACCACCTTTGTCTCAGCGCTTTTCACCCTTGCCGACCTTATCAGGATACCCAGACTTCGTGGTGTGAGTGCCGAGCAACCCCTTTTCGGTATAAGCGCCGACAGAGTTACCCTCCGGGCCGAAAGACCGCTTCACTTGCGGGACGCTGCCCGACTGGTTGACCGTTACGGTAATCACGTCTTGGTCCGTGTTGCCGCCCGTGCCAGTCACCTTCACCCTGATCTTGTGGTCGCCGTCGGAAACTTTGGTCGCGTCAAAGCGCGCGCTCCACATTTGTGTCTCGCCGATGCGATCCATCGGCACTGCCTGTCCACCGTCGATCTGCATGGTTGCCGAAGTAACGCCCTTGTCATCCCAAACTTTGGCGCGAATATCTGCCGTATCCTTGACGACTTGTGAACCACCGATCATGAGCAGTTTATCCGCTGGTGAGGTGATCATCACAAACGGCCAACTCCCCATCTGCTTGAACTTCCAACTGACCACACCGTTATCGAGGTTGGTGATTGAGAACCCTACCGGCCCTTCGCTCACCAGGCCGGTTGAGCGCGTGGTAGCATAGATCGTGTTTCCATCGTTAGCAACATCGTTGTAGTGCGTGTATCCTGCATCAACCATGATCACATTGTCACGCTGGATCACATCCTGCAATTCCGATACCTGGGTATAGCTGTGCATAAAGATCACGCTCTTGAGACCGGCCTTCGCCGCTATATCCAGATCGTTGGTCAGCCACGAGTTCTGAGCATCGCTGATGCCGCTCATCACGTCCAGAAACACGAAGTGGTACTTATCCGCCGTGAAGCTCTGGTAGTTCACTGGCTCCAAATACTTGTTGTAGAGAGTGGTCCCGCCCTTGTGATCGCGACCGCCCAGAATGGCATACAGCGGCACCTGCAATTGATCCGTTGCTTGCTTGATGAGCTGGTACTCACTCTCGGTGTTATCATGCGTGTTGTCGCCTGGCAGTAGCGCGAAATTCACGCCGTTCTTGAGATACTGATTGACGCAATTGATGATAGTCTTGAAGTCGGCGTAGTTCTGCTGATCACCCGTGGTGATAAGCAAGTCACCGAAGTGGACCCAACTGACCACGCCAGGATTAAGGATAGTCGTGGTCGCACTGATTACTGACCACGCCAGAATTAAAAAACATCGTGGTCGCACTGAGGGCGCCAGGATTGACTGGGGTCGACCTAGATAGGTTGGACACTTGTGCGGTCGATGTGCCGGTGACGAACATTGCGGCCGCAACCACCACAAACGCCAAGGGATACATTGCTTTCGGTTTCATTCTACTACCTCCTGTTTTGATTTTGGGTTCTGTGTCGCCCGTTCCCCAATGGGACTCAATACTTAGCAAGTGCTCTCTAACTTTCCCAGAAAGTGCCTTCTAACCTTTGCCGCACGCTGAAGATCAGTCATGATGTTCACTGTTTCGATACCAACGACGCGCCCACCGAGCGCTTCGCTCTCTTGTGCAGGTGTTGCCATTGCGCACTTTGCGATAGTTGGTTCTTCACTCGGCTGAATCACTGAACAGTTGCAGACCTTGCTTCTTATCCTGCCTTCTTAAAGTCAATATATCCGCGCTCCACATCTGTGTGCAGTAACTGTACACGGAGTCTGTGACCAACATCGAGGCCTTCAAAGCCACTCACCAGTCTTCCTTCAACGGGCGGATGCAGAAGACGAACCCATGTCCCTTTGGCAGATGCGCCGGTAACGATGGCATCGAACCGTTGATTGATCCTTGACTCCAATACTATAGCCGCTGCGGACTTTCCAACCTGCCGTTCAACCTTTTTCGCCGCATCCTCATTTTCTGTACAGTGTTTTGCGAGCGTCTCCAGTTCATCGGTTGTGTAGGGTATGGCACCTTGGGCCATCGCTGCTTTCAGTAACCGCTGCGTGATCAAATCGGGATACCGACGGTTCGGTGCTGTGGAGTGAGCATAATCTTTGACCGCAAGACCGAAGTGTCCGGCAGAAGTCCCTCCCGGAAGTTCGACGACATATTCACCAGCACCTAAGAGCTTGATGACACTGAGACTAAGATCGGGAAAGCGGAGAGGATCGGCGGATTTTGCAGATATCAAGAATTCATCCAGTGCTTTTGAATCGGGCTCTACCGGAAGCTTGAAACCTTGCTCTAAGGCAAGCTCGATGATTCGATGCCAGCGTTTTGGTGTCCGGACAACGCGCCGCAGCGACGGCAATTTTTGGGCTGCGAGGTATCGTGCCGTCACGCCGTTTGCCGTGATCATGAAGTCCTCTATGATATCTTTGGCCTCGTTCCTTTCTTCGGCTTCTAAGTCCTTGATCTCGTCTCCGTCAAATACAGGGCGAGCCTCTATTGTTTCGAGATCAAGCGCACCGTGCTCGTGCCGGAGGGATTTCAGCTTTCGGGCTACCCGGTCCTGAAGTCGGATATTCTCGACGAGACCTTTGACTGAGCCGATAGCCTGCGGCATCGACCCGACCCCTTCCAGCCAGGCGCCAACGCTGTTGTAGGCAAGTTTTGCGTGATTGCGAACTGTGGCTCTATAAATATCTGAACTTTGAAGCGACCCATCCCTGGCAATAACCATTTCAACAACGATGGCAAGGCGGTCTGATTCAAAGTTGAGAGATGTAAGATCGGTCGAGAGCTTCTCGGGCAGCATCGGAAATATTTGCGCAGCGGTGTAGACCGAGGTGGTGTTGTGCTTCGCATGATCGTCAAGTGCTGACTGCATCCTCACGACAGCTTCAACATCGGCAATGGCGACAAGGATCTTCACGGCTTCTTCAGGCATGGCTTCAGCAACGGTCAGCTGATCCAGATCGAGCGAATCATCGTTATCGATGGAGCACCATGCAAGATTCCTCAAGTCACGCGTCGATTTTTCAACCTTTGTGACAGCGCCATGAATTCCGTCAAGCTCGCTCATCGCCTGGACAGAAAAATCCGGGAGAAGTCCTCTTTCCACCATCGCCCGACGTGCAATTCTTTGCAGGATGGAACGGTGTCGTCTATCCTCTGTATTTGTCATGCTGGCACCAATAGAGAATTTCCATCCTTTGGTTCGTTCATAATCTCGACCTCTCTATTTCAAAAAACTTGGCTGCCATTTTATAGCTATCCCTGTTGCTTCGGATGAAGAATACAATCCCAATGAGATGTTTTTGTCCTGCAAACGATGAAGCTCGGGAATAATTATGCCGCACAATGCCCCTACTCCTATGCCAACCATTACATCGGAAGGAAAATGCTTGAGCGCTTTCACTCTACAATATCCCAAAATAAGAGGAGGAATTGTCGCTGCGCCGTATAAGAGATATTTATTGTCCCCTATTTTAGGATTGTAATCACTGTAAACTTTTACCATGAAGAAAGTCGATGCCGCAACAGTAGCAACATGGCCGCTGTAGAATGAATTCCGGTTATTGCCTGATTTTTTCTGGTCATAGGTAAGTTGATCATAGTAAGTGAGAGGCCGGAACTTATTTTGAAAAGCAGGCCCGAGAAAACTCCATTCATAAATATTAGGTGTGATGGACATTGTTTCCGTATACATTAGCAGCACGTCAGACCAATCCTGCCTGATCTGTTTATCAAACATAAGGAAACCCGGAAGAATAACAGATAACGCAAGGGTATAATCTGAATAATTTTCGAAAGCACCCATCTTCGAGGGGTCTTGCTTCAAAGCCCAGCTATCGATACCGTTTATAATACCTTTGTTCAATGTCTGTATTTCTAAAAGAGACACCTCTTTCTTGTTTAACGACTGTGCTATTCCGAGATAATTGGCTACAACTCCAACGCTGCAGATACTCCCACTTACCCAATAATTAACATGGTAAGGATGAAATGAAGAATCACTTGCAGAAGATTGAGGATGCACCTGTTGAGCTAAACAGATACCAAAAAAGACAAGGATAATGAATCTACGCCGGTAAGTTTTCACGATTCAGAACTCGTATTTGTTAAGATCGATTCGATTATGAACATAGTGTCGCCTGCCCTAATAATTGCTACAAATTTCAAGTGTCAGAATGGATCTTCTTGTAATTGATAATATTGCATGTACTAGTTTCTTGATTACCATAATATGATATGAAGGAACTTAGGATTGTTCAATCGAGCGAAGGAACGAAAAAGCGACTACATCTTTCGGCCGAGCTTGCCCGCCGTGTTCTCGCGGGGAATTGTTTACTGATCCAATAATTAATTCCATTTTTCAATACAAAAAGTGAATACATATATTCACTACTTACCTGCAGGTAGTTTTTTAGGAAATCCAACCACATCCGCGACACCGTTGCGAAGAGCAAACCACAGAAACTGGAGAAAATAATCTTCCGGATCCCGTGTGTATTTTATTTCACCGATCTTCATTAAACCTTTTTCCCCCGGCATGTTGGTTCTGCGGACAACAAATATTTTACCATAGAGAGAGGAAATCCGATCGAAAATTCCTTTTTCACTTCCGGTTTTATTATCGAGAACGGCAATGGATAGATCTTTGTACGCGACCCGCAAGGTACCGCTTGCATGCCCCGAATGAACATCGATATCATACGTTGCAGACTGAAGGATTCCGGATTCAATACGACGATGTTCGCCTGCTTCAATGAATGAATTCAGTGCGGCAACATCCATCGTGTTAAGCGAACCGGAGTAGCGTAAAGAAAAATCCGTTGATGTGAGAGGAATTGCCATAAACAGTGTCATTGTGCCGGAATTCATAAAAAGTCCCTCCCCACGAATAACTGTAGTGCCAGGGTGAGCTGTATGAATAGCAATTCCACTTACTGAAAGATTGACTTTATTAAATGTAATCACTCCGGGTTCTGTTCTTACGGCAAACCTCTCGCAATATTTCAACCGCCCATTTCTGATTATCAAACTATCGAGCTTAACTATTTCCTTCATCGAAGATAGAGCTTCGTTCGGCATCTGTGGATTAGGTGAGTTCTTGTCGTAGGGCTTATCCATGTTCACCAGAATATCAGCAAATAGATCATGTAAATAGATGCTCCTGGCATTATAGATATTTCCTTGAAGCAATTCGAGACAATCCAAACCCATTATTTTTATTTGAGGAATATCAAAACGAAACCTGGTTTGCCTGAATTGACTTTTCGCGAAGAATTGTTCATCGTCAATCAAAGAATAGTACTCAATTGAATCAGCCGTCATTTCAGAATCCGGCACCGATACACGCAGCCGTTCGCAACGAAATTCATACTGTGAATGCGGGAAGTTCAACACGATATCTTGTGCATCTACAACTGAGTTGGCAAAGTCATTAGGCGCAAGACTTCCTCCCCAGAGAAGATGCGTCCAGCTGATCCCGCTCACGGAGAACGGACCCATCTTGCTCGAGAATGTGCCATCGAGTGCCCTCAGCGCAACGGAGTCAAATCCAAAGCGGTTCTTGAAGACGCTGTAATTCATATCGGAGACGCGTATCGAGTACGCGGGATACGCCTTAGCAAAAGCCTCTGTAATCCTGGGCTTGATGAACCTGTTCACAAGGGGATCAGCGAAGAGCAGGAGAGCCAGCACGCAGACGAGCACGATTGCTCCTACGGCAACGCCCGCATACGACGCTATCCTCAGCGGCGACAGCTTTCGTCGCTCGGTTGGTGGATGCTCATTCTGCATGTGCTCTATCACCTTGCTTTCTTTGACACGATCGCCCTGCGCGTGTTTTTCTTAGAAGCGTGCCGAGGGAAAGATTGATGGCTGCAAACGTCAAATCACGCTCACGAAGGCAGCAACCCCAGATAAAATGATCAAGACGCCGGAAATCCTATTGACCCATCTGAGTCCACCTGCGTCCAGCTTTTTTCTGAAGAATGTAGCCACGTAACCAAGAGTCAGAAACCATAGACACGAACCTGCAAACACTCCCAGGACTAGAATGCACGCTGAAATGAAAATAAGCCTATGTCCCAGCCCAAAGGCAGCGAACACAGCAACAAAGGCAAAGATGGTCACTGGATTGGTAAGTGCGAGGAGAAAGGCGGAGACGTACGATCCCAACAATCCCTTGTTGTCGAAGGGGACTATAGGATCCTTGCGCCTAGCACGAAATGTCCTTATTCCAAGAAACAAGAGTAATCCTCCTCCAACCAGACTCAGCCAAAAATGCTGGCCGGCGATCACATCCGAGACAAACGTGAGACCGAACGCAGCGATACTGCCCAACACCGAATCTGCGGTTGCAGCCCCAAGGCCGATGATCAGGCCGCGTGAGTGCCCCTCAGCCAGTGTCTTGCGGATGCACATTATTCCGATCGGCCCGATAGGCACCGCCATCGCAAATCCAATAATCAGTCCTTTGAGTAAAAAGATTGCCTCCATGTTCTCTTGTTCCGATCAGCTTGTTGCTCTTGACACAGTAAGGATTGGAGTTGCGATCTCATTAAAGATTCTCTTAAGAAAAAAAGTAAGCTCCATAGTACAATCTTTCAATTCAATTTGTGTTACATGATTCACACATTTCTATTTCAAAAAATTTGGCTGCCATCTTATAGCTATCCCTGTTCCTTCGGATGAAGAATACAATCCCAATGAGATGTTTTTGTCTTGCAAACGATGAAGTTCGGGAATGATGATGCCGCACAATGCCCCTACTCCTATGCCAACCATTACATCGGAAGGAAAATGCTGGAGCGCCTTCACTCTAAAATATCCCAAAATGAGAGGAGGAATTGTCGCTGCGCCGTATAAAAGATATTTATTGTCCCCTATTCCAGGATGGTAATCACTGTAAACTTTTGCCATAAAGAAAGTGGATGCCGCGACAACGGCGACATGCCCGCTGTAGAATGAATTCCGGTTATTGCCTGATTTTCTCTGGTCATAAGTAAGTTGATCATAGTAAGCAAGAGGCCGGATTCTATTTTGAAAAGTAACCCCGAGAGGACTCCATTCATAAATATTAGGTGTGATAGACATGGTTTCCACATACATGAGTAGCACGTCAAACCAATCCTGCCTGATCTGTTTGTCAAACAAGAGCAAAACCGGAAGGACAACGGTAGCCGCAACGGTATAATCTGAATATTTGGCGAAGGCATCCATTCTAGAGGGGTCTTGCTTAAAAGCCCAGCTATCGATACCGTTTACAATACCTTTGTTCAATGCCTGTATTTCTAAAGGAGACAACTCCTCTTTGCCAAATACCCGTGTTACTCCCAGGTAATTTGTCGTCAATCCAACGCCGATGAGAGTCCCTGTTACCCAATAATTGACATGGTAAGGATGAAATGAAGAATCACTTGCAGAAGATTGAGGATACAGCTGTTGAGCTAAACAGATACCAAAGAACGCAAGGATAATGAATCTACGCCGATGAGTTTTCATGATTCCGATCTCGTATTTATTGGAATCAATTAGATTATGAATATGGTGTCGCCTGCCTTAAGCATTGTTACAAATTTCAAGTGTCAGAATGGATCTTCTTTTTCAACACCTGGGGAATACTCTCAGTGGACTTTTCCGACCCGAGCAAGACCGCTATCCATCGCGTGCTTTCACTGCTCTCAAAGGCAAACTTCAGGGTCATGGTAAAGGGTATGCATAGAACCACGCCGATCGGACCGAGCAGGCTTCCCCAAAAAATCAGAGAGAGAAAGACGACCAAGGTAGACAGTCCAAGTTTGCGGCCCATAAGCCGCGGCTCAACCACGTTTCCGAGTGTGAAGCCAACGACAAGATAGCCGGCAGCGGCAAGCGCGGCAGGTCCCATACCGAGTTGAAGGAGCGCCAGCAGCACCGCAGGAATGGCGGCCATAATTGAACCCAGATTGGGCACGTAGTGAAGCAGAAAAGCCAGGAAACCCCAGAGAACGGGAAAATCCACGCCGAGGATGAACAACCATAATCCTATTGTGACCCCCGCGATCAGACTGATGATCGTCTTGATGACCATGTAACGCCTGATATCATTGACAAACTTCGTGTACTGGGGAAAGGCGCGTTGAGGATCACCGAGTACAGAACGGAGCTTGATGGGGAAGCTTGAGGCCTCAAGAAGAATGAATGTTACCGTGAGCAAGATGAGGACGATGTTGGAAAGCGCTGAGCCCATCGCTGTCAGCAAGCCGGCAGTCAGGCTCATCACCACGCCCGGATCGAGGTACTCAAGCAAGACCTTGTCAGTGATTACGATATCCTTGCTTGCCAAGAACGCCTTGAGCGCCAAGGCTTGCTCGTGCAGACGTGCCTGATACAAAGGCAAGACGTCGGAGAAGGTGTTGAGAGACGTTCCTACCACTCCACCGATTACCAGCAGAAGAGTAATCATGCCTGCCATGACAATCATCACCGCTACAGAAGAAGGGACGTGTTTCCGTTCTAACCAGAGTACCGGCGGCGTTCCGATGAGAGCGAGGAAAACAGAGACAAGGAACAATGCAACAACCGACTGTGCCTGGTTGATGCCATAGATGATGATCACGAGCGCTGCCGCGATAACGAGGAAGCGCGTCCCGCGGAGAGGATCACTTTGTTCAGCCATAAGAATTCGATTGTATTTTCTTCATTCTCAAATCAGAAATCATCGCAACGGCAGAAGTAGGCCAATCGTACTGTTGCCGCGCCAATATTCAGGAATCCGGCAATATACATTGCAGGACCATCTATCCCGACAAACCAACCGAACACAACCGCTGCGGCACCTTCCACCATTGACGAACGACGTTGATCTATTTACGCATCAAGATGAATATTCCAGCGAGTACGCCTAGTATCGCCAAGATCGTCCCCAGACCATTGAAATACAGAGCCGGGACAAGCACTGCCACACCCGAGACTATGAGCCAGATGCCCAGCAGCAACATCCCTACGTTCTTCTTGAAGTCCATGGGCATATTCCTTTCCTTGTGTGTTGGTTGTGAATGCGATGGAGGTATAAGTTATTATTGTGACTGATCCCCCTCTCCGCAGGTTGTTCAAGGACATTTATGTTCTTGTTTGCCTGCGGAGTCATTCCATCTTTCAACATTCCCACGCCGATCTTGTTAGTTGCGTTTTTTATTTTGTCCAGGATTGTTGTCGCGACCCTTTGCTTTGCCCTTAGCCTTGTCTCGCTGCTGCTGTTGCTGCTGCTTTACCCAGTTATTATGCTCGGGGTGGTTTGGGTTTACATAATATTTTGGATCACGGGCATCGCGGATTGGCTGCTGATCGTGACGACCTTTAAATGAGGCATATTGTTCTCTATGCGTTCTGTTGTTTCGATACGCTGCCGGCTCATTCACCACTACCTTATAGGAATTATACAAGTCATGGCCACGATAACGGGCAGGCAACGATGATCTGCTAATCCAGCGTCCTCTTTCATTGTAAAACCACCTCTGCTGAGGGACATTGTAGTAAACGTCAAGGTCAGGCAGGTAATAATATTCAACATGATCATAACCGGTCGGACCCCAAACTGGTTGACGATCTACATTGAAGCTGAGATTAATGCGTAACTGGGCATCTGCAGTGCTCGACAAAAACACTGCTACGATGAATACAAGTAAATGACGCATGATGTTTCTCCTTCGATTGTGCATGTGACTGAAATGGACCCGATCCCGATTTTTCGGGATTCCGGCCACCTGTGAATCATGATTTCCGTATGATGGTTGCGTTTTTTGTGTACATCAGAGTTACATTAGTTAAGCGCAATGCTAATCGTGAGGGGATAGACGGAAGATATTTGGATTCGGTTTTCCTCCTGCTCATGATGATCTACAACCCAGGTTGCGACAAAGTAACCGATTGCTGCGCCAAAAAAATCATCAGATGTCCAGTGTTGATCTTGATAAACCCGAGAGACAAATGTCAATGCGGCTGGTACGTAAGCTATTACTTTTAACCAACCTGGCTTAGCGTTCCTTGAAAGAACAGTGGATAAGACAAATGCAGCAGCATTGTGCCCGCCAGGAAGCGACTGATAATCCGTTTTGGCAAAAAACGCTCCGAATGGATGAAACGACTTAGAGCCTTCGTTGACATAAGGTCTTGCCCTGCCAATTGCCATCTTTAGTAGATAAGTAATTCCGCCGGCGTAGAGCGAAGCCTGCCCGATCTCATAAGCAATTTTCCTCGTTCCAATGTCCTCTGTCAGCATTAAATGTATAGCAAAACCGCCAAAGAGCAGCACTGGCGTATATATTTCCCCCCACATTCTGCCGAATTCGATCGGAACACTCTTGGAGTATCTTTGATCTTTTAGCACTGCATCGCGAATTGGTTGATCGGCTTGCATCACCAAAAATGTCCCGGCACCTACTAGACCAAGTTTTAGCCAATCACTCCCTTCCCATTTGGCCGGCTGTTTAATGAAACTCCAGGTCTCATTTCCGAACTGAGAAAAAGTATACTTTAGTTGTCCGAAGAGAGAAGATTCACATATGATGATTAAGAGAAGTGATAAATAGATTCTACGTTTCATTCCGCAAACCTTTTTTTATTCATAAATGAAGAGTTAATCCAAGTCCATATGAATCGCCAGAAAGATACGGTTGAATACTCATGCCGCGTATCCCGAGTTGAGATTCTTTACTATCGTTTTCAACTGCTTTCTCATGATGATCAACTACCCAAGTTGCAATAAGGTAACCGATTGCGCCTCCCAAAAAAACATCAGAGGTCCAGTGCTTGTCCAAATAAACCCGGCCTACTACACTGAGTGCGGCCGGCGTGTAAGCTAATACTTTTAGCCACACCGGTTTGGCATTTCTTGAAAGGACAGTTGTAAGAGCCATGACGATGCCTGTATGCCCTCCGGGAAGTGACTGATGATCAAAGGTAGAATATCGGGCGAATGGAAAATAGGTTTGATTCCCTTGTTCAAGATATGGTCTTGCTCTTCCAATTGCATATTTTAAAGGAGTGTTAACATAAAATGTATAGAATGTAGCTTGCGCTATTTCAAAAGCGATTTTATGGGCTGTCTTATCCCCGTCATACAATGCATATACGGTAAAACCACCAAAGAGCAACTCAGTAAAATATATCTCACCCCACATATTCCCGAATTCAATTGGATAGCTCTTCGCGTATTTTTCATCATGGTTGAGCAAACGGCGGATTGGTTGATCAGCCTGCATGATCAAAAATGTTGCGGCGCCTAACATACCTGTTTTGAGCCAATCGCCTCCATCCCATTTAGTCGGTTGCTTGATGAAGTTCCAGGTCTCATTTCCGAACTGAGAGAAGTCATATTTATTCCGCTCTACGGAATCCCGTAAAGCGGGACTTTGTGCGAAGAGGCCTACAGCCCCGTAAGGGAAAAACCCGAAGATGACGATGAGAAGGCATGGTATAACAAACCTCTGCCGCATGGGGATATCCTTTCTTTTCGTTCGTTCTGTACTTCCTATGATCGCTCTTTTCATTGTAACGAGCCCGTCGTGCTGTTATCCCAGAATCCCATCACTCTTTACCAAGAAGGCGTTACGGTAGTCCGCCATTCTGCCATCTGAAAAAAGTAGTTCATTTTCTTTCTTTCTTGAAATTTTCGAAGTAGAGTTGCAGAATGACTTTCTGTTCGGTTCTGTACCTGATGAAAACTGCCAAAATCACGCGTGTATCGATCACTATAGTACACCAACTGTTCAAATCCAATACTGAGATTGTTGAAAAGTTTGAGTGCAATACGGGGTTTGATAAGACCGATGTAGTGATCCCCTGCATTTCCCACAAACGTATGAACCCAGAAATAATAACCTATAAATGTAAAGTCTACCCACCCTCCAAGACTCAGAGTGCTTTCAAGTTTTGCTTCCGCCCCTCCTCCATAGTTATAATCCCTGACCTGAGAAGTATCAGGTCCATAGTGTGTACTGTTTCCGGCGAACGGCACTACGCCGACAAGGAAGTTAGTGTAAAGATTGGAATTCCGGCTTACCGGCAGGTAAGAGATTACTCCGGGACCGAACGCGATGGTGGCTAATTCGAACGTTTGATTATCGAAGTAGTTGAAATGTTGAAATCCCCCGACTAGCATATCCAGGCTACCAGCGTGGGCATTCCCGCCAAAGAGGAGTCCATATCCTGTGATATTGTCCAGTATTTTTCTTCCCGCTCCATTAGTAAGATCGATCCTCACTCTGAAATAATCAAAAGGCTTCCGCGACCTTACTTCAAACGGATTCCCATAATCAAGAGTAATGTTAAACCACCAGGTCTGTATGATCCCGTCCAGAAGCTTGATCCATCATTGACCTTCACGCATCCCGCCCGACAACGTCACATTCAGCGGTTCTGTCTGATAGACCTCTTCCGAGGTCACTCTGAACATTTTCCCCTGTGTGAACCTGCTAAAAGCTCTCGTGGGAGAAAGAACGAAAACAGAAAGTTCCCGGAACAATCTCTCCAGCCCCGTTGTTCGATCATCGAGTATATCCGAGCCTATTCTATAAGTCACTTCTCCAAGGAATATGCCATTGACCGTCGTGTTGATAATATCGTTGTACGACGGCAGGGTATTTTCCCCAAAGTACTCCCACTCCAAACTGCCAAAAGCTGCAAAAGGTGCTGATTCCCAGAAATTGTACCCGCTTGAGCGCGCAGCATTGAAAATAACCGCTTCCGGAGTACGGATGCACAATAAAGTTCATGCCAAATCTGTCTCTATCCCATTCCCAGCCAGTTTGTATGTTATGCTTCCAGGAATTGAATCCTATCCGCGAAAAGTCATAGTTGAAAACATATCTATCGACTGCAAATGTAAAAATATTAGCTCCGGTAACCTTCAGAGCAACCGCCACAAGGGATCTTGTTTGTTAAATTCCGAGTTGTCATTCCGTAAATCACCGTACTTATTGGTTACAGTGTCTTGCACCTTTACAGTGTCTTGCAATGAATGTCTCCCGAGATTCAAATCCAAGTGGGAATAAATTCTGGAGTCCATTTTGTAGAGCTGTTGTTGTTCCCCGATGCTCAGACTTGATATTGATTGTTTATCGAGCTTTGCAAGATACTGTGCTTGAAGTAATGCTGAACACAGTAACGAGATGATCAAAATGCATAGTGTTTTCATTGTATTCCCTTTACGTTGTTCAGACTTCGTCGGCCGTTTGCCATTTGGTCAGTCCACCTTCAGTCCTGAGGGCACCAGATTCCTGAGCAGTCGGTTACTTCCTTGGGTGTCCGTTGTCCGACGCGTTCACAAGAGAACGACCAGGCTTCGAGTCGTTCTCCTGTAAATCTAAAGTCATCGTTCTTGCCGCTAGAAGTTATCTCAAAAACATGCCCAGAAGAAGAGTTGTCATTCCCGCACGTCTTAAGCGGGAATCCAGACAGCGCATTCTGGACTCCCGATGGAAACCCGTCCCGCGAGACGGGACGAGGTCTCGTCTCGATTCATCGAATCGAGACGGACATTCGGGAGTGACATCGGTTTTTGAGATGGGTTCTAATCATTATCTTTGAATAAGTCCTTCATCGTCTTTCCTATGCTATGCATATCATTGTTGAAGTTCGTCTTGAACTCTTCCCATTTGCCTTGTCCCTCATCCTTATAATTCTCCAACTTCTCCTTCAGTTCGTGATTTTTCTGTTTCAACACTGCCACTTCCTTCTTGTACTTCGCTTTGGCCTTGGTACCGGCTTTTTCCATCTTTTCTTTGAATGCATCAATCCTCTTTTCATTAGCCTGGATTTGTTGTTCAGACTCGCTCTTAAATGCTTGCCACTCTTTAACATATTCAGCTCGAGCGTCTTTCAACTCTTGTTTGGCTTCTCCTATTTTCTCTTTGGTGGCTTCAACTTTTTGTTCTGACGTTTTCCCACAGCCCGCTAAGAGCGTTCCTGCCATTAACCCCATGACAGCAAAGGTGAAAATGTCGTTTTTCATGGTTCTCCTTCTTGATTGGTTGAAGAGTTTATTGATATTGATGGTCAGACTGGCACGCGCAAACATTGTTGTAGATTTCTTTTTCATCATTCCTTCTTCTTGTCCTTTTCGTCCTGATTGGTTTTGGGTTGCGAAGGTTGCGGCTCGCCATTCTTCTTGGGCGGAGTTACATTCTGTGGTTGCTTTTCCCTTCCCTTACTGACGGATGGATTAACAGCCCGAGGCTGCGGTGTTTGACCCTTCTTGGGCGAAGTAACATTCTGTGGTCGCTTTACCTTTCCCCGACTGTTGGATGGATTAACAACCCGCGGCTGTGGTGGTTGAGCCTTGTTGGGGGGATTGACCGTGCTCGGTTGCTGTTCCCTTCCCTTACTGACGGATGGATTGACACCCAGCGGCTGTGACGGTTGACCCTTGTTGGGTGGAATTGCCGTAGGCGGTTGCTGTTGCCTTCCCTTGCTGTCGGGCGGACTAACGTCCCGCGGCTGTGGTGGTTGACCCTTGTTGGGTGGATTTACCGTAGGCGGTTGCTGTTGCCGATTTCCCGCGTTTCTTTCGGATGCCGGTCTTACATCATTCAATCTCATCACTTTTGATGGAGCAGGGTTCTGTCCATTGCCACTCCTTTTTTGCACTTGTGGCCTGTATATTTGCAGCTCGCCATTGCTCAAATGATGACCCGGCTGATCGGTTTCCCGAATAGCCACCGAATTGACCGTTGTGTGCGTAGCCCTTTGGACGTCATCTCTATCGGGGCCCGTAATATAGGTGGCGTTGCGCTTGTCGTCTCTTCGTGTATTCACTATCACCGTTGAATTATTGATGATCGTAGCGTTGTTGGTTCGATTGACATAATAGCGACCAATGTCGGGCCTTGCAATATCCCTGTCTCTTACAAATATCCAGCGTTCGTTTCGTTCATGGTATTCCCTGCCAAAAGAAATACTAACGCTGATGCCAGGTCTTAGAGGTGCCCAACCGTAATAACCGGGAGATCTTCTCCACGATACCCAGGCAGGACCCCATTCATCATCAGGAACCCAAAACCAACCGTAAACATTATCGTAATCCCAGCGACCATAGTGAAAAGTCGCCCATCCCCAGGGATAATCGGAAACCCATGTCCAACCGTCATCGGTAAATACCCAGTGGCCAGCAGTATCATAAGGACTGAAATCGGGATCTACATCAGGTATCCAAACGTATCCGTAGTTTGGATAATCTACCCACATGCCATAGGGACTCAATTCATCATAGAAAAGTTGAAAACTCACAGATACCTGCTGCGCAGATGCTTCTTGCGGAATTATCCATGCACCCGAACTCCATACTATGAGCAGGGCAAAAACTTTGATTAAAGATTTCATGGGTTCGTCCCTCATTATCATGTACTTCACAGATGAGTCATTCCTTGGTTTCCTATGCTCTTACTGAAACCATTCTTGCGTTTTCTTCCCTTGTGCTGCCACCAACCTGCAACGGGTCTATCAACGTTCTTTACGATCTTTGGACCCGAGCAGAAGACTGCACCGCCAGTGGTTCAGTCGGCTCCCCTGCACTCGCCGTTTTTCTTGACCGCCGTCTTTGTGGCGGTGTGGCGAGCAACTGAAAAGGCAGCATGATTTCGGAACGGCTGGAAGACCCATTCTCAAGCTGTCTTTGATTTGCGCAACAAACCCACCAGCCCCAGAACGGTCACGACAACGCCGCCTACTAACATCCATATCGACTTGTCGGTGGCTGAGCCAGTGAAAAATCGAGAAATGTCAGAGCTGGATGAGTCATACGCATTGATGCCAAAGATCAGAAGAAGAATACCACCGGCAAGAAGTGCGAGCGAGACTGCTTTGCTCATAGATAGATCCTCGTTTTGATTTTCCGTCCCTGGCCGCGTGAGATAGTCACGCGGGTTTTCGTCCGCGAATGACGTTCAGCAAGACAACTATGATGGCGATTACCAGAAGAACATGAATAAAACCGCCCATGGTGTAGGAAGAGAGCAACCCCAGGAGCCACAACACCACTAGAACAACAGCGATAATGTATAGCATAGCAAGTATCCTTTCTTTATTAGATTAGTAGTCAACGCGCTGGCGACCCATGGCCCAACCCCACAGTTGTTGAGGCGGATGACATACTAGTACTGGGTCTAATAATTAAGGTTGCGTTTTCTTTTTTGCCTTCTTACTGCGTTGCCGCTTGTTGCGGTAGCGGATGAACCTACGGACGGCGCGCTGAAGCTGGCGATGCGTCCTGTGATAGGTGTCGTCGATACTGAACTTCCTGATTTCGGTGAACTGGCATTCGATCCGATTGAGCCATGAAGCGTTGGTCGGCGTCCAGACGAGGCGAACATTGTTCTCTCGCACCCAGCGTCGTATCTCCGGACGCTTATGGGGCGAAAAGTTATCCAGAATAAGATAGATTCGTTCTCGTCGGGGATAGTGTTTGCGTAAGCGTTTGAACGCACGAAGAGTCTCTTGCCAGCGCTTGCGCTGAAAGAAGTATCCCCAGAACTGATCACGGTGGACATCAAAGAACGCCAGCAAGTGCCTGACCCCGTGGAGGCGAGTGTAGGTCGCAGGCAGACGTTGCGGATGCCGCCGTTGTGCCCAGTGCATTCCATACTGCGGACGCAGTTCAAACGGGCCAAATTCGTCAAAGCAAACAACACGCGAACCCTTGGGACGTTTCCGGTACAGCCGTGTCACTCGTTTTTTTTAACGTCAAAGTCTGGGTCATTTGACTCTTTCCACGTCTTGGTTCGCTGGTGGCTGACACGTTGCTCTTTGAGGATTGTTCGTAAGGTCTCTATACTGATCTTCGATACAACCTTTGTCTTGATCAGATAGACCTGAAGCTTCTCCAGCGACCATCGGCTATACGGTTGATGCAACAACGAGGGTGGACATTGGGCGATTTCTGCGATCTCGGCCTTGATCTCTTCGGAGAACTCGCCGGGACGACCACGGCCAGGACGCTCTTGAAACAATTGCAGTCCTTCGGTATTGAACCGCCGAATGAGCCGCCGAACGTATTCAGGATGCAAGTAGGTCTGCAATGCTATTCCCTTGACCCGCATCTCTTGCGCAGACATCAGGATCACCTGTGCACGCCGTATCGCCGTGCGATTCTTTCCACGGCGCAGGATGGCTTGGATCTTCCGGCCTTCCTTCAGTTTCAAAGTACGAACATACAAGCACATTGTCGGGCCTCCTCTTTTGTGGCTCCTCTAATGTGCTAAACGCCTCAACGAAGTACAACCTTATTTTTTGGAACTGGCACTAGGTTGCCGCGCCTCCAGAGCAAACGTCACGGCAAAGACGACAACAAACAGCACTATGAGCTGTCTCTTTCTCCGCGTCGGGTGCATTTCTCACAGACCTCCTCTTCGTTGCGTGCCTTTCACTCGTTCCGCTTCGTTCTCCATCACAGCTAATCGCGTATAGTAATCGGGGATTTCATTGAGATGTGCCAATGCGATCTTGCCCGTCACCATCGGTTCATCGTGGGTGACATCCGTTGCTGGGTCTCTTCGCCCATGTTCAAGCTCAACGTTCAAACCCATCCTGAATTGCTCAACGTCAAATTTGTCCCAGGGTATGCCCAAGGCATCTCCGATCTGCTTCGCTTCAGTGAAGCCAAACTGTTTCTTCTCGCTGACTGCTTTTGTGTCTTGAACATGTTCCGTGATGTCTTTTGTAGAGACCATCGGACAGCCCTTTCCTGTTGTATATTCGTATCAGGTGGTCAGTGATTTCTTCCTGCCAAGCATGAGAAAAGCACCACCGATGACCATTACTCCGATTCCAACGTACGGTTGCCAGCTTTTAGTGATATAGGTGAAAACTGTATAGAGGGTCATTAACAGACCTGCGATGAGGATGATGATGCCGGCTGTTTTCAAGATTGTGATCCTTCCTTGATGTGCATCTTCAGTATCGCCTTGTGGAGGTTGGCATGATCGCTTTGGCTGCAAGTCTCAGAACAGGCTACGGCTGCATCGCAAAACTCTAAGGCACCAAGCTTAGAGGCCACGGCGTTGGTATGGCGAGAAGCATGAGAATGGCTCCAAGCATTGCCATGTTCTTCATAAAATTGATCTTGTCAGCCATTCTCAACTGGGGATCTTCGAGCTTCCAGAAATTATGCATCATGAGAGATACTGGAACCAGGAAGGCAACGAGTAGGACAATACCGACAAAGGGGTAGATGCCGAACACGATGCTTAGTCCGCCAAGCAAAAGCATAAGCCCTGTGATGCCCTGTGCAATTGCAGGGAATGGCACCCCCTTCATCTTGGCATATTGAGTCATCATCCCAAATCCAATGAAATGGTTGACCCCGCTGTAGATGAAGAATCCGCCGAAAATAACCCTACCGATGAGAAGTAGAGTGTCCATGTGATTGATCCTTTGTAATAAGTGGAGTGATGCTCGAAAGCCAGATTATGGCATCTTCAAAAACCGTGAATGTCTTAACTTTGAAGCCCCGGTTTTGGGCAGCCATTTCAAAGAACGTCGCCTGGTCAATGTCCTCATCAGCCCGAGCGAGCACTGCCGTTTTCCTTCGGAAGGTTTCGCCGTATTTTACAAGCTCGGATGCAAGCTCTTGTATGTTAGCTAACGACAACCGTGATTTCACATCTCGAAGGTCGATGAGTACTGTGTAGTCTTGAAGATCAGTACCAGTAGCAGCGATTTGTGCGAGCCCCTCCCTGCTGGCCTTCATATCAAGATCCCCCGTTGGGCTGCTTTTTATGAAATCCCCGACTTTAATGATCTGGAGTTTGAGGTTTGTATGAGATCGGTCGGAGAGAACATGCTTGATGGACTTCAAGAGATCGTCGCGGTTGTATGGTCTTGTGATATGCTCCCGCGCCCCAGGAGTTGCACTCCTGACTACATTCGCAAGCCCTATCGTTCCCGTTATTACCATCACCTTGCTGGCTATATGGTTCTTCTCGAGAAACTCAAGGACCCGGAAACCACTTTTGTCAGGCAATGTAATGTCGAGCAGTATCAAGTCGAACTTCTCGCCTGCAAGCAAGGAAAGAGCATTCGCATAATCAGCCGCTTCAACGACAAGATAGTCGCTTGACTTCAGAATCACTCGAACAGAGTTTCTCCGACCATTGTCGTCATCAACCAGCAGTATCTTCGCAGCCATAAAGCCTCCGGAACTATTCTTGAGCGGATCGAGACTTTGTTTATTTCATCTCTTCATCTTTTCCTGACGATCAAAACTTCTTCACGGGTCCTTGAGGAACCAGAGCGCCTGGGACTTGCAGGTTCAGCTTGTGCAGACTTTTGCCAGTAACAGCAGAACCAGGCGACGGATGACCTGCTTCCTGTTTTCCATTCACGGGCTATTTCTCAACATAGAATTCAATGCGTCGATTCTCTGCCCGGCCTTCATCCGTTGCGTTCGAAGCCACGGGTTCGTTTTCACCTCTCCCGACAGTTCTCATGCGGTTCGAGGCGATGCCTTTTTGGACGAGCCAGTTCCTTACCGCCTGCGCCCGTTCCAACGAGAGTACCTGATTAAACTTCTGGCTCCCCACATTATCCGTATGCCCGGTAATTACTACCTGCACATCGGGATTCGCGACCATCGCGTTGTAGGCCCTCCAGAGTATTCTCTCAGAATCTTTCGTGAGTGTCGCCTTGTTGAACTCGAAATTGACACCCCTAAGAACGACGGTCTTGCCTTTAACAAGAACGAAAACGGTATCGCGGCCCTTCTCTTCCGCCAAGCGACGCGCTTCCGCATCGGCCAATTCCTTTACCCGCCTCGCCTCTGCATCAGCCTGCTGCTTCACCCGCAGTGCTTCCGCATCGGCCAATTCCTTTACACGCCGTGCCTCTGCGTCGGCCTGCTGCTTCACCCGCTGTGCCTCTGCATCGGCAAGCTCCTTCTTTTTCATCTCCGCCGCCTCGTCCTGACCACTTCCTATCGTAAACGCAAGTCCAGCAGAAAAACCATAGAATCCATCCTGTTTCCCGTTGGTAAGAGAATTGAGGTCAGTATTCGAACGTACGCGTCCGTCTAATTTGTCGGAGAGGGACAGATTATATCCGCCATTAATCGACAGCAAGACTCCGCTGGAGATTCTGGTTTGGATACCGGCACCGAATGGAACCATCCCCAAGTAAGCAGTGCCGCTCCTGTCGAAGTTTTTCGATACACCGAAACCAGCATAGAGGTACGGATTCAAATCCGGCAAAGAAAAAGGGCTGAAGAGTAATCGAAGATCGGCTATGCCGGTTGCTGCCGAATACACGCCAGGAGCCGAGAGTTCAGTATAGCCCACACCAACTTGGCCACTTAACATGGGAGAGATGAGATCATGCTGTAGGAATGCACGATACTGCATCACCCATTTGTCACCCCCGTCATTATTTCCCTGGGCGCCGCCCAATGACAAACCCCATGCGAACCCGGGATTCTTGAATTGTGCTTGGACGTGGCTATACACACCGAACGCTGCGACCAACAATGTACATACGATGAAACGTTTCATGGTAAGCCTCCTTATTTGGTTAGTATGTTTTTTCTAATCACTACGTTATAAAGGAACACTGGCTCCCGCTGTTCCCCGGAGCAAGAGCCAGGTGGGGATCCACTACGCCACATCCATGGCACCGTATACGGGATACCCCAAAACCCTTGTCAAGACAGGCGCCTCCATATCGCCCTATCAACCGCATGAAACACCCCCGGGGAAAGTGGACTGTTTTCGTTGGCTCAACTTTTGGTTCCAAAAGCTTTTCGTCCGCGAATAACTCTCAGCAAGACAGCTATGATGGCAATCACCAAAAGAATGTGAATGAATTCTCCCATGGTGGATGTGAGAACCCCCACGAGCCACAAGATCAGGAGAACGATCGCGATAACGTAAAGGATGTGCATCTTGTCCTCTCTCTAATATTCATTAGTTTTAAGCTGATCGCACACAGCCCTCTGTTGAAATCAAGGGCGGGAACCTGTCGCCGCAGGAATCAAAGATTGGAGCTTGAACCCTTTGGTCGCATTCGTGAAACTTGAAACCGTGTCCCCGACAATCTTACGGCGGTGGAGAAGCATGTGGAGTTTGTCGACACGTTCATCTAATTGCCTCGCCTGCATTTCCAGCTTGCTCACCCGGGGTGAAATCAGACTCAATTGCCGCCGCAGAATGTCGTTTTCTGCCGCGAGCGTATTTGCCGAACGGGACCCGAGCGCATTACCAACGGATTGATTCGGTTTAATGACACCAAAGAGAATGATGGTCCCGATGAGAATCCCACCAGTGGCGAACTTTGCTGTAACCCACTTCGCTTCTACGAATGTCTATAATTCACTCGAGTAAGAATACAGTTTCACCGTGCCCCTCCACTGTGCAACACACGTACGAGTCCTCTTCGACTACTGCGAGTAATCAAATCCACTACGCTTCGTCCTTGCTTTTTCTTCACAAGCATCAGCCCGAAAGAGCCGTCCGAAATGTTTTGCTGCCTATGCGTGCGCCCCGTACACAAAGATATCTCCATCGTGCTCTTCCATAACGTAGCCGAGTGGACGCTCGGCATTCTTCGCCGCGCGATAGATCCCGAGAATTGCCGCTCCACCGCCGATGAAAAGGAAGCCAAACATCACTGTCAGCACTTTCTTGTTGATGAATCATTCTTTCATTGCGCACTTCCTTCCCTTCCTTCATGGCGAGCTGAATCCTCTTGTCATCCTTTGGCTCTCACTTCACGAGGATCAACTTCTTCGTCGAGACAAAAGACCCCGCTTCGAGACGGTAGAAGTACACGCCGCTCGAGAGATCGAATGTTTCTCTGCTGGAGCTGAATGGCACACTGTAGATGCCGGCTTCCTGATAACCGTTCACGAGTGTGCTAACTTCATTACCGATCAAATTGTAAACCTTGAGGGAAACCTGTCCAGCCTTCGCAAGACTATATTGAATCCTCGTGGATGGATTGAATGGATTTGGATAGTTCTGGAAGAGCGCGAATTCCTGAGGCACCGAACCATTCTCGACGGCGGTCACTGCTGCCGGCCTAGTGACGGTATTGGCATCTAATGTAACTGCAGTCTGTGCCAACGCTCTGCCATTGAGTGATGCGCCAGTATTCATTGCAATCTGTGTTTGACCTAATATGATTCCATTCATAGCAGCAGTCGTCCCAATGGAAACTTGACCACCGACCTGCCAGAAGACGTTGGAAGCCACTACACCACCACTTAAATTTACAGCAGCGCCGTTGGCTACAGTGAGAGTTTGTGCTATCTGGAAGATAAAGACATCAGTTGCGGTGCCCGAGATAGTGACACCACCAGCAGATACTAGGACCCCAGTACCCCACTTGTAAACACCGCGGGTAAGAGTCTTCCCGGTAACATCTCCAGCATACAGTTCAGTATAATCAGCTGGCCGCCCGGCTGCATCAGTATATGCAGTTTCCATATTGCTCACAGCCGTACTCATATTGGCCGGAGTTGGGGTAGCATAGTTAGCAGCATATACCTTTCCAGTAACTAAAGCTGATGTAGAAAATACATTCGAAGGATCCGCGGTTAACGCAAATCCGGTTATGGCTGTCGCGGAGATTGGACTAACTCCGATATCTCCGGTAATATGTGTGGCTCCCGTGGTTGAGATTCCTGTTTTTGCTAGAATCACGAAATCGCCAGCTGTTCCAAGATTCACTGGTGCCGGCGACGATTGAGACACGGCAGCGGCAGGCACCATTAAAGCAACCGTCAGCATCGCCCCGAGGAAGCGCGCCCATCCGTCTAAAATACCTGTCGTATGTGTTGGACAAGTCTTCATAAACCCTCCATGTGGTTAGTGAATTGGGTCACTCAAGAGTTGACCGGTGATTCAATGTTGTGATTGAGAAAAAAGCTGCCGATAGCTGAATTCACCTGCTGACGACTTCAGTCGGGGACGATATCGATGATGACTGTTCCATAAGTCGTTAACGGATGAATAGAGTTTTCTTGTAATGAGGATCGTACATCTGCTCATGATGGTTGTCGTCTCCTCGGTGATGTTTTTGCTTTCACCGATATTCCGTTCGACTTCTTCTTTCTTTTACTCAATGATTCTTGTGATCTCATGAGTTTGGCATTGGATTTTTTCAATTGCTCGATGACTTTTTTGAACTCATCAACTTGCTGCCTGGCTTCCTCTTTGGCAATACCGTATTTCTCTTGGAGCCTTCCCACAAGCTGCTCGTGCTTCCCCGCGATGGCAGCGAGCTCGTCGTTCATTACTTTACCCCAATGTTGCACCGCTTTTCCTCTTCGTTGCTTCCACCGTCCTTCAACTCGATCCCAGTTCATTGTGCAAGCTCCTTTCCTTTCAAGTGTTCATTAGTAGAGGTTCCCTTCGGTCGATGAAGGGACGAAAACCTCCGCTGAAACGTGAAACAGTATACCGATCATTGCGTTGAGGCGTAATAGCCCGAAAGGATGAAAAAGGAGTTAATCCTTTTTCAAAGATGAAGTGCGCTTCGTAGCGATGAATGCCAGACTAGCTGAGATTTGTCGAAGGTCATTCTGCAGGTCGAAGGATCGTTATGCGACGGCGAGAGGCGATGTTGGTGCCGCTTCCAAAAAACAATACTGTGTGTTGAGATGGATGTTACCATTGGAAGCGGGTGAACAGGACCCCTTTCTGAAGATGCCGAAGGCATGGCGTTGCCACAAGATCTCTATATTAGAAGCTCGGTCGAGAACCTGGCCTCAAACAGAATAAGCACAAAGAGCGCTTAGACTTTTCGACTGCGTTTCTCGGTTAGAAGTCAGCCCTGTTGCTCGTGAGAGGGTCGGTCGAAATGGGGTTAGAATGTCTTTTCTTGAAGCGGGACCGGACCGTTGACCCTTCGCGGCAACAGCGGGATTGTGATGGATGAAGAGAGGATTACTTACTTGCGTGGAAAGAGAGGTTCAGCGAGATCTAATGCCGCTTCCTCCGAAGGAGTCCCGCCTGCCTCATGAGATCACCGCACGGCGGGCAGGCCTTCGGACAAAAAGTAATATTGTGTCTTGAGATGGATGCTGTTGTTGGAAGCGGGTCCCGTTCACCTAGCGGGCGAACGGGACGCCTTTTTAAATATGCCGAAGGCAGGGCGTCACCACAAGACCTCTTATTAGAAGTAGCACTAGGAATCGTCTTCGTGGCTAAACTTTGCTATTTGTAGACGACTGTGCAGCGCTAATTTTTCCATGACGTTATGCACATGGCTTTTCACCGTGTGGGTAGCGATGTTAAGCCGCTGGGCAATTTCCTTGTTGCTCAGACCATCGGCAATCAGCACTATGATTTCACGCTCGCGTTTCGTCATTCGCACTGCATTGAGTTTTTTTCCTTTCCTCTTCTTGAGAGCAAGCTCAACAACATGAGAAAAGAGTGAATCGGTCAACGATGGCGGCAGGACGTTTACTCCTTGTGCCACTGATCGTATGGTCCCCAGAAACTCCTTTACCGTCGCGTCTTTCAGGATGAAACCCGATGCCCCTGCCGCCACAAACTCAACGATGTCTGATTGTGTTGGAATAAGACCCATCCCTATCACTTTCACTTCAGGAAGGTTCTTCCTTACCGATTCTACAACAGACAGCTCATTAAAATTTTTCAGACCTACGTCCAAAAGAATTACATGAGGTTTTATCTGGCTTGCTTTCAGCAGAACATTATTACCGCTTCCTATGGTGGCCACAACACGCATATCCGCCTGTCCATTGAGCATAACGGTGAGTCCATCGCGCAGAACGCGATTATCTTCAATGACGAGTATTCGGATTTTTGCCATTGTCACTCCAACGCATTAAAAGCGTGCGAATAACGCGAAAGAACTTCAATCGGGTGGACACCTGAAATGCAGTGGGGAAGACACCTGATGCAAGGAGGAGGCTATGCAGACATTGCTTTGAGGGGAAAAACCTCGTTAGGGGGCTACTTCGCTTCGATGATGCGATTTGCAATTGCGTAACGGGTGAGCCCCGCGACGTCATGGATTTTCAGGACATCCATGATTTTCTGGCGATGCGTTTCGACCGTTTTGATGCTGATGAAGAGTTGCTCTGCGATCTTTTTGTTGGAGTTTCCTTCGGCGATGAGTTGAAGGACTTCAATTTCGCGGGGGGTGAGTCCGGTTTGCTTTCGAGCAGACTTGCCTCCTTTCACAATCTCGCGGTAATCGGAGACAAGGTGTTTTGCGATCGACGGAGAAAGATAGGCGTTGCCGCTGTTCACCTCCTTGATAGCTCTGATCAAATCCGCACCAGTCGTCTGCTTGAGAATATATCCCGCAGCCCCCGCATGAAAAACCTCGCGTACATATTCTTCGTCTTTAAACATCGAGAGGATAAGGATCTTGATTTTCGGGTTGAATTTTTGGATTTGTCGCGTGGCCTGCACTCCATTAAGAATTGGCATTGAAATATCAAGGAGAACGACATCCGGAAGAGTTTTCTTCACCACCCGGACAGCGTCCTGCCCATTTTCGGCTTCCCCGACGACATCGATAGACTTATCTTGCTGGAGAAGCGATCGAAAACCCTGGCGCACAACGGTATGGTCGTCAGCGAGGACGATTCTTATTTTTTCCATTCTGAGACTCTTTCAATTTTGCGATTCGCCCCCCCGCCAATGGCAAATGAACACGCACTCTCGTTCCTTTGCCCGGCCGGGAGAGGATCATAAATCTGGCACCCACCAGGCGAGCACGCTCCCTCATCCCCAGAATACCGAATCCTTGCCTCTTTTCGCGGGTTCCCGAAATGCCCGCTGACTCAAACCCTTTGCCGTTGTCCACAACCTCCAATGTGATCACTTTGGGCGACTTTCTAATCATCACCGTGGCGCTACGAGTTCCTGAATGTTTCAAGACATTGGTGAGGCTTTCCTGCACAATGCGATACAGTGCGGCATTTTGTTCAATACTGGCTCTTCCGGGGGTGCCCGAGAATCTTAGATTGACCCGCATGCCTGTGTTCTCCTGAAAGTCACGGACGAACGAGCGAAGCGCTGGAAAAAGTCCCAGATCTTCAAGCATACTGGGATGAATTTGACGCGAAAAGAGGTGAATGAAATCCGACGCTTTTTTCACAAGATTCTGGACCGACTGGATCTTTCTTTTCGCCTCCGATGGTTCTCCATTTGTTTTCAACTTTTCCAGATTCATGCTAATGGCAGTCAGCGCTTGGCCCATTTCATCGTGCATCTCCCTGCTGATTCGTGTTCGCTCCTCTTCTTGTACGCGGAGGATTTCTCTTGAGAGTCTCTGCAGCTCGCCCTGCATGCGCTGTCCCTCCAAATAGAGCTCCCGATAGTGTCGTTCGCCCTTTTGCAAAGCTTCTTCGGTTCGTTTTCGGTCGGTAATATCCGTGACCACCACGCAATAGGCAGTCATGCCTGCTAATTCCAGATTCTTTATCGAGAAAAGAACTGGGACGAGAGAGCGATCGGCCGCTCGAATGTTAAACTCTTTTCTGATCGGACCTTCTGCCGATTGACGTAGGATTGTTCGAAATACTTTCCTTTCGGCGGACTTTATGATGCGTTGAATAGATGATCCGAGTAATTGTTCAGGCGGCGTCTTCGTCATTTCCGAGAATCGGCTATTGCAGTACAGAATTGTGCCATCAGCCGTGAGTGTTAGCGCTGCTTCGTTCAATCCATCTAGGAGAACACGGTAGGAATGGTCTGCCCCTTTAAGCGTGTACACCTGCTCGCCGCTTTTGCCGGAGACGACAAGGGCATCGATCTCCCCGGTCCGGATAGCTGCAAGGGCCTGTTCCGTCTCTTCGAGACGAGACCGAAGGGATTTAATCTCCCGGTCAAGCTCTTGGTACGTTTTTCGTTCTGTCGCCAGAATAATCTCCCGGTTGTAAGTCAAGCCCCAAGAGAATGCGTTCAGTATTGGACAAATCCCCGATGAATCTGCGCAGCGGCAACGGAAGCTTCTTGATGAGGGTCGGGGAAGCAACAATCTGTTCTCCCTTCCCCAGACTTGGATTCTCGTAGATATCAATCACCTCAAGTTGATACCTTCCTTTCAGGTGGGTTTCGCAAATGTTCTTGATGTTGGCAATCGCGCGCATCGATCGAGTCGTTGTCCCCGTAACGTACAAGCGCAGAACATATTTTTTATGCGACCGATGTGCGGGGAGTGATTGGAGTGTTCCGGCGTTCTTTGCAGGCTTCTTCATCGACCATCTCCAAGTGAGGAGTTACGTTTCATCAGTGATCCCTTAACGGTTTGACACCATACCAGCAGCAGCCTGTGATAACTTTTCGATCGGAGGCGGGCCTAAATCAATACCTCTGTCGCTAAACAAGATTTCGCGAAACTGTCTCGAATGCGCCATCCCACGAGACTTCAAAACAAAGAGTACCCGAGTTCGATCATTGACGTACTCAACGTCGCGCAACACAACTAGGGTGTCCATGATTGATGAAATACCGACCTCACTCTCCTCGGACAGCGTATCACCTGAGATCAGGTTCGTCAAAATTGAAGTGACCCCCTTGACCTTCAAGAAATCAATCAGACGCAACAACATTGAGTATACTTCAGGGTTATCCCCCATGGAAGTAAAGTTTGATACCGGATCGAAGACGACAAGGGCAGGGTTGAAATCGCTGATGAGTCGATGGATTGTCGCCAGGTGCATTTCCAGGCCGTAGAGTGTTGGACGAACTGCGTGGAATTGTAAGAGCCCCTTTTTCACCCATGGCTCGAAATCGATGCCGATGGAGCGCATATTACGAATGATCTGACCCTGCGATTCCTCGAAAGCCAGAAAGAGACAACGCTCACCGCGCTGACACGCAGCCTCTGCAACGTGAGCAACGAGACTCGTTTTTCCAGTCCCCGCCGTTCCGGAGACGAGGATGCTGCTCCCGCGAAAGTAGCCCTTGCTTTCTAACATTGCGTCCAGAGCTGGAACTCCACTCGATATTCGTTCGGTGCTTGCCTTTTGTTCCAACTCCAAGGATGTGATGGGGAAGATAGAAATGCCGTCCTTATCGACGAGAAACGGATACTCGTCTACTCCGTGAACCGATCCCCGGAATTTTATGATTCGTATCCGTCGGGTGGACAATTGGTCTTTGATCCGATGGTCAAGCAGTATCACACAATCGGAAATGTATTCCTCCAATCCGTATCTCGTCAAGGTCCCGTTTCCTCTCTCTGCCGTCACAACAGCTGTGACCCCCTTATCCTTCAACCAGCGAAACAGCCGCTGAAGCTCGGAACGCAGAATGGAGGAATTCGAGAAAGCGGAAAACAGTACCTCGATCGTGTCCAGCACAACTCGTTTTGCCTTAATGGAATCGATTTCGTTTCCAAGCCGGACGAACAAGCCCTCTAAATCATATTCCCCGGTCTCTTCAAATTCACTTTTGTTGATCTCAATGTGGTCAAGAATAATTTTCTTGCGCGAAGAAAGTTCCTGCAAATTGAATCCAAGAGAGGCAACATTCACCGTGAGGTCGTCAGCATTTTCCTCAAACGAGAGAAAAACACCCGGTTCGTTGTACTGAAGTGCCCCGCGCACGAGAAATTCGACTCCAAAGAGTGTTTTGCCGCTTCCGGCACTTCCACACACGAGGGTAGGGCGACCAGTCGGTAATCCCCCGCGGGTAATCTCATCAAGGCCTTTTATACCCGTGGGAGATCTGGACAGTTTTTGGAGCGCGCTTTGAGGTTTCAGTTTAGCCATAAATCCCCTCGGTCTAGAGATGTCAGTGTAAGCAGTCTTCGGTCGGAAGATTCGTTATTGTGGGTGCAGACCCCTTCTTCCATATCAGGTCAGGACCCTCGTGTAGCAACAATTCAAAACAAAATAAGGAATCGCGTGAAATTATGCAACCAAACGCGACGTGTCGCGTGGTCATCAAAAGCTGTCCCTTCCATAATATTTAATGGAGCAACTAATTGCTCATTAACTCCTTGAATTGTTCGACTTCTTCCCTCCACATCTCAACAATCTTTTCGGGCGGCACTCCTGTATCAATCGCCAGTCGTAACGTTGGTGCTCCTGCGATGACGAGAGAGCATCGCTGGCCCAAACCCGCGAACGATTTCTGCTGCAGGAGAGCATCCTTGAGCCTGCCCTCGTGAGAAACAAAAGAACTCCGAGATCATCTGACCTGCCCCTAGTTGTGGTGCCAATGTCAAGTTAGTTAACTTGTTGAGCCATCGGCAAGCTGAGCGGATACCGTACCTCTGGTGCCGGTGGACGGTATCCCAAAGAGCTGTGTGGCCTTATCGTGTTGCCTGCCTACCGTGTACTTCTTCAGCATTTCGGTAACACGGATGGTATATTTTGGATAGTTTTTCAATCCAAAGGTGTTGCCGATGAATGCTTCCACTGCACGGGCGGTGACCAGCAAATGGGTGCCCATTCTCGAAGAATACGAGAGAGTCAAGACTGGTCACAGTTGCGGCTTTTCTTTCGATATGAACTCGAGCATATCGTCAGTCGTTCGAGACTGACTCTGAAACACATCTACGGCGACTACGAGGAACATGAACTCGGTCCCGGTTCGACGGACTTCATCGTGGTCTGCGAACGGCCCTATTGACTGCTCAGTCATCATCACACCAGCGAGTTCTTGATCGACAAAACCACACCGCTTCAATAATTTCAATGTGAATCCTCTCAGGATGTGCGCTCCAGCAGCATATAGTGACTATTCTCCAGAAGAACGTTGTAGTAGCGAAGAAAAGTCTCCCTGCGGGAAAGCCAGTAATCAACGACCTCCCTCGATTCGGGCATCCGTAGCTTCCCAATCACCACGTATCGGTCGGAAGAGCGTATCGGCCCAAGAATGTCCTGCCCCCCGGGATAATGGATGACGCGGAAGTTTTTCAGCGGGATCCAACTGGACACCATGATTCGCTCACCCAGACCATACCCCGTGAGCATCACAATCGACCCACCCCTGTAAGTCGAATGCAGCTGCTCGCCAAACAAGGTTGCGTCCAGCGTCGCCGCGCGGAAAATCCTCTCAGCATCACGAAAGGTCGCCACGCCCACCGAGGGGATCACCATTTGAATGATTGGCATCGCAAGACAACAAAAAACTGCAACCCCGCGCACGAGCGACGACCGTACGCTGCTGAAAAACCCCGCAAGAGCAATTCCTCCGGCTACCGACAGAAAGAGACCGAGCGTCAGCACAAACCTCCAGTTCAACGTCCATTCATCGATCAGCACAAGATTCGTCAGGATGCCGGCAAAGATGAAGAGCGCCGGAAGACTGAAGAACACAAACAACAATGCGTGGCATCGTTCAGCGCCTCTCCGAAGGAGGCGTACGACCCCGGCGATTCCAACAAGAAATACTACAGGCCCGAAGACGTTCAGCACAGCTCTGACGTACGTGCATAGCGCCGCTTCCTGACGATAGTCGAGAGGATTGTGGAAAACGCTTGGCGTCACCCGATATTTCCATGGCGCGAACTGAAGCGCGTCCCCATACTCGAAGCGGTTCCAGCAAAGCCAGAGCACGATACCAGCCGCGCTGAGCCCAGCAATCGCGAACATACGCACCGCCGTACTCCTCGCTGCTTTCCTCCAGAAGGAGATTCCCTTCAATCCGGCAACAAGCGAGACGAATCCAACGAGGATCCATGCTTCATAACGGCACAAGCTTGCCAGCATCACCGCTGCAGCACACAGGAGGAGCCATCGCGCCCGGTCTACCTGCAGCCACCGAAGCAGAGCATACCCCCCAAGCGTGACAAAAAAGAAGAGGCTTGGCTCATTCATCGGCGTGAGTGACATGTAGACGACGTTCGGGTTCAAGCCGAACATGCAGGCAATTAGGAACGAGACAGAACGTGAAGCCGTGAGTCGCCGGACGATCGAGAACAGCAACACGCCTGTACCCACGAGGCAAGGGATGCCCACGACCGGCCCCGCAATGCCTGAGAAGAACAGAGCATCGATCGCCACGAACGGAAGAAGGATGAAGGTACGGAAGGGGCAGCCACACAGTACCGATATTCTCGATGCCTGGATTCCAGGAATCGATGATTTGTCGCGCTTTGACGATATGCGATGCGGCATCGCCAAAGTAGAGGAACACGTAATTGTCCATCGAATACAAGATGACCGCTGCAACGGACGCAACGAAGAAGAGGAGAAGGCCAAGCGCGTACTCCCCCCTCCTTTCGATAACATCCCGGAGGTTTCGCACGCCCCACATTCTCTGCATCGCAATGCTCTCACGATGTTCCATGATTATTAATGAAGCACAAAATTTCCCGCGATGGCAAGAGGAAGATTCGCCTGGAATTTGTCGGCGTGTCTGCATTCTGGACACCAGTTGTTTGACTCCGCCTGAATGTGTATCTTAGCCTGTCGAACAGGCAACCAGAATCTCACTCGCAGAGCGGAACCCGATGCGACTGAAAGCCCTTGTCATCTTGCTGTCGTTGCCGATTTGCTCACCTCTACTCTGCGCTCAGAACCAGTACAACCTCTCTCAATTCGCGAACGAAACGGTCGATTTCATCAAGCAGCCGGCCAGATGGGATGGAAACGATTGGCTGCGACCTGGCCTGGTCGGCGCCGGGAGATTTCTGGTTATGCAGACGGATCAGCCGATCCGCGACGCGGTGATGAAGGAGAGAGATTTTTACCACAGCGCTCCGGTTGAGTTCGGCAAGCTCTGGGGTGAAACATATTCAACTGCAATCATCGGCGGCGCATTTGGCCTCCATGGGTGGCTGTCCAAGGACAACTCAACGAAGAAAATCGGGTTTGAAATAGTACAAGCTGCCTTCTATTCCGGCGCAACGACCACGCTGCTCAAAGTAATCGTTGGTCGAGCAAGACCGTATGCCGACAAAGGCCCGTCAGACTATCAGCCGTTCACGATCCTCGATGACGGCTTCCATTCACTTCCATCGGGACACGCAACGCTTGCCTTTGCGCTGTCGACGGTTCTTTCCAGGAACGTTCAGTCGAATGCGTTGAAAGTCATCGCGTATCTGCCGGCGGCACTCACCGCGTTCTCCAGAGTCTATCAGGACTATCACTGGGCTTCCGACTGTGTTCTTAGCGGCCTCATTGGTTACATCGTGGCGACGTGGGTTGTCGATCTTCACGAGCAAAAAGAATCACTGGTCCACGTCTCATCCATCTATCCTCTCACAATCAAGATCAGCCTCAACTGATGCTGCCACATTCAGATGAGATCAAATTCAAGGACGACAAGTAAATAGCAGACCTCATCCTCACCTTCCCCTGGGAGGGGAAGAAAAGAATGCCGTTGAGAATCCAAATTCGAAGCTCTGAGCCATGAGAATCCCCTCTCCTGTGAGGAGAGGGCCAGGGTGAGGTCAGCCTACAAAGTGAGTGTCAAACACGTATGAGCCACTAACTAGAGACCCCGAAGTCACGCGGGCCTGGAGATGACTTGAAAGTTGCTATTCATCTCTTCGAGCAGCGTGAGATCTCCTGCAGATGATTTGGACCGATGGACCTCGAATCTGAAATCCTGAAAGAACACTCGAAGCGGCAGATGGTGAGAATTGCGAAGTGGGTGGGAAACGACCGGAAGCGCTTCAAGCAACTGATGGACCTTTTCCTTCACGGCGAGTTCCGTGTCACCCAGCGGGCTGCGTGGATCATCAGTGAATGCTACGAGCTCAACCCTCAGCTTGTGATTCCCTGGCTCCCTGCGATGATCAAGAAAATGCAGGAGCCCGGCGTTCATGACGCGGTCAGGCGCAACGTCGTGCGCTTGCTTCAGTTCGTTGAGATCCCCCTTCCCTGCTCGGAACTGTGGTCTCGTTGTGCTTTGATTATCTCGGATCCGTCGAGGCGCCCATCGCTGTCAAAGCATGTTCCATGACGGTGCTTGTGAAGATCGCCGAACGCGAGCCCGACTTGAAGCGTGAGCTTCAAACAGCGATTACATTGTTGCTTCCGTACGTTGGTCCTGCCCTGCGCACGCGGGGTCGAATGATCGTGAAACAGCTCGAGCGAGACCAGAATCCTCGTGCGGCGAGGGCGGGAAGAACTTCATTTTGAGTGGCAGTTACTTGGCCGCTTGCTCGAGACATTAACTGAAAGGCTGGCTATGCTCTGCAGATACATGTCAACACGGAAGAGTCTGACTGTCTGTGAAGAATACCGGTTCATTGCAGTCTTGTTGCTCACAGGCTGCCTTATGTTTCGATCGGTCACAGTCGGCGCTCAACAGGCAGGACAAGATCGGCGGGACAGCACAGTGGTCGTGCTGCTGGGCACAGGAACGCCCCGTCCCGATCCCAAAGCGTCCGGACCGGCCACTGCCATCGTCGTCGGAAAGCTCGTTTTCCTTGTCGACGCTGGTCCAGGTGCTGAGCTGCAATTGAGTGCCGCCCATCTGCCGATCAACGGCGTGACCGCACTCTTTATCACCCACCTTCACAGCGACCACACCCTTGGTTATCCCGACCTGATCTTCACGTCATGGGTCATGGGTCGAAGATCGCCCCTTCAAGCATACGGACCCCACGGCCTTCAAAGTATGACAGACCATTTGATAGCCGCGTATGAAGAAGATATCAAAGTACGGACTGAAGGCCTCGAACACGAAACGCCAAACGGATACCAGGTCTCAGTTCACGAGATCGGGCCGGGTGTCATTTATGACAGTCTGGGTGTCCGAGTGACGGCGATTCGCGTCCCGCACGGAAACTGGGCTGAGGCATTTGCTTACCGCTTCGATACACCGTCCCGCTCCTTCTTGGTCTCTGGAGACACGCGCTACGATGAACACCTGATCGAACACGCACGAGGCGTCGATGTCCTTGTCCACGAGGTTTACTCCGCGGCAAAAGCCAGGCCGGAACAGCGTCCCGGAGGTGACGACTGGGTGAAGTACCTGCATGAATTCCACACATCCGACATCGAGCTCGGAGCATTAGCCACCCGCATTCAGCCGAAGCTTCTCATTCTGAGCCACATTGTTCGTATGGGTGCCACCGATGAGGAGCTACTCGCTGGAATACGGGCGGGAGGATTCACCGGCAACGTTGTCGTGGGACGCGATCTGGGTCGGTATTGAAAAAAACTTCAGTGGAGGGCCGCGCGCTTTGAGCGCGCGTCAGAGAAGTATTCTGTTTGGACGTTCCGTTGACCAAAGATGCCAAGAAATCCTTGGCCGGGATGAACAATGACGGCCAAACGCCGAGAAGTTGAGGATGGAATAGAAAAGCCGTAAATTGACACAGAAACTCCACGCGGAAATTACTCCGGCTTCACCTTCCCATATGGCTCAATCATTTCGAAAAATCAAAGAACGGCTGTCGCACAAGCGCCATACCCAAGTGCCGTTCAGTCCTGAGGAATTTCTCAAGTCCATTGGCTCGATTGTCGGCCTCGACCAGCTCCTGGAGAACTTCTCTGCCAAGCTCATGGAGATGCTGGGTGCGAGCGCACTTTATCTTGTTTTGTTCGAACCGATCACCAATCGGTATGTCGGTAGGATTGCAAAAGGAGAGACACCTGAACTGCTCGCCGAGTTTCATTTCTCTCGTTCGGATCATCTGGTCAAATGGCTCACGGTAAACCGATGTGCTCTTGACACAGTCAATCAGACTGAGGTGGTGAGATTTCTCTCGACTCGCGAAAGCGAGCTCTTGGGCAAGACACGTACCATGCTAGTCGTCCCCTTGATCATTACCAATCGTTTGACAGGGGCGCTGTTCCTTGGGAGGAAACTCAACAATACTGAGTACTCCGCGAGGGACATTGAAATGGTGTCGATGCTGGCAACCCAGACTGCACTTGCTCTCGAACACGCCTTGATCTACCAGTTCCAGGAAGACAGACTGAAGAAGCTTTTCCATGCCGACAAACTTGCGACCGTCGGAGAACTGGCCGCCGGAGCCGCCCACGAGATTCGAAATCCCCTCACCTCGATCCGCAGCACAGTTCAATTCCTCCAAAAGGACCTCCCGAGCGAGAAAAAGCCTCTGGTGGATGGAATTATTGAAGAGGTGGACCGCATTGATCAAATCATTAAGGGACTCCTTTCGCTCAGCAAGTCGACCGAGCTCCATGTTGGGGCTGTCGATCTTAAGGATGTTATGGATCAGACCCTACTTCTGCTCGATCCGGAATTACGAAAACAGAACATCGAAGTCCAAAAGTTCTTTGATCTTCAAGCCCTTCCGATCAGGGGCGACGCATCGCAGCTCAAGCAGGTGTTCCTGAATATTTTACTGAACAGCATCGAGGCCCTCCAAAGAGGAGGAAGGATCTCAATCAAACTCAATGACGGCATTGGAGAGGAGAGTCTTACCAAGGAATCAGATTTCGTAGGCGTGGAAATAAGCGACACTGGACGTGGGATTCCCGAGAGGGATCTCCCCAGAGTCTTTGATCCTTTTTTCACAACAAAGGAAGCCGGAACCGGGCTGGGACTATCGATCTCCTACGGCATCATCAGCAAACATGGCGGCGAGATTCAGATCGAGAGCCGTGTAGAACAACCCTCTGGGACGACGGTGACTATCAAGCTGCCGCGACAAGGTCACATCCTATAAGGCATAGGAGGAGATGAACGATTTATTGAACAAAGGAAAGATTCTCATTGTCGACGATGAGGAGAAGATCCGGACGATCCTTGCGGCTGTGCTGAAGGACGAGGGCTACGAGGTGGCTACTGCGGCAGACGGTTTCGAAGCATTAGAGAAATCGAAATCGTTCGATCCACATCTCGTGATCGCGGACCTACAGATGCCGCGTCTGGATGGCATCGAAACAATCAGCCGGATTAAAGAACAGTTGCCCGGTGTTGTCTCTGTTATTCTTACTGCCCACGGGAGTATTGCGACAGCGGTTCAGGCGATCAAACACGGGGTGTACGATTACCTGACGAAGCCCTACGACAATGAGCAACTCCTGCTTGTCGTTCGCCGTGCGATTGAGCGGCGTCAACTTTCAGATCAAGTCAATCGGCTAAAGACAGAGTTGCGTAAGAAGTGGGGGATCGAAAATATCCTCGGGGATAGTCCGGTCCTGCAAGACGTCCGCAAGCAGATCCAGAAGATTGCAGAAGCTGATGCAACGGTGCTGATTGAGGGCCTGAGCGGCACGGGCAAGGAGCTGGCTGCAAGAGCGATTCACTACGAGAGTAAACGCAGAGGATACCCACTGGTCATAGTTGATTGTGCGGCAATTCCTTCGAGCCTTTTGGAGAGCGAGTTCTTTGGGCACGAACGAGGAGCATTCACGGACGCGAGAGAGCGAAGGATCGGAAGGTTTGAGGAAGCAAATGCGGGCTCGATTTTCCTTGATGAAATCGGTGAGCTTCCACCCGAGGCCCAGACCCGGTTGCTCCGGGTGCTTCAGGAGAAAGAGTTCGCGCGCGTCGGAGGCAGTGCTTCCGTGAAGGTGGATGTGCGGGTCATAGCGGCCACGAACAAAGATCTGGAAGCGCAGGTTCGAGATGGGAAGTTCAGGGAGGACCTGTACTATCGGCTTAATGTCCTGAAGCTCCGTATGCCATCTCTCCGTGAGCACAAAGAAGACATACCACTCTACGTTCGGCACTTCGTCGCAAAGCATAGGGATGCTTTCGGAAGGCGCGTAGATGCGATTTCGAGTGAAGCACTTGACTTCCTCGAAAACCACGATTGGAAAGGCAATATCCGCGAACTCGAGAATGCCGTGCAGCGTGCGATGATGAACGCTAAAGGAAACTGCCTTGAGCGGAAGAATTTTGATTTCCTCATCAAGGAAGGCGCCAGTAAGCTTTTTCACTACAACGAGGAAAAAGGGCTGGAGCCCTATATTCGATCGTTAAGCGAAGAGGCTGAGCGTCAGATCATACTCGACACCCTCAATCAAGTCAACTGGAACAGAACGGAAGCCGCCGAGAGACTGAAGATCAGCCGAAAAACGCTCTTCAACAAGATGCTGCAGTATGGAATTGAGGAAGAGAACGGATGATGGAAAATGGGAGATGGAGGCTAAGCTATTGAGGACAGAAAAGCGATAGGAAGACACAGGAACTACTTGACAGAACCTTCGGTTTCGGAGTCGCAGTATTCGGGTACCTGGGGAGCCTTGCAAAGAGTGCGGAATTCGATGTGATTCGACATCAACTAGCGAAAGCCTCGACCTCGATAGGAGCAAACTACGAGGAGGCACAAGCAGCGGAATCGAAAGATGATTTTGCTCACAAGATCGGTGTTGTTCTGAAGGAGATTCGCGAAACCAACTACTGGTTGCGAGTATTGAAGGCCTTAGATGACGGGCAATACCAGACTCTCGACAAACTCCTCGCAGAATCTGAGGAATTCAGACGCATGTTCACATCCATACGGCTGACCTCTCAACAGCGAAGCGTGAAACGGTCAACGTCACGATAGAGGTCTCAACGACGCATTCCTTCCTCACGGTGCTCCCTCATCCATCGACCCTCAACCATCATCCATTTTCCATCAACCATCATCCCTCCCCGCGTGTAACCCTTTGCCCACCTCCGTATAGCACATTACCCATCCCTCTGAGAAACTCCGCATTTAGCTCTTCATTAGAGTAGCTTGCACACCGGCACAAAGATTGCCTCTTTGAGTAGGGCTCAGCATATGCTCACTAGGCTGACCTGCGGTCATCATTGTGTACTGCAAGATTAGAGCTCATCTCAAAAATCGATGTCACTCCCGAACACTTCTATCGGGAGTCCAGAAAAGAGCGTCGCATTTGCCCTTGGCCGCATGAAGTTCATGACCTGGATATCCGCTTACGACATGCGGGTATGACAAAATGAATGTTGTTCCCGAAAGCAGAATGTCATTCCCGAATGTTTCCATCGGGAATCCAGAACCAAGCACGACGATTGCCCCTGGTCGCATGAGGTTCACGACCTGGATGCCCGCTTTCCCGCTCAACAACAGCGGGACGTCCCGCTTTCAAGGATTCCGCTCCCTAGCGGGATTCAAAGAGCGAACACAAAACGCGAAGACGTGCGGGAATGACAACTATTCTTGTGGAAGGATTTTTGAGATGGCTTGTAGCATCTACTGTGATGGAAGGATGGTGATATGCTCTCCTCAATAATCAAGAAAGAGCTTCTCGAGAACATTGTCAGCTACCGGCTTCCTCTGTTCTTCCTGATCTGCGCCGTCTTGATCGTCTCATCTCTCTACGTTCACGAGCTTGACTACTCCAAGAGGCTCAGCGACTACAGCGAACAGGTCCGGCTCGCCGACGATGCTCTCGCCTCTTCAAGGATGTGGGACATTCACTTTGGCACGATCCCGCTGAAGGGCTTCCGGCCTCCTTCTCCCCTCTCGATCTTCGCCTCCGGATTCGAGTCCAGCCTGCCGCGGTTCTACGAGTTCCAGCCTGAGGGATACAAACAGGGCGAAACACCTGTCGGCGATCAATCTGTGCTCTCAGTTTTTGGCAAGTTCGATTTCGTCTTCATCATTCAAATGGTTGTAAGCCTGATTGTGCTCCTGTTTGCTTCAGACGTCATTTCGGGCGAAAAGGAACTGGGAACGCTGAGGAGCATTTTGTCCAACAGCGTTCCGCGGCATAACCTCCTGATCGGTAAGCTCGTCGGAGGATACATCGCTGTCTGGTTACCATTCGTGATCTCATTTCTCCTCGGCCTTGTTCTTCTCGCAGTGACCTCATTTCCGCTCTACGATTCACGGATCGCGGCACGCATTGCCATTATTTTTCTTGCAGGCTCCCTGTTCATCCTGGAGTACTTCACGTTAGGGATCATGATATCTGCCAGCGCTGCACGGGCACGCACCGCGCTCGTGGCGATCCTGCTTGTCTGGATTTTCATGCAGCTCGTCGTCCCGAGGCTCAGCGATATGGTTGCGTCCGTCGTGCATCCGATCAGGTCGGAGACGGTCGTCTCGATGCAGAGATCTTCCATCGCAAAGGCCATTGACCAGGAGAAGGCAAGGATCCTCGGGAGACAATATGAGTCGATCTTCGGAAAAGGAGCTCCTTTGAAAACCGATCTCGCACCAGGTGCCGATCGAGATGCATGGGAATCGTTCAAGACCACAACCGAGCAACAGTACCGCGCCCGGAAAACCGATCAACTGCGAAACCTTGATCAGGCATTCCAGATCGAACGACACAATCAACAGTCGATCGCAAGCAACCTGTCGCTGATTTCACCGAGCGCTGCGTTGACGAGGTTCATCACGGACATATGCGGGACAGGAGAATTGGACAAGGAGAAATACCTCGATGCGGTCAGGTCGCACCAACAAACGCTCGATGCGGCACTGTACAGCCACGTCAACAAGACAACAATTGAGTTCCCAAGCGGCGGCTCAGCAAGTTCATCTTCCATCAACGGGTTTGTCGAACTCAAAACTTTGCCTGCTTTCTCGATACAACGGGCGACTCTTCCGGAGGTCATCGCCGGCAATCTTGGGAGTTTGATTTCACTGGCTTTCTGGCTCATCGCCCCATTCGCCGTGGCGTACGTGCGCTTCCTGAGGTACGACGTACGATAAGACAATTCAAAATGAAAAATGTGAAATGAGAAATCGAAAATCGGTCCCGCCAAACAACGGCGGTTCCGCCCCGTAACTCCCGCCTAGAGGCGGAATCCAAGAGCGGGAAATCCCGCTTGAGAGCGGAATCCAAAAAGCGGGAGATGCAAAAAACGCACAATCACGTGCCAGAGTCCAGACAATTCGAAATTCTTCCCGCCAAGAAAACGGCGGGGTGCAAACAGCGCACAATTCGCATTTGACAATTCCAAATTCGCAATCACATAGGAGTGACCCTTGCCATGATCCAAGCCATCGATCTCACCAAACGGTACGAGGACAATCTCCTCGCACTCGATCATCTGAATCTCAATATCCTGCCGGCACAGATCTATTGCTTGTTAGGTGCCAATGGAGCTGGGAAAACCACCACCATCAATCTCTTTTTCAACTTCATCGAGCCGACGAGTGGAACGGCAATGCTCAACGGAGTCGATTGCACGAAGGACCCCATTGCAGCAAAGAGGCACGCAGCCTACGTCTCGGAAAACGTGATGCTCTACGGCAACTTCACGGCGAGACAGAATCTGGACTTCTTCACAAGCCTCGCAGGCAGGAAGAATTTGAAGAAGGAAGACTACTACATGGTCATGCGGGAGGTCGGTCTGCCGGAACGGGCGTTTGAACAGCGCGTGAAAACATTCTCAAAAGGGATGAGGCAGAAGCTCGGCATCGCCATCGCCATCTTGAAGCAAGCCCCGGCGCTGCTCCTCGATGAGCCTACTGCAGGGCTCGACCCGAAAGCCGCGGCCGACTTTATCGAGCTGCTGTTCAAGCTTCGGAAGGAGGGGAAGGCCATCCTGATGTCGACACACGATGTGTTCCGTGCGAAAGAAGTCGCCGATCGCGTCGGCATCATGAAGGAAGGCGTGCTGATCATGGAGAAGACGAAAGAGGACCTTCAGTACCGAGGATTTGGAGAAACTGTATTTGAAGTACATGGAAGTGAGTTAGGAGATTGTCAATTGCGCGTTTTGTGCGCCCCGCTGCATTTTAGCGGGGGCAATTGACAATTCGAGGAGGAGGCAGAGCGTGATTTGGTCGATCACTCGTAAAGAACTTCTTATAAACCTTCTTAGCCTGCGGTTTGTGGCAGGACTCGTTGTCAGCATCCTGATGATGGGACTGGTGGGCTATGTCCTCGTCGAGGACTTTGTATCTCGCCAGCAGACGTACATATCTGATGTTCAGCGGCATAGCAACCTGCTGGAGCAGACAAAAGTTTATTCGATGGTCGAAGTGCATGTCGACATCATCCCCTCTCCACTCTCCGTCTTCAGCCGGGGAATCAGGGACTTGCCGACCTCTATCGCTGTCTCGCCCTATCATATCCCGTCCTTGATCGACGAGGGCCGGGGACCCGTAAACATCATCCTCGGCGGTACGAGCGACCGACCGTATAATCCTCTTCTCAGGGTTTTCGCATCGATCGATCTCTCTTTCGTCATCAGCATGATCTTGAGTCTCTTTGCAATCGTCCTCGTGTTTGACTGCTTCAGCGGAGAACGAGAGCAGGGGACGCTCAAGCTCCTTCTGAGTACCTCTGCCGGTCGCGTTCACCTGCTGATTGGAAAGTTCTTTGGGGCGCTGGTTTCTCTCGCCATACCGCTGACGATAGGACTCCTGGAGGTCATGGTGCTCTGGAGCCTCTCTCCTCGCCTGTCTCTCGAAGCCACAAGCTGGATTGGTTTGGGACTGATGTATCTGTTTTCTCTGGTTTTTCTGTCGTGCTTCCTGGCACTCGCGCTCCTTGTCTCGCTCTACGCGAGGGAATCATCCTCCGGTCTTATGTGGCTGCTCCTGATGTGGGTAGTCGTCGCCATCGTCATCCCGCAGGGAGGAGAATACCTTTCAGAGTACCTTCGCCCTCAGGAGATCCATGAGAGTACTGTGAGAGCAGCAGATCAGGCAAGGCGCGATTTCTCTCGCGCCTATGCAAGTATCCCTTACACTCAAAAGTCTGAATGGAACAATGTGAGGATGGATCCCATTGAGGGCGAGGCAATCCTCGGTATTACGGCAGACGAAATCCCCAATCGGATCGAGTTCAACAAGAAGGCATTCCCATTGAAGTTTCGCCTTGCCGAGGACCGGCAGCGCTTGTTCGAATCGTATGCCACAGCCCTCAAGAGGTGGAGCCGCATGCGAGACAATTTGATGCGCACGTCTCTCTGTGTTCTCTTCAAAAATGTGTCGCAAGCAATCGCCGGGACCGATATCGACAGCTATGAGATCGCTGTGCAGCGTGCCCGGATTTATCGTGACGCTTTGATGACATATCTGGAACCAAAGATTGGCAAACCAGAGTGGTTTACGCGCGCGTTAGAGTACCCTGATGTCCAACCCACTGAGCAAAATCAAACGTACTGGCAAAGTGTGATCGAGAAGGAGGGCGAAAGAGCCATCGAGAGGCTCCTCAGCTGGGATCGTGTAACTCCGATCGATCTCAGCACGATGCCCCCACCGCACATCGGCTTTGCTGGTTTGGCGGAACGGACTGCTGACGCGATACCCGACGTATTGCTACTCGTAGCAGGTACAGGATTGTTCTTAGCTTTGTCGATCAGGCGGGTGATTCATTATCGCATCCACTGACCAAGTGCCGCCGCCAACGTTCGCGGCGGCGAGAATGGAAAACAAATCAATCAGAAGAGGGAGCACAATGTTCTGGATGATTGTCAAAAGAGAACTTGTCGACCACATCACAAGCTTTCGCTTTTCAGCGATCTTCGTCCTTTCCGTGCTCCTTATGGTCATCAGCGTTCTAGCCTTCTCGGTAACGTACAGGACTGTCGTCAAAGAGTACCCTGCTCGGATTGAAGGACTGGTAAACGATGACGGCACAGTCGATCTGGGCATGGTGGCCAGCAGAGGGGGAGCTAACGTCCGTCGGTTACCTCTGCCTGTGGGTTTCTGTTCAGCGACGGGGGAAAGCGAATTGCCAAATCAAGTTGTCTTTGCCGTGCACGGGCTCCGAGGCATTCAGAGAACAGGGCAGATCGGAGCGATCTACAAGGGTTTTGAGTATGTGGATTGGGCATTCGTCGTTTCAGCGCTCCTCAGCTTTGGGGCAGGGTTGCTGACCTACAAAAGCATCTCAGGCGAACTTCGAGACGGGACGCTCACCCTTGTGTTATCTCACCCGGTCTCCCGAAGCACGGTACTGTTGGGCAAGTACCTTGCCGCACTCATCGCCCTGGCTGCTGCGTTCTCCGTTGCAGTATTACTCAGTCTGATTGTTCTGCAGAGTCTGGACGTCATGCAGTTCACGGGAGATGATTGGCTGAAGATTGGCTTGTTCTGGATGGTCAGCATCGCGTATCTTTCCATTTTTGTCTTGATCGGTCTGCTCTGTTCCGTTCTCACACGGGGACCCTTACTCTCGGCGGTTGCATTTCTGTTCGCTTGGACAACCCTCGTGTTCGTCATCCCCAATCTGGGGGGCATCCTGGCGAGCCAGCTGGGCAGTGCCAAGACGCCACTACAGATTCACGAGATGGCAAACGCGATTCCCGATCAGTACACGCTCACAGCATCCATGAGCGCTGATGAGGTTGCATCCGCAAAACTCCAACGAGAATTGGCCAGAGAACGCATGCTGTTGGACTACCTTCAATCTCTGATCAGGCAGGTCCGCCTCGGCCAGGATCTTACTCGCATTTCGCCGGCATCAACCTTCTCCTATGCGGCTGAGGAAATCATAGGCGGAGGCACCTTCCGGCTGCAGCACTTTGTGAGCAACGCCGTGCACTTCCGGGAAGGTTTCTTCCAGGCAATCATCGAGGCCGACAAGGAAGATCCCAAGAGCGAGCACCGATATGTGCCGTGGTGGAGCGGACCGAGTGCGAAGCACTTCTCTCAACGCGTGGTCGATCTCGGACCGGCAAAGAACTTTCGGGACGCTTTGCCATCGAGTAGCGAAGGACTGGCATCTGCTGCCTGGGACATCTTCCTGCTGGTTCTCTACAACGTGTTGGTGTTTGCGATGACATTCTTGCGCTTCGCGCGGCAGGATGTTGCCCCAACGTTGGGAGTGTGATAATTGCCAATAAACGTCTCACGTTTCACGTTTTACGTCTCACAATGAGAAGGCCAACCGTGATCTGGGTTATCGCCAAAAAAGAATTTCTCCAAAAGATCCTCGACTTCCGGGTGATCATCTCCTTCGTCATCGCGATATTGCTCACGGTCGTTGCCGCTTTCGTGGCGGGGCAGGATTATCAGACTCGAAACGCGGAAACAAATGACATGGAAAGGCACTGAGCATGATCTGGTCCATCGCCAAAAAGGAAATTCTCGAAAACATCGTCTCGTACCGCTTCTACATCCTGACGGGTCTTCTCGCTCTATTGATGTTGGTAGCGGTGATTGTCGGCTATGGTGATTTTCTTCTTCGGCTCGAGAACTACGAAATTCTGCGGCCTGCGCCCGCCAGCACGAACATCATCATCGAACCAACGCCGATGTCGATTCTCGCGAAAGGGCTGGAAGCGAACCTGACGCGGCTCTACGAGATATCCATCACCGGCATCGAAATCCATCAGAACCAACAGGCCGTGAATCGCATCTTCGCGCTCTTCGCGGTCCCGGACATGCTGTTCATCATCAAGGTGGTGCTCGCCCTGATCGCCATCCTGTTCTCGTTCGACGCCATCACTTTCGAAAAGGAGCAAGGGACGCTGAAACTCCTCCTGTCGAATGGGATCAAACGCTCGTCACTCGTCCTCGGAAAACTCCTCGGAAGATTCCTGATGGTCATTGTGCCATTTGCAGTTCTGTTTCTCCTCGCGCTGCTGGTGATTTCTCTTTTGCCTGGCGTTGTCACAACTGGCGGCTTCTGGGCCAGGAACGCTTTCATCTTGCTGATCGCGTGTCTCTATGCACTTCTCTTCACTGCCCTGGGCATGTTCGTCTCTTCCATCGTCCACCGAAGTTCAACATCTTTGGTGGTGAGCCTGACCCTCTGGCTGCTTCTTGTGTTCATCATTCCAAACTTCGGGACCCTCCTGGCAAAAACCCTTTCGAGCGTCCCGGCGAGTGACCGGATCGAGATGGAGGGCCGATTGAAAACCATTCAGGCAATCTTCACGAGAATCCAGCGAGAAAAGGAGAAGTCGGAAGGATCAGAGGGCCGGAGGATGATTCAGGAGATCAAAGAATCAAGCACGAGATTAGTCGAACAGTATCGACCGCAGATGAATGCGCTCATACGTACAACGAAATCGATCGTGCGCTTCTCACCGTCGGGAGCCCTACATTTCCTCTTGACAGACGTGGCAAATACGGGATTGTACGAGGAGGTCAGGACGAAAGACGCAATCAGTCAATATCTGGATCGCAATTTCTTTCGCATCAACCATCTGGAACGGGGGGCGGCCGACGTGTTCACATACACTCGTGCTTCGTTGGGCGAAGTATTCAGCGAGACGGGCTTCGTTGACGTCGCCGTGATCGCCCTCTTCGCATTGGTTCTCATAAGCGGATCGTATGTTCGATTCCTGACCTACGATCCACGTTGACTCGCACACCAAACATGAATGAAAGAGGAGAATGAACATGCTCTGGGAGTTAGTGAGAAAGGAATTGCTCGATAACATTCTGAATCTTCGGTTCATCGCCCTGTGCGTGATCGCGATTCTTCTCATCGTTTCATCGATCGTCGTGCTCACGGGGCAGCACAAGGAGGAGTTGAACGACTACTACAGCCGGGTGAACACCCAGGAGGCGTTCATCGATCAATATGGGCATTTGAATCGGATTGAGTGGATGTCGGTTGTCTTTCGTCCTCCATCGCGATACGAGCCATTAGTGCTCGGACTCGACCGGGATGCCCAACAGGATAATTTCGTGAGCAACCCGATTCCTGCCCTACTCTCGAAACTTGACCTTGTCGCCATTGTCTCCGTCATCATGAGCTTGATTGCTATCCTGCTCTCGCACAGTGCAATCACGGGCGAGCGCGAAGACGGGCTCCTGAAGCTCATGCTCTCGACCTCCATCTCACGCACCACGATTGTGCTGGGGAAATTCATCGGTGGCACGATCACACTGCTCATTCCATTCACACTCGGAGTGCTGCTCGGGCTTGCATGCCTTGCCATCGATGCGGGCATCCAGTTGGTGGGACTCGACGTCGGGGTGTTCGCAATCTCGTTGCTGCTGTCGTATGTTTACATTACAGCGTTCTACGGCCTCGGGCTCTTCTTTTCCGCCCGTTCCCGCACTTCAAATGTCGCCGTGCTGAAATCGCTCTTTGCCTGGGTCGTGCTCGTTCTCGTGTTGCCGAACATCAGCCCGTTTCTGGCAGCTCAGATCTATCGCATTCCTTCCGCTGCAAAAATCCAGCAACAGAGAACCAAAATCGAAAGTGATGACCGCGATGAAATCATCCGGAACCGTCAGCGCCAAATGCTGCAGTCGACGTTTTCCGATGTCGGAATGGTCATGGGGTCTACGACAAACCAGAGCGACCTGCAAGCAAAGATAGCGCGTGATGCTGCTTTCAGGGAACGTTACGCACAATACCAGAAGGCGTGGGACGAGATGGTGCGCGACGTGAACATTGAACAACGGAAGATCGGCGCTGCAATCCAGGAGTCGTTCGACAATCAGTCACATCATCAGGAAGTTTTTGCTACCGTGCTGGCTTCTCTTTCTCCGCTCTCCAACTTCGTTTTTGCCGCAACAGACGCTGCAGATGTCGGATTGCAGAGCGACAAGGAGTGGAACTCGCAGTCGTGGCGCTATTCTCGCTCACTCGCCGAGTACTCCGACCGACGGTACAACGAAGAAAAGCAGAAAAACCCGGCCTTCAGTTCCAATGATTATCTTGATCTCCGGGCTCGACCCCGCTTCCAATTTCAACCTCCGCCGTTCAGCACAAGACTCGACCGTATTCTCATTCCATTCGGGGTCCTCGTGGTCTTCAATCTACTGTTCTTTGCTGGCGCGTTTGTCAGTTTCCTGCGATACGATGTAAGATGAAGGATAATTCGAAATGAGAAATGTAAAATGAAAAACGATGAGGCAGTGAGGTGCTCGGGGACGAACTGCGCCACGACACACTGCAAAAAATTCTAGCTCATCCGTAAGGGAGTCCCATAGTGATTTGGACGATCGTGAAAAAAGAGCTGCTCGAACACTTCTACTCGCTCAAATTCAGAGTGGTAGCAATACTATGTCTCATCGCAATTGTCGGCAGCAATCTGATTCTCCTCCAGGATTATCAGAGAAGAATGGAAGATTACACACTCAATCTGCCTAAGGAAGGACAGGCACGCGCCGTCGTCAAGCCATCCGTGCTTTCGATGTATGCAAGCGGACTCCAGAAGCTCATCGGCAGAGGGTACGACATTCGTCCCGGCACACTGATTGCGTATCCAAGCGCCAACCTCTTGAGCGTTGACTTTATCTCCACCCGCTTTGCAGTCCCCGATATGGCGTATCTCGTGCGAGTGCTTATGAGCTTTCTGGCAATGCTCATTGCTTTTGATACGTTCTGCGGCGAGAAGCAGCGCGGGACTTTGCGGCTCCTGTTATCGAATTCCGTTGCACGCACATCCGTCGTTGCCGGCAAGATTATTGGCAATCTCTCCATCATTCTAGCGCCGTTCACCCTTTCGTTCTGCCTGGGATTGCTCTTGGTGCTTCTTATCCGTGCGACATCGATTTCAATCGAAGAAGGCGCTAGAATTGCGGCCTTCTACGCCGGATCAGTGCTCTACGTAGCAATTTTCATCGTCCTGGCCACGGCGGTTTCCTCGCGAACGCGAACAGCTAACACGAGCATGGTCGCGTGCTTCTTTATCTGGGCAATTCTTGTGTTTGGCATCCCAAATCTCAGCGGAACGGTGGCGCGAGCGGTTTCCTCTCTTCCTTCGTCGCAATCGCTGGAAGAGGAAAAAATGTTGACCTACATCTTTGAGGGCGGCTTTCGAGAGGCGCGGGGAGAGATGAACTCGGATGAGGTCCGCGGCCGGTTACTGCATCTCGAGAACGACTACCGCAACCAATTGAATCGCTACCTGGAAACAAGCCGCAACCTGTCACGACTCTCGCCTGCCTCGTCATACGTTTATTTCGCATCGACGGTGGCTGGCAGCGGCTTTGAGGATGAGGCCCGTCTGAAGCGGTCAGTGCTGGAATACCGAGACGCGCTGCAGGTCAACCCCAAAAAAGTCGGGGAGATACGTTTTTTCTATCAGCCAGCGTCGTTTGGCGAAAGCATCGGGCTTGTTCTCCTTGATTTGCTTGTGTTGTTTCTCTTCCTAGCAGTCTCTTTTGCCATTTCGTACACCAGCTTTCTGAGATACGATGCTCGATAGACTCCAGGAAGACAAACCAAAGGTTATGACATGATTTGGAACATCGCCAGAAAGGAATTCCTCGCTAACCTGCTGAATCAACGATTCGTGATTTCGCTCGTGCTCTTAGCGCTGATCTCGTGGACAAGCACCTTTATTCTCACCAAGAACTATAATGACGAACTCAACGATTACCACCGGCGAGTGAATCTCCAGAATCGAATGATCGATGATTACTTTCATTTGCAGGCATGGGATGGTGGCTTGATGATGCCGGCGACGCCTCCGCCTGTGCTGTCCTCCCTCGTTCAGGGCGTGCAGAGAGGAATCGGTGTTTTTGGATCCATTGATGAGAACCCGGTCGTTGTGCTTTTCCCTTTCATGGACATCCTCTTCGTTGTAGGAGTGCTGATGAGCATCGCCGCGCTCACCCTGTCATATGATCGTATTTCAGGAGAGAAGGAAGCTGGAACACTCCGGCTGCTGCTCGCCAGTTCCTGCAGCCGCGGCCGGATACTTCTCGGCAAATGGATGGGAGGAATACTTTCAGTCTTGGTACTCCTCATGATATCACTCCTGGGGAGCGTTCTTGTTGCCCTGACCCTTTCTGAGTCCTCGTGGTCAGCGACAGAATGGATCGACATTGCGGCGCTTATCGTTCTCAGCGGGCTGTACTGCTCCGTATTTTATTCGCTTGGGCTCATGATCTCGGCCCGGACACAGACACCCTCTGATTCGATCATACTCGCGTTGATGTTCTTTGTCCTCTTCGCCCTCATACTGCCTACCGTACCGCCATACATTGCCGATATTGTCTATCCTGTCCCCTCACCGGCGAAGGCTCAGTACCAGGCGTTTGTTGTCATGCGGCAGGAGGACGAGGCAGCCTACAAGAAGCTACGGGAGCAGTATGCCGCACAAGGATTCAAGGAGGATCAAATCAATGAACTCATCAAGCCCGAGTGGGAAAAGATCCATCAAGAATTCCTGAACAAGGCCGACGAACTGAAGACCTCTGTCGTGAGGGGCTCCGTCGTCCGCGAGGGGATAGCAGCCTTATTTCACGCCCTCTCTCCGTTTTCAAGCTACGTGTTGGCAGGAGCGGAAATCACCGCGACTGGAGCATTGCATCAGGTCTATTCCCTCGAGAGCGCGGATCAGTATGTCGCAAGATTGTATCGCGAGTACCTCCCAAAGAAGGAAGCAGAAGCAAGAAAAGCGAATCCAAACTTCACGAAGACAACGAAACTCGACATCAGCGACCGGCCTCGATTCCAGTATCATGAGGAACCTATGGTGTACCGCCTGGCTGCCTCAGGCGCCCATACCGTGTTTCTCTTGATTTACCTCATCGTGTTCCTGGTGCTCGCGTGGAAGGCTTTCCGGCGGTTCGATGTGCGATGAGAAGACGATGCAAAAGAGAAGGCAATGAGGCAGTAAGTTACCAGTATAAATCATTGAACGTTGGTAAATAGAATTGCAGAGGTGATAAGAACATGAAAAGGACGCACATACTGCTTTGCTTCTCCATTCTGGCGTGGGCACAGATCATCCTAGCGCAGCAGATCTTCTACAATCCGAACGACGAGCGATTCAAGTCGCTCTACCTCGAGAAGGCTCAAAGCGACTACAAGGTTCGAAAAGACGATTTCGCTCGTCAGCAGAAACTGTATGAAAAGGGGCTTATCTCTGAGCAGGAATTCAGGGAGTCCGAAAACTTATTCAAGAACGCACAGATAACCTACCAGCAAGCCATACTCTCTCTCGCGTTCGACCAGCCTCACATCACGATCGACAAAGCAATCAAGTACCAGTCGAGAGATGGAAAGAAGCGCGTGCGGGTTACGCTTCGAAACACCACAGGAGGATTGCTTCAGGGACGGAAAATACAATTGGAGGATTTGGAAGGGATCCGAACGGATCAGATCTCCAATGTCTACGTCTCGCTCCTGAACGACCAGCACTCTATCGTCAGCCAACCGTATGAATCAAAGATTCCCACAATGCCTTTCAACGAGCCGATTGCGGTCGATTTTCTGCTGCTTCAGGACCTGGATAACGTCTCCGTGAAAAGCGTTTATGGCGACAAATCTGAGGAAAAGAGAATCTTCCTTCAGAAGGATGAAAGTGCGAACAGGGTGCTCATCGCTTCCGAGCAGTTCTCGCAAGAGGTGGATCTCGGCGCCCGGGCAAACTACGAATTGACCCTCGAGCTTTTCTCCAGCACTGCAAACGTTTACAAGTTGCAGGTGTTCAATCTGCCACGTCAGATCGCCTACGATTTTCTCGAAGCGCAGACGAACGCCCGCCTTTCTCAGGTAAAGTTCTCTCAGGACATCAACACGCGCAAACTCTCGCTTGCCATCTATCTCCCCGATCGCTATGACAGCACGTCGTTCATCATCGATCGGCCGATCAACTTCCTGGCTGCTGCGATCCCTCAAGAGCAAGCGGAGAAGGTGTCAGATACAGAGAGGAAATTCGGCGCCGCCGACCTGGACCGCCTTGGTATCAGTTACATGAAATTGGAACTCATACCAAGAGGCATCGGCCGCATTCAGGTGCGAGCAACGAACTTCTATCAGGAGCTGAAACCGGGCGACGTTGCACAGATGAATTTGACGATCTACAACGATGGGACGCGCCGGCTGGACAACATCAAGGTGCGGGCCGATGCTCCTCTCAACTGGATATCATCGGTGGTTCCCGACCTCATCTCGACGCTGATGCCGGGCAAAGAAGAGGCGGTGGCCGTGAAGATCACTCCTCCTTCTGATGTGAGCGTAGGTGATTACGAAGCCACAATAAAAACGGAATCATTCGCGAACAACCGGAAGGTGGAATCGGAAGACAAAAAGATCCGGATTCATGTCGCTGCAAGTGCCAATGTCCTCGGCACGACCGCGTTAGTCCTTTTGCTCGTCGGTATCCTGGGAGGGGTTGTGTGGTTTGGAGTGAGGCTGAGCCGGCGGTAATTGCCTCGATGCATTCCGGATGACCGTCACCGGGCACAGTCACCAACTGTGAGGAGACGGTCATCTCCGTTGTGCACACCATCCACTTCACTTAAACCGCTCGATCCTATAGGCGTACGCTTCTCCGCCACCGGCAGGTAAATAGATCGAGATGCCGTTCGAAAAAATCTTCTCTTTATCTCCGTTGCAAGTAGACAGCAGGATGTAGTCGTCCGTCACCTCTGTAACTGAGTCATAGATGATTCCATCCTTGATGTTACAGGTGCCCGGAGAAAACAGGCCAGCATCGATCTCCATCGGAGCTTCAGTGTTGCCCGGCTGGAACACGTTTTTCTTATAGAACGTCAACTCTCCGCCGGGAAATTGACGTACCCTTAGAACTTGCTTCCTCGCCATTCCCTTTGCGTGATACCGGACTTGCGAAGCACCGCAGTAGATGTTGTATGAGGCGCTGTCACCGCCGGCTACCAGAACGAAATAGTGGGTATCCGTGTAGATCGTGTACGACCCATCCGGCAGCAGCCAGACCCCATTGCGCCATTCTGCGAGCTTCGATGCAGCATCGCGAGGTTGAGGAGAAAAAGAGACACCAGAAAGGGAGACGATCGCCAGGATCGCAAATGATACTGTCTTGCTCATAGAAGCACCTTACATTTGGTAGGTAGAAATTGCGTGGTTTTTCGAGCAGGAGGCTTTCAACCCCCGATTACGGGGATCTGCCGGGCGAAGTTTCACTTCACAGAATAGCCGGAATTCCCTTGATGGTTATTGAATCGATATGACTACTATTATGTTCCGGGCTTTTTCGAGAGAAAGGGCTGGAAGTTGAGAGATGGTTTTCAGTATATTTCACCCGTCTTCCAACAAATAGATCCCTCTAGCTTCGATAATTCAATGAAAGATCTGCAAGAGATCGTTGCCGGATACGAAGCCAGCAAACAAGCCGAAGAGAGAGCGGTACTCGCCACCATTGTGAAGGTGCAGGGGTCGACGTATCGACGTCCCGGCGCACGGATGCTTATCCGGGAGAACGGCAAAACGCTCGGCGCAATCAGCAGCGGATGCCTCGAAGCCGATGTTGTGGAACGTGCGAAGAAAATCATGGCATCCTACGAAGCTATTACCGTGACATACGACATGACTTCGCCTGAAAACGACGTCTGGGGACTGAATCTCGGCTGCAATGGCGTCATCCAGATCCTGCTCGAACCGTTGCCTCTCAGCGCTCGTTCAACCCATCTCGCATTCATCGCCGAATGTATGCGCTCTCCACGGACTGGAGTGATCGCGAGCATCTTTCGCGTTGACGGAGAGCTCAAGGCAAAGGTCGGATCTCATCTCTTCCTTCACGACGACGGAAAGATTGAAGAAGATGTCAAGAATCCGACACTTTGTGCCGCCCTGACAGAAGACTGTCTCGAGGCGCTTCGCTCCAGAAATTCATCCATCAAAGAATATCGTCTCACGGAAGGAATCGTTGAAGCGTTCATCGAAGTGATACGACCGCCTGTTCCGCTGGTGATCGTTGGCGCAGGTTCGGATTCCATGCCGCTCGCACGCTTCGCAAAAGAACTCGGTTGGACGGTCACCGTTGCGGATCACCGACCTGCTTTCCTGACGAAGGAACGGTTCCCCACCGCCGACACCTTGGTCCTGGCACACCCCGAAGAATTCCCTGAGAGAATTCGGCTGAAGGCAAACTCCGTCGTCGCCCTCATGACCCACGATTTCTCGCACGACCTGCAACTTCTCCGAACCGTTCTCCCCTCCCCGGCGCTCTACGTTGGATTGCTCGGACCCTCAAAAAGAACAGAGCTGCTGCTGGAAAAGCTGCGCGAAACCGGCTTCGCTCCAACGCAAAAACAGCTCGCCCGCCTTCACAGTCCCATAGGTCTGAACATCGGCGCGGAATCATCGGAAGAAATTGGGCTCTCCATTCTGGCCGAGATTCAGGCATTCCTCAACGGACGAAGCGGCGGATACCTCCGCGACCACTCAGGGCCGATCCACGACAACTCGTAACATCGTCCTTGCCGTTTCCTGCCTCAACGCGTACATTCTTAGAGTTTTGAATCGAACCACGTCATCCGGGGTTGCTATTTTCGTCCTGACATGAAACCATTTTGTCCACATCAGATAGATTTTCACGCATTTCAGAAAGGTGACACGATGAATCCGGCTACAGTCTTAGCGCTTTCGTTCATAGGTTTCTCTTTTGCCGCCGCCGATCTGTCTCTGGCACAGGTTGGAGATCGCAGCAAGATTGCAGACAAATACAAATGGGATCTCACCCATATCTATCCATCAGATGCCGACTGGAAACAAGCCAAGGAGCGCATTGCGGCTGAAATCCCCAGCATCGAGAAGTTCAAGGGGACGCTCGGCAAATCTGCGCAGCAGCTCTTCGGATGCCTGGATCATGCAAGCAACATCACGAAAGAACTGGCGAGGCTCGGCAGCTACGCCAGCATGATATCGGACCAGGATACGCGAGAATCAAAGTGTCTTGCGATGAAGCAGGAAATCCGGCAGGTCTCTTCAGACTACGCCGCGAAGGCAGCCTACATCGAACCTGAGATTCTCTCAATTGACCGGAAGACCATCGATTCATTTCTTCAGCAAGAGAAGAAACTCGGAGTCTACCGCCAATACCTGGATGACCTCTTGCGCAGACAAGCTCACACCGGAACGGCCGGCGAAGAAAAGATCATCGCTGATGCAAGCTTGATGTCTGACGCCGCGGAGAGCATTTACAGTGTTTTCTCTGATGCAGATTTTCCATCACCCGAAGTAACCCTGAGCACCGGTGCGACCGTGAAGCTCACGAACTCGACCTACACCCTCTATCGGACTCTTCCAAACCAGGAAGACCGGAAGAAGGTCTTCGCGGCATTCTTCGGCAAGCTGAATGAATTCCAAAGAACGTTTGGCACCGAGTTGAACGCGGAAGTGAAAAAGAACATGTTCTATGCCCGCGCCAGGAAATACGGCTCGAGCCTTGAGAGTGCGATGGATGCAAACAATATCCCGGTTCAGGTGTATCACAGTCTTGTTGATGGAGTTAACAGCAACCTCGCGACGTTCCACCGCTATTTGAACCTCAGGAAGAGGATTCTGGGCTTGAAGGAGCTGCACTACTACGATCTCTATGCACCGTTGCTGAGCAGCGTTGACCTGAAGTATACCATCGAGGAGGCAGAGAAGCACGTCGAGGCATCGCTGGCTCCCCTGGGCAAGGACTACGTTTCGGTGATCGACAGGGCATTTGCCGAACGGTGGATTGATTTCTATCCGACCGAGGGAAAACGGTCGGGTGCGTACTCCAATGGCTCCGCGTACGACGTGCATCCGTACATGCTCCTGAACTACAACAACAAGTATGATGATATGAGCACGCTTGCCCACGAGCTCGGCCACACGATGCACAGCTACCTTTCCAACAAGACGCAGCCGTATCCGACGTCGGATTATTCAATCTTTGTCGCTGAAGTCGCTTCCACGTTCAATGAAGCACTCCTCATCGACCATATGCTAAAATCAATCACTGACGACAAAGTGCGATTGTCACTCCTGGGCAACTACCTGGAAGGAATCAAAGGAACAGTATTCCGTCAAACCCAGTTTGCGGAGTTCGAGCTGCGGATCCATGAGAGGGCTGAGAAGGGTGAGTCGATTACAGGCGACGCCCTCAACGACCTGTACCTGCAAATCACCAGGAAATACTACGGGCACGACAAAGCGGTCTGCATCGTCGATGACGAGATGAAAGTGGAATGGGCGTACATCCCTCATTTCTATTACGATTTCTACGTCTATCAGTACGCTACGGCGTTCACTGCCTCTGCCGCTCTTTCCGAAAAGGTGCTGGGAGGCGACCAATCGGCAACGAAGCAATACCTGACGTTCCTCTCCTCGGGCAGTTCCGATTACCCCATCAACCTGCTGAAAAAGGCTGGTGTCGATATGACGACGTCTCAACCGCTCGAGCTCACAATGAAAAAAATGAACCGTGTGATGGACGAGATGGAGAAGATACTGGACAAGGTGAAACAATGATGTCGAACGCCGACCTCTGTTCCCACATTCAAACCTGCGAAAGGACTGACAATGTACCGTTCCATTGGCGACTTTACGGTTGATTGGAAGTACGAAAGCGATGCAACGCTGAAGCTCTTGCGCGTCTTGACAGATGAATCATTGAGTCAAAGGGTCACGCAGGATGGGCGCTCGCTCGGGTTTCTTGCATGGCATGTCGCCTTTACCCTTGGCGAGATGGGATCAAGGATGGGCCTCGATGTCACCGCACCGCCTGAAGATGCCGAACAACCCGCCCACGCTACTGATATCGCATCGGCATACGAGGTCGGGTCTCGGTCAGTACTCCAGGCTGTCCAGTCCTCGTGGTCCGATGCTTCGCTCGAGGAAGAAGTTGAGATGTACGGCGACAAGTGGAAACGCGGCTACGCCCTTTCTTCCCTCGTGAAGCATCAAATCCATCACCGCGCGCAGATGACGGTCCTGATGCGGCAGGCTGGACTCAAGGTGCCAGGCATCTACGGCCCTTCGAAAGAAGAATGGGCCCACATGGGTTTGCCGCCACAGAAGTAATTGCTCGCACGACTTTGAGAACTGCAGGCTTGGAGCATCCTTCGACTGCGTCCCGCTCAAACAGCGAGCGAGACTCCGCTCAGGATGTCGCGGACTCCTTTCCTTCGCTTGCATCAAAAAAAACCAGACACCCTGAGCGGAACTCGCAGGCTCTATCCTTGCGTGGAGTCGAAGGGTGCTACAAGCCGGCTCAGTGCATCCTTGGACTCAGGGCGTCTCCGGCTTTTCTTGCTGGAACAGCATGACAAACTCCACGACTGCTATCATCATCCTTGCGGCCGGCAGCTCATCGCGCCTGGGTTTGCCGAAGCAGCTTCTTCAGCTCCACGACAAGAGTCTCTTGCGTCACTCGGTCGAGGTCGCTCTCGCTGCTCAGGCGGCTGAGGTTATCGTGATTCTGGGATTCGAGGCCGACAGAATGCGACACGAAATCGACGATCTCACGCTGCGCATCGTTGTCAACCCGACCTGGCAAGAAGGCATCGCCTCTTCGATCAGAGAAGGAATCTCGTCTCTTCCCCTAACAATCGACGCGGCGTTGCTCTCGCTGTGCGACCAACCATTCGTGACATCAGAGTTGCTGGGTCAGCTGATCGCTGTCTGCAGCGAGCCGCAAAACCTGATTGCTGCCGCCGAGTACAATAATACCGTCGGCGTTCCCGCCTGCTTCAGCCGGTCTCTCTTTCCTGAACTTCTGGTACTCCGGGGGGATGCGGGCGCAAAACGGATCATAGAGCTTCACCGTCAAAGAACCGTCGCCGTTCCATTTCCTCAAGCCAGTATCGATATCGACACACTGGAGGATTATAGGAAACACCTTGGTCCTCGCCGGTAGATTATCCCCAGACTCCATCCTCCGTTCGCCGATTTGGAACCTCCACTCGCCGAAAATGATGCAACATTGTCCACCAGTGGGAGTATCTTTCAGGTAAAGATACTGATGAAGGAGGCTATCCATGGATCAATCCCCTAAACGAGGTCTCGCAGGCACACTTATCGCGGGAATCATTCTTGTTCTTTTCGGAGTTGCATTTTTGCTCGATAATTTCGATTTGATATACCTTGGGCCGATTTCCCATTATTGGCCGCTCATCCTTGTGGCTATTGGCATCGGCAAGTTGCTGCAAGCCGAGACCTCCTGGGAGCGCCGGCGAGGAGCCTGGTGGATCCTCATAGGTCTCTGGCTTTTGGTCTCCGTTCTTCATATGTTCGGATTGTATTTCCATAATTCCTGGCCACTCCTCTTGATCATCTGGGGCATATTCGCAATCTGGAAAGCTGTTGCCCCTACACCCGAGTGCCGCCTATCAAAAGGATAATACTATGGCAACGCGAAACTACAGACTGAGCGTCCAGATTGTTCTCGGACTCATCGTCATCTTGCTGGGCATCATGTTTACGCTCGAAAACCTCGGCTTCATCTACGCTCGAGACTTTTTGAAGTTCTGGCCCATCCTTCTCGTCGTCTATGGAGTCTCGAGGATCGTCCAATGTCAGGACTTCTCGCGAAAGATGTGGGGAGCGTTCTGGGCTCTTATCGGCACCCTCCTGGTTCTGGACAATATCGAGCTCATCAGCTTCAGCATCTGGGATCTCTGGCCTCTCATTCTTGTGGTCGTCGGTCTGAGCATGATTTGGGGAAAATCGAGACACCACCGGGTTATAGATGGGGGCGCCACGATGGGTGCTGCAGATCCCAGTTCCACTCTCAACGGCCTTGCCCTCTTGGGCGGGTTCAAACATGCCAACAGCTCCCAGGACTTCCGCGGCGGAGAGGCAACGGCAATCATGGGGGGCTGCGAGATCGATTTGCGCAAGGCCTCCATCACTGAAGGCGAAGCGACGCTGCATCTGGTGGCTGTGATGGGAGGCATCGAGATCTGGGTGCCGGAGGACTGGAAGGTGATACTGCGCGGTGTTCCACTTCTCGGAGGTTTCGAAGACAAAACCCACTCAGCTGCATCCGAATCGAACAAACATCTGGTCGTGACTGGATACGCGATCATGGGAAGCGTCGAGATCAAGAACTAGCCCATGCATCCCATCCTCGCAAACCAAGAGCGACTCGGCATCTACCTCCTCGGCTGGCTGATCTTCGGAACCATGCTCGCCGCCGTCCTCGCATTGTCACACGATTTTTCGTGGACCGAGGCGCTCGCCCTCGCTCTTCCGATCACTATTGTTTATGGAGCGATCTGCCTTTCGACGTGGTACGTTTGTCGCGTCTATCCTCTGCAGAAAACTCCCTTCTCTCAGGTCCTCCTTGTTCAGACACTGGCCGGGATTGTTACGATCGTACTGTGGATGATGATTGCGAGCGGATGGGTTCTGATCCTGGAACGCTCATTCGGTCTTACTGGCCTCCGGACGCGCGTCCTCGCAAAGGCGCCGCTGCTCATTGGCGTTGACTTCATCCTGTACGGACTGACGGTAGCCGTCCACTACTTGATCATAACGTTCGAGCTTTCAAAAGAAGCCGAGCAGCGAGAGCTGCAATCGAGGATTTTTGCCCAGGAGGCTGAACTCAAAGCTCTCCGGGCACAGATCAATCCACATTTTTTGTTCAACAGTCTGAACTCGATCAGCGCTCTGGCAACGCAGGATCCGGCAGCTGTCCGCGCGATGACGCTGCGGCTGGCAGACTTCCTTCGCAAGAGCCTGCGGCTTGGTGCACAGGAATCTATCCGCCTCGATGAGGAAGTCTCCATGTCCATCAGCTTCCTGGAGATCGAGCAAATTCGGTACGGGTCTCGACTGAAGATCGTGCAGAAAATTGATGACGTTTGCAGGAACTGTCTTGTCCCACCCCTTATCCTCCAACCATTGATCGAGAATGCAGTCCACCATGGCATCGCCCATATGCTCGACGGTGGGACTATCACTCTGGAATCTGAATGGCGCGGAAGTGTGCTCCACATAAAGATCGAGAATCCCGTCGACCCCGACCGCCCGCGCAATCGCAAAGGAGGACTCGGATTGGAGAATGTCTCCAAGCGGCTGCGAGCGATCTACAAAGACGACGCTCGACTCCAAACCGAAGAACGCGATAATGTGTTCCGCGCCGACTTGTGGATTCCTGCCCAGACAAGTACCGAATTCCATCGTTCCTCCCAAGCACCGATCCTTTCCAAGGTCACAGAACAGCAAGGCTGATTCTCCCTGCAGGAGGTTCTCAAGAGTAAGAACCTTCCCGCTAGGAATAATCGTGTTGAAAGTTGATCGGTTTTCGTATCTTTGCTGAGAGCATGCAAACGATTCAAGCCATCATCGTTGATGATGAGGATCTCGCCCGAAGCATCATCCGCGAGTACCTCGCTGAACACTCCGAAATCCAGATTGTTGCGGAATGCTCCAACGGCTTCGAAGCAGTAAAAGCCGCCACCGAGCTGAAGCCCGACCTCGTGTTCCTGGATGTTCAAATGCCGAAGCTGAATGGCTTCGAGGTGCTGGAGCTGATCGAACGAGATCTCGTTGTCATCTTCGTCACGGCGTACGAACAGTATGCGGTCAAAGCATTCGAGGTGCACGCCGTCGACTACCTGCTCAAGCCATTCAGCAGAGAGCGGTTTGACGAAGCGCTGGTCCGAGCAGAAGGAAAGCTCGCGCGGCGTGAAGTTCTCCCATCTGCGGAAATCATCAAGGCCACCCGATCAAAGGGTGAAACCGTAGAGCGCATCCTCGTTCGTGATGGTTCCCGGGTCTTTGTCATCCCAGCCGAGAAAATCGATTACATTGAAGCTCAGGATGATTATGTCGCCATTAAGTCAGAAGGCACACTCCGGCTCAAGAAGCAACGACTTGCAGATCTCGAAACACTCCTTGACGCAAAGAAGTTTGTGCGCATTCACCGATCGTACATCCTCAACGTTGAACGGCTCGCCCGAATTGAGCTCTATGCAAAAGACAGCCGAATGGCGATCCTCAAGGACGGAACACAGCTGCAGGTGAGCCGAACCGGCTATGACAAGCTGAAAGCCCTGTTGTGAAACAGTGGTGATTGAGTCATCGGGCCGTCGAAGAATCTGGCCATCGGATCATCGAAACATCTGGTCATCGATCATGGTGACGAAGCGAGAACTCTTAAGAGATCGTTCGAAACAATTCGCGATCCGGATTGTGAGACTTTTTCAGTCACTACCAAAGACAGAAGAAGCCCGGGTTATAGGCAGGCAACTATTGCGTTCCGCCACTTCAGTGGCTGCCAATTACCGTGCCGTGGGTAGATCTCGTTCAAGAGCTGAGTTCGTTTCAAAAATGGGAATTGTCGTCGAGGAAGCAGATGAAACGGTTTTCTGGCTCGAGATGCTTGTCGACACCGAGGTGGCCCAAGGCAGCGACGTTGAACCTCTGCGTGCAGAAGCAAATGAACTTCTTGCTATTTTCGCTGCGTCCCAACGCACCGCCAAATCCCATAGAAAATGATCAGATGACTCGATCGCCCGATGAATCGATTCTCAGATGACCCGATGACCTGATGAATCAATGAGATTGAAAGTTCCTTCCACTTCCTAAGGAGGTCCACCCATGCATAGGCCACTTGCGTTTGTTCTCGTCCTCGCTCTCCTCATACCCTTCGTTACTCTTCCCCAATCCACATTCATCAAGGCCGGCAAGCTGATCGATCCAAAGAGCGGATCCGTGCTGGCCAGTCAAATGATAATGATCGAAGGGTCGAAGATCAAAGCGGTTGGGCCAAACCTCTCCGTTCCAAAGGGGGTGACGGTCCTGGATCTATCAGCCTATACCGTCCTGCCTGGTCTGATCGACTGTCACACTCACATCCTGTTGCAGCCTGAAGATGAAGGACTGATCCCTCCGGTGATTACCAAGTCTCAGGCTTTTCGCACCATTCAGGGCGTTGCAGCAGCTAGAAAAAACCTGGAGGCTGGTTTCACGACACTGCGAGACGTGGACAGTGAAGGCGCCGGATTCGCAGACGTTGCGATCAGAGACGCTATCAATCAGGGTATCATTCCTGGTCCACGCCTGCTGGTCGCGACAGATGCGCTGACGATCACAGGGGGACACATGAACATCGAGGGCATGAATCCGGACATCCAGATACCCGAGCCAGCGATGCTCACCGATTCACATGATGCGATGATTGCAGCGGTTCGACACGCTGTGAAATACGGAGCCGATCTCGTCAAGATCTACGCAACAGGACGAACTAGCCAGATCAACCCCGTCACGATGGAGCCGCTGTGCCAACTCTCACAGGAAGATGTGCAAACCGTCGTGAATGAGGCAAAACGCTGGGGGAAGGACGTTGCGTCTCACGCCTACGGCGGACAAGGGGCGAAGAACTCTGTTCTCGGCGGAGTGCGTTCCCTCGAACACGGAATGATGCTTGACGATGAGACCCTCAAACTCATGGTGGAACGTGGGACATACTGGTGTCCCACGCTGTACGTCTACATTGACCCGGGCCCATTGGGGCTATCGGAAATGCGTAAGCGCATTATCCCCGTTCATAAGGCGACATTTCAGAAAGCGATGAAGATGGGGGTGAAGATCGCATTCGGAACGGATGTCGGCGCATACGCCCATGGGACATCGACGATAGAATTCCTCAAGATGGTCGAGTACGGGATGAAGCCGATCGATGCCATTCGTGCCGCAACGACGACCGCGTCAGAGTTGCTGCGGATGGAAAACAGCATCGGCACTATTGAACCCGGCAAGTTCGCTGATATCATCGCCGTCCAAGGCAACCCGCTGGAGGACATCAAGGCGATGCAGACAAATGTTTTTGTTATGAAGGAGGGAAAGGTTTATAAGAACCTCTCCATTGATTCATCGGTTCATTGATTCATTGGAATGATATCAAGGTAGATGACCGTCATCTACTGTGAGCATTTTCATTGAGATCACGGTCATCTATAGGAGCAGACAATGAAATCAACCCTACATTCTCGAACCCCTTGGCATGTAAAGATGATGAAGCCCCAAGAGCCAAGAATTGTCCACATCGAACCCCGGTGGAAACAGTGGCAACAGCAATATGGAAGCGGGACAATGCTCATCGCCACGCCGCGTCTGGTGGAAGGCCTGATGAAGAAGGCCCCCAAAGGAAAGTTGCTCACGATTGGCCAGATCCGGGAGCGGCTCGCAAAGGATTTCGGAACTACAACCACCTGTCCCCTTACCACCGGCATCTTCGTGCGCATCGTCGCGGAGGCAGCCAATGAGGAACTGGAGAAAGGGAAGACACGCGTAACAGCGTTCTGGCGATTGATCCGTGACGACGGGAGCCTGATGGAAAAACTCCCCGGCGGAGCAGCAGCACAAGCGAGACTGCTCCGGAAAGAAGGTCACACGATCGTCTCTGGCAGCGGCAAGAAAGCTCCGCGAGTCAAAGATCACGATGCAAAGCTGATCAAGCTGTAAGGCCAATCGCCCCGGGCGTCCCGACGAGCTTTCCAAGTTGCATCTGCGGGCAACGCTGTGTACCTTCTTCAGCGCGTTCTCGGACGCTTACCGAAGAAGAATACACGCCAGTATGCCTCCTATCCCCTCTCAAGCGCCCTATTCCTCAGCCGTCGTCTCTGTCTTGCATGGCGATGATGCCGAGCGAGCGAAAGCTCTTGAGCACATCATCGCAGCTCATTGGAAGGTCCTGTACAAGTATCTGCGTCTTCGGTATGACGTCTACCCCTCGCATGCCGAAACACTCGTACGCCTTTTTTTGGGCCGCGTGCAGGAAAAGGGCTTCTTCGATCAATTCGATCCAAACGGGCTCCCCGTCCGCTTTTTCCTGAGAGACCACTTCGACAGCTTTGTCGCAGCTCAGAAAGATACGACTTCTGTCAGTTCATCGTTGCCGCTGGATTTCGCCTTCGCCGAGGAGGAGTTTCAGAGCGAACAGAGGGACCCTTCTCAATCACCCCAGCAGTACTTCGAGAGCGAATGGGTGCGCAATCTTTTCACGCTTGCGATCGAAGAGCTTCTCAACGAACTCCAATCTGAAGGAAAAACTGTTCACTTCTTCCTTTTCCTTCGATACGATCTGCAAAACCGTGGGGAGGCAGCGCAGGTTTCTCTCGAGGATCTGGCGAAGGAAATGTCCATCTCGGTGGACATCGCGAGGAACTTTCTCGCGGAAGCGCGAACGAGGTATCAGGCGATCGTGAAAGGCCTTGTCCAATCCTTCACATCATCGGAGGACGAGCTCCAGAAAGAAGTCCGACTCTTGTTTGGCGATGCCGCGAAAACCGGATAGTCAAAGGACGGAAACAACTCATCATCAACAATACCGAAGGAAGGTCATACCTTATGCCTGGACGACCATACGTTCTCGCCGATGCCACGTGGAAGACGGTCAAAGAGACACACTATGAGGTGGCGATCCTCCCGTGGGGGGCCACAGAGGCTCATAACTATCATCTCCCCTTCGGAACGGATATCAAGGAGTCCGATTTCATCGCCGCCGAGTGTGCGCGAATTGCCTGGGAAGCGGGAGCAAAGGTCGTGGTCCTGCCGACTGTCCCTTTCGGAGTCAATACCGGTCAGATCGACATCAAACTGACCATCAACATGAATCCGGGCACCCAGCGCGCCCTCTTACAGGATGTGGTTGACTCACTTTCGCGACAAGGCATTCGAAAGCTCGTGCTGCTGAACAGTCACGGAGGAAATGATTTCCGCCAGATGTTGCGCGAGATGCAATTGCAGAAGCCGGAGATGTTTATTTGCACGATCAACTGGTGGCAGATCATCGATCAGAAAAACTACTTTAATCATGTAGACGATCACGCAGGAGAGATGGAAACCAGCATCATGCTGAATGTAGCGCCGGATGTTGTGCTCCCATTGAGTGAAGCGGGAGACGGAAAAGCGCGGGCCTTCAAGCTGCATGGACTGCGCGAACGATGGGTGTGGGCGCCACGCTGGTGGACAAAAGTCACTGACGATACTGGCGTCGGCAACCCCAAACAGGCAACCGCCGAAAAAGGGGCTCAGTTCTTGAAGGCAGTGACGGAGAAAATCGCAGGTTTTCTCAAGGAGCTGGCAGCAGCCGACCCGAAGGATTTGTACGAATAATGAATGAGATGACCGTCACCTAACCCGGTCCATCACAAGAGGTGACGGTCATCTACCAACGCATGAACTGGCGACTTATTCTCACACTTTCGCTTTTCGGTTTCATGATGGGCGCGGCATCCGTGTTGGGCCTCACGAAAAGCTACGAGTGGCTGATGTGGCTCTGCATCGGCATCTATTGCGCCTGGAAATTTGCGCACAAAGTGAGCGACGACTTTTTTCTTCACGGATTCTATCTTGGCATTCTCGACGGAGTTTTCAGCTCTGCAATCCAAGCGCTCTTCATGTCAACCTACCTCGCGAACAACCCACGGATGGTCGAAGTGTTGAACGCCCTCCCCCAGAGTTTGAGTCCGGCACTTGTTGTTCTCATCATGGGCCCCATCATCGGCACGGTAAGCGGCGTCGCCTTCGGTATCCTCGCTGTCATTGCCCACAAATTGGTTCCGCGGAAAGCACGCTTTTGACTGCGCCGTCCATGTACACATCGGTGGCGTGATCCCGATGTGTGCACTCTCCGTCTTCGACTTTTCATTTTTCCCGCCAAATTTGTCTATATTCATGCTGTCTTTTGATCCGAATTATTCTCAATCAAATACCCCGTGAACCCTTCACAGGATACTGCCATGTCGAAACTGACGCAATCTGCGGTGTGGAAGTCCCTCGAACTGCACCAGAAAGAAATCGCTATTCATCATATGCGGGAAATGTTTGAAGTTGACCCGCGTCGATTCGAGAAATTCTCGATCCGATGGAACGATATCCTGCTCGATTATTCGAAGAACCGAATATCGGAAAAGACCATGTCGCTTCTCTTCAACCTTGCCCGCGAGGCCGATCTGAAGGGCTGGACAGAGAAGATGTTCCGCGGCGAGAAAATCAACTCGACGGAACATCGTTCCGTGCTTCACATCGCCCTCCGCAACCGTTCGAACACGCCTATCCTCGTTGATGGTGCTGACGTGATGCCTTCTGTGAACAGAGTCCTAGCACATATGCGCGAGTTCACAGAGAGCGTTCGAAGCGGCGCCTGGAAAGGTTACACAGGTCAACCGATGACCGACATCGTGAACATTGGCATCGGAGGATCAGACCTCGGCCCAGTCATGGTCACGGAAGCTCTGAAGCCGTACGGACATCCGCGGTTGAACGTTCACTTCGTCTCGAACGTTGATGGTACACACATTGCCGAGACCGTGAAACGGTTGAACCCGGAAACGACGCTGTTCATCATTTCCTCAAAGACATTTACAACGCAAGAAACCATCATCAACGCGCAATCGGCCAAGAACTGGTTTCTGGAACGTGCCAGGAATTCATCGGCCGTTGCGAAGCACTTTGTCGCTGTCTCGACCAACGCCAGGGCAGTCTCAGCATTTGGCATTGACACGAGAAACATGTTCGAGTTCTGGGATTGGGTTGGAGGACGCTATTCACTCTGGTCTGCCATTGGGTTGTCGATCGCTTTGTACATCGGGATGGACAACTTTGAGGAGTTGCTCAGCGGTGCTCACGAGATGGATCTGCATTTCCAAAACACACCACTTGAGAGGAATATTCCGGTCATCCTTGGCTTACTCGGCGTCTGGTATAACAACTTCTTCATGGCCGAGTCGCACGCCATCATCCCCTACGATCAATATCTCCACCGATTCCCAGCATATTTCCAGCAAGGAGACATGGAAAGCAACGGAAAACGTGTAACCCGAGACGGCCTGCCCGTCGACTACTCCACAGGACCTATTATCTGGGGAGAGCCGGGAACCAACGGTCAGCATGCGTTCTTCCAGCTCCTTCACCAGGGCACGAAGCTCATCCCGGTGGATTTCCTCGCACCAGCGCAAACACACAACCGCCTTGGAGAACATCACGCAATCCTCCTGTCGAATTTTTTCGCTCAGACCGAAGCCCTCATGCGCGGAAAAACCGAAGCGGAAGCGAAAGCGGAACTTGAAGCGGCCGGCGTGCACGGAGAGGAACCTGGCAGACTCCTCCCGCACAAGATATTTCTCGGTAACAGACCGACCAACTCGATACTCTTCGAGAAACTTACTCCCGGCACCCTAGGCTCGCTCATCGCTATGTATGAGCACAAGATCTTCGTCCAGGGAGTGATCTGGAACGTGAACTCTTTTGACCAATGGGGTGTTGAGTTAGGTAAGCAACTCGCCAAAGCCATTCTCCCCGAGCTCGCCGGCAATGCTGAGAGCACGGCGCACGATTCGTCGACGAATGGACTGATTGCATTCTATAAGCAGAACCGGGAATAGACTGCTCATGACTTGGAAAGTGAACGCAAAACAAAGCTCAAACTGCCGTCGGAGCTGATGAGATGAAGAAAGGTGTCAAATGGGTTGGGTCGGGAATCCTTGCCGTCTTCCTATCAATTCAATTGGTTCAACCGGAAAGGACAAATCCTCCGGTCGACGAATCCAAGACTATCAACGCGTCCCTGCATGTTCCTCTCGAGGTTAAGGCAGTTCTCGAGCGTTCCTGCTATGACTGTCATTCCAACAATACCCGATGGCCGTGGTATTCTCATGTCGCCCCTGTTTCCTGGTTGACTGCACGCGATGTGAAAAAGGGTCGGACGAATCTGAACTTTTCAACCTGGGGTGACTACAAGAAGAGAAGACAGATCAACAAGCTCGACCAGATTTCCGACCAACTGCGCGAGGACGAAATGCCGCTCAAACCCTACCGCCTCATGCATCCGAGCGCGGTTCTTTCCAAGGCCGAGATTGATCTGGTGACAGGATGGGCCGAGAAGGAACGCGATCGCCTCCTCGACGCAGATTCCACCGGCTCAACCGACAGAAAGTAGCATATCCAATTGCCGGGAAGACGCCTTTATTTCGCCCCAGTCGTTTAAGATCTGCAATTGTGGTTTTTCTCCCATTTCTTTGTTAACCTTGCCAGTGCCCTTTCGTCGGCACCGACCATCCAGAACCAGTAACCCACGAGGTTTCGTGAGTGGCATGCGCATCTGGATGCTGCCAAAGCTCACAGATATCCACGAGGGATGACCACTATGATTCGACCTATCTATACCTACACTGTCTCTCCATCATTACCAAAAGAACTCGAACCGTTGCACGAGCTTGCCTACAACTTGCTTTGGGTGTGGGACCACGATCTTATGGAACTCATGATTCGTCTGGATCCCGATCTATGGGAGAAGACGAATCATAATCCTGTGCTGATGCTCGGCATGATCAGTCAGGAGCGCTTGAACTCTGCCTCGCGGGACGACGCTTTGCTCGCCCAACTCGAACGAGGGTACGAGCGCTACAAGAAGTATCTCGACACTGGCTCGACCTGGTTCCGGAAAACCTACTCGCAGGTCGAATCCAACCAGATCGCGTACTTCTCTGCCGAGTTCGGCATTACCGAGTGCCTGCAGAACTACTCCGGTGGGCTCGGTGTGCTCTCCGGCGACCACCTGAAATCATCGAGCGATCTCGGACTGCCGCTCGTGGGCGTTGGCCTTCTCTATCAGCAGGGCTACTTCCGCCAGTACCTCAACATTGACGGATGGCAACAAGAGCGCAACCCTGAAAATGATTTCTACACGTTGCCCATCACTCTTCAACGTGATGAATCCGGCAAGCCGATCACGATCTCGGTTGATCTCGAAGGTCGACCGATCCACGCTCAGATCTGGAAAGTGCATGTCGGACGAATACCGCTGTACCTCTTGGATACGAACATCCCTCTGAATCCCCGGCAGGAAGACCAGGATATCACGGACCAACTCTACGGCGGTGATCGTGAACTGCGGATCAAGCAGGAGATACTGCTGGGCATCGGAGGGTACCGTGCGTTGAAGGCGTTGGGAATTCGACCGGCGGTCTACCATATGAACGAAGGACATTCAGCGTTTCTGAGTCTCGAACGCTGCTCCGACCTCATGCAGACGCATAAGCTTTCTTTCGCAGAGGCGCGCGAAGCTTCGACAGCCGGGATTGCATTCACCACGCACACCCCCGTCCCTGCCGGCAATGATTATTTCTCTCCTGAATTGATGGAACGATATTTCGGTCGCTACTACCGCAACCTTGGCCTGAGCGCAAGGGAATTCCACGGACTCGGCAGGCAGGATCCACAAAATGATCAAGAAGCGTTTTGCATGACGGTGCTTGCCCTCAGAATGGCCGGGAGCAGCAACGGGGTCGCCAAACTCCACGGGACCGTCTCGCGCAAAATGTGGCAGAGCGTGTGGCCGGGACTACCAGCAAAGGAAGTCCCCATCATATCCATTACCAATGGTGTTCACGCACCATCATGGATTAGTCGTGACATAGCAGGGTTGTACGACCGCTACCTTGGCCCGCGATGGAGGGAAGATCCAGGGGAATACGGTCTTTGGAGTCGCGTTCAACAGATTCCGGACGAAGAGCTGTGGCGAACGCACGAGCGTCGCCGTGAACGGCTTGTGGCATTTGCCCGAGCACGGCTGCGTTCGCAACTGGAATCGCGGGGCGCCCCTCCTTCTGAGGTCGCGCAAGCCGGCGAGGTTCTGAACTCACAGGCACTCACGATTGGCTTTGCCCGACGGTTTGCCACGTACAAACGATCGACCCTCATCCTGAAGGATGCTGAACGTCTTTTGAAAATACTGACAGATAAGGACCACCCTGTTCAGATCATCTTTGCGGGCAAAGCCCATCCTCACGACAATCCCGGAAAGGATCTCATCCGCGATGTTATTCATTTTGAGCGGCGTCCTGGCGCGCGGCGACGAATGGTGTTTCTGGAAGATTATGACATGGTCGTCGCCCGCTATATGCTGCAGGGTGTCGATGTCTGGCTCAACACACCTCGCCGACCGCTCGAGGCCAGCGGTACAAGCGGTATGAAAGCAACGTTGAATGGAGCCATCAACTTGAGCATTCTCGATGGCTGGTGGGATGAAGCGTACAGCGTCCAAACCGGCTGGGCGATCGGACGTGGCGAGGAATACAAAGTCGAGACTGATCAGGATGAGATCGAATCGAATGCGCTGTACGACCTTTTGGAGAAAGAGATTGTCCCATTGTATTACACGCGAGGCGCTGACGATCTACCCCGGCAATGGATAGCAAAAATGAAGGGTGCCATGCGCGCCATCGGACCGGAGTTCAACACCAACCGGATGGTACGCGAATACACCGAGAGGATGTACCTGCCCGCCCTCGACCGTTACAGCGAGATCAGCTCAAACAGTTTCGCGAGGGCAAAACAGATCGCTGTCTGGAAACAGCACCTGCGCGAACAGTGGGGCGGCTTGAAAGTCCTCGAGGTCAAAGTCGACAATCATAAGACCCTGAAGGTCGGTGAGTCGGTCACCGTGCGCGCCGAGATCGACCTTGGACAACTGAAACCAGAAGATGTTTCAGTTGAGCTTCTGTACGGAACGCTGAATGCCGAAGGGGAAATGGAAGAACCAAAGGTTGCACTGATGCGTCCAGGCCAGAAGCCGAAAGGAACGACCTACGAGTTCGTCGGCGTCAACAAGCTTGACATGAGTGGTCGCGTAGGACACACTGTCCGTGTATTGCCACACCACGAAGACCTCGAGAACCCCTTGAAGCTTGGCTTGATACTCTGGGCCCGGTAGAAGAGAGTGAGCGCAATCTAAAACACGGCAATGCTGACCCCGTGCGTCGATTTCAAAAACAAGGGGCCCACCTCAGGATCAGTGTCCTGAGATGGGCCCCGGTTATTTCTAACCATTGCGTTGCCTGCAGCCGTCAGGCCTCTTGCTAGAACCCCATCGAGAATATGCCCCAGAACTGATCTCCCAACTCCCACCATTTCAACATAGCGGCACGGGCCGTGTCGTTCGTGTAGGAGGTGAGATATTCATGCACCTTCTGATGCCCCGCGTCGGTGGCATCCTTCTTCAGCATATCCTGCACGCGCTGTTCGATCCCCGGAAGATCGGACAAACCCTTTTCCTCGAATTCCATCATCGCTTTCTCGATGATGCTCCGCGTCCTTCCCCACCGGACGGTCGCAAGCCGGTTCGCGCGTCGGAACCACCAGTTAGCGGCATCTTCGCGATACCTCTGTTGACCGCATACCTCAAAACTCTTGGGCAGCTCGAGAGCGCCTGCGAAAATCGGGAACCGCGGGCTTTCCGCAGGATTGTCAAAGGCAAACCATGCGACTCCTCCGACTTCATCCGGCAGCCAACCGCGGCACTGGACGACCTGAGAATATGCGCAGCCGGAGATGGCGATTGTGCGTACGAGCGGAACAGTGCCGGGTTTTACTGCGTTGAAAAGCATCGCGTTATCGCGGCTCATCCACGGACTGGCCACTATGCTCTTCATCATCTCTGGCGCTTTTCCCGCGATGCTGTCCTTCACAAATTCATCCCGCGTTCTTGGCCTCTGGACCATGAGGTTTCTCGTCAGGTCAAGATCCGTCCCCTCGTACGTCTCCCGATACATCTTCATAACATCCTTTAAAGAGATTTTCTTGTCGGGTTTCACACCGAATGGAAGCTCCTCAGCATCCATCGAAAGATGCAGCGAAGGAGCCAACGTATTGAGAATGTAGAACTCTCTGGTCGAAAATGGCTTCCTGCCGCTGTACGCCTTCCAGAATTTGAATGGTTCGCCCTTCTTCGGATCCCACCACCCCATTTGCTGAGCAAGCGTAAAGACGTTTTCCGAAGCCATGTAGTGGTCAGGATCCTTCAGGTTGATCTCGCTGATCCTTGGAATGTTTGCGGACACACCGACCTGATCGTCCGGAATGCGGACAGCAGCCCACACGGCGCCCTTCTCGCCCGGACCGGCACCCATGATTTCAAACTGCCAGACTTCTTTCGTGTCGGCCACGTTGAGGCACTCTCCCCAATCGCCGTAGCCGTACTTTGATGCAAGACTTCCCATTAACCGGATCGCCTCGCGTGCTGTCGTGCAGCGTTCCAGCGCAATCGACTGCAATTCCTCAATCAGAAACCACCCTTCATCATTGCGCAGTTCTTCCTTTCCACCAAAGGTCGTCTCGCCAAATGCTAGCTGTTTCTCGTTCAGGCAGGGATATGCGACGTTGACGTAGGAATAGGTCTCCTCAACCTCCGGGATTTCTCCTTTCAGGATCTTCCCCCGCATATCCGTGACATATTCCGTATGCAGGTTACCCCAATAGATCTTGCGGGTGGAACCCTTATCGTGCTTCTTGTGCGGAACGATGTTGACCCACGTTCGATAGTTGCCGTCGCACGTGTGACCAACCATCACCGAGCCGTCCGTAGTCGCCAGGCGACCAGCCGTGATGCTCGTGCATCCTTCATCAGTTTCAATCTGCTTCTTCTGTTGCGCAAGCGCTTGCGAGCAGACAAGAACGAAGAGCAGCGAAAAAAACAGCAAAATGCGCTTTCGAACATTCAGCGGGATCAAGCCTACCATGGTATTTGGTCCTTTCGTTATGATTGGAGAAGGAGTTGCTTCTTCAAGACTTGTCATTCAAACCAGACGCGCCCGGGTCTTACATGTGAGGGGTCACGGAGAAACACGCCGATTCCTTTTTCAATGACCTCCGCATATCGCGGAACGCTTTCACACACTAACGGTTTGTCAGGATGAGCTTCTGTCCAACTCGCCATTGTCTGAAGAACGGCGGAAGTATGCCGCCCCACACGGATATCGATCGGCCAACCCTTTTCATCGATCTTCTCGAAAAGCAAGCCATGCTTGCCCGCTTTCACGACGAAATCATCCTTTCCTGTCAGCAGCTGTTCCCGCGTCGTCTTGCCCCGCGTTGCGTCAAGAAACGGCTCCGGAGCCTCGAACAGCAGAGAGATTGCATCAGAGTAGTCTCCGATTTCTCTGTGGGAAAGGCCGTGAAGATTCTTGGGGGAAAACTCCATTCCCATCTTGAACCCCTCCATATCCGTGAGCGTCATGGAGACGATAGCGGCCAGATCCTGGCCTTTCTCGTGCGCAACGATCGTACTGATCACGGGATACTGAAGCTCCGCTTCGTGCAAATCGATCACGATATCCACCTTCTCTTTCCTGATCATCTCCATCAATGCATAGGTCGTTTTCTCGGTCAGGGTGCCGTTAGGCCTGCCCGGCCAGCAACGGTTGAGATTTCGGATATCGACATACGCCAGATATTGCCCGCTAGGATAGTGAATACATACCTCAGGGTCCGGCCATTGATCGAGCGGATTCGACCAGCGGTCTCCCATCCGGAATGTCTGCCCGCCCCACGGTGATGGTATGGTGAAATCCGGCGGGTAGGCGCCCCCGACACGCGTGACCGTCGTTGCGCTCCGGTTCGCACTAAGCACAACAATCAGTCGCCCCTTCTTCATGACCGCATTCTCTGCAAAAAGCCATGCTGCAAGCCGTCCGGCAGGTTCTTCCGGATGCGTGCCCCCAAGGATGCAGATCGTTGCACCCGGCTCCTGCCCTTCGAGGACGTACAGATTGCAGTCGTTCGCAGTTCCCTGGACGCCGTCAAAATAACGGCTGAGCCTGAGCACCTGCGTCACACCCTCAGAGATCACAACAGGTTCCTTCAGATGCCTGCTCTCATAGAAGCTTACGCCTGAGAAGACGAGGAGAAGCAATCCTGCAAGGCTGAAGATGATCTTGCGAAGCGTTGATGTCATGAGGTTCTCTCACTTCAACATGAACAAACGTAGGAGGAAGGGAATCAGCACGATGATGTAGAGGACTTCCTTCTCCCATTGTTTCGTCTTGACCAGGTTGTAGATCAGGACGATACTGACAAACCCGACCAGACAGTAATAGATGATGGTGACGATGAGTTCCATTTGATTCCTTTCTAGATTCCGGTCAGGAAACCCAGGTATTTGCTCTCGATGACCATCAGTGTACCAATGACAATGATGATTATAGCCGGGACGAGGCACGCCTTCAGAAACTTAGCATAGGAGTCTTTGTATCCAACGACATCGACGGTCAATCGACCAATGATGGCTGTCGGCGGAAGAGCGTCTCCCAGTGGCCAGATGATGCTCATCCCGGCAAGCGCGACGATGGGATTGAGTCCGATCGTGTTGAACAGCAGCACCAGCGGCACGCCGATGACAGGCGCTGCGCCCCACATCAGGACAGCCTCCGACACGGGAAGCACAATAAAGAGCGACGCATAGACCACGGCAATCGGCAAGGTGACCGTTGTTACTGCGAGCAAGCCACGCACGCCGGTCAGTGTCATGATCTGAACCAGAACGCCCACACACGTCAGCGTTCCGAGAAGAGGCAAGAGCTGCTCGACCGTCGTTCGGGAGATCTGAAGGATGTTGATCTTCAGAGGCGACAGCAGGTACGACGTCAGCGCTGCACAGAGAAACATTAATGGGAGGCCTGTGATCACCGTCGAATGCGGCCACGTCCTGCCGACAACGATGAGCCCGAGAAACACGATGAATGGAAGAACGACCTTCAGCCAATTCATACCGGTGGGCGGGACGGGAAGTTCCTCAAGTGCCTTTTCGATATTGGCGGTCGTGCCTTTCCATCCGAGGATGAAGATGGTAAACAGCCCCGCCACAAGACAGGGCAGCATCAGAGGCCAGAAGAACCCGATATACGGCATGTTGACTCCTGCGGCTGTCATCATTGCCCACAAGCTGATGGGCGGTGCTGCTGCACTGAGCCCGGCGAGGATGAAAACAATGGCCGCTGTCTTCACTTTCGGGATACCCAGACCGAGCAACACCGTTGCGACCATCCCTCCCGTCACCAGGACGGTGACGCTCCCCGCTCCGGTCAGCGCTCCTGGGACCAGAAGCAAGATCGTCAACAACACGAAAAGGATCGCCCGCTGCCGGTGAAAGCGCTGGAACATCCTCCTCACAACGAATGCGATACCTCCAGATTCTTTGAGGATGTTCATGAAGAGCGTGGCCGTTATGAAGATCAGGTTGATGTCGAGGTACGTCATCGCCCCTTCGGCGATCTGCCGAGCGGGGAGACCGAAACCGCCGGCGATGCAGCCCGCGAGGGCAGCGATGAACATGGAAATCTCTGTGGAGGCTTTCAAGAACTTGGCCACGGCGTAGACCGCGACCATCACAGCAAGGACGACGAGAGCGTAGGTCGTGAGATCCATAGGCTACTTTTGGTAGAGGTTTTTCAGAACGTCCGAAAGCTCCATGTTTTTCTCGAACAGTATCAACGGAATCTTCTTCGATGTTGAGATGGCAGTGAACCGTTTGTCCTCATCCCCATCTTTGCGGACAACGAGCAGATCAGACACCGGACACACGGCATCGATCGAGAGCTCATCGGAATTGTCGCCCGGCGCTGCTCCCTGAGCACGCCGCTCCATGCCCTCAACGTGCGATCCCACGATCTTCATCCCCTGCTTCCTCGCTTCCGCCATCAGCTTCTTTGTGCGATCGAGCTCTTCATCGATCGACACCTTCGCGGCGCCCATCCCTTTGAGACTCGCTCCGGTGACGATGATCAACGACTTGAACGGATTGCCATCTTTCTTCTTCGCAATGATGTCACCGGCCGTTGCCTGAGGATTGTAGACATAGTTGATGTTCAGTCTGCCAAAGAACACTTTAATCTTGAGCGGACCCGGGCTCTGGCCACATGACGTCAGTAGCACAGGCTGTTCGAGTTTCACAGTTTGCTTTTGAGCGACGGCTGGAGACCAGGCCAGACCCGCGACGACAACGAGCAAGAGAATAAACGAAATGCATTTCATAACAGTCTCCTTCAGAATAATGTTCGAAAGAATTCTTTTCTATGGTAAGCGAAAATAACGATGATCAGTGAGAAGTACGCTGCAGCGACCGCAATGGTGGAGACACCAGGTGCAGATCGAGTTTGCGAAATCGCACCACTGGTAACTGCGGGCAGCGGAATCGGATCCCACGGGAGCCCGTATTTCAAGGCGAGCCCCTTTATGTGTAAGAGATGAATCACTGGAATATGCTGCTTGGCCATCGCAAAAACAACACCATGCTTCTCCTCCGCTGGCGGAATCGCCATCTGCTTGTTGACGCCAGGCTCGAGTTTCAGGATCAGCGGATCGGTGCCCAGGTCTGCGTAGCTCCCGCCAATGTTGACAAATGCTGCGATTCTCCGATTTGACAAGGGGCCAAGGTAGATCCTCATGCGTTCAGCAACATTGCGCTGGAGGTCAGGTTCAGAGAGAAGTGGAATCCCGGAGCGTCGGATTTTCTCCCTCAGCGAGTCCCCTGCTTGCGGTTCAAGATCATGGCCCACGTCTTTTGCCCCTCCAACGGAGACTGCCGCTGGTGCGACATCAATAACACCTTCCTTTTTCAATTCACCAAGGATGTCAAGCAGCGTGAGATCGCCTTCCGTAGCTCCATAGGAAGAGGAACCCAGGGAGAGAATCATCACCGGATGCACACCGATGGCGTTTGACGCTGCAAGTGTCGCGATCGCCAGCGCCGGGAACGAGCCGGAGCAGCCAAGGGCAATCGTATCACCCTTGACGACATCTGCCTTTGCCAGGAGCTGAACGAGCAGAGACGCCATATTTGGATTTGTTGTTGTGCGCTTGGCCTCGAGCGTCCCCGCCGTTGTCGTGATCTCGGTATATTCTGCACCAATGAGCCCTGTGTGGTTCGGATCGACAGCGTCGTCAAAACGCTTTCCGTGCGAAACACGATAGTCACGCAAGACGCGGATCGCCTTCTCCATAGTCCGCGCCGCTGCAATCTCGGCACGCCGATCGAGCAATGGCTCAGCGGGCGCGATCATTCGCACTGCTCCAAATGCAATCAGACTTAAGATGCCGCAGAACAGTATCGCGCGCTCTTTCGGTTGGGAGATACCATCAAAGAAACTTTTCACACTGGACTCTGACATGAACAGAAGAAGTTCAACACAGGTCAGGAAATCAACCCAAGAATTCTGCCGAGCAAATAGACAGCAACGGTCACGGTCACCGCGGCGGCCGTCGTGGAGAGTACACCCTGCTTTTGAAAATTGTTGGCGATCAAACCTGGCACGACCCACCCGATAACTCTGAATTCAAGCGACGGCGGATAAAGAACGGGAAACACCTGTATCCAACAGAAGGCCCACACAGCTCCGACGAGCACCATGAAGACGAACGCCCTCCTGCCAAAGAGAATGACATACCGCGATGCTACCTTGTAGCACACGAGGGTCAGCAAGGCGGCTACGAGCGTCCCAATCAAGCGCGACGGCTGGTGCACAAACAGAACCAGGTAGCTGGGGACGATGATGCCTCCCGGAGTGATTCCGGTGACGCCGATGAAAAGCAGCGATGCGAGCAAGGCGACAAAGACCAGTTCATATTCCATATTCTTCACCGATCGTTTGCCATAGTTCCACAAGTTGCTTTCCGGCTCCGCCGATATTGCCAAAACCGAAAAGCACCCCGTCATTCTCCATTGATGCTACGATCGCATTTGTCACCCCCCCCGGACGCCTGTACGTGATGACCTCTGTGGTTTTCACTTTCCTGCCAAGAACGATTGCGTGGCCGCCGACGACATGGATTCGCTTGAACCGACCTGCCAGACCGGCGTTCAAGGCTTCGATCCATTGCAGGGTTCTGTCAGCGCGATCGGCACGTAGATTCAACAATCCCGTGATCGGTGGTTCTGTTCCCGGCAGGCTCTCGCGTACTTTATCCAACACTTTGATTGTCGAGTCAGGGTCATTGGCAGCGAATGCATTCACAAGGAAAACCCTCTTCCCGCCAACCCGACACGACCAGACTTTCAATCGCCCGATGTCATGGAGCGTTTTCTGGATTCCCCTGACAACAGTCAAGGGCGCTATGCCGAGGTCCTTGGCCACTGCGGCAACAAGGTCCAGGTTTTCGGCAAACTCCCCTTTTGCCTGCTGCATCGTACAGCCCATCAATGAATCAAAGCTCCCTGGCTGGACCGTTTTCATGCCGGAGGTCTGCAGGTTCACGATGAACGATTCGACATACTGTCGACATCCCTCCGGAACATAGACCATCGCAGTCGGCGGAACGTCCAGGCAGAGAACGCGGGCGCTATCCTCTTCGCTTTCACCCATGGCCTCAATGTGATCCCGACGGATGTTCGTGAGAAGAACGATATTGGGTTTGAGAATGTGGCGAGATTCTACGATGTGGTTTTCAGGATGGATGCTCATGACTTCGACAACGAGGCAGTCGGCTTTCGATCGCGCTGCCTTTTCGAGCACTTTCTTCTGCTCTAGGATGGACACAATTCCGTGTCGTGGTACATCCTGCACGATCCCGTCTGGAAGGACGAATTGAGCCTGTGAACCTGTGGTTTTCGCAAGCACCCTGCTCCCGCTTTCACGAAGAACGGAGGCCAGCATGCGGACAACGGTTGATTTTCCCCGCGTGCCCGTGACACTCACAATCAACGGGATTGATCCTCGCAGTCGGTTGAGAGCGATTCTCTCGTAGATGAGGTAGAGGAGAAATAGCGCCAGCGACAGGAAAAGGATGGTCACAGAGATTCTCAGGATTTTGAAATCAACGCAACGTTTTCTCAGCTACTTTGCCATCCGCGCTCGTTCTTCACCACGGATCTGCTCACGAAACTGTTCTGACTTTGGCACCGTCTTCCTCACTTTCATCGTGAGGTCATCAAGAATTGTGTAGACTACGGGAATAACGACCAATGTCAGCACCGTCGAGCTGATCAGTCCACCGATGACTGTAACACCCATCGAGACACGGAAATCCGAACTCGTCCCAAACGCAAAAGCTACAGGCAACATACCTAGAATCATCGCGAACGACGTCATCAAAATTGGACGAAGCCGCTTGTTGCCCGCAGAAAGGATAGCTTCGAACCGCTTCATCCCCCGCCTCCGATCCTGATTGATGTAGTCGATCAAGAGGATCGAGTTCTTCGTGACAAGGCCCATCAGGAGAATCAATCCGATAAACGCAAGCATATCGAAAATCTTGCCGGTGATCAGCAGGGCGACAAAGGCACCGATCACAGCGAGTGGAAGAGCCAGCATGATGGTGAATGGTTGCACAAATGAGCCAAACTGGGAAGCGAGTACCATATAGATAAAGACGATGGCGAGCGCCAGCGCGATCCCAAGTGTCTGAAAGTTCTCCACCATTTGCTGTGCCTGGCCGCTGATCTCGACTGTTACTCCTTCCGGAATCTTCATCGCAGCGATCCTGGCCTGCACATCATTCTTCACATCTCCAAGTGAGCGATACTGAGCAATGTTGCCGGCTACAACGATCTGCCGAGTTCTGTCCTCCCGATCGATCTGCGTCGGACCTCCGACGAGATTGAGCTTCGCAACCTGCGAGAGATTGATGAACGTCCCCCGGACCGTGGGAATCATCAGGCTGCCGAGCCGATCGAGCTGCTCACGATCGATTTCACGCAGACGGACACGCACATCTGTTTCCTTTTCGTATTGACGAAGCTTCGTCGCCACGTCGCCGCCGATGAATGTCCGAATGACGGTTGCCAACTGCGTCGTGCTTACCCCCAGCTGCGCAGCGTTCTGCCGGTCGATGGTCACCTGCACCTCAGACTTGGGAGGACGCAGGTTTGTGCTCAGATCGACAAGACCGGAAACTGAGGAGAGCCGGTTCTTCAGGTCTTCTGCAGTTTTTGTGAGGACGGCAAGATCATTGCCGCGGACGTTCACCTGCACCGGCAGCTGCACAATAGCACTGGCCGAGGACCCGGAGAATACCGTTGCATCCTGGAAGGTGATCTTTGCTCCGGGAATGACCTCGAGCAGTGGGCGGATCTTGTCCTGATACGCGCGTGGCTTTTCGACTTCCGGCTTGAGGCGCACATGGAGCACGGCCTGGTCAACTGCTCCATCAGTGGTGCCGACGACGGTGAACACATCCGTAATCTCCGGCTGCTTCGAAAGGACGTTCTCAAACCTGCTCGTCAGAGCATTGGCACGCGCGATATTGATTCCCGGGGCGTACTGAAGCGCGATATTAAACTCTTTTCGCTCACCCCGCGGGGAACCGCCTGTGCCAATGACCTGAATGAGCGAGAGGCTTCCGATGAAGAGCACGATTGCGACAACCAGCACGGTTTTTCGATGGTTGAGCGACCATCGGAGTGCTGGCTGATAGACATCGTTGAGTCGGTCATACATCGCCATCGCCCGCTTCATCATCCGGCCGATAAAGCTGATCCCCTCTTGCTCGCTCTTCTTGAAAAAATAGGCAGAGAGGACAGGGGCAAATGTGAACGCTTCAAAGAGTGAGATGAGAACGGCCACGGCCACCGTGATGCCAAATTCACGCATAAACTTCCCCACAATTCCGGTGGCAAGTGCAACAGGCAGAAATACTGCGACAACTGTTAGCGTCGTCGCTGTCACGGCCAGCGCGACTTCCGATGTGCCATCGCGGGCAGCGCTGAAGGGATTTTTCCCAAGCTCGTCCGTATGGCGGAATATGTTTTCACGCACGACAATGGCATCATCGATCAGCAGGCCAACCGAGAGGCTCAGCGCCAGCAGCGTGATGACATTCAGCGTGAATCCCAGTGCATACATCACGGCAAAGGTGCCGATGATACAGACAGGCAACCCGGCAACCGTGATCAACGTGTTCCGGAAGTTGCCGAACGAGAGCAAGACCACAACACTGGCAAATATCGCCCCAAACATAAGGTTTTGCATAACGTCGTTCTTTGCATCACGGATGAACTCCGACTCATCCGAAGAGAGCGTTATCTCTATTTGCGGGAAACGCGTCTGGAGCTGTGCCACGCTTTTCCGCACGGCTGCAGCAACAGCAACCGTGTTCGTCCCGGACTGCTTGCGCACGGTGAAGATCACACAGTTTTTTCCGTTTAGGCGTGAGAGCGCTCGTTGTTCCTTGAAGCCGTCAGAGACGACCGCAATATCGCGGAGATACAGAGGAACACCGCCCGGGCTTGCGACAATGATGTTCCCGATTTCATCGACGTTTGAAAACTCCCCCTCCGTTCTCAGGAGCAGCTCGTGGCGCCCTTCAGAAAGTCTCCCTGCCGGCATATTCAGATTTTCCATCCGCAGGGTTTGAACGACTTGCGCAATGGAGATACTCCGCGCCTGCAGCTTGGCAAAGTCCACATCGACATGGATTTCTCGTTCGAGTCCTCCGATAATCTCGACATTGCCCACACCGTCGATGCGCTCGAGAGCGGGCTTCAAATCGTCCTCAACGACTTGTCTAACCCGATCAAGCGACAATCCATCATTCTTCGCGGTCACACCAAATGATATGATTGGCGCAGCGGAAGGATCAAATCGGTCAATGACGGGTTCGAACACATCACGCGGGAGTTTATTTCTGATCGATGTGACCTTGTCCCGCACATCTGTCGCTGCGCGCCGGGGATCGGTCTCCAGCTTGAACACGACAATCACAACCGATATGCCCTCCGATGAAGTCGATTGCACTTTGTCGACTCCGCTGAGCGAACTCAGGATTTCTTCAATTGGCTTCGTTACCTGCGTCTCCACTTCTTCCGGTCCCGCCCCCTGGTAGACCGTGGTTACTGCCACAATCGGGAGAGAGATATCAGGAAAGAGATCGACGGCAATCATCGAATATGCGACGAGTCCGATGACCACAATTGCCCCCATGAGCATGGTGACGAATACCGGCTGCCGAATCGAAACGTCTGCTAGCTTCATTGCTTACTCCCGTTCATTTGAAAAACACTCCTGGTGGTTCTTGCAGGCAAGACCGGTCGGTTATCGATTGGACACAACGATCTTGTCTTGATCATTCAAGAGCTGTGTGCCGGTAACGACCACCCGGTCCGTCATCTGAAGACCGCCGGTGATCTCGACCGAGTCTCTTGTGGCCATCCCGGTCGTCACGGTCTTCATCAACGCCAATGAATCTTGAGCCGTGAAGACGACCTTCTTCCCTTCCCGCTCGGTGACTGCTGCCAGAGGGACAACCATCGCTGCGTGCCTCTGCAAAACGAGTTCAGCCTGTATAAACATGCCCGGTTTGAGCAGATGCTTTGGGTTCGCAACGCTGATCTCGACGTCAACGGTCCGGCTTGCAGGATTGGCAACCGGACTCAAGTTCGTGACCTTGGCCGCGAGATGCAGGTCCGGGTACGCCTGCGCCGTGACGATCGCAGGATGGCCAATCGGCACAAACCGAATTTGAGCTTCCGGCACTGCCACGATCGCCTTTACGACGTCAACATCAACGACCAGATATAGCGGCGTGTTGGGACTGATCACGGCACCGGGATTCAGGAACACCTTTGCGATGGTCCCCTTTGCGTTGCTCTTCACTTCATACTGGTTGTAATTGTAGCCGACTTCGTCCCGATCGACAAGCGCGACGAGCTGGGACGGGTTCACCATGTCATTCATCTCAACCAGATTCTTGACAAGTTTCCCCGCGACCTTGGAATAGAGCGTGACCTCTGCCTGAGCCGATATTGTGCCTGTTTGTACGATCCGATCCACAATAGCACTCATCGTCGGGTGAGTGACTTCAACCGGCGTGGCCTTCACAGTGCTGCTTTGTGCATTCATTGCTTGTTTTGCCTGCACGGCGACATACGCCCGGTATCCAATGAACCCGACCGCAATGAGTCCAAGAACAATCCAAACAGCTTTCTTCATTATTTCCTCCTTGACAAAAGGGAACAGTGTATGTTTCACGTTCCTGTCACAACTGAAGACAGAGCGTCGTCAATACGGCGCAACGCCAATGGCTCTGTTAAGGCTGTACTTGCTGATGATTGCGTTATAGTTTGCCTGCAGCAGGTTCAGTCTTGCAGTTTCCAATGACGTCTGCGAATCGAGAAGATCCACTGTGCTCAAGAGACCTTTGCTGTAGCGCTCGTCTGCAATCTTCAGAGCCTCCTCTGCCTGTTTCACCTTCACTCCCTCAATCCGAATTTTCTCCTCATTGGCTTGGAGGTCGACGAGCGTCTGATTCACTTCCATGGTGACAGCGGCCTTGACATCGTCGTAGCGCATATGGGCAAGGTGCACATTGATCTGTGCCTGGTCTATCTGATTCCGAGTTTTGAATCCGTCGAACAGCGGATATGCCAGGACGAGGCCCGCGTTCCAGTTCCCGCGCAGAACATCCAGGTTCGGCATGATCCCGTTTCGGAGGCCCCAGGTGAGGCTGAGGTTGACGTTGGGCTTGTCGAAGCTGTTGGAGAGATTCACCTGAGCAAGCGACATCGACTCCTGGTGCCGCAGCTGTTCGAGCTCCTTCCGATTTGCGGTTGCGCTTCGAACGAGGCTTTCACGGTCCGTCGCGAACGGCTGATAGTGCAGGCTCCCCTTCAGTACCACCGGAGCGTTGATGGTGCGACCGGTGAACCTGTTGAACAGGAGTTCCAACTTTCGCAGGTTGCTTTCCGTCTCGACCTTCCGGGTTCGCACGTTAGCAATTTGAACCTCGATCGTGAGAACATCGAAATTCGAGGCGAGTCCTGCATCGAAGCGTGCCTTTGTCGTGTTCAGTCGACTCTCGAGGGAGCCGATGCTCTGGTTGAGCACATCGATAGCTTCTTTCGAGACAAGGATGCCGTAAAAGGTCTGGATGACCTGATATGCCACGGTTTGACGTGCCAGCTCAAGACTGCTTTCGGACAACCTGAGTCCCGCCTCGCTGATATCGATGCCCGCCTGCGTCCTACCCCAGTTGAAGAGCGAATGTTGCACACTTAACCCCGCACTGTAAGCATTCTCGGAACCGAATATCATGGTAATCGGTGGGAACATCGGACCCATCACAACAGTGTACCTCCCAATCGGGCCTATCCGTGCGTATGAAGCCTGGACATTGACCGCGGGATATTCTGCGCTGCGGCTCTCGCTGACTTTTGCCTCTAAAGCGAGGATTGATTCGCGCGCCTGAAGGACCTGCGCATTCTGGTCCAGGGCAAGAGTAACAGCCTGCTGCAGCGTCAGTTCTTCAACCTGCTGCTTCGCAACCGCAGAAAGATTTGAAACGAAAACGCCGACGAAAACAATGGGCAGCCAGAGTACTCGTTGTTTCAGCATATCTCAATCTCCCCGGTGCATAAGTGATTGATCCAATTTCGCGGCGACAGCACAGAACTTGTTGAACGCATCTTCGAGCATTGCCTGATCGTCTTCCTCCAGCGTGAGAAGGATCCTCTCGTATGAATGCAGGAGCGATTGCTTTCTTCGCTCCATCATCTGCGCGCCCGACTTGCTGAGCGTGACGACAATCCGCCGCCGATCGTCAGCGAACGTCTCCCGATAGACAAACCCGGCCCTCACCAGCCGATCAACGAGCTGTGAAGTCGTGCTCTGAGCGAGACGAAGCTTGCCCGCCAACTCGTTGACAGAGCACTCACTCAACTCGCGAATTGCCGTGAGCGCTTGATATTGGTTGAAGGTCAGCTTCACCCCTTTGCCCCCGGCGATCTTCACATCACCGATTGGCCGTTCCATCTGACCGTTCTCGGTAAATCCCAGCACCATTCTGTCGTTATGCCAGTGTGCTATCGACCCCATGATCTTTGGCAGGAGCTTGATGATGCGCTCCGCTCGGGCCGAAACGTCTTTTTTGGCCATCGTTTACCCTCCTTGAGGAGATCAACAGAGAACAATTCGTATGCCAATTATATCGTATGGCGATATATTCGTAATGCAATGGAATTTGAGGCTTTGACGTCGTTGCCAAGAATGGGAATGCAGGTCCCTCCTGATCTTGGGAGAATTGAGATTTGCTGATTCCAATATTGGGAACTACAGGGCTCGCTTTACTCGCAATTCGCATCTCCGACTCGTCACACTTGACCTTCTCTCGTCGAATCTCTAGCTTACCCGCACTTCAGCGTGAGTCACATCGATGAAAGGAGCAGTCGTATGATCCTCGCCTCTGATGTGAAGGATAGAATGACACTCAACCTCGACGGCAAACTGTATCGCGTCCTCGAAGTCGTGCGCCACGCTGGCAGCGGCCAGATGCACGGCTTCATCGAGCTCAAGTTGAAAGACATCCGTTTCGGTCACTTCACAGATAAACGTGTCAAGCAGATGGATAAGTTCGAGACCGTGGAAATGGTGAAACGTCAGATGGACTATCTCTATGCCGATGCGGAGGCGTGCTATTTCATGGATCCGAATTCATTCGAGCAGGTCAGCGTGCCGAAGAAATCCGTCGGCCACATTGAGAAATTTCTGAGCGAAGGGATGAAGATCAGCGTGGAGATGTTGGGGGAAGAAGCGGTCTCGGTTCAGTTTCCCAAGATCGTCGAGTTGAAGGTCGACTCAACCGGATCCGGCATCAGAGACGGGCAGGACAACACGATGAAGCCGGCGACGCTCGAGAACGGAATTGAGATACTCGTTCCCCAGTTTGTTGAAACGGGAGACAAAGTACGCGTTGATACGGAGAAGGTGAAGTACGTTGACCGCGTGACGATCAAAAGGGTGTGAATGTTAAGAGAGGCGCGAGGTTCTCAGATAATGGTGAAGTGTCTCACACCTCGCCTTACTCCCTGTTGCCCCGAAAGAATCGGCCCACATTTCCATGTTGGAACGACCACTTGTAGCTCAGCATTTCTGCTAATCCCACCGCAGCAAAGTAAAGGAAGCCAAACGCCATCACCCTGTAGGGCTCCTCAATCCAGAGCCCTCCCATGGTGAATCCCTGCTCTGCAATGACCTCTGCCGTGATGCCGCAGGAGGGCACCGGGAGAATGATCGTGGCGAAGACCAACATCACATAGAAGAAGACCCCCGCCGCCCATGAGGTCTGCAGCATCCTCTTCTCCTGCCCGGTCGGTGCCTTTCCAAGGAGGACACCCAGCAGCCGATTGAATATCAAGCCCCAAAAGGCCCAGAGCGACCACCACTGTTTGAACGCAGCCGAGAACGCCCCGACGAACAGGGTGTAGAATATACCAAGCCCGGCAATCGCGAACGCTTTCTTGGCACGATCGGCATCGCCCACAATCACGTTACCCATGAACCCCGCCGCGTGCACGTTGATGAATTCCATCAACATCACGAGCATGAGGTACGACACCATTTGTTTTCCAAAGGCACGAGGAGCAATCCACGTGATCAGGAACATGCCGCTGAGGAAGAAACTGGGCAGGGCTGAGAAGAGGTGAGCTATCGTGTAGCCCTGAGGTTCGATGGGTTCTGGTGCCGGCAAGGTCATCTCGAAGACTCAGCCCTGCTTCGGCAACATGATCACTTGTCCGTCCGCCTTTACCACACCACGGACGTGCAGTTTCTCTAGATAGACCTCGTCGCTAGTAATTGCCACGATTGTTACCCCAAGCGTGGGATACTCGGTAATGGTAAAGCCCAAGTAGCTTCCGTCTCCCCCACGCTCAGAACTCGGGCGGAGCCGATACTGTTGACACATCCGGGCGATTCGTTTGAAATGCTGAAGTATCTCTTCGGTCTTCATTACTATCGCCCACGGTTTGTTCTTTTCCAACCACTTCTTCCATACATTGAACGTTTCAACGCCAGCCTTTGGCGCTAGCATTTTGAATGAGTCCTTTTCCCTCGCCCACCACTCATTGCAGCGAGAGACAATATCGCCAGCTTTTGAAGGGTCTCTCGCCTCCCAATAGTCCAAATCGTCACCTTTCAATTGCACCAACAATCCCAATTCATCAGTGAGCTCCTGAAGATCTAGGTTGTACTTTTCCCGAAGCCGGCCCATGAGAACTGGAACTATTCTGCTTTCCCCTATCTGTTTGAGAATCTCATACGCCAGGTCGACCTCGGTTTCATCCTTTGTTCTCATGACTTGAATGAGGTTAGGAACGAAGATATCATCGAATTGCGGAGGCACACCTCGAGATTTTAGGTACGCAAGGACGTGAGATCTCGCTCCAGGTTTCAAAAGAGACTTGCCGAGAGCCTCTACTGACTCGTCACATTCAATCTGTGCGAGTGCCAAAGCAGCAAATTGGACGCCATACCAATCGTCATTGATGGCGAGGCTATTCGCCAAAACTGGCACAGCGGCGAAATCGTTCATCTGTACTAACGCATTCGTCAACAGTTCCCCATCACCAAGAGTAATCCTGGGGTTGACGGTAAGTCGCCGCAGGATTTCATGAAGTCCGCTCTTGTCATCCATCTTATACAGTGCTACTGCTGCGTCGCACAGAATCTTCGGATCCTCCGACTGCGTCACACTCCGTTTCAGGAGGGTAATCTCGTTTGTATCGTCGTATCTTGCCGACTTCTCGACTGCTGGGATACGAATTGATGCCTCCGCGCTGTCCGACAGAGCCTTCATTTTCGGCAGAAGTTCAGGATCTGCCCTCTTCACCAGATCAATCAAGGCCTTTCTGTACCAAGGATCTGGTAAGTCGCGTAGGCGTAGGAGCGAGTCGACGGGAACAAACGGATAGAACTCAAGAGGAATTGTGGTGATCTCTCCTGTAATCCAGTCTCCAAAATCCGTACGAAGGCTTTTTTGTGCGACTGTGAGGAGCGCCTTGAGAGTATGGGCTCTGTAGAAGTGCGCGTAATACAGAGCTGTATTCCGGTTGGGGAATTCCTGCCGGTATCTATGGTACACAGAGTCCGACACCAAATGGCTCACAACTCGACTACCCTCCGGATTGACGTCGAGGATCCAATGCAGATTTTGCCATTCATGGGTCGTTTTGTCAAAGAGGCTGACACCAAAGGGTCCATAGGAGATCACAGCTGATTGAAGTTCGACGATGTTCTCATGGTCCATACCTCCGGTAGGAAGCTTCGTGAGTTTCCGCGATTTCGTATTGTACTCCCACGTCCCACCAGGCTCAGCGAAGAATTCTCCAGGCTCGAAAGTGGACATCCACACCATCGTATCTGCGACGGGAACAATGCCATCAATGGTCATTTCTATGAGCTCTGGTTTCCAAGCCACCTCCCATCGGCCTCGACGTAAGTCAAGCACTGCAAAGCCGCCCGGTTCGCCGCTGCCTTCTGGAAAACCGCCGCGAAACCCAACCCATAGTTTATCCCGCTTGAGGGTCGCGGTCGAAATACTCGACGACAGTGTAACCGGTTGGGGTGAATCGTACTTATAGTACGTGGCGCTGTCCGTTAGCGTGAGGAAATCTGAATATGGCAAAGGAGGAATGGGGATCGTGTCAACCACCACGCCTTGTTTTCGCTCGACACCGAATGGAAGGATGGTGTACGTGAGGCCGCCATGCACGAGCGACATACCCGCTTTCATCTCATCCCGCCGAAACGTACTCATTCGTGTTTTTGAAGACGTGTCGATCGGCCTGGACTCAAACACGTGACGAGATTGATCGTAAGAATAGAATTCGTCGCAACTGATCCGTTCGACGAAGAATTCGCGTGGCCACCGACCCGGGAGGAGAAGGATGCTGGATCCTCGCTCGGCAAACTCGAGATAGCTCGGAAAAGCATGGAACAGGGGATACTCTTCCGGACCAACTCTGCTTGGGGCCACCCCAAGAAGCAACCATGCGCAGGCTGCAAGCAGTAATTTCCTTAGCGGGAGAACCATGTCCATTCTCCTTCCACGAAGTGAGTGGGCGGTTCAGGTGCCTTTCAGTCTACGAGTCTTTCTACGTACCTCGCTATCGCCGCCGAAGCCGTCAGCGCAGGCGATTCCATCCCGATCAGGTTGTAGAATCCTTCCAACTCCCTCTTTTTTCATGCACGATAATCCAATCTTTCTCATCCTCTCCCTTGCGCTGCAGCCTGGGTCGTATGCCACTGATGTCCGGCGACAGATCTTCATCGGTAATCGCAGGAAGAATCCGGCGAACGGATTCCGCAAACACTTTCCTCTTCGATTCCGCCACAGAATAATCGCAGTTCAGCTCATCCATGTACTCGGTATCGGGTCCCATCCTGAGGCGGCCGCCGAGGTCAAGCACAACATGAACACCAAGCGTTTCTTTGTGTGGCACCGGATAAACAAGGCGTGAAACCAGTTTGGCCTTCTTGGAGGCGACTGAAAAATACGATCCTTTTGCGAACACCATCCGATACCCGGCTTTGTCGATATCGATGCCGGCCATCTGAGCGACCCTATCAGAATAAAGACCCGCAGAGTTGATGATCCTTTCACTCGTAAATGTGGAACACTGCCCGCCTTCGCTCACCGTGATCTCGTACCCTCCAGCGCGCTTTTCGATTCCCACCACTTCACAATGGTGCTGAACCGTGATCCCGTTGCTCGTCGCAATATAATAGAAGCTATCCATCAACTCGTGAGCGCTAATAATGCCGGTGGTCGGTGAGAATATCGCCCCCACGGTATTGATATTGGGCTCCAGCTTCAGTGTCTGTTCCTTACTGAGCACCTCAAGCGGCACGCCATTCTTTGTCCCGTTTTCAAATGTTGCCTCCAAAGTCTTCAATTCGCTGTCGTTGGTTGCCGTAATGAGCTTGCCGATCTGTTTGTGTCCGACATTGTGTTCTCGGCAGATGGCGTAGAGTTCTTCCCTGCCCTCAACGCACAGCGTGGCCTTCAGTGATCCGGGCTTGTAGTAGATCCCGGCGTGGATGACCTCGCTGTTTCGGCTGGAGGTCTCCATGCCGTACTTCTCGTTCTTCTCCAGCACGACCAGATTGCGGTGCTTTTCCGACAGCCGGGCAGCAATTGCCAATCCGACGACCCCAGCTCCAATGACGGTTATTTCAAAATCGGCCATAGGATCAATTGAAAATGCACAATGAAAGAGGAAAAATGACATCGTGAAAATAGCAAAAACCTTCCTCAAACGATAGGAGAAATGCTCTCAGCAGTCGCCAAATTCATGAGCTCACTCACCGCCGCAGAGTGAAGTCTGCGGCTACCGTTCTTCTACCTTTTGCTTTTTCCCCATTCATTGCTAACTTTCTGTTACTAAGGTTTCTGCAATGCCACACAATCCCACGACGTGCCCAAGGAGTAACTCCATGCGCAACATCTTGTTACCAGTTCTTATCCTACTGACCTCATCGAGCCTGGCACTATCACAATCAACAAAGCCGACAGAATCTAAATGGGATGTCAGCGCTAAGCACGGACCCTCAACTGACGTCGAGTTCGAGACCGCAGAAGGTACATGGATGGCCGTCGACGTAAGCCCGGATGGCAAGTGGATCGTGTTCGACCTCCTTGGCGACATCTACATTATGCCCTCAACCGGAGGCGACGCGAAGCTGTTGACAGGCGGACCGGCGTATGATGTTCAGCCGCGCTTCAGCCCGGACGGCAAGAAGATTGCGTTTACAAGCGACAGAGGCGGCATCGACAACCTCTGGATCATGGACGTCGACGGAAAGAACCTCAAGCAGATAACAAAAGAAAACGAACGCCAGGTGAACAATCCTGTGTGGTCTCCCGATGGGAAGTATCTGATCGGTCGCAAGCACTATCGCAACACTCGTTCTCTCGGTGCCGGCGAGATGTGGCTCTATCACACAGGCGGCGGAAATGGATTGCAGCTCACGAAACGGCACAATTGGCAGCAGGATGCCGGCGAGCCTTCCGCGTCACCCGACGGCCGCTACCTCTACTATAGTGAGGACGTCACACCGGGCGGGGGCTTCGAGTACAACAAAGATCCCTACGGAGTCATCTATGCAATTCAGCGGCTCGATCGCGTGACCGGCAAGACAGAACAGTACATCAGAAACGCCGGTGGATCAGCGCGCCCGCAGGTCTCTCCCGATGGCAAGACGATCGCGTTCGTCCGGCGTGTGCGACTGAACACCGTTCTCTTTCTCTACGACACTGAGAGCGGGAAGGAAACCCCAATCTACGACAAGCTCGATCACGACCAGCAAGAAGCATGGGCGATCTTCGGCGTCTACCCGGGCTTTTCGTGGACCCCGGATGGAAAAGAGATCGTCATTTGGGCAAAGGGAAAAATCTGGAAGATCAACGTGCAATCCAAACAAGCCGCCGAGATTCCATTCCACGTTAAAGTCAAACAGACCGTCACCGACGCTGTACGGTTTCAACAGGATGTTGCGCCCGAGAAATTCGAGGTCAAGATGCTGCGATGGGTGACTGTTTCACCCGACCAGAAATCTGTCGTTTATGCATCACTCTGCAAGCTCTGGGTCCGACCGCTGCCAGGCGGCACTCCGAAGCGATTGACGAAGGACGAGAAGAACCTTGAGATGTGTCCGAGTTTCTCCCCCGATGGAAAGTGGATCGTCTACTCAACGTGGAACGACAGCGAGATGGGCGCGCTCTGGAAAGTTCAAACCGATGGGAGAAACCAGACGAAGCTGACGGCGGTGAAGGGAACATACGAGGAACCTTCGTTCTCCCGAGACGGTAGGAAGATCGTCTACCAAAGGACCAGCGGCGACGGACTACGCGGCAATCTTTACAGCAAAGATCAGGGGATCTATTGGATATCTGCCGATGGTGGCAAAGCAGGTACTCATTACTGAAGAGGGTTCACGGCCGTTGTTCAACAAATCCGGCGATCGGATCTTTTTGCTCTCTGGTGAGGGAGATAAAACGGCGCTCATCAGCGTCGGACTCAGCGGCGAACAGCGACGCGTGCACTTGCTCTCGGAGAACGCCCAACAGATCATCCCCTCCCCCGACGAAGACTGGGTTGCATTGGTAGAACGCTTCAACGCCTACGTCGCCGTCTTCCCGAAGACGGGGCAGGCCGTCAACATCGGGCAGGGAGAAACCGACTACCCGATCAAGAAAGTCACACGTGATGCCGGCACATACCTCAACTGGTCGCAGGACAGCAAGAAACTGTTCTGGTCGCTGGGAGCGGAGCTCTACTCACGTGACCTCACCAGTACGTTCAACTTCGTTCCCGGCGCCAAAGACAGCGTCCAAGACCAGCCCGACACGATGGGACTGAACATTGCGTTTCAATCGAGCACAGACAATCCCACAGGATCAGTGGCACTCGTCGGCGCAACAGTCATTACGATGAAGGGCGATGAAGTGATTCAGAACGCAACGGTTCTTGTTGAGCGTAATCGTATCAAAGCAGTCGGCCCTTCGGGCAACACCCCGGTCCCCACCAATGCCAAAGTAATCGACGTCTCCGGAAAGACGATCATGCCTGGAATCATCGACGTCCATGCCCATGGCAACTTCGAAAGCTGGTCGCCGCAGACGAACTGGCGCTTCTATGCGAATTTGGCCTACGGTGTGACGACGATGCACGATCCATCAGCGAACACCGAGGGCGTATTTTATAATTCAGAGATGCTAAAAGCTGGGTTGATGGTTGGGCCGCGTCTGTACTCGACGGGCACAATTCTGTACGGCGCAGAAGGATCCGCCAAGGCCATCATCAATAATTTTGAAGACGCGATGTCTCACTTGCGGCGCCTGAAAGCGGTCGGGGCATTCTCCGTAAAGAGCTACAACCAGCCGCGCAGAGATCAACGGCAGGAGATCATTGAAGCCGCGCGATCATTGAAGATGATGGTGGTGCCGGAAGGAGGCTCCACATTCTTCTGGAACATGACGATGGTGCTGGATGGACACACTGGCATCGAGCACAATATTCCGGTTGTTCCGGTGTACAACGATGTCGTTCAGGTAGTCGCCAAGTCGAAGTCCGGCTTGACGCCAACGCTGATTGTAAACTACGGCGGACTGTTTGGCGAGAACTACTGGTACCAGAATACGAAGGTCTGGGAGAACGAGCGGTTGTTGAAGTACACACCGCGCGAGGTCATCGATTCCCGCTCCAGGCGCAGGATCGCGGCGGAGGAGGATGACTATTCGTACATCCAGACATCCAAAACGCTCAAGCACATCCTCGATGCAGGCGGAAAGGTTCAACTCGGTGCACATGGGCAGTTGCAGGGACTTGGGGCCCACTGGGAACTCTGGATGCTGCACAAAGGCGGAATGACAAACATGGAGGCTCTCCGCTGCGCAACAATCAACGGAGCTCATTACATCGGACTCGACAAGGACCTCGGCTCGCTTGAGCCCGGTAAGCTCGCTGACCTCATCGTGATGGACAAGAATCTGCTCGAGAACATCCGAAACAGCGACTCGGTCCATTACGTGATGATCAACGGGCGCCTGTACGATGCCAACACGATGGATGAGATCGGCAATCATCCACTGAAACGCGGGGAGTTTTACTGGGAGGAATGAGGAGGATGATCCCTAAATCCGTATTCACCATCGTACTGGTCGTCAGCGCGATTGTGATGAATTCCATCCGATGGCACCTATGCTTTGCCGCTCGAACTCGCGATACGCGGCACGAACAACGCCAGATTACATAAACCACTACCCGCTCTTGATGTCCTCCATTGTTCCACTTTCTTAGGGAGGCTGCACATGATCAGAGAAATCACTGCTCAGAAACTCAAACCAAAACATTTCATTGATGAGAAAGTGCAGGAGATCCTGTCCGCCGTTGGAGAAGGGACGGCAATCAACGCCCTCTCTGGCGGCGTTGACTCTTCTACAGTCACGATGCTTGGGCATCGGGCTCTGGGAAACAGGCTGAGGACAGTCTTTATCCAAAATGGCCTGATGCGCGAAGGGGAGGCAGAACGCGTTTCACGCCTGTTTCGCAAGCTTGGGGCAACCGCCGAAATCATCGATGCACGAGAAGAATTCTTCGCGGCCCTCAAGGGGATCACGGATCCAGAGCAGAAACGTGAAGCGATCACTCAGACCTTCTATCGCCACGTGTTCGGGCGCATCGTAAAGGAAAGCGGGGCGAAGTTTCTTCTTCAAGGGACGATTCTCACCGATGTCGACGAGACGGTTGCAGGAATCAAACGACAACACAACGTCTTCGCGCAACTCGGGATTGATCCCCAGGAAACGTTCGGTTATCACATCCTGGAACCACTCATTCAGCTTCGCAAGGACGGTGTGAGGAAAGTGGGGAAAGCTCTCGGCCTTCCGCCTGAGGTTTTCAAGCGCATGCCCTTTCCCGGGCCGGCACTCTCTGCGCGCGTGATCGGCGAGGCATCGCCTGAACGCATCGAGTCAGTGCGGAAGGCAACCTCGATTGTTGAGCAGCTGTTGAAGGACTCCGGAGCATTTCAGTATATGGCGATCCTGCATGAAGACCGCGTCACTGGCATGCGCGAGGGAAAGCGTGAGTTTGGCCAGCAGATCGAGGTGCGCTGCTGGAACAGTGTCGATGCGCGCACCGCAACACCGACCAGGCTGCCGTTCAAGGTGCTCGAGAAGATCGCAAGAGAGATTACGCGCAAGGTACCGGGCGTGGTCAGCGTCACCTACAACATCGCACCGAAGCCACCGTCGACGATAGAAGCAGTTTGACAAGGGCCGGGGGATATGAATAGACAGGACGCAGGGTGAAGTCGAAATCGGGCTTCGTTGCGATGAGATTTGCCCCTTTTGTCATGAGTCAAGTGGATTTCACCGTATGGGAGATTGAAATGAAACCAAAAACGAACTTTGCGTTCGTGGCCCTCTCTCTTCTGCTTTTCGCGAGTTGCATCATCAGCCCCGTTCAACCCCAGAACCTGAAGGAAAACCCGGGGCCCGACGAAAAAGTGAAGAAGTTCCTTGACAGCCTTGCCGGTCAATGGCATGACATGAATATCCCCACGAGCGACGGTAAGCTCCTGTACGACCTCATCATCCAGAACAAATACACGAAGGCCCTCGAGATCGGAACATCGACCGGCCATTCCGGGATCTGGATCGCCTGGGCCCTCAGCAAGACAGGCGGCAAGCTAATCACCATCGAGATCGATGAGGAGCGGCACAAACAGGCCATGGCCAACTTCAAAGAGGCGGGACTCTCTGACTACATCGATGCACGATTAGCTGATGCTCATGAACTTGTGAAGGAACTACGAGGCCCGTTCGATTTCGTCTTTAGCGATGCTGACAAAGAGTGGTACAAACAGTATTTCATCGACGTGGCGCCAAAACTGAAGGTGGGCGGATGCTATACAGCCCATAACGTGTCCGGCCGTCGTCGCGGATATGGCAGCATCGGAGAATTTGTGGAGTATGTGCTGAGTTTGAAGAATTTTGAGACAACGTTTAACAATGAAGGCGCCGGCATCGCGATCAGCTACAAGAAGACGGAGAACTAGATCTCTCCTGGAGAAAACGGCATACTTTTGGAATAGATGGAATGACGGAATATGAAGATCGCACTCATCCAGCAACGCGCCTCAAACGATAAGGCAGCCAATCGCGCCAGAGGCCTCGAAAGTGCCGAGAAGGCTGCCAGGCAAGGTGCTCAGCTCGTCTGCTTTGCCGAGCTGGCGTTCGAGCCGTTCTATCCACAGGAGCCGGCAGGCGAGAGGAAAATAGATTTTGCGGAAGAGATCCCGGGACCGACCACAGAAGCCTTTGCTGCATTGGCCCGCCGTCACGGTGTCGCAATCGTGCTCAACCTTTTCGAGCGCGACGGTGACCGCACGTACGACACATCCCCCGTCATCGGTACGGATGGCACAATCCTCGGCAAAACACGCATGGTCCACGTGCCCGACTATGCATGTTTCCATGAGAAAAGCTATTATGCACTTGGTGATCTCGGCGCACCCGTCTATAACACGGGATTCGCAAAGGTGGGCGTTGCCATCTGCTACGACAGGCACTACCCTGAATACATGCGCGCCCTGGCATTGGCCGGAGCGGAAGTTGTCCTCATCCCGCAAGCCGGCGCGGTCGATGAATGGCCGGATGGACTGTATGAGGCCGAGATGAGAGTGGCTGCCTTCCAGAACGGGTTCTTCACAGCGCTGTGCAATCGTGTCGGCAAGGAGCCAAAACTGGAATTCGCAGGTGAGTCGTTCGTGTGTGATCCCAATGGAAGGCTCATTGCCAGAGCCGGGAAGAGCACAGAAGAAACGCTGTTCTGCGATCTTGATCTCACATCGATTCAGCGATCGCACGCCCGGACATCATTTCTCCCCAACCGTCGAGCTGAGCTGTATGAAAGGTGGTTGAGATAGTAACTAAGACAAGGTGGATCTTAGCGTACGCCCTTTGTTGGAGTTCTCCGTCGACAGTCGCAAGAGCCACCCCCCGGTCTATACACGTAAAGAGGGCACGGGGGATTTGAGGGGAAGACTTCTCTCAAAAAGAATGAGAACAGTTTGAACAAAACATGTCCAGTTTCGAAATCATTATTCTGGCTCTATCACTTTCACTCGATTCGTTCGCGGTTGCTCTCGCACTCAGTGCAGCCGGACACCTCAAGAACAAAAGAGCCGCTTTCAGAATCTCGTTCCACTTTGGTCTCTTTCAGTTCTTGATGCCACTAGCTGGTTGGGCGATTGGTACACGCATCGAGCCTTACATTGTGTCATTCGATCACTGGGTCGCGGCAGGTTTGCTGACGTTTGTTGCAGTGCGCATGATCCGTTCGGCAAAGGCGCCGACACCAGCCGAAGTTCCGCAAGACCCGAGCAGGGGCTGGATGCTCATAACGCTCGCAACCGCGACGAGCATCGATTCTCTGGCAATCGGCCTTGGATTGGCTGCACTGCGTTTCTCAATATGGTATCCGAGTATCGTCATAGGGCTGATTACGATGGTCGTGTCGACAGTCGCGATCATGGCAGGGCAACGAGCAGGCCATTGGCTCGGCACACGCGGCCAAGTCCTCGGCGGCATAATCCTGTTGGCTATCGCATTGAAAATTGTGATTTCGCACTTTGGTTGAAGCACAGACTTTCCTCCATCTACACCACATGGAACGTATCTCATTCAAGAATTCAAGACACCTGACGCTCGCTGGTCTCTTGCATCCTGCTGATTCCAAAGCCATCGTCATCATGGCCCACGGTTTCACAAACGACAAGTCTTCACAAGGCCGTTTCGACGAGCTCGCGGAATCGTTCAACCGATCCGGCTACAACGTTCTGCGATTCGACTTCAGCGGTTGCGGTGAAAGCGATACGGACATCCTTTCCACTCACAATATGGTCGATGACCTGCAGTGCGCCATAGCCTTTGCAAGATCGAGGGGCCTTGGTGCAGTTGCTCTCTATGGCCACAGTCTGGGAGGATTGATCTGCCTGAAGTGCCTTGATCCCGACATTCGGACCATGGTTCTGACGGGCACTCCCACGGACCACATGAAGTACAACTGGAGCGAGTATTTTTCCGAAGAGCAGATCAGAGAAATGAGAGCAAAAGGGTACCTCACTGCAAAAGACAGGTCAGGCAAAGAAAGACTGGTCGGGAGACAGATCCTCAGGAGTTTTGAAGAGGTGAACCAGAGGGACCTTCTTCAGAACGTCCGATGCCCCGTACTGTTGATCCACGGCAACGATCCAAATGACGAGGAGGAATTGCAGTTGCTCGAGCGGTCGACAAAAGGCGTGAAGCTGCTTCCCAGCGGATCGAGGGTCGAAATCATCAACGGTGCAAATCACACTTTTCGTGAGCATCTCGACAGGGTGATTGAAGAGGCAAACAACTGGTATTCGAAACACCTGCCTCTTCGATAGACCGTGTCCTCCGAAGGCTGACAGGGAGCTTTCGTCCAAAGAAGAGAGATTGATACACAACAACATTCCATTTCATCTTCCATCATGGAGGAATCCACTATGACGGAGACCATTCGATTCACACTCAACGGCAAACCCGTGCAGCTGACGGTCGACAGCGATCGGATGCTGCTTTGGGTGCTACGCACCGACCTGGAGTTGACAGGAACAAAGTTCGGATGCGGCGAAAGCCTTTGTGGCGCCTGCACGGTCGTTGTCAACAACCTTGCGGTTCGATCCTGCCAGACACCGGTCAAATACGTTCAGGGCCGGGAAGTCGTCACAATCGAAGGACTGATGAACGATGGCAAACTGCACCCTTTGCAGAAGGCTTTCATGGACCACGACGCGCTCCAGTGCGGATATTGCACGCCGGGGATGATCATGAACGCATACTCGGTTCTGCGCAAACACCCGAAGCCCTCGGCCGCAGACATCATCGAAGGAATGAATGACAACCTCTGCCGCTGCGGCGCTCACAACCGCATTGTACAGGCCATTCAGACGGCGGCGAAAGAAGTGGAAGGAGGGTTATGACATGAAAGACGATCAATATTCAGGACTCGAATTCCTCGAAGAGCCATCCGACCTTCAGATCAGCCGCCGGGACTTCTTCAAGATAGCCGGCAGCGGCATCTTTGTGCTCTTCACCATTGGGGATACGCTGCTTGCTCAACAAAGACAGGGTTCTCGCGTACCAACCGACTTCAACGCTTTTCTGAAAATCGGTGAAGATGGACGCGTCTCCTGCTACGTCGGAAAGATCGAAATGGGCCAGGGTGTCGTCACCTCCCTGCCACAGATGCTTGCTGACGAACTCGACGTGCCGCTCGACTCAGTCGACATAGTGATGGGCGACACCGATCTTTGTCCATGGGATATGGGAACCTTTGGCTCTCTGTCGACGAGGTCATTTGGACCGTCGCTTCGCGCAGCCGGTGCCGAAGCCAGGCAGGTGCTGCTTGAACTGGGCTCGGAACAGATGAAGATTGCCGCAGACAGTCTGGTGACCGAAAACGGTTTCGTCGTCGACAAGACGAACAAACAGAATCGGGTTTCTTACGCCCAGCTGGCGAAAGGCAAAAAGATCGAGCGACATGCCTCTGGAAAAGTGGCGGTCAAGAAACCATCCGAGTTCAAGATCATGAGCAAGGCACTGACGCGCCGAGACGCTCAGGAAAAGGTCACGGGCAAGGCGAAATACGCCGGCGACATTCGGCTCCCCGGGATGCTTTATGCGAAGGTCCTGCGGCCACCCGCTCACGACGCGAAACTCATCGACGTCGATGTCTCCGAGGCCAAGAAGATGAAGGACGTCCAGGTTGTCAAAGAGGGTGATTTTGTTGCAGTCCTGCACAAGTATCCCGACGTTGCAGAAGAGGCCCTCTCGAAAATCAAAGCGAAATTCGAACAACCGAAGTCCGATCTTGACGACAAGAGCATTTTCGACCACCTTCTGAAGGTCGCACCGGAGGGCAGGAGCGTGTCGAAGAATGGAGATCTCAAAGCCGGCGAGAGCGGGGCGAAAATAATTATCGAAGAGACTTACTTCAACGATTACGTGGCACACTCGGCAATCGAACCCCACACAGCCATAGCGAACATCGAAGGTGACAAAGCAACTGTCTGGGCTTCAACTCAGAACCCCTTCACCTGCAAAGAGGAGGTTGCGAAGGAGCTCGGCTTCCCATCCCAGAATGTGCGGGTCATTACTCCGTTTGTCGGAGGAGGATTTGGAGGAAAGACGAGAAACCTCCAGGCTGCGGAAGCCGCTCGTCTTGCCAAGCTCACCGGGAAGCCGGTGCAGGTAGCTTACAGTAGAAAAGAAGAATTTTTCTTCGATGCCTTCAGGCCCGCTGCGGTGGTGAAGATAAAATCCGGCGTCACAGACAAAGGCAAGATTAGTCTGTGGGATTACCGGGTCTACTTCGCCGGCGATCGAGGCGCCCAGCATTTTTACGACATCCCGAACTCCAGCACGACTGGTTACAACTCGAGCTGGGTTGGCGCCGCAGGTTCTCATCCTTTTGCTACAGGTCCCTGGCGCGCGCCGGGAAACAATACAAACACGTTTGCTAGAGAATCTCAGATCGACATGATGGCCGCGAAGGCGGGAATGGACCCTGTGGAATTCCGTCTGCAGAACATGACCGACAAGAGAATGATCCGAGTTCTCAAAGCTGCAGCTGAGAAATTCAGATGGAAACCCGGGAAGGCGCCAAGCGGCAGAGGCTGCGGTGTTGCATGCGGCATCGATGCGGGAACCTATGTGGCTTCGATTGCTGAAGTGGAGGTCGACAAGGGCACAGGCAAGGTCCAGGTGAAGCGCGTGGTCTCCGCACAGGACATGGGCCTGGTCATAAACCCCGAAGGTGCGACGATCCAGATGGAAGGCTGCATCATGATGGGACTGGGCTATGCGTTGACAGAACAGGTGCATTTCAAGGGTGGAGACATTCTGGAGGCCAATTTCGATACGTACCAGATCCCACGATTCTCCTGGCTTCCAAAGATCGAGACGGTCATCGTCGACAACAAGGAACTTGACCCTCAAGGTGGCGGCGAACCGGCAATTGTCACCATGGGCGGTGTGGTTGCGAATGCCATCTACGATGCTGTCGGTGTCAGGATGCACCAGCTCCCGATGACGCCGGAAAGAATCAAGGACACGATGAAGAACGGATAGGGCCAGATCACCACTTTCCTGAAAGGGATCTGTGGTGTTTCCGACATGCGAATCCCGCTCACTCCCCCTTTGGAGAAAGGGGGAAGGTAGAAGCTTAGAACGAGAGGCACAGACGATGATGTACATGCTATGCAAACACAGAGTGCAGGACTTCGCGAAGTGGCACCATGTGTTCACATCGCACGCTGAGGCCCAGCGGAAAGCGGGGTTTCATCTTCTCTATCTTTTTCGCGATACGAACGACCCATCACTCGTCGTCTACCTGTTCAAAGTCGACGATCTCGAGACCGCGAAAGCTTTCACAGAAACTCCGGATGCGAGCAAGGCTGGTCAGGAGTCTGGGGTCATTGGAGTGCCGGAGATCATACTTCTCCATGACTGAGAATCGAGGGAGAGAACCCTGATGTCAGCATGCAATGCCGACGAGTGCTGGAACTAACGAATATCGAACCTTCGAATGCTGAACGCGGAACTGTAAGGAGATACAAATGCCCCCTTATGCTCCAAACGAAACACGCTACGATTCAATGAAGTATAACCGCTGCGGACGCAGCGGCTTGAAGCTGCCGGCTATTTCGCTGGGACTCTGGCACAATTTCGGCGGAGTCGACAATTTCGACAACGCTCGAGCGATGCTCTGGCGTGCGTTTGATCTTGGCATCACGCACTTTGATCTTGCAAACAACTATGGCCCTCCCCCCGGCTCAGCGGAAGAAACGTTCGGGAGAATTCTCCACGAGGACTTTGCACGATATCGCGACGAGATGATCATCTCTTCGAAGGCCGGCTACCCGATGTGGCCCGGACCGTACGGCGATTGGGCCTCACGCAAGTACCTTGATCGCCAGCCTCGATCAAAGTCTGAAGCGAATGGGGTTGGAGTACGTCGACATCTTCTACAGCCACCGGCCCGATCCGGAAACGCCCATGGAAGAGACCATGGGTGCACTCGACCAGATTGTCCGGAGCGGCAAGGCTCTGTATGCCGGGATTTCATCATACTCGCCGGAACAAACACATCAAGCCGCAAAGATTCTGCACGATCTCGAAACACCCTGCTTGATTCATCAGCCAAGTTACAGTATGTTCAACCGTTGGATCGAGAACGGCCTGCTTCAGGCAGTTCGCGAAGAAGACTTGGGCTGCATCGTGTTTTCACCCCTTGCCCAGGGCCTGCTCACGAATCGTTATCTGCATGGAATTCCCGAGGATTCACGCGCCGGCAAGCCGCATGGGTTTCTGCGACCGCAGCACATTACGGAAGAGAAGCTGGCGAAAGTCCGCCGATTGAATCAAGTGGCTCAAGGGCGCGGGCAATCACTCGCGCAAATGGCTCTGGCGTGGGTGATGCGACACCGTGAAGTTACATCGGCCCTGGTCGGTGCAAGCGGTGTTGCACAAATCAATGACGCGGTGGAAACACTGAAGAACGTATCCTTCTCGACAGAGGAACTGCAGACGATCGAAAGCATTTTGCATTAGCCATTATCAGTTTCACATCTCAACAAACGGTCCGATACTAGAACGGGAGGTTCAGTATGGCGACTACGATAGACAATCTCAAAGAAGCGTTCGCTGGCGAAAGCCAGGCATTCCAGAAATATTCCAACTTCGCCAAGAAAGCAGAGCAGGAAGGTCTTCGCAACATTGGACGGCTGTTCCGATTGACGGCCGAGGCAGAGAAGATTCACGCCGAGGGTCACTTGAAGGCATTGGAGGGAATCGGATCTACCGCTCAAAACCTACAGGCGGCGATTGATGGCGAGACCTATGAATACACGAAAATGTACCCCCCGATGTTGAAGCAGGCTGAAGCCGATGGGCACAAAGCCAAGCGCATGTTCGGTTACGCGGTCGAGGCAGAGGCAGTCCACGCCAAACTGTATACGATGGCCCTTGAGGCAGCAAAACAAGGGAAAGACCTGAAGGATGTGGAATTTTATCTATGCCCGGTGTGCGGATACATCGAGCTCGGCAAACCCCAGAAAGATTGCCCGATATGCGGGACGAAAGCCGAGAAGTTCGTGAAGGGTTGATCCGTAGCAACGCCGCCAAGACCATCAGGAGATTCTCGCCTGCCAGTCCTGCGATGGCTGGCAGGTGAGCCTTCTCAGGGGCAGAGCAGGAGACTCATATCACGCAGGTCGATATGGAACAAATGACGATCAGTCTACGCGAAAAAACCACCTACGGTCCACGGTGGTACAGGATGACCCAGGTTGTCCTGAGTATTGTGCTCATCGCACAGGGACTCACATATCCTGGCAAGTTCTGGGGTTACCCTCTTTGCGCAATCGGCTACGGCGTTTTCGTCTTGGTAGTTCTCCTGTTGGCACCGCGCTTCTCAAAAATATACGCCGTGACGCTTGATGACCGGGGCATCAGGGGAAGAATCTCATACTCCAATGAGATCGATCTCCTCTGGGAACATGTGGCAAGTGCCGAGATGAAGATGTTTGCTCTCATCCTCATGACAAAAGACGGTCACTCGATCCCCGTGGACTTCAGCGAATGGCCCTCTGAACAGCATAAGTCCGTAAGGCCGAAACTCATCGCCTTTCTGAGATCGAAGAATCCGCTTAAAGAAGCACCTTGATACTTCGCAGTGCATTGCCGTGTGATCCCAAACCTCAATCACCATTACCCTCATCGTAATCAGTCGAACTATGAAATCCAGACTCGTCCTCATATTCATACTTGTTCTTCTTCCACTGTGGCTGCTCCCGGCGCAATCGCGCATCGACCGCCGCGTCGATTCGCTGCTGGCATTGATGACGCTCGACGAGAAAGTTGGGCAACTTGTCCAATACAGCGGCGCTCCTGGTGAGCGCAAAGAGCTCTTGCGACAAGGAAAGGTGGGATCACTCCTGAACATTGTCGGCGCGAACGCAACACGGGAGCTGCAGCAGATCGCAGTGGAGCAGACGCGTCTGAAGATCCCGTTGCTTTTTGGCCTCGATGTCATTCACGGCTTTCGTACAACATTTCCGATTCCCCTTGCGACATCTTGCACCTGGGATCCGGGACTGATCGAAAAGGCTGAGCATGTGGCTGCCATCGAAGCAACAGCGGCTGGCATTCACTGGACTTTTGCGCCGATGGTCGATATCGCACGGGATCCACGGTGGGGCCGAATCGCCGAGGGGGCCGGCGAGGATCCCTACCTCGGTTCTGTTATTGCTGCCGCGCGTGTGCGCGGCTTCCAGGGGCCGGACCTCGCATCACCAACCTCATTGATGGCCTGCGCCAAGCATTTTGCCGCCTATGGCGGAGCAGAGGGCGGTCGCGACTATAATACCGTTGACATCTCTGAGAAGACGCTGCGCGAAATCTATCTCCCGCCTTTCAAAGCCACAGTTGACGCAGGGGTAGGAACGTTGATGTGTTCCTTCAACGAGATTTCAGGCATGCCCAGCAGCGCGAACCACAAACTCCTTACCAATATTCTCCGAGGCGAGTGGAAATTCAACGGATTCGTTGTCAGTGACTGGAACTCCATCGGCGAGCTGATTCCGCACGGGGTCGCGGCGGACCTGAAGGATGCGGCAACGCTCGGGATCAAGGCCGGTGTCGATATGGACATGGAGTCGGATGCCTATCACAGCCATCTGATGGCTGCAGTGAAAGAAGGACGCGTTTCGGAAGAGGAACTCAACGAGGCCGTCCGCCGCGTGCTGAGCGCCAAGTTCCGTTTCGGTCTCTTCGAGAATCCCTACAAAACCTGTGACGTTGAACGGGAAAAGCTTGACATCCTGAAACCTGAGCATCGCGAGCTCGCCCGCACGATCGCTCAGCGCTCTATTGTTCTCTTGAAGAATGAGAACAATCTTCTTCCCCTCAAAAAGAATCTCAAAACTCTTGCTGTCGTTGGCCCGCTCGCCGCTGACAAAGCGAGCCCACTCGGCCCCTGGGCCGCACGCGGCAATCCCAACGATGTCGTTCCAGTGCTCGACGCAATCATAGCCAAACTCGGTTCGACCACGAAAGTGCTTTCCGCACGAGGTTGTGAAATCGACAAGCAGACGACCGACGAATTCAACGAGGCAGTCAATGTCGCCAGGCAGGCCGATGTCATCGTGGCTATCATCGGCGAGGCGCGGTACATGAGCGGCGAAGCAGGGAGCCGATCCTCGATTGGGTTGCCCGGCAGTCAGGAAGATCTCGTCCGTGCACTTCAGGCGACCGGCAAACCGGTCATCGTTGTGCTCATGAATGGAAGACCGCTGGCAATCCCTTGGATTGCTGAGAATGTTCCAGCGATTCTCGAGACATGGTTTCTGGGAATTGAATGCGGCAATGCCATCACCGACGTGCTCTTCGGGGACTACAATCCCAGTGGCAAACTCACCACATCGTTTCCTCGTGCAACAGGACAGATTCCGATATACTACAACCACAAGAATACGGGCCGCCCCGCAGAGGCTGCCAAGAAGTTCACGTCAAAATACACCGACATCGCAGACACACCGCTCTATCCCTTTGGATATGGACTAAGTTATACATCGTTTTCTTACTCTGAGTTAACGTTGAGCTCGGAAACACTTACGCCGACCGATAGTATCGTGGTCAGCGTTGTTGTAAAGAATTCTGGAAACCGAGCAGGAGAGGAGATTGCTCAATTGTATGTTCGAGATCTGGTCGCAAGCGTCACGCGGCCCGTGAAAGAGCTCAAGGGCTTTCAGAAAGTCTCCCTTGCTCCCGGCGAATCAAAGCGCATTCAGTTCATTCTCAGGCCGGAGCACCTGAAGTTCTACAATCAGGATATGAAGTGGACAGTGGAACCGGGAATGTTCAAACTCTATGTTGGTCCAAATAGCGCTGAAGGCCTGGAGACGGCTTTCGAATACAAAACCCCCTGAGACGAAATGAAGGTCATCAACCTCAACAATGCAGACCACTATGTCTGGGGAACCGGATGTGACGGATGGCGACTCCTCAACGGCCCAGACCTGAGCGTCATACAAGAGCGTATCCCGCCCGGCCTGGGTGAAATCGGGCATTATCATACCAAAGCTCGACAGTTGTTCTATGTGCTGCAGGGACGGATCGAGATCGAGAACGGCAACGAGATCGCACAACTCGACAAAGGCGACTCTCTCGAGATCATTCCAACCATTCCTCATCGGGTGCGCAATGTTTATGACGAGGATGCGCACTTTCTCGTCATATCCGCTCCTTCCACTGCGGGAGACCGGGTGAATCTGGATTCACCATTGGCTGGCAGAGACTAACACAGGGACGACGAAACAGAGAAGACCGAAACTGAGATGCGAACAATGCAGCAGAGCAGTCCGGCACGCAACTTTCCAACGGAAGGAGTTGAATCGATGAATCACACTGATGAATCCAAGCCTGGCCCCCGTCATCTTGATCGCCGAGACTTTTTGAAAGCCGGAATAACCGGCGTAGCGGCTGCTGCAACACTTCCCGCGTGGGCGGGATCGGATGAAGTAGCTGCTTCTCCCCTCTCTTCCCCAGAGATCAAACCGTTCGAACTGGACGAGATTACAATCGCGGATCTCCAGGAGGGTATGAAAACGGGGAAGTACACCGCCCGCTCGATTGCAGAGAAATACCTTGCCCGCATCGAGGCTATCGACCGGAAGGGACCTGCCCTCCGGAGTGTGATCGAACTGAACCCCGATGCCCTTGCGATCGCTGATGCGCTCGACAAGGAACGCAAACAAAAGGGCCCACGCGGCTCTCTGCATGGAATACCAATCTTGATCAAGGACAACATCGATACCGCTGACCGTATGGCCACGACGGCGGGCTCGCTGGCGCTCGTGGGATCGAAGCCGCCGAGCGACTCGTTTCTCGTGCGCCAACTCCGTCTCGCAGGAGCCATCATCCTGGGCAAGACAAACCTGAGCGAATGGGCTAATATCCGTTCGAGCCGATCGACGAGCGGATGGAGCGGTCGGGGAGGATTAACGAAAAATCCCTACGCGTTGGATCGAAACACATCCGGCTCGAGTTCCGGCTCGGCGGCTGCTGTCGCGGCAAACCTTTGCGCGGTAGCGGTGGGCACCGAAACAGACGGCTCTGTCATAAGCCCCTCCTCAGTCCAATGTATTGTCGGCATGAAGCCGACTGTGGGGCTGGTCAGCAGAACGGGTGTGATCCCGATATCGCACACGCAGGACACGGCCGGACCAATGGCCCGGACTGTCCGAGATGCAGCGACTCTTTTGAGTTCTCTTGCCGGAGTCGACACGGGGGACTCAGCAACCCTCGAAAGCGCAAAGAAACTCTCTGTCGATTACACGCAGTTTCTCGATGCAAAAGGTCTCAAGGGGGCAAGGATTGGCGTCGTGCGCAGGTTTTTCGGCTTCCACGAACTGGTCGACGAACTGATAGCCAAAGCATTCGAAGTCATGAAACAGAACGGTGCAACGATCATCGACCCGGCAGACACCGACGCGTTGGGGCAGCTCGACAAGAATGAAGGTCTGGTGCTGCGGTATGAATTGAAGGCAGATATGAATGCTTACCTCAGCCGACTTGGTCCGAATGCACCGGTGCACACGCTCAAAGAGATCATTGAGTTCAACGAACGTAGCAAGAAGACCGAGATGCCATACTTTCAGCAAGAAATATTCATCCAAGCTGAGGCTAAAGGGCCGTTGACTGAAAAGGATTACCTTGACGCACGGGAGAACAACCTCCGCCTCGCACGCGCCGAAGGCATCGATGCGATCATGGACAAATTCAAGCTCGATGCACTTGTTGCACCGAGTGAGAGCCCGGCCTGGGTCACGGATCTCGTCACCGGAGATCATTTTCTCTCCGGCAGCACGACGGCTGCAGCGGTAGCAGGCTATCCGAGTATCACGGTCCCGGCGGGATTTGTGTTTGGATTGCCTGTGGGCATTTCTTTCTTCGGACGGGCGTGGAGCGAGTCCACGCTCATCAAGCTCGCATATGCATTCGAGCAGGCGACGAAACACCGCAAGCCGCCACGGTTCCTGCCGACAGCGGACGTGCGAATCCCTTAGTAGGAAACGGAACCTGCAAGGTGTTTCTTGTTGTCTTCTCTGGAGTGGAATTAGGAAAGGAGGACCTGATGGCAAAGACGAGAAGCGTTGTGAAGGTATCAAGAAGCAAGCCGACGCTCGAAGGAGCCGGTGTACGCCTCAAACGTGCGTTCGGATTCGGGGACACACACGCCTTTGATCCATTTCTCCTCTTCGATGATTTCCGGGGGAACGATCCGCAGGACTACATCAAGGGATTTCCCTGGCATCCGCATCGAGGGATCGAAACCATCACGTATGTTCTTCGCGGAACCGTTGAACACGGCGACAGTCTTAAGAACAAGGGCGTCATCGGTCCCGGCGACGTGCAATGGATGACAGCTGGTAACGGAATTATCCACCAGGAGATGCCGTACGGGGACAAGAACGGTCATATGTGGGGTTTTCAACTCTGGGCGAACCTCCCTGCCTCTCAGAAAATGATGGATCCCCGATACCGTGAGTTCTCAAGCGGCCAGATTCCCGAAGTCACAAAACCGAACGGGGTGAAAATACGGATCATTGCCGGTGAGGTTGATGGCACGAAAGGAGCTGTGCGGGATATTGTCATCGACCCGTCCTATCTGGACGTGAGCATACCTGCGGAGGCAGAATTCAGGCATCCCACGAAACAGGGGCACACTATTATTGCCTATACTTTTGAAGGGAGCGTGTACTTCAGCCCGGAGAAGAAGGAACTTGTCGGCAGTGAACATCTGGTGCTGTTCGACGAAGGCGACGAAGTAATGGTCTCAACACTGGATCAACCGGTGCGATTTCTCATGTTTTCCGGAAAGCCATTGGAGGAACCGGTCGCATGGGACGGCCCCATCGTCATGAATACGGAGGAAGAGTTGATGGTCGCACTCGAAGAACTGCGCAACGACACGTTCATCAAATATCGGAAATCTTGAAAACCACCGAGAAGCCTATGGCAACAAGCCCACTTGCAGTCAAGATGAAACTCAAGCCCGGACACCATGCGGCCATCGTTGCTGCTCCGGCCAACTATCTCAAGGAACTTGCGCCGTTACCTGCCAGCGTCAAGGTGACCGCAGACCTGAAAGGAAGCTACGATTGGGTAGAGGTGTTTGTGAAAAGCAAAGCTGAGCTTGATAAGCTGGCCCCCCGAGCCATTCGAGCCCTCAAACCAGAGAGCATCTTGTGGATTTCATTCCCAAAAGGTTCCTCCAAAATCCAAACCGACCTCACACGCGACAAAGGCTGGGACACATTGCAGCGGGCGGATCTCAAGTGGATTACGCTGATCTCCGTCAATGAGACGTGGTCGGCGTTCGCCATGCGTCCCTATAAGCCTGGTGAAACAAAGCAGTCGTTCCGATAGACGACGTGATTGCCAAAACCGATTCTTCAATACGACTCATCGTTGTCCGATGGAGTAAGTCTCTCATGAAAACCTTTGATTATTCAATCTGCCCGATTGGCCGGAGGATCGCGCTCTCAAGCGTTTTTATCGTCATCCTCGTTTGCATCTCCACAGGCCCCCTTTCGGCTCAACAACCTCCGCCTCCAATCAACTGGAATGCGTTCAAGTTCCTCATCGGTGAATGGGTTGGCGAAGGCACAGGAGCGCCCGGAGAAGGGACGGGAGGATTCAGCTTTTCCTATGATCTCCAGAACACAGTCCTGGTTCGGAAGAACTTCGCGAATTATCCAGCGACGAAGGACCGGCCGGCTTTCACACACGACGACCTGATGATTGTCTATCAGGAAGCCGGGAAAACCCGGGCAATCTACTTCGACAATGAGCAGCACGTCATCAACTACACCGTCGAGCTGTCGAAAGATTCCAATGCTGCCATATTCCTCAGTGATGCCAGCCCATCCGCTCCCCGATTCCGGCTCACCTACACCAAGTTGGGAACTGACCGGATCAAGATCACGTTTGATATGGCACCGCCGGGCAAACCCGATTCTTTTGCCACATATCTCGAGGGGACGGCACGAAGAAAGAAATAGAGTCGGCGTTTCCGTGATAGACACAGACCGCACGCGGGTTTGGACTGTTCACTGGAGATAGTTTTCGGGTTGTGATTGGAGGAGGAAGTTTCTGGACAGCCCCGCTGAAAGGACGAAGGCTCGCCCCGCTATGCTCTCAGTTTGTACGTCAAACTCACCCAATCGTCATTTCCAATTGGAGTTCTATGCCAGACTGCGAATTGATAGATCAGATCGTGAACACATGGCGTGTTCATGACCGCATCAATTCCTACCTTCTTGAGGAAATGCCCAAGAAGGGACTCGAAGCTGTCCCGCTTGCTTCCAGAGGACGCGACGTAGCACAGGTGTTTGCCCACATGCACAAAGTCCGGTTTGCCTGGCTCCGGGTACAATTCCCGCGGACTCGTTTGCGGCATCCAACTGTTCCCCAAGGGAGCCTCACCTAAAAAGTCAGAATTAGAAGCCGCTTTGCGCTTATCGGGCAAAGCTGTCGAGGCATTTCTCAAGTCAGCCTTGAAGGAAGGAAGATCCGTCAAGTCATTCAAAGGGAACCCCGTCAGGTGGATGGGATATCTAATCTTCCATGAATCACACCATCGGGGCCAAATAGCCCTGGCGCTCAAACAGCATGGCATGCGGCTGCCCCAGAACGTCGCGATTCGGGGCCTCTGGCAAGAGTGGTATTGGGGGAAGTTGTGAGTTATGCGCTGTCCGATGTGGATTGGAGGAAAGGCACTTTGAATAAGATGCTTACACTTCTGTGGACCTAAATCAGATTTTTCACACGATCATGGTGAGGCTAACATGAAATGTCCTCAGTGCCGTCAAGTGGCGTTGCCATACTCGCAGTTCGTTTTTTCTATCTCCCATGGAGTAGGATTCGAGAGAGCCCTCAAAGGGTACCTCAGATGCTCAAGGTGCAAGGAACTTCTAAAGCTCGAAGGGTTGGGCACGCGCTTCTGGGTCTGTCTTGCTGCGGGAATTGTCCTATTCATACTGGAGATTGGTTTCGCTTACCGAATCAGCCGGTCCATCGGTCCAACGGCCAGCCTTCTGCTTCTGATTGCTACATTGTTCACTGCTATCTTGGGCAGCAGCTATTTCGGCTGGAAAGACGCAACGACAAGAAAGGTACAGACACGTCGCACTGCATAGCTGGAGAATGACCATCTATGCTATGGCTGAGGACATATCGGCGCTCTCTCGCAATCGCATCAGCGGTTACCGTTGTTGACCTCGCGGCGCATTTCACATTCGATCTTGAGATGAGCCATGTCCTGGTGATAGAAACCGTGTGCTTTCTCTTTGGCAGCGCGATGCTACTGTGGGCCGCCAAACAGGACAAGCAGGGTTCTTTCAAAGCACGCCGTGTCGATCTCTGGTTGGCCCTTGCTTTTGCCCTTGGAGGCATCCGCGCAGCACTCTGGGCCGCTGGTGCAGCCGTCTATGTGGCCAACCTTGTGATCCTGGGCCTCGGCGTGATCCTCGCTCTACAACTGGTGGTCTGGACACGACGGTCTGCTGGGCAAGCAGCACCTAAAGATCAATCGTCCAGAGTGAAAAGGAATTCACGACGTTCAACGATGGTTGTTCAAATCATGTGCTGGAGGAATAGCATTGCGGATACGCTTCCATATCCCAATGCTTCCATCAATGTGCTTCAGAAAGTCGGGATGAAATTCGTGGGTGATATGATCGATCCTGAGGATGGACCGGTGTGGCGGTGGCGGTTCGAGTAACGGAAGTACTGTTCTCCCATCTTGAAACTCCTTCTATTTTGAATTACTTTGTTTTCGTTTCGGTATAACGGCCACACCCTGAGGAGAAGAATACACAATGACAGACAAAAGTGAATTCAAGGCTGTCGCAGGAGAACTCAAAGCGATCTTCAAGCCCTATCTGAAGAAACTGGAAGTGGTCTCTGAGAGCGAGTCTGGAATTTACCTTAACACCAGAGTCATCATGAAGAACAAGCAGCCCTTGTTTTTCGGAGCCGTGCGGACCGGGAAGGCATACGTCAGCTTTCACTTAATGGCTTTGTATTGTTTCCCCGAATTGTCGAGAGCCATGTCCCCGGCACTGAAGAAACGGATGCAGGGAAAAGCATGTCTCAACTTCACAACAGTCGACAAGGACCTCTTCAAAGAACTCAAAGGACTGACAAAACTTGGAGCATCCAAGTACTTGTCCAGCCAGTTCTTGAGAACCATATCCAGCGACGACGTCAAAGAAGCGATTTGAATCCAATCGGCATGAAGCAGAAGACAGGAGACCATCTTGGCGCATCATCACGTAACAGGAAAACAGCAGAACAGCAAAATGTGTCTTGTATGCGGATTGAAGAATCCGTACGGCCTGAAGGCATCCTTCTACGAACTCGAGAACAAAGAACTCGTTTGCATATTCAAGCCCTCCGAGGTGCATCAGAGCTATCCCGGCCGCCTGCACGGCGGGATTACCACAGCCCTGCTCGACGAGACAATCGGCAGAGCAATCGTGATGCGTTACGAAGAAATGATGTGGGGCGTAACCGTTGAGTTCACCACCAAGTTCAAGAAACCGATTCCACTCAATGAGGAGCTGCGTGTCGTCGGACGCATCACGAGCGACACGGGCCGTTTCTTCGAAGGGACAGGTGAGATCCTGCTCCCGAACGGCGAAGTAGCGGCAACCGGGATTGGCAAGTACATCAAGCTACCACTTGAGAAGATCGCTGACTTCGACGCGACGGAGCAAGAGTGGAGAGTTGTTCAATCAGAACACGATCCGAAAACAGTAGAACTGCCGTAGATACCGCTTCAAGTCTTCCCGAACTGGCCTTCACACCAGAGGAAGAAGACAGATGAAAACTCTCAGCACCATTCTGGTCTGCGTCGTTCTCTTCGCTGTGCTGAGCAGCTGCCACGATTCTGGCCACACCCCGATCCAGATAACAGGAATCCAGCGACAAGTGTATTCAGTTGCCACCCCCGGTCCCACACCTATCGGCTGGGTACCTCCTCCGCTCGAGAGAGTGAGCACGATCGTTGTTTTAGGTTGAGACAGAAATCTTCTCCTGGAATCCAAAACCGACGAGAGGGGGAGGTTCGCCATCGCGCTTCAGCTAGGGACTTACTATCTCCAAGTCAAGGAGTCGATGATACCTGCTGAAACCGGCCCTTACGTTGTCAAACCTGGCGAGATGCTTTCGGTCCGGGCAAACTATGACAATAGCATGCGCTAGGTCGCGGAGTTGCGATTTCTCCAAAAGTTAGCGATACTCTGTCCATCAACATACACACCGTGCACCGAAGGCACTTCTACAACTATTGCAAGGAGACAACCATGACACGCTTTTTCAATCCGATCGCGATTCTCATAGCATTGTTCCTCGGTATCGCGGTGGCGCAGGAGAACAGTGTTCCTTTGACCCGTGACGAGGTATCAACTGTGAAAAAGAAATTGGTCAACGCCCTTGATGCAGTCGGCCAGCCCCCTGCCGGCTACTCCAAGGAGAAGGAGAACTTCAATCTACCCACCGATGCCTATAAGAATCGAGAAAGCGGACTCTTCGAGCCGGTGAATGCGAATGCCGACCGGAACTTTGGCTCTGAGAAGAACGCGGAAAAGTCGAATAAGGATCTCCAGAAGGAGTACGAGAAGAAAATTGCGGAAGCGCAGGCGAAAGGCGACTACGAGGCCCTTATGAAGGCGACTCAAGAGATGCAAAAGAAGGCTGGTGAGATGCAACTGAAAACCATGGAAGGAAAGAAGGAGCCGATCGAAGTCAGGGTCCAACTCAACGGCAATTCCAATGTTCCCATTGACCCCGATGCCGTGGTATTCGAGCGATCGGGTGTGATCGCATTGAAAGTGAAGAACGATGGGACAGACGAGAAAGGCAGGATCAACGTGTACTTTGACCCTGTCTCCCTCAAAGACACGAAGCAGCTCTCCAAAGTGGATATGAAACTCCCGGAGAAGGGGACGAGTTCCAAGACAGCCGTTTACTGCATCACCATCGATTTCGATGGACCAACTGCAGAAATCGAGGCGTGGGCAAAGAAGATCGACACAGGCAAAGTACTTGCACAGATCGATGGAAAGAAGTAGTCATTGATGGTTGCGGCGAGTCGTGGGACACCAGGAGCGCGCCGATGAAGATCGTTGTCATCACCGGCAGCACCCAGGGAATCGGATATGGACTCGCCGATGCATTTCTTCGGCGGGGGTGCGCGGTTACCATCAGCGGGCGTAAGCAGCCGAGGGTCGACGAAGCCGTCTCGAAACTTGCTGCACGATGCAAATCTCAGGATATCCTTGGCCAAGCTTGCGATGTCAGACAATTTGACCAAGTGCGAGATCTCTGGAATGCATCAAAGGCACGCTTTGGCAAGATAGACATCTGGATCAACAATGCCGGGATCAATCATGGCCAGATGTTGCTCTGGCAGGTTCCGCCAGAGCAGATCCAGGCGGCTGTAGAGACAAATGTCATCGGCGCAATGAACGGCTCAGTGGTTGCCATCAGAGGAATGCTCGAGCAGGGTTCCGGTGCCGTGTATAACATGGAGGGTCTGGGCAGCAACGGACGAAGGATCAAAGGTCTCACACTCTATGGCACGACGAAGTATGGGCTTGCCTATCTCACCGATGCACTCGTGGAGGAAACCAGAGGCACACCCGTGCTGGTAGGTGCCATAAGGCCGGGAATGGTGGTGACAGACTTGCTCACGAAGCCCTTTGAAGGCAAGCCCGCCGAGTGGGAACGAGCCAAGCGCATTTTCAATATCCTAGTGTAGTGTGTCATAAATATGTTTATTAAGTCTTGGAGATTTCGTATCATGGGTTTATCACGTATTATGGAGGAGACCCATGATTACCGGACGCCCCAAGAAGCGCTTAGTCCTCGATGAAGAGCAGCGTATGCAATTGACGGCGCTTTCTCATTCTCGTACCATTCCACACGGACTTGTTGAACGTGCCAACATCGTTCTGCTTGCGGCCGAGGGCAAGACGAATACGGAGATTTCAGAGCGTTTGCATCTTAGCAAGCCCTGCGTTGGTAAATGGCGCCAGCGATATCTGGATTTTGGTGTTCAAGGCCTAGATGAAGCATTGCGACCCGGTCGGCCACGCACGATTGCCGACGAACGAGTTGCCCTTGTTGTCCGCAAGACGCTGAAGACCAAGCCCAAGAACAGAACTCAATGGTCTCTGCGCACTATGGCGCGGGAAGCTGGTGTTTCATTGAAAACAGTGCATCGTATCTGGCAAGCCTTTGGGCTTCAGCCGCATCGGCAACGGCATTTTCAACTCTCAACCGATCCATTCTTCATCGAGAAGGTCCGAGATATCGTGGGGCTCTATCTCAGCCCTCCGGATAAGGCCATGGTATTGTGCGTGGACGAAAAAAGCCAGATCCAAGCACTGGATCGTACACAGCCTATGCTTCCCATAGGGCTCGGATATGCCGAAGGGGTCACTCATAATTACATTCGCCATGGGACCACAACGCTCTTCGCAGCGCTGAACATTGCCTCCGGAGATGTGATGACCGCCTGCAAGCGTCGGCACCGCCACCAAGAGTATCTGAGTTTTTTGAAACAGATTGATGCCAATGTTCCTGAAAAGTTTGATGTCCATCTCGTTGTGGACAACTACGCCACACACAAGCATCCATCCGTGAAACGATGGTTGGCAAGGCATCCTCGCTATCAAGTCCATTACACCCCAACCTATGCCTCGTGGCTCAACCAAGTGGAGATTTGGTTCAACATCATTACCCAACAGGCCATTCGCCGGGGAACGTTCGGCAGTGTCAAAGAACTTGTCGCAATGATTGACCGCTATGTCCAGCGATACAACAAACACCCACATCCATTCATCTGGACCGCAACTGCTGACTCAATCCTTGCCAAGATCCAGCGACTTTGTCAACGAATCTCCGACACACGACACTAGCAGAAAGAGTCGAGACCGTTACGCCCTGGATTGTAGAGCGAGTGCTGGCGAATGACAGAACGGGGATACGCATTCGTTGGTTGACGCCCGCTAGAACTATTCGGCGGTTTTTAGCTGCACCGTTCAGCAGGCGCGATTTGTTTGCCTGATGCTTCGATATACTTCTCTCCCAAGGAGCATATGAATGTTAGCCAAGCTCAAAGAATACATCGTCGTCTGCATTCACAGCAAGGTGCCCCCCACCGGCGCCGATCTCGCAAAGCTGCAGGAAAAGATCCTTGCGTCGAAACCGCACTACTGGGAAGAAACGGAACCCGGCGTTTTCCTTGCCTTCTTTCTAATTAAACGCGGGGGGAGAACAAGAAGCATCAACCTGACAGCAGGCGTTGGGAGTCTCAAGAAACGAGGCACTTCGTTCTATGAACTGGGCATCGGAAAGACAGTCGGCGAATGTATCACGGAGAGCAACTGGTACGGCAAGATCCTTACCTGCCCATTCGGCGATGCTGTCAATCAGGCTCTCAAGAGGGCCCGCGAGGACGCGGAAAATGGAACTTCAGACGTAGCAAAATCCGAAGAGTCGGACACGTGAAGCAAAACTTGATCGACACAATGTCGGTCGGCGGATTCTTGCTGATGGTCGCAGGCATCCTGCTCGTTTACATCAATCACGGTCTTTTTTCCTTCTTACCAATCGTGATTGCGGTTCAGGCCCTTGCTCTGTTGCTCATGGTGTGGGCGAGAATGACGTTTGGCGGCCGTAGTTTTCATTTTTCTGCCAGTGCCACAGAGGGGGGCTTGGTAACGACGGGACCATATCGGTACGTTCGTCATCCGATCTATTCAGCCGCCTTGATCTTCACATGGGCAGGGATTCTGGCGAACGTTTCTGTCCGCAATCTGCTCTTCGGGCTCATCACCTTCGCTGGTGCCTATGTCCGTATGCTGTCAGAGGAAACGCTTGTTCGCACCAAATACTCTGAATATGATGAATACGCCAAGAAGACCTGGCGTTTAATCCCCTACTTCTTCTGAAAAAGGATCTTGGCGTGCCACGCACCTTTGAGGTGCATGGCACTTCGTTTCACGGTACACCCCCAAGGAGGTCTGCCCATGCGATCCGGGTTGAACGTTATCACTGACGTCGTCGGCAAATCGCTCAATGTGACCAACGGTTTTGTCATAGGTTTGGGGATCGGCCTCGGCATATTGATTATCGACAACGGCTATCTCCGTAGAGCCAAGAATGCACTGCGACTCCTTTTGGGGTCACTCATAGGCACATTTCGCGACTTTGCCCAACATCCATAACTTTCCAGGAGAAATCCCGTCCTTATAGTAGACCCTCCCACCAAAATCTAACAACGAATAGCTATGACCGACGGATCTTCACCTTCTGACGCAAAGCCGAATCTCGGCAAGACAATACTCGACGACCTCAAGCGCGGGGATTTTGAACGCACACTACGCCGCGACTTCAAGGAGCTCAGAGGCTTCATGCTCACGGAGGAGCGGGAGAAGCGGCTGAAGGATATGAAACCTTTTAAGCGTTGGCTCTACATTGCCTGGTGGTTCCTTGAAGGCCTTTTTCTGAAACTCACCGCGACCAGACGTATTCTGCTGCTCATCGGCCTCTTTCTTCTGATCAGCAACATCAGCTACAGCACAAGAGGAAACTCCTTCAGTTTCGAAGGTGCGCACATTCTCGGCGGTCTCGTGTTGCTGTTCATCCTCATGCTGGAGCTCAAAGACAAGCTTCTCGCGCACGAGGAATTGGAAGCCGGCCACGCCGTCCAGAATGCACTCATGCCCGAACGGACGCCTCAGTTTGCTGGGTGGAGCCTCTGGCTGTTCACCCGCTCGGCCAACGAGGTCGGCGGAGACTTAGTCGACTTCATTCAGATTGGCCCTGACCGAGCGGGCGTGACACTGGGCGACATCGCCGGGAAAGGTTTACGGGCTGCACTTCTGACCGCAAAGCTCCAGGCAACCATTCGAGCCCTTGCGCCGGATTTTGTCTCCCTCTCAGAGCTCGGTGCAAAGCTCAACTTCATCTTTTGCCGTGATAGCTTGCCGAACCTGTTTGCTTCCGTCGTCTACGCCGAGATCCAACCCAACTCAGGCACACTTCGCCTCCTCAACGCGGGACACCTTCCTCCCATCATCCTCCGTGGTGGGCGGATGGAGAAAACGGACAAAGGCGGAATGGCGCTCGGTCTCTCTCCGCAAGCGACGTTCAGCGAGCAACGCATCGAGCTCGGCTCCAATGATCTTGTCCTCATCTACTCCGATGGCCTCACCGAAGCGCGCAATGAAGAAGGCAGTTTCTATGGTGAACAACGGCTACTCGACTTGCTTCCTCAACTGGTGACATATCCGCCACAGCAGATCGGTGAGCGCCTTATGGCCGAAGTGGACCGCTTCATCGGCGATGCACGGGCATATGACGACATAACGATCGCGATCCTCAAGCGCCTCTAGAGCTTCTTGTATTGTTTTTGTACATTGAACCTGTGTGGACGTGGTCAAGTCACCGCCCACTCTGTTTTCCTGATATATGCTTTTGCTTCCGGTCAGCAAACCCACATTGACGGACAAACGACGACGCATCCGAATCACAAGCCAAACAGTCACAACCCTTCTGCGAAACTCTAAGACTCGAATCTCTGTTCTATACTGAAGTCGCATCATAGCAAAGGAGCTACCCTATGGGCAAAGGAGACCGACGCTCGAAACGCAGTAAGATCTGGCGGGGAACACACGGCAAAACCCGTCCAAGAAAGAAGAAAAAGCACCATCTCCAAAAGGCTGCTCCAGCCGAGCAAAAACCAGCTAACCCTTAATCCTCTCTGTTCGACAGGACCGAGGGACACGTCACCACAAGGTAAGATACAGCATGGCAAGCGGGTGTGCGACACCCGAGGAGGCAGTGTCGTCTCCATTTCGAGGTTACAGAAACGATTGAGAGTGAGGATGAGAACAATGAAGCGACAGAGCAGATCTTCAACCCCATTCATTACCTTGGTGCTGCAGTTGATCGACCAGGCCTACGACAAGAAATCATGGCACGGGACAAATCTCCGCGGCTCCATTCGAGGCCTGACCGCCCGCCAGGCCGCCTGGCACCCAGCATCCGGCAGGCACAACATTGCGGAAATTGTCCTTCACTGCGCCTATTGGAAGTATATCGTCCGACGGCGGATCCTTGGAGAAAAGAAGGGCTCGTTTCCGGTCAAAGGGAGCAATTGGTTCCATTGCCCGGACAAGCTCACGGAGAAAGAATGGCGCCAGGATGTTGAGCTCCTTGAGTCATGCCACGCCGCGTTGAGGAAGACCATCGCGCAGCTCAGCCTTGCCGACCTCAGCGTTGTTCCTGCCGGGAGCAAATTCGACAATGCTTTTGTTCTGACCGGAATCGCCTCGCATGATTCTGTACCATGCAGGACAGATCCAACTTCTCAAACGACTCTCGAAATGAAAGGACCACAAGCAAGCACACTCTGCATTCTTGCCTGACGCGAATACGCTATGAACCGACTGAACTTCATCATTTTCTTCACAGTCTTTTTTCTCCTTTACGGCTTGATCAACTACTACGTTTTCCTCCGGGGCTGGCAGGCAATACCATCCGATTCGCCCATTCGCACGCCCTATGCTGTCGTTTTCTGGGTTGTCGCCCTCTCTTTCATTGCTGGGCGATTTCTGGAACGCGCCGCAATCACTCCCTTCAGCACTGCAGTTGTCTGGGTGGGCAGCTTCTGGTTTGCAGCGTTCGCGTATTTTGCATTGACAGCTCTCTTCATCGATATCCTACGATTGTTCAACTACATCATCCCGTTTTTTCCGTCCTTCATTACCAATAACATCGCGGGACAAAAGAAATCATCGCCATCGGACTGTGCTCTCTCGTGGCGGTTGCCCTTGTCGTTGGATATTTCAATGCCCGCAACCCACGCATCAGGACGCTCCAGCTGCATATTTCAAAAGAAGCCGATTCATTGCAGAGGCTCGATATCGCTGTCGCATCCGACATCCATCTTGGGACAATCATCGGCAACGGCCGACTCAATGATATCGTCGACAAGATCAACGGCATTCACGCTGACCTCGTGCTGTTCCCGGGTGATATTGTCGATGAAGATCTTGCGCCGGTCATCAAGCAGAACCTCGGTGAGACGCTGCGCACCATCAAAGCGAAATACGGCGTCTTTGCCGTTACGGGAAACCATGAGTACATTGGAGGAGTTGAGGAAGCCTGCAAGTATCTGACGGATCACGGCATCAGGGTTCTTCGGGATGAGGTGGTGACGGTCAATGGTGGTATCTCCCTCATCGGAAGAGAAGACAGAAGCATCTCACAGTTTTCCGGTAGGAAACGAAAGCCGTTAGCAGAGCTCATGGCAAACGTCGACAAACGTTATCCGATCATCCTCATGGATCATCAACCGATCGGCCTCCACGAAGCCGTCGACCAGGGCGCTGATTTGCAGCTTTCCGGCCACACGCATCACGGACAGATTTGGCCCTTCGGGTGGATCACCGACGCCATCTATGAAGTAAGCTGGGGGTACATGAAAAAAGGCGAGACGCATATTTACGTTTCGAGCGGCGTTGGTACGTGGGGACCGCCGGTTCGCCTTGGCAACACGCCGGAGATCATTCACCTGCAATTGACGTTTGGCAAACAGTCTTCTTCGTGAATTCTGGATCCGAGGCGCACATGCCCACAACGCAGGAGTTCTTTTCCGCCATCCAATCAGGTCACGTTGATCTGATCCGGGAGCTTCTCTCCGCGGAGCCCGCCCTGCTGAACGCGAAGAACGAATCGGGTCTCTCTGCTGTTCTCACGGCTACCTATGCCGGAAAAAACGAGATCGCGAAGCTGCTGATCGACCGCGGTGCCAGGCTCGATCTGTTCGAAGCAGCAGCGACGGGGAACCAGGACAGAGTCGAACAGCTCCTGCACAAAGACCCGGGCACGATCAACTCGTACTCTTCCGATGGATGGACACCGCTGCACCTTGCCGTTTTCTTCGGCCGGATCAACATCGTGCACTTTCTGCTGGCCAAGGGTGCTGACATCAACGCCGTCTCAACGAACGATCAGCGCGTGACACCCCTGCATTCAGCTCTTGCAAACCCCCACAACTCCGCCGTTGCGCAACTTCTGATCGGTGCGGGCGCAAACCTGAACGTCCGGCAGTCGCATGGATACACACCGCTGCACTACGCAGCAGCGAACGGACTGGATGGTATCGTTCGAAATCTCCTTGCGCATGCGGTTGATACGTCTGTCAAGGACATTGGCGGAAAGACCCCCTACGATCTTGCTCTCGAGAGGGGACACTCGACTGCTGCCGCACTCCTGAAGCCGAGCTAGCTTTTCATGCCGCCGATCCGCATCAGCCAGCTACACATCTACCCAATCAAGTCTGCAAGAGGAATTTCTCTAGCCTCTGCTCGCCTTGACGAGCGCGGACTTCAGCATGATCGCCGCTGGATGGTTGTGGATAAGCGAGGACACTTCCTCACCCAGCGCAAGATTCCGCGGATGGCACTCATCCGAGTCGAGATTGACATTGCCTCTCTGAAAGTCTCGACCGAGGGGATGCCAGATCTTCTGGTCCCGCTTATCCTGCAATCTCAGGATCTGATGCGGGTCCAGGTGTGGGAGGATTCCCTTGATGCTCATGACGTTGGCGAAGAGGCTGCTTCCTGGATCACGAAGATGCTCGGTCGTCCATGCAGGCTCGTGCAAATGCCAGCTCAGGCTGACCGTTTCGCGAACCCGGTGTACGCCCCCGAACAAGCGCCCGTTAGTTTTGCAGATGCATTCCCTCTTCTCTTGATCTCCCAAGCTTCGCTCGATGAACTGAACAGGCGACTCGCCGAGCCCGTTCCGATGAACCGCTTCCGGCCAAATATCGTCGTGGAAGGATGTTCCCCGCATGAAGAGGACACCTGGCAAACATTGCGCGTCGGCGCCATAACTCTTCGCGTAGCGAAACCATGTTCCCGCTGTTCGGTACCGATGGTTGATCAGGACACCGGAGAACGCGGGAGAGAGCCGATCTACACGCTTGAGTCGTACCGTGCATTTGGCGGCAAAATTCTGTTTGGCCAGAACCTCGTGCACAAGAGTCAGGGGATTCTCAGAGTTGGGGACATTGTGCAACCAACAAGTCGATAGTGCCCCTTTCTTCCCACATCACCTGTTTGTGTCATCGCGTTGAGATTCACGGAAAGAATCTCTACTTTGCATAGGATCGCAATTCGCTTCCTGCTCTCCAGAGCGTAGGCGCCGCCTAGACCCCAACGCTCTTAAAACAGCCTCAACGGGAGAACCACATGACATCCGCCCGAAGATTCTTCTTGTTTCTTGCAGTAACTGCTTTGCTTGCAGGCTGTGTCAGTCAGAGATTAACTCTGAGGAAAGGCGAATGCATTGTTTTTCTCGGCGACTCAATCACCGAACTTGGCGTGAAATCCAAAGGGTATGTGACGCTCGTACGGGAGGAACTTGATGCCCGTTTCCCAGACCTCGGCATCCAGATCATCGGCGCAGGAGTCAGCGGCAACAAGGTTACCGACCTGCAGAAACGGCTTGGACCCGATGTCATCCAAAAAAAACCTAACATCGTCGCCATCTACATCGGCATCAACGATGTGTGGCATTGGGCTTTGAAGAACCTTCAGGGATCCACAAAAGAGCAATACGAGAGCGGACTGCGAGAGGTTGTTGCAAGGATTCAGTATTCCGGCGCCGAAGTCATTCTCTGCACGCCAAGCGTGATCGGTGAAATACCCGATTCAACGTACGGACAGAACCCGATGCTGAATGAGTACTGCGCGATCAGCAGAAAAGTCGCGAAAGATTCAGCGTACGTCTGTGTGACCTCCATAAGGTATTCAACACGTACCTTCTCGAGCATAACTCTGACAAGAAAGAAAAGGGTATTCTCACCATCGATGGCGTTCACTTGAACGACGAAGGTAACCGGCTCGTAGCCACTGAGTTGCTGAAATTCTTGAGAGACTCTTGAAGGCTCAACCAATTGACCGATAACAAAAAACCCCTGCCCGAGCAGGGGTTTTTTGTTTTGGCGAACGCTGGAAGCACCAGAGCGTGCAGATTCTATCTCATATCATATCGAAGGAACGCTACAAAGGCGCCGACGAAAGCAAGAATATTGAAGAGTGACAACAGGCCCAGATCGAAAAGAGAGCCGGCTACTGATGTGCCAAAGGAGTATTGCGGGTCTTTGAATTTCGGCATCTCGGAGATATTGACCTTTGAGTCCGCCGGTCCTGTCATGGAACCAGAGCTCGATCCGCGGCCGGACGAAATCCGGACGGAGAACATTCCTCCTCCCTTCTGGGACACATAGTTTCCATACTGAGCCTTATACTCCTTCATTGCGTCTTCGTATCGCTTTTTCAACGCCAGATCAGTGCCCGCAAGCTTCATGGTCGCAAGCTGAAATTGAGAGGCGGGGGATATCTTCGCGAGAGAAAAAGCGAGAAGTTCTTGACGGCTCTTCTGATTGTAATAGTCTTCATACAACCGAGAGCTATAGTCGGTGATTTTCTGCTCCATCTCTTTCCGTTTCGTCTCACTGTCCTTCTGGAAATCCGCGAACGCTTGTTGGCGATCCTCGGGCTTCATGTCTTTGGCATCCTTGAATCGTTCGCGAGACCGCTTCATCATGTCCTGGGAGAAATCGGACCACGACTGGGTGGTGTAGCTCGCAAGCCTGCTTTCGATTTCATCGGTCGTCGCAACGGGCATGGCCTGTCCGGCAAGCATCGTTGCTGCTTTCGGCACGATGAGCACGGCACAAATCCATATGACAAGCAGGACGAGGAATGAAACGCTCGAACGGTGAGTCAGGGCCGACACGAAGACCCCCATGAGCATGAAGCACGTCGCATAGAGAACGGTTGTCAGGACAAAGAACGCGTAGCGCCCCCAGTCCGATGAGCTGAAACCAATGCCGAGGAGAATGAGCAGTAGCGCCCCAAGAAGGAACGAGATCAGAACGGGCGCGAGGATGGCCAGCCAACTCCCAATGAGTTTCCCCAGAATATACTCGGCCTTCGAGACTCTGTTGGCGAAAACTAGTTTGAGGGTACCGCTCTCCTTCTCGCCGTTCACTGCATTGTAGGTGAAGAGGATCGCGATGAGGCTGAGCACGATAAGCACTACAAACGTCGGGTCGAGGAACTGGAATGTGGCGAGCATGGGATCGTCGGAATACTCGCTCCGAACAAGTCGGACATTGCGAAACGACCCGATGTCTGAGTACCGTCCGATGTCGCTGTTCACGCCGTTGGAGAAGATCTCCATGGGATCCGGATGCCGCCAGGCAGCGGCGGTGACCATATTCCAGTTGGTTTGCTGCGAGGCTAGATCCAGCATCATCTGAACGCCTTGCTCATATTGCGCGACTCTCACTTTGTAGTGCGTAATGCCCAACCAGACGCTCATGACAATGAGGATGGTGCTGACACTCGCCGCAACGAGGAAGCGTGTGCTCTGCAGATGATCCCGCAGTTCTTTCTCAGCAATCGTTTTCCACATAGAGTTTTTCCCCTATCTCAAAATCATACCAAAGAAGAAACGAACCACGAAGGACCCGAACGAATCAAAGTACTGAGCTTGCAGCGAATCCTCTCACTTCGAAAGGGCTTGCTATCATTCCTTGTGGCTTTGTGGTTTTCCTTTCCTGTCGATATCATCGCAAATCAAACTTCAGGAATGAAAAGAACGCACCCCCAAAGAAGAGGGCATTCAGCACAACAAGCAAACCCACATCGAATAATGACGCAGAAATGGTGCTTCCCAGTCCCCGTGGCTGCTCAAGAAACTCAGGAATCTCCGTGGGATTGAGCGTTTTCTTTTTTTCTGTCTCAGATTCAGTCCCGCTGTATCGTTTGATCACGACGCGCATATAGTCGGCCATCGTTCCTGTTTTGGACTTTATGAATTTCGCATAGCCATCCTGGTATCGGTTCAGCTCCTGTTGATATCGGAGCTTCATCTCCACGTCGGTCCCAGCGAGGCTCATCGCAGCGATCTGAAATATCGCGGTTGGAGCAATCCGAGAGAGACCAAATGCCCATTGCTCCTGCCAATCCTTCTTGTTACGCCAATCTTCATTCAACCGGCCGTAGAAGTCCGCCCGTTCCTGCTCATATGCCTTCATCACGCTATCCTGAAAAGCTCCAAATGCCGCAACCATACCTGTATCATTGGACATCGCACGCGTGCTGAACCATTGCTGCATCTCTTTCATTCTGCGCGTCATCTGTTCGGTGCTGAACTTCCTCTTCTGCGATTCGATCACATCCATGCTCGGCACAGTCGCCACATGCGACGCAAGCAAGACGCTCCCCTTGGGAATGATGAGGACGGAAAAGATCCAGACGACCAGCGATAGCAGAAACGAAACACTCGAGCGGCTTACCATCGCCGAGATCATGATGCTCAAGGTGAGAAAGACGCCAAAGCACAGGAGGCCGGCAAGCATGATAAATCCCAGCCGCACCCACTCGGCGCCGCTCATCGGGACTCCAAATCCCAGAAGCAGCAGGCACCCGATTAACAGCGGAATGAGAAGCGGAACACCCAGCGCGAGTACACTTCCAAGCAGTTTGCTCAGAATGAAGCTCGCACGCGAAACTCTGTTTGCGAAGACAAGCTTGAGCGTCCCAGCTTCCTTCTCTCCGTTGATGGCATCGTACCCAAACAGGATGGCGAAGAGGCTGAAAACGATAATGACGACAAAATTGAGGTCAAGGAATCTGAACACAGCAAACAGGGGATCGGCACTGAACCGGCTATTGATCAGGTTCAGCTCCCCCGACGTGCGCATATCCGTCGTCCGCCCGACGTCATTCGTCACGCCGTTGACGAGAACCTCCAACGCCTGCGGCTTCCGAAATACCCGATGGGAAACCTGCATCCAGTCGTTCAGTGACGAGACATTCACCGCATCGGCAGTCCGCGCTGCCTCATATTCGCGCATGCTTTCGTGATAATTGCGCGTCCCCACATAGAAACTGAGAATCACCAACACCGCGGCCGCCGCAAAGGTGATGGCAAATTTTGTCGAATAGATGATGTCCCGAAGTTCTTTTTCAAGAAGGATCTTCAGCATGGTCGTGCCTTCATGATTTTGGAATGGCTTGTGACGAGGAAACCCCCGCCGATCATCAAGCGGCTACTTTGCCCTGGATGTAATCCAGATACAGTCGTTCAAGATTTTCGTGTTCCAATTCTGCCTTCGTCTTGATCGCAAGCAGTTTTCCCTCGCTCATGATCCCCACCGTATCGGAGATCTCTTTTGCACGGAAGATATCGTGCGTGCTGATCAAAATCGCCCGGCCCTGAGCACGAAGCTGGTGAAGGATGGCAAGAAATTCGTTCGCAGCTTTCGGATCCAGGCCGCTGGTGGGCTCGTCAAGAATGATCGCCGGCGCTTCCTTGACGATCGCGATCGCAAGACCCACCTTCTGCCGCATCCCTTTGGAGAAGCCTTTGAGCTTCTGCTCGAAAGCCTTCTCCTGGAGCCCCACTTGCCGGAAGACGTTGTAGTAATCCTCCTTCGTGAGGTTCTTTCTCCCGCCAAGGCGGGCAAAGAAATCAAGGTTCTGGCGCGCCGTGAAGTTTGGGTACAGCATCACGATGTCAGACAGATAGGCAACGTACTGCTTCGCGGCAAGCGGGTCTTTGGTGACGTCGATCCCGTTGATGACGGGCGTCCCCTCTGTCGGCTCAAGAAAACCGAGAAAGAGATTGATCGCCGTCGTCTTGCCTGCGCCGTTGTCGCCAAGCAAACAGAAAATCTCGCCTGGCTTAACGGTGAACGAAACGTGGTCGAGAGCGCAGAGTCCATCCTCATAGACTTTGGTGAGTTTCTGGGCCTCCAAAATGGGGTTCTGATCCATAAACGATCCTCGTATGTAGATTCTGATTAACGCTTTGTTAGTCGAATTCCAAATACAACAATTCCGATGACGAGACCGACGATGAGAAGAACAATCGCGGCCGTTCCCACAACGCTTGCTTTTGCAGTTACCTGGATGGTGACGGTCTTGGGCTCCGCTTCGAGGGGCTGATTATCCGACCTGCCCGTGATGCGAATCCGGATGTCGTATTTCCCCACACCAACATCCTGCACGGGCTTAAACGTGAAGCTGATCCGCTTCTCTGCCGAAGGATCGAGGCGGTCGAGGGTGTTCGGTTCGATGACCTTGGTCCAGTTCAACGGGAGATCGGCGTCGATGCGGACATTGTCGAGCCACCGAGATCCTTCGTTCACAACGTCAAGCGTCATGGTCACCGTCTGATCCGGATTGATCTCATAATAGAGCTGTTGCGCTCTGATCTGGAATTGCCCGATGCCGCGTGGGACCAGCTCCATCTGGGCATATCCCACATTGAGCCTCCTCACTTGGTCTTCCGTCATGATCTTTGCCCGATCGATGCGGATGTCGCTTCCCTGCGGAAGGGCGAGAACGTAGAATTTGATCGGCTGATCAATCTTGAGCTCTTCGTTTGCACGAGCCGGCAACAAAACGTTCAGAGATACATCCTTGGTGTTGACTCCTTCCGTATACTTAACTTGCGTCAAACGGGCTTGTGTCTGCGGATCCTGAAAGTAGACATTGAGCTGAAGCGGAAGATTGGCAACCTCGAGCCGGAAGGTATTCTCTGTACTCGAAAACAGCTCCATCCTCATTCGATAGGTTGCCGTCGAGGCCAACGGCGCCTCCTGGCTGAATTGCTGTGCCACGATGGCCACGCGGTTCGATGCAGCATCCTTCTGGAAATAAATTTTCTTCTGGTCCTGGTTCTGTGAGTAGACTAGACGAACCGTCGCAATGTCGACATCCTGCAGCAGTGTGAACTCAATCGTCGGAGGCTCTCCGACTTTCAGGGTCTCAATCTTGATCTCATACGGTTGACTGATGATCGCTCCCTGGTCATTCAGCAGGGCTACATAGATATCCGTGATAACGTCGGGTTGGACAAGAGAGTACAGACCTTCATCGATGTTGAGGAGACGTTTGATCTCATTCGTCCCGCTTGTCATGTTCGCGAGGGTGAGCCGCACGCGACGCTGTCCATTCGGAAGCTGCGATTTGACCGCTTTCTGGATAGCAATGTAGCGACGCTCATAGATCACCGCGAGGAAGGACTGCTGGTAGTTCACCTCGGCATCCCGGAACTGGCTCTCGGAGCGGTCAAGCTCTGCCTTGGACGCGAGACCTTTGTCATAGAGAGTCTTCAGCCGGTCGTGATCACCTTTGGTGATGTTGTATGCATCGAGCGCCCGCTTAAGTCCGAGGAGCTTATACTGATCATCGCGGGGGTTGTAGTACGTCCCTTGCTGACAGAAGAGGGCAACGGGGAAACAGAGCAAAAGAACAATAGGTACCAGAAGAATGATGAGTTTCATAGAAATTCGCTGGGAGACCCCTTCTCGTTGGGTTGATGGTGCAGGATAGACCATTTGATTTGACGATTGCCCTGGCTCGCTGTTCCCGTGGCTTGGAGGGAAAAAGAGTTCAGTGGATTCGGTGTGACTCCGCTGCAAAAGGTAGCAAAAATCCCAATCATTTCCACTTCCCAATACCATTGAACGGTAGGACAAGGTCGTCTTTCAAGCGCGTGTTGTAGTCAGATTTCGATGGTCCGTCCATGCATAGCGCTGTGCGACCACCTTCTGTCCAAGTTCCCATATTTGGGAACAATGCGGCACCCGCTGCAGTGCTTCGTGAAAGCAAAACGCCCGACCGTCAGACGATCAGGCGTTTCTTCTGAGCCAGAGCAGTTGAGGGCCTAGCCTCTCTTCCTCGAGCCGAGTCTCTCATCCAGCATCGCCAACCCCGCTGGGGCATCCCCCATGCTCTTAAGCAACTCAATGATGTCTGCCGCGTTCTTCTCTTCCTCCACTTGCTCCTTAATGAACCAATGGAGCAACACCTGCGTCGGGTAGTCCTTCTCCTTGAGTGCCAACTCATAGAGCGCGTTGATCGTGCCTGTCACTTTCTTCTCGTGTTCCGCCACCTTCTTCATCACGTCGAGCGGTGTTTTGTATTCCGCTGGGGGCTTTTCGATGGCTTCCAGCACCACCCGCCCGCCGCGCTCGTTGACATAGTGATAGAACTTCATCCCATGCTCTGACTCTTCGTCACTCTGAACCTTCATCCAGCTTGCAAAACCCGGCAAGTTGACCGATTCAAAATGGGCGGCCATCGCAAGGTAGAGATAGGATGAGTAGAACTCATGGTTAATTTGTTGGTTGAGTGCATCCTGAAGCTTTTTCGGTAGCATGGTATTGTCCTCCTGTTCGTGTTGCGTATGGGTGCGGGATTTAGATCAAAAACGGATAGAGATGTTATTGAGTTCCAAGATATCGTACAAGCCAGAGGCTGAGGTCCGGCACATATGTAATGACGAGCAAGGCAACAACCTCCATGAGGATGAAACCGATGACCGCTCTGGAAAGATGGAAAATGGACTTCTCGAAACGAAGGCTGGAGAGAAACAGATTCAACCCCATCGGCGGCATGAGATAGCCAAGCTCGAGATTCGTCAGAAAGATGATGCCGAGATGGACCGGATCGACGCCGAATTTCTGTGCAATCGGCAGGATAAGAGGAACAGAGACAATCGCAGAGAAAATCTCCATCATCATTCCGATGATGATCAGGAAGCCATTGAGGATCAGGAGAAACATCACACGGCTGCTGATGTGCTGCTGCACGATTTCAAACAGTCGTTGCGGTACTTGTTGATCGATGAGGTAGTTCATCAACCCCAGTGCAGATCCAAGAATCATCAGGATCGCTCCGACCAACACCATACTGCGCTTCATGACGCGCGGCACATCCCGGAACAGATGCAGATCGCGATAGATGAAAACCTCGACAACAAACGCGTAGAATGCAGTAATGGCGGCTGCTTCCGTCGCCGTAAATGCTCCCCCATAGATGCCCCCGATCACGACGAACGGCAGGGGGAGTTCCCACGCTGCAGCCTTCAGTGCCGTCCCTACGTTTGCCCACGAGAAAGGCGTCTTGGGTACCTTGGCTTTGTAACTCACCCGAAGGCTGTATGCAGAAAGAAAGGCAATAAGCAGGATGCCGGGTATCAGACCCGCCACAAAAAGCTTGTCGATGCTAACCTTGGCGACAAAACCGTAGAGAATGATCGGCAGACTCGGTGGAAAGAGCAAGCCGATGCTCCCGGACGCTGTCACAAGCCCGAGGGAAAACTGCTCGGGATATTTTTCCTTCAGAAGAATAGGATACAGCAGTCCGCCGAGTGCAACAATGGTGACGCCGGAAGCACCCGTGAACGCTGTAAAGAGCGCGCACGTGATAAGGGCAACAATGGCCAGTCCTGCAGGCATCCATCCGAAAAGCGCCTGGGCAAGGTCGACGAGGCGCTTGGGGGCTTTGCTTTCTGCAAGGAGATAGCCCGCGAACGTGAACAGCGGTACTGCAATGAGCGTCGGCGTGTCAGCAATCTTGTAGAGATCGATGATCAGAGCCGATGTGTCAATGTCAGCCGATGTGAAGGCATACAAGCCGACAGCTGCGATGATGGTGAAGAGAGGTGCCCCAAGGAACGCCAACAGAAGGATGACGATAACAAAGAGCCAGACGCTCATTCAACCCCCTCCCTTACCGCACCGGGCTGTGTTCGCAGGATCGCCCGAATCACGAAGTGCACAACCAGGAGTCCGAACCCAAGGGGCATGATGATCTCGGCGTACCAAGAAGGGATGCCTTCAATCATCGTGCGTCGATCCGCTATTTCACCCTGGACAAACGTCCACGACGCACGGGCAAGCAGGTAACAGATCGCGGCGGCAAACATGTCGGTTAGCACACCGACCGCGGATCGCAAACGTGGCGAAAGGAAGCGGCGCAGCGCGTCGATGTTGATATGACGGTTTTCGCTCGTAGCGATCGCTGCACCAAGGAACCCGAGCCAAAGCAGCAAATGACGCAGGAGTATATCTGCCCAGAGAATCCCGGATGAGAACAGGTTTCGCAGGATCACCTGCAAAAAGGCCATCACGACCATCACGGAGAGCATCGCAATCAGCAGATACCCTTCAGCCCGTGTGAGCGCCAGATCAATGTTTTTGAGAATCTTCATTTTGTCGCGCGGTGTGTCTTTCGAAAGTCAGCAACGGCTTTCTCCACCCTGTTGAGGAACTCCTCCGTGTAGAGCCTTCCGACGAGGGCACGACGTGCGCGAGCTCCGACGTCGATATATTCCAGCAGGTCCTTTTCATTGGCCGTCAGAATCGCAATACCCTTCTTCTTCAGCTCGACGATCGCTTCCTCGTTTTCCTTTCGGCTCAGCTGCGTGAGCTTCGAGATGTAAAGGCGCCCGTTCCGCAGGAGTATTTCCTGGAGGTCGTTGGGAAGCTGGTCATAGTATTTTTTGGAAATCAGCACAGCACCTGCCGCGTCTGCGAGCGGGACATCCACCATGTATTTGACCCGGACATACCATTGGAGGGCTATGGAAGCATATGGCGTCGTGTAGAACGCATCGATTAAACCAGTCTGGAGGGACGTCATGACGTCAATGACAGACAGTGGAATCGGATTGATACCAAGTGTACGGAACGCCGTCTCGGCAATTGGGTCTCCCTCCCACGTCCACATCTTAAGCCCCCTGAGGTCTTGACTCTTCCGGATCGGTGAAGAAGTGAAGACGTGGACGAATCCAACTTCCGCCCATCCCAGAAGAACATAGTTACCTTCCTCGAAGGCCTGTTCAAACTCCTTGCTGAATTCCTTGTAGAGCATGTCGATCTCTTCCTCATTCTGGACAAGGAAGGGAGAATCGAGGATACGAACCTTTGGGGCAATCTCCCCCATTCCAACGCCGGTGAAACCACCGCTCTGCAGCTGTCCAACACGGATCTTGCGCAGGATGCTTTTTTCGTCCCCCTGCACGCCGCCGGCATAGATCTTGAACCCCAGTCTCCCGCCGCTTTCCTTCCGAACAGCAGCATCGTACTCCTTCATGGTATTCATCCAGCTGGTTCCCTCCGGCGCGATGGTGGCGAACTTGATCGTGTACTGTTGTGCAAACACCCCAACGACGAAAAGAACGAGAAATCCAAACGTGAACCCTATTCGTGTCACTGGTACTCCTTGAGTGTTAACGGAATCTAGAACAGATCGTTGATGTGATCACGGAGAAGCTTTGCTTTCTTCTTCGCAACGGCATTGGAAAGTCGGGCCTCCGGCAAGATATCAAGCGGGGCATCATCGACCTTCTTCAGAAGGGATTCGAACAACTCCTGATTCTGCTGCTGGACCGCATAGGTTTTGGCGTAGTAGATGTATGTCAGGAGAAATTTTCCGCCATTCACACCGAGAGCGCGCTCAAAGTACTCTCTTGCTTTTTCGGGCTTTCCTCCGAGTGCCTGCGGCATGCTCCCTTCGATGCTTCCAAGGATGAGATACGGACTGCCGTAAAAGTACGTCGGATCGTGCTGCCGTACGAACTCCATCATCGCCAGAACCTTGGGGAGATCACCGACGGCCCCGATATCCGACCGCGCAATGTTGATGTAGCTCCCCCACCCAAACGCTGTCCAAAACACTGCCGGCACATCGTCATTCGAAAGCGTCTGCAATGCAGCCTCGAAGGTCGCGACATCCTTATCGAGCGCTTCCCTGAACTTCGGGTTCTGTGAGAGGATTCTCATGGCGTAGTCGCGTCCCCGAAGGTAGAAACCCCGCGCTCGCTCGACACTGTCATCCTCGGCAAATGCTAGCGCATAGGCATTGAATCCCTGTGCTGCCATCAGGAGCAGTTTCCTGTTTTCAGGGTCCCCTTTGATGAGCGCTTCCACAAGCTTGAGATTCGAGCCCAGGGCGCTCTCAGCAAGCTTGAGGTCTCCTTCTTCATTGAACGACTCAAGCCCATAATCCATAATGCCACTCATGGTCCGGATGGCCAGCGTCTGTACACAGCCTTGGAGAAGCAGGGCTGACAGGAGGAGAAGGAGTTTCTTCATGAATGTGTCAATTGCTGTTGGAAGATGCGGTTCCACTCAAGCGGGATGATCCAGGAATGCAGGTGACTTCCCTGTGCCCCATCTCACAACACATGCTCGTTAGAGGTCTGATAATACGTGGGAAAAATATACTGAAAAAAGGCGGAGTTTCAAACTGAGAACTTCTGCACAGCCCTATTGGCAGGGAATCAGGAAGGACGAAGAAGGCAATTTGAAACTGTTCGGAATATCACTACCTTGTAGACGGTTTTTCGAACTACAGTTGCGTGTGCACACTCCCTGCCAGAACGCGTAACTACCAAGCACTCGGTTTTCCATGCGCATACTTCTCGTCGAAGATGAGGCAAAAGTTGCACGCTTCATCAAGGAAGGACTAACAGCAGAAGGATACGAAGTCGATATCGCAGCTGACGGCAAGGCAGGTGAGAAGAAGGGGCTGTCGGGCGATTTCGATTTGATCCTCCTCGATGTCCTGTTGCCAAAAAAGAACGGCTTCGAAGTTCTGCAGACACTTCGAAACGACGGCATTCGAACGCCTGTTCTGATGCTCACTGCCCGCAGTGCGACGGAGGACATCGTTCAGGGGCTCGATCACGGGGCAGACGACTACCTCACCAAGCCGTTCGCTTTCAGCGTGCTGCTCGCGAGAATCCGATCGCTGCTCCGCCGTGAACGCCAGAGTCGCACGACATTCCGCATTGCAGACCTTCAGCTCAACAGCATTACTCGGAAGGCCACCCGCGGTAGCACGACTATCGACCTGACAGCTCGTGAATATGCGCTTCTGGAATACCTCATGCGCAACCCCCATCATCTCACGACCCGGCAACAGCTGGCGAAGGAGGTCTGGGGCTTCAGCTTTGATCCGGGAACAAACATCATCGACGTCTACGTCAATCACCTGCGGAAGAAAATCGATCAAGGCTTCGAGAAGAAGCTCCTCCACACCGTACGCGGGAAAGGGTATTACATCTCGGATAAAGATCGCGACAAAGGTCCTGCCGAATGAAGTTGTTCCACTCGATCCGCACGAAACTCACAGTCTGGTATACGACCCTCCTTGGAGCGACGCTCCTTGGCTTCGGCTTCACCTCGTACCTGTTTACACGCTCAACGCTCTCGGACAACCTCGATCGTTCGCTGCACAGCGAGGTCAAATGGGTCAACGAATTCATCGAGCCCAAAGCGAAAAAAGTCCGATTGAAACGATCTGCCCTGTTGGAGCTTCAACAACTGAAGAAGACAGCGCCCGCTCCATCTGAGACAGAGGGGGACAACGCCGACTCTGCTGCGGTCGACGCGATGTGGAATCAGATCTACGAGCACACCATCATGAGCCCCACACGTCGATACATCCAAATCCTTGATCGGAACGGGGATCTTCTTTACCGATCACCAAGCCTTGGGATACAAACGCTTCAGTACAAATGATATTCCATACGGCTGGGTGAATGTCGTTACGATACGCAATGAGGAAGGCCGCGAGCTGCGCCTCGCCACGACACAGAACGACTACGTGAAGATCTTCGTCGCTTATCCTCTCGAGGAATTGAACGAAGCCCTTGACGGGATATTTCTCAGCTTACGTATCTTGGCACCAATAGCCCTCCTCATTTCTGTGATCGGCGGCTGGTTCCTCGCCCACACTTCCCTCAGGCCGGTTGATGCTATCACCAGGACAGCACGCAAGATCAGCGCACAGAACCTCAATCAGCGCTTGCCGGCCAAAGCAGTTGATGATGAACTCGGACGATTGACAGCAACATTCAACGATATGATTGAGCGGTTGCAGGAATCATTTGCGCAAATCCAGCGGTTCTCGGCGGATGCATCGCATGAACTCCGCACCCCCCTGACGATCATGCGCGGCGAAATCGAAGTTGCTCTTCGCCGCAAACGGCTCCCCCATGCAACCCGTGAGCTTCTCACCAGTGTTCATGACGAGTTGGTGAGGCTCTCCTCCATTGTGGAGAGCCTGATGATCCTCATCAAGTCCGAGTCCGGCCGGTTATCATTCCAGTTTGGTGAAGTTGCCCTCGACGAGATGATGCGTGAGCTTGCCGAGGATACGCAAGTCCTCGCTTCAAAGAAGAAGATCAAAGCTGAGCTTCAATTGGACGAATCTCTGAATATCCGCGGCGACGCAACGCGCTTGCGGCAGTTGTTCCTCAACCTTCTCGAAAATGCCGTGAAGTACCACTCAGCCGCACGGCACGATTACGCTCACACTCAAACGCGTCGGCAGCAATGCCGTGGTGAGCGTGGAAGACACTGGCATTGGTATCCCGAAGAAGGACCTCGCGAAGGTCTTCGATCGGTTCTATCGCGGGAGCTCGGATGGCAGCGGAAGCGGTCTAGGATTGGCAATCGCGAAATGGATTGCGGAGGCACATCACGGAACAATCGAGGCGGCGAGCCGCGAGAAAAAGGGAAGCACGTTCACGGTCACGCTTCCTCTCCTCCCCTCTTCAGAGTAAAGCACGTTCATCGGCTTCTGCAGTGTTCCTCACTCCTCCCATCCTTCCTGAACCTTACCTTGATTTTCGTGGCTTTTTTCGCTATCTACGTTGCGTCGAACGTGGACGATTCAACGCTTCATCGTTCGCGCCGTCATGAACGCTTCACCACATGCTCAGCGCACGGATCGAGGGGCTTCAGTCAGTCAACGTATGCGGAAATCTTACTTCTTCTCAGACGCCCACCTTGGTGCTGGAACCAAAGAGGAAGATCGCGATAAAGAGCGCTCGATTCTCCAATTCCTTGAGCTCGTGCGAAATGATGGCGACGAGTTGTTCATCGTCGGCGACCTGTTTGACTACTGGTTTGAATACAAATCGGTCGTGCCGAAAGGGTATTTCCGCCTCTTTGCAAAGCTCGCGGATCTGTCAGAGGCCGGCATCAAACTGACGTACCTGGCCGGAAATCACGATTTCTGGCTGAAGACGTATTTCCGCGACGAGCTCGGCATGCAGATCTATCCCGATCCAATCGAACGCGTGATTCAGGGCAAACGATTCTACATACACCACGGCGATGGCCTTCTGAGGGGCGACACCGGGTATAGGATTCTGAAGGGCATTCTCAGGAACAAGGCCAGTATTTTCCTGTTTTCGCTCGTCCACCCGGATCTCGCTTCCCGAATCGCCCGCTGGTCATCCCACAAGAGCCGCCAATACACGTCAAATCGAGTGTACGAAGGCGACGATATGACAACGTTTGCCGAGCAGAAAATCAGCGAGGGATATGACTTCGTCGTGATGGGCCATAATCACGTGCCGTGCAAAAGGAACATCGGCTCAGGCGTTTACGTCAATCTTGGAGATTGGGTCCGCGAGCGATCATATGCTGTCTTCGACGGCATGTCGCTGGAATTGAAATCGTGGGAGAGAGATTGAGCGGCAACATTTATCTGGCGTGACAGTCCATGGCAAAGAAATCCTATAGCTCCGAAGAGATGGACCGGTACTTCAACGATCCTTCGTACCGCCGCTCCTTCCTGCACCGCGGTAAGGGATTCTTGAAGCGGAACTGGAGGCTCTTCACCGCGCTCTCCGTCGTTGTGGTTGCTCTCCTGATATGGTATGGATACTATATCGCCCAGGGACTTCCGTCCCTCGAGGAGCTTGAAAACCCCAGACCGCCTCTGGCATCGAAAGTCTACGCTGAGGACGGTGCAATCCTTGATCAATTCGCCGACCAGAACCGCACTCGGATTGAGTTGGCCAAGCTGCCGCAAGGTCTCATCGACGCCCTCATCGCGACAGAGGACAAAAACTTCTACAGCCATTGGGGCGTTAACCTTCCCCGCTTTGCACGCCAGATGGTGATCAATCTCCTCACGTTCCGCCAGGCCGGAGCCAGCACCATCACGCAGCAGCTTGCACGAAACCTGTATAAGCTTCAGGGGCAGCGAAGAATCCCTCTTCGACAAGATAACCCGCAAAATCAGGGAGTTTATCACCTCAGTCCAGATCGAGCGGAATTTCACCAAACCGGAGATCCTCGAACAGTATCTGAATGTCTCGTTCTTCGGGCGCAACGCATACGGCATAGAGTCCGCCGCACAACGTTACTTCAACAAGTCTGCTGCTGATCTGACTGCTCCCGAATACACTCTGCTCGTTGGTATGCTTCAGGGTCCAAATTACTACGACCCGCTGAGAAACGCCGAACGTGCTCTTCGGCGCCGGAACATCGTCCTCAACCAGATGTTGCGGGATGGCCGGTTGAACGAGCAGCAGGTGAACCAGATCAAAGCAGACAGCCTTTCGTTCCATGCGCTCGAAACCGAGTATCGTGTTGGCATTGCCCCGCATTTTGTCGAGTGGGTGCGTCAACAACTGGAACAGAAAGCTGAAACCTATGGGTACAGCCTCCAGCGCGATGGATTACGCATCTACACCACTCTTGACAGCCGCATGCAGCGATATGCGAACCGCGCAGTCGACGAGCACCTCACGGGCTACCAGGAGAAGTTCGACAAGTACTGGGATTGGAAGAAATACCCCGACATCCTCCAGAGCAATGTCGACAAGATGATTCACGATCTCGATGTCTACAAGAAGGCGAAGACACCGACAATCCGCGACAGCATTCTCAACGCGCTTCGAACCAATGCCGCGTTTGTGGACTCCGTGAAAAAAGCCGCACGGACCATCGAAGTGGGGATGGTCGTCATCGATCCTCACAGCGGGCACATCAAGGCGATGGTCGGCGGCAGAAGCTACAAGGTGTTTCGCTATGGACTCAATCACGTAACCCAGATCCACCGGCAACCCGGTTCGGCGTTCAAGCCATTTGTGTACACGGCGGCGATCGACAACGGAACGCCGGTGTGCTATGAACTGATGAACCAGCCTGTCACCATCCCAATGCCTGACGGGACACGCTGGACACCGCAGAACTTCGATGGAGGATTCGGCGGAAAGTACACCCTCCGTGAGGCACTCAAGCGCTCGATTAACCTTATTGCCGTGCGCCTCATTCTTGAGACTCCGCCGAAGCAAGTATCGGATTATGCAAAACGCATGGGCATCAAAACACCAATCCCGCCGTACGAATCCATCGCACTCGGGACAGCGGAGGTCACGCCCTTGGAGCTGACTTCGGCATACGGAGTCTTCCCCAACGAGGGCGTTCTTGTCGACCCGATCGCGATCCTTCGCATTGAGGACAAGGATGGAAACCTGATTGAAGAAAACGTACCTGAGAAGAAAGAGGTCCTCAGCAAGGAGACTGCGTATCTGATGACGAACCTGATGGAAGGGGGCGTCAATGAAGAAGGGGGCACAGGCACCAATGTGCGCAGATACTTCTCTCTTCCGGCCGCCGGCAAGACGGGCACGACAAATGACTACGGCGATGCCTGGTTTGAAGGGTTCACTCCTCATCTCGCAGCAGGTATCTGGGTCGGCTTTGACGACAACCGCATCAAGTTTGGCAGTGCCGACGGCCAAGGCGGGCGAGCAGCCGCGCCGATCTTCGGACTTTTCATGCGGTATGCGTACGAAGACCCGGAAATTTTCCTCGGCACGGATTACTTCAGGCAACCAGAGGGAATTATCACAGACACGATCTGTGTCGATACAAAGAAGAAAGCGCGCGAGTTTTGTCCTGAGAAAACAACGGAGATCTTCAACGCCAAGTATCCTATCGGCCTGTGCGATGTCCACACCGGCCCTCACTGGCGTGAAGAGAAAAACCCCAACAAAATCGGGTGGTGACGGAAGTTCCGGGTTTCGGCTCCGGGGATCGAGTTCCAGGTTTCAGACACACCAGTAGCGCACAAACGCGTTCACCTTCTCTCCTGCTGCCATCACCAAGGCACGCTCCCTCACCGCTCCCGTCAGCCAGGAAGACCACGGCTCGTACGGCGACTCGTAGAACGCGTCACATGCCGGCCGCACCTGAAATATGACCGCGTTCATCCCTCCAGCTGCCAGTTGGTCGAGAATTGCGGTGAGCTGACTTCGTTGGCCCTGCGGGCTTATGACGGAAGAGGACGGCTAATCAATGTTTGTGACGGTGGCAATCCACGCTCCCCGAAACTCACGCTTTGGCGCGGGTTGAGCTGAGAGCAGCGAGGCGAAAACAGTGAGAAAGAAGGCGAAAAGTACGACTTTGTGCCAACGTATCATGCGGAACTCCAGGATAGTGCTTGCGACGAGACAGGAAGTTCAACTTGAATGTGGGGATCCTTTCCCCACGAGTCCATAGACGTATCGTATCGATGACTGTATCAAAGCCGTCTCAACCTCTTCGACCACCTGCACTTCCCCCAGGCGGATGGGCAACACAAACCGTGTTTTGCCATCGACCGATTTCTTGTCGTGCGACATCGCCTTGAGAATCTTGGCGGGCGTGAAAGACAATTTGCCGAACTTCATCGGAACGCGGCGGCCATACTGGACGATTCGTTCGTGCACATCTGCAGAGAGGAGCCCCATCTCCCGGGCGATAAAACTCTCTGCAATCATACCAAGCAGAACTGCTTCGCCGTGCTTGAGAATCCGGTAATTCCCGGCAGACTCGAGCGTGTGGCCGATTGTATGGCCATAGTTCAAGACCATCCGAAGACCCTGCTCACGCTCATCTTCTGCGACGACGTGCGCCTTGAGTTCACAACAGCGCGCCTGAACGTGCATAACGGACGCTGGCTCCAGTTTGAGGATGTTCTCGAGATTCGTTTCGAGATAGGCAAAGAACTCAGCATCGAAAACAACGCCGTACTTAATCACCTCCGCCAGTCCGCAAAGAACTTCTCGTGGCGGCAGGGTGCGCAGCGTCTCACCATCGACCCAGACGAACTTCGGCTGATAGAACGCACCGATCATGTTCTTGCCGAGCGGATGGTTCACCGCTACCTTTCCACCGACGGAGCTATCAACTTGTGCAAGAAGTGTCGTTGGAACCTGAACAAGGATGAGCCCGCGCTGATAGGTAGCTGCAACAAATCCTGCCAGGTCTCCAATGACTCCCCCGCCCAAAGCCACGATGGCCGATTTACGGCTCACATGCTGTTTGAGGAGCTCTGTGTACAACGCATTTGCACGATGAAGACTTTTCTGGTGCTCCCCCGGAGGAATCACAATCGAGGAGACGTTGAATTCAAAGTGACGAAGGTTCTTTTCGAGCGGCTCCAGATAGTAGTGAGCAACATTTGAGTCCGTGAGGATCACAATCCGGCGGGGGATGCCGTGCTGCTGACACGTCGGTGCAAACAAAGCATTGAGGTCAGTCCCAAAGTAGATGGGATAGCTACGCTCACCGAGTGCCACATCAATTTGTCGTTGTATCACGAGGCCTCCTCAGGCATCGATGAGACCGCGGAGCCTGCGGACAATTTCGTCCACAGTTGCTCCGACTCGCTTCCGGTCGGTTTGAATCACGACATCAGCTCGGCCGTAGAACTGTTCGCGTTTCTTCAGCAGTTCCTGGACGCGTTGCTGGATCTCCTCGGTCGGGAGCTTCACGCCGCCCGTTCCTGTCAGCAGGGGGCGGTCGGTGCGGTGGTGAACCCGCTGCAGTATCTCGTCGGAAGAGAGCTGCAGGTACACAATGATGCCGCTGTCTCGAATCAATTGAAAATTCTCTTCATTCGCAATGGTGCCCCCTCCCAGCGATACGACGCAATGATCACGCGCGGCAACCTCCTTCAGCGATGCGTGCTCGATGGTGCGAAACGCCTGCTCGCCGTCCAGCGTGAAAATATCAATGATCCTCTTCTCGGCTTTTTTTTCGACGAACTTGTCGATATCGACAAATTCGAATCCAAGCGTATTGGCGAGAATTGGTCCGATCGTGCTCTTGCCACTCCCCATGAAGCCAGCAAGATAGATGAGACTCTTTTTCTGAAGATCCCTGTCTTTCATGGACATCACACTTCAACCCTGAATTGACTCGAAGGCCGTGAAGGCGATAACGAGCCTAGAAGCGCGGACGAAAACCCACTATTGGCCACAAAGACCCTAAGGCACAAAGAAAAAGAAGAGAAAAAGTAAAGTTCTCACATGCCTTGGTGTCTTCGCGACTTAGTGGCAAGGCTTTTCGACCGACTCTCTAGAAAACATCGAAGACAACCCCAAGCCCGAAGGTCAGGCCATTGACATTGATTCTGGCGCGAAAGGGTTCTCGCGGCAGGAGGATCAGAACGCCGCCGTACTGCGTTGCAGGCTGATCGAATCTGCTCTGTGCTGTGATTTCCGGATCACGAAACCGCATCTCTGCGCGCACCGACAGTCTTGACAACATCCGATAATCAAAGGTCGTTTCCACATGGATTCCATAGTAAACAGGGTTGTTCTGCTGAGCCGCCTCGACGCCCGCTATCGTGAGAATCCGTTTGCCAATGTAAGCGCCGACGCCACCACCCATGGTGAATCGCAGTTGCTCCGTGCCAAGAGGAATGGATATGTGGGCTCCGACTTCAATGGGAATGAACCGGAAGCCCTCTTTCACAGGCAGAGTACGGGGTGGATTCGTGAATCCGACCAACTGTGTATGTTCATCAAGCTTCGACAGGTACTCTGCCGAGAGAGCGATGGCGACGGTGTTGCCGGGAAGATTGACACGCAGCTCACACCCGAAGCCATAGATGTTGTCAAGGGCAACGTACTGGCCCCGGAGATCGCTGGAGGGAGAATCAGGATTATCAAAAATCTTGGAAGTGGTGGTGTACGTCCCACGTACAGCAAAGGAAACAATACGGTCTTGCGCCTGCGCAGAAAACTGAGAAACCAGCGTAACAATGGCAACAAGCGACGGGATCGAACGTCTCATCAGGTTCCCCAAGAACGGTCGAGAAACAGAAGCCATCGTGCGCCAGCGTCGGCTCGAACGGGATGAACTCCATCAACGACGGGCATCTGAGGGCTGCAAAGAGCTCCTCACAAGCCTGCAGACATCACCGGAAGAACTTGTCTCGGAGATCCTCGATATCTGCCTTGTCCCGCAACGCCGTGAGCCAGTCTGAGAACATCCTGTTACGTTTCTCTTGCAGGATCTGGTCCCGCAACGTGTTTTTCTCACCGGCGTACTGCGTTGAATCGAACGCGGACTTCGAAAGCAGCTTGACGATGTAGTAGCCTCGACCACCTTCAAATGGCTTCGAGATCTCACCCGCTTTCAGTGCTGACGTTTGACCGACAAAGCTGTAGTCTCGGCCCACACCCCGTGGAGCATCCTGCGCTTTGAAGGGACCCGTTTTCTGACTGGTGACATTCGGCATCGTCCGGGCCGCTGCGAGAAGATCAGCATTGGATCCCAGGTTCTTGTAAAACGCATTGACCTGCTCCTTCAATTCCTGCATCTTCTTCTGCCGGAGCACCTGGAAGCGAAGCATCGGTTTGACTTCATCGAACAGTCGCACACTTTCTTCGCGGACACCAGAGATCTTAAACACTGCAACGCCGCCGGTGATGGTGATAGGCTCACTGAGCGCATCCAGTTTCTTGTTGAATGCGAAACTCATGACGCCGTCGTTCATACCAACTCCCGGGATCACCGAGCCCTTGGCAAACTCCGGCGTCTCGCGAACCTGGTAACCGCTCAGCTCCGCCGACTTCTCAAAACCCTCGTCCTTCGCAAGCACTGCAAAATCCTGTGCTCGGGCATTTGCAGCGTCCGTGCTCACCGCACTCGCTTTGACTTTCATCGAAAGCGTGGCCAGCCTCAACTCCCGATTGTCCTGCCCTGTCACCTTGATGATGTGCCACCCGAATTGTGAGCGGATCGGACCGACTATGTCGCCAACCTTTGCGCCAAACGCCGCCTGCTCAAACGGTTTTACCCATCCTCCGCGCCCGGTCCATCCCAGATCGCCATCAAATTCTCTGGAGCCAGCGTCTTCGCTGAATTCGCGTGCAAGCGCACCGAAATTCTCACCACTTCGAGCCCGCTTCAGGAGATCTTTTGCCTTCTGAATCTTCGCTACGCTGTCAGGGCCTGTCACAGCATTCAACAGAATGTGTTTCGCTCGGACAAACTCCGCCGTCCCCTTCCGTTCACCGAGAACCTTGATAAGATGATATCCTGCAAAATCGCTCACGGGCCCGACAATCTCTCCTTTGCGGGCCGAGTAGACAGCGTTCTCTCGTTGTCGGCTCAATTCACCATGCTTGACGAACGTCGTATCATTGACGGGGATTTCTGAATAGGTCTTCGCGAGCTCGTCGAAGTCGCTTCCAGTCTTCGCTTGCTCCAGGAGGCGGTTCATTTCTGTCAGGACAGCTGCAGAGTCCTCTTTCGATGGTGCCAGGCTGAAGAAAACATACTTCAGCTTGCGCGTCGGCCGTACCTTGAATTCCTCCTGATTGGCATTGTAGTGCTTCCGAAGATCATCATCACTCACCTGCACGGCCGAATCAGGGATCAAGACATTGGGATCGAAGAGAACAAATTCCGCATCCATCGCAACAGATCGATCTTCAAAATGTTGGCGTATTTCACTCTCCGTCACGCGTGTAGCTGCAAACAACAGGCTCTGCAGCTTTTCAAGTCGTCGCTGCCGCCGCACATCACTCTCAATCTGCACCATAATCTGACGATTCTGCGGATTCCGAATCGCTTGATCGTATGCGTCTCTGTTGAACGCGCCGGTCGAATCTCTGAATTGGTTCGCAATCATCGGCGGCGGGTTGGGTCCGAGGAGAATATCACGAACCTCATCGTCCGTCACCGAGACTCCGAGCCGATCCAACTCCTGCTCGATGAGCGTTTGCTGCAGCAACGAGTTCCAGACCTGCATCCGCAGCTGGCGGTCGGTCTCCTCATCGGCCTCAGAGCCGGTTTGTTTGCGGTATGCATCGGTCTGCTGCTTCAGTATGTCTGAGAATTCACGATACGTGATTTTCGTACCGTTCACCATGCCAATGTAATCACGCGGACCCTGTTGATGCCGTCGTCCGGTGATGTCCATTCCCCAGTCGAGCACGATATAGACGATGAAAAAAACGGCGAAGACAGCGAATGCCTTTGTCAAATTGTTACGGATTTGCGTCATCAACGGCATAACTCGTACATCTCCTACAATGATGCGAAAAGTTGAAACGTGGATTTTCAATATAGCCGTGAAACCCCTGAAATGCAACGATTTTCTTATTGACTTTGCATCCATGTTGGGTTATATTTTGATTCGCTTTTCATAACTTTTTCACCTCCAGTACGCATGCGACGTGAGCCGACGCTCTTCCCGCTCGATGCCTGAGTGAATGATTCTCGATTTAACCCGGAGATCGATTTGTGAGAAACCAATTTTCAAGAATCTTTTTGATTCTTGCGGCAGTTGTCCTTTCGCTCGTTTTTCTCTACCCGACGTTTCAGGACTACCAATATCGCAAGAAGCTCGCCTCACTCTCTGGTCAGGATAGCCTCAGCTATGCTGAGCAGCATCAGGACGACATCCTCGCAGCGAAGTTGAAGCGCATCAAACTTGGCCTTGATCTCCAAGGCGGTATGCGCGTCGTCCTGGAAGTAGACATCATCCGGCTGCTCGAGGATCTTGCGAAGAACAAGGACGACAACTTCCAGGCTATCATCAAAGCGGTGCGTGAGCAAACGGCGACCAATGATGAGTCTGTCATCTCTATCTTCGGCAGGAAATTCCAGGAGCGAGGCATACGCATGAGCCGATACTATGGCAACATTCGCGATGCCGACAACGCGATTCTGAAACAGCTGGATGATGAGACGGGAAAAGCCATTGATCGAGCCATCGAAATCGTCCGCAACCGTGTCGACCAGTACAGAGTCTCCGAACCCAATATCCAGAAACAGGGCGCTCGCCGCATCATTGTCGAACTCCCCGGCGTGAAAGACGAACGAGAAGTCCGGACACTGCTTGAGGGAACAGCATTGCTCGAATTCCGCATGCTGCGCGACGCAACAATTTCCTACAAGGTGATGCAGTCCATCGACGACTTCCTGGCCGGAAAAGTCCCGGGGGATACCTCTGCATCCGCACCGACAGCCAAGAAAGAAGAAAAGCCCAAGGATGCGCTTGAAGAACTGCTGGCGGGTAGCAAACCTGCGAGCACCGATACATCTAAGGAGGCAAAATTCACCCGGGAACACCCCTTCTTCTCCTACGTCAGCCCTGATCAGAGAAACACGGGCGAAGGGTTTGTGCTCGATAATAACGTTGACCGCGTGGTGCGGCTGCTTGCCCGACCAGATGTCCAGCGCCTCTTTCCAGCGGATCTTGCATTCCTGTTTTCCGCAAAAACCGATGTGACGCCCGACGGCAGGAAGTACTATCACCTCTACGCGGTCAAGCGGCAACCCGAGCTCACCGGCGGGGTCATTGTCGACGCACGCGCCAGCGTCAGCACCGAAGACAACCGGCCCATCGTCAATATGGAAATGAACACCGAGGGTTCCCGTGAGTGGGCACGCATTACAGGCGCGAACGTCGGGAAACGCATTGCCATCGCGCTCGATGGTCGTGTCTTCTCTGCCCCGACTGTTATCAACAAGATCGTCGGCGGACGATCGCAGATTACGGGCATGGAGAGCCCCAATGAGGCACGATTGCTTGAAATCGTCCTCAAAGCCGGCGCCCTCCCGGCACCTGTGTCCATCATTGAGCAACGGTCCGTCGGACCATCGCTTGGCGAGGATTCTGTTCGTTCAGGGCTCACCGCTACGCTGATTGCGGTTATTCTCACTGTCCTCTTCATGATGTTCTATTACCACACCGCCGGCGTGACCGCTGACATCGCGCTCATCTTCAATCTCCTCTTCATTGTCGGTGTGATGGCCGGATTCAGTGCAACGCTCACGCTCCCCGGTATCGCGGGCATTATGATCACGATTGGTGTTGCCGTCGACGCCAACGTCCTGATTAACGAGCGTGTGCGCGAGGAACTTGCTGGAGGCAAGACGTTGCGCGCTGCCATCGACGCAGGCTACACGCGCGCATTCACCGCCATCATCGACGCGCACGTGACATCATTCCTCACCGGCGTCGTTTTGTATCAGTTCGGCACAGGCTCGGTTCAGGGATTCGCCCTGACACTGATGATTGGCATCGCGGCGAGCCTCTTTAGCTCAATTATTATCACCCGTGTGCTCATCAATATCATGATGAGCAAAGGAGTGAATCCGAATTTCGGATAGACAAGCAAGGGTTGCGCGACCATAGGTGGAATTTCATCACAAGTGACTGACCAGAAGGAGTTTGACATTCAATGCGGTTTTTCAAGAAAACGAACATCAACTTCATGGCGATACGGGGGAAGATGTATTTTCTCTCCACCACCATCATTTTGCTCGGTTTTGTTTCCCTGTTCATCAAGGGTGTAAACTACGGTATTGATTTCCGCGGTGGAACAGAGCTTGTGCTGTCCTTCAGCGCGATCCCTGACATCGGTCAGCTGCGCGCGGCATTGACGAAGGTCGGCTTTGCCGACAGCGAGATCAAATCGTTCGGAAACGATCAAACGATCCTGATCCGGACCACCAAGCAAGAAGAAGGTATGGCGGTCGCAATCAAGATCAAAGATGGGATCCAGAAAGATCTCTCAAACCTGTCATTCCAGGTTCTTCGGGAGGACAAGATCGGTCCGAAGATTGGCAAAGAGCTCCGACGCGATGCAGTCTACGCCGTCATCGCGACCCTCTTCATCATCCTGGCCTACATCGCCGTCCGATACAAGTTCATCTATGGTGTGGGGGCCGTTCTGTCGCTCTACCACGATGTCCTCCTGACAATCGGAATCATATCAATCCTTGACGGTGTGATTCCATCTCTGAATCTTGAGATCACACAGGAGATCATCGCGGCCTTTCTGACACTCGTTGGCCTCTCGGTGAATGACACGGTTGTCGTCTTTGACCGGATTCGCGAGAACTCCAAGATTTACAGAAGTATGTCACTGAATGACGTGATGAACAAGAGCCTCAACGATACATTGAGCAGAACGATCATTACATCCGGCACCATCCTCCTGGCGCTCCTCGTCCTGTTGTTCGTCGGCGGAGAGGTTTTGAGGGGATTTGCCTTCACCCTCACCATTGGCATCATCACGGGCACCTATTCATCGATTTATATCGCCAGCGCAATTGTGCTCGACAACACGCTCAGGAAAAAGGTCGCCTAATGACATAGACCAGTTGGATTTTGAAGAAGAATCTCGTACCATAGCACAACGAGCCATAGACAACAGTAACGACCAAAGGATCAGTGAATGAAACTCAAAATCAAGGAAGTCAAAGGTGTCATACTCGTCGAGTTGAAGGGGAACGTGATGGGTGGACCCGACGCATCATCTTTGAACGAGGAGCTGCATAAGTTGATCGATGCAGGAAAAAGCAAGGTTGTGGTCGATCTGGGGGATGTGAAGTTCATGAACAGCTCCGGCCTGGGCATGCTCATCGGCGCACTGACCACGGTTCGAAATGCCGGCGGCAACCTGAAACTCGCCCGCGCGTCCGAAAAAATCGAGCAACTTCTGGTTGTAACGAAGCTCGTCACGGTCTTCGAACACTTCGATACGGTCGACGAGGCCCTCGGTTCCTTCAAGTAAATGGAAGGTATTCCAAGAAGACAACAAAAGAGCGAATCTCTCCGATTCGCTCTTTTCGTTTTCATCCCTCTCACATGAGCCGCTCCTTCTTGTTCGCTGGCTTTGCTCTCTGTCTCCTGTCATGCCAACAGGAGCACAAGCAGCAACCACAAAACCTGCTTTCAGCCAAGGATGACCTCGGGCATGTGGTCACGATGCAGCATCTTCCTCGACGAATCATTTCCCTTGCACCGAGCATCACCGAAACACTTTTCACGCTTGGGCTTGACTCATCAATCGCGGGAGTGACAGACTACTGCGACTACCCCGCGGCTGCAAAGAAGAAACCAAAGGTCGGCGGGATGCTTAATCCGAATATCGAACGCATCCTGGCGTTGCAGCCCGATCTCGTGTTGATGTCGGGCTCGGGCAATATGCGCTCCGACTATGACAAGCTCACGTCCTCTGGCGTGACGGTGTTCGTCTCCTACCCCCGATCGGTGAATGGCGTGTTCAAGTCCATAGCCGATATCGGAGCGCTGACCTCGAGAACATCCACGGCAGACTCCATCGTGAGCAGGTTGCAGCAACGCCGAGATGATCTGGTGCGGCGAGCCGCCACAGAGCAAAAACGATCAGTGCTGATGCTGCTCTCGTTGAACCCGATTGTGGCAACAGGCTCCGGGACCTTTCTGGACGAGCTTCTCGCTCTTGCCAACAGCGAGAACATCGCACACGGCGCATCCACCGCTTATCCCATGCTCAGCAGAGAAGAAATCCTTCGCCGCCAGCCGGACGTCATCATTGCCACGAACGACATCGTGCACTCCCCGGACGATTTCTTAACAGCCTATTCGGAATGGAGATCGCTGTCCGCAATCCGGCATGGGAGTGTGGCAATTGTTGACGCCAGCATCGTGAGCAGGCCCGGTCCTCGCATCATCGACGGCCTTGAGGCAATCATCAGGGTGATTCATCCCTCACGGTGAACCGGCACGCATCGGTTTCTTGCTTTTCTTCTCTGATTAGAATACATTCCACCTGCCCACAAGAGACATTTCCTGTAACTTCATTCCAATCATTTGTGACCATGAAGGACTCTTCGAAATCACTCTTTGTCGCCGTAGCCGGCAATATCGGCGCCGGCAAATCTTCGTTGACCAGGCTTCTCGCGGAGCGCTTCGGATGGACACCGTACTTTGAGTCGGTGGATGATAATCCGTACCTCCCGGATTTCTATGCAGACATGAACCGCTGGTCGTTTCACTTGCAAATCTACTTCCTGGCCAACCGCTTCAAGCACCACAAACGGATGACCGAATCAGGTAAGGCAGTCATTCAGGACCGTTCCATCTACGAGGACGCCGAGATTTTCGCACGCAACCTGCACGACATTGGCAAAATGGACGATCGCGACTACAGCAACTACGCCTCACTTTTCGAAGTCATGACCGGCTATCTCAAGTCTCCGGATCTGATGATCTATCTTCGGGCATCCATCGACACGCTCATGAAGCAGATTTCACGGCGCGGACGTTCATTCGAGCAGGGCATCCAGAAAGACTATCTCGAGCAGCTCAACAAACATTACGAAAGCTGGATCACCAATTACCGCCGCGGACCGCTCCTCGTCATCGAGAACGACAACCTCGACTTCGTGAATCGTCAGGCCGACCTCGAACAAATTGTTCGCCTTGTTCGACAACGACTTGATTCCGGTTCGGCTTCATAGCTGCGTCGCGGGAAAAGCAACAAAAAAAGGCATCCTCACCGTCCGGTGATTGATGCCTTTTCCGTTCTTACTGATTCAGCGGCGAAGGTACTTCGCCTGGCGGCTATTTGTTTCTGTTGCTCAAAAGCTTGTCGTACACTTTCCTGTTCTTCAACAGCGTAGCGGCGACCTGCACCTGAGGGTCATCCTTGAGGGACGCCTGGATAGCCGCTTTCTCACCCTTCATACGCTCGATGATTTCAAGTCTGAGCGCCTTCCGGAGTTCTTTATCATATCGTTCCAGCCCCCGCGATTTTTCTGCACTGACGACCTTGACGACCCGGTCGATTTCCTCATTAAACAATTTCCCATATCGCGCTTTCTCCGCCGCTGCCCGAAGTTCCTTCAGTTTAATTTCGGCGTCCTCCTCGGTACTGAAAGTCTCTTTCCTTCAGGAACGCCTCAAAATCCTTCATCAGCTCGTCCGTTATGACGAAGTCATCGGGGACCATTTTCTTTTCCGCCGCAAGGTGGTTGGCATATTTGAAAAGCATTGCTTTACGAGCCAACTCTTCGAGAAGCTTGCTTGATGAATCATCGGGCACTGTCGAGTCCGGCACAATGCCTCCACCGTCAAGCACTTTGCGATTGTGCGCCGTTCGGAACTCCTTCCGCATGCTGTCCGGCTTCACCGTGAACACTCCGTCTTTCGTCCGATGGAAATAGTCGATCTCCTGGATACTGCGCCCGCTGGGTGTGTAGTACCTTCCTGAAGTGATCTTCAGTGAGCTGTTTTCAGAAATCCGTGTGATCGTCTGAACCAACCCTTTTCCGAACGATCGTGTCCCGACGATGACGCCGCGATCGAGATCCTGAATAGAACCCGCGACGATTTCACTCGCGCTTGCGCTTCCCCGGTCGACCAGTACCGCCATCGGCACATCGGGCAGCAGCGGTTTTTCCATCGAGTAATACTTCCGTTCCGAGTCCAGCCGCCGACCCTTCGTCGATACAACCAGCGTGCTTTCAGGAACGAACTTCGAAACAACGTCAACCGCTATGTCAAGCAGTCCACCGGGATTGCCCCGCAGATCGAGGATCACACTCTTCACTGCCCCTTTGTCACGCAGCTCTTTGATGGACGCCCGCACGTCGTCCCCGGCAGTCCGGGAAAACCGTTCAAGCCTGATATACCCGACCCCGTTCTCGACAAACCCTGTGTAAGTCACGTTACGGACGGGATCTCCTCACGAATGAGCACGAATTCGATGGGCTTAGGCTCGCCTTCGCGCTCGATCTTCATCTTGACAGTTGTTCCTGGAACACCGCGCACCATCATCCGCACTTCATCCAGAGAAACGCCCTTGAGGCTCTTGCCGTCAATCTCAAGAATTCTATCGCCGCTTTGAATCCCCTGCTTCGCGGCGGAAAAGCCCTCCATCGGACTGATCACTGTTACATGGCCATCACGCATACCAATGGTAACGCCAATGCCTGCATACTTGCCCGTCGTCACCAGATCCATCTCGTCCGTTTCTTTCTCACCGAGATAGACCGTGTAAGGATCAAGCGTCTTCAGCATTCCGTCGATTCCGGCGTGCATAAACCGCTCCGGGTCCACTTCATCGACGTAGTTGAGCGCAACATCGGTATAGACCTTGCCGAAAACATTGATCCATCGATGGATTCTCAGGACGAGGTCATCATCGCTGTTCCTGAAGAACCCGGTCAAGAGGCCACCCGCAAAAAGACCAATCACGATGAAAGAAAAGGTTCGTACAGAGAACGTGAATCTTTTCTGCAGCAAACCCCGCCAACGACTTTTCACCTCACCCATTCTTTTTTCCTCATTCATAGGAATCAACACGCTCCTGTTCAATGCCGAGCCGCTTCCTTTTGATAACGGCTCCATATTCTTTCTTGAATTTCTTGGATGCCGAGCGTTGCGTCAATGACCTCAAATCGCTTTTCCTCCTGCGCGATTCGTAGGAACCCCTCCCTCACCCGCTCGTAGAATGCCCATCCACTCATCTCCATGCGATCAGCCCCCTTCTTCTGATGCGTCATTCGCTGCTCTATCTCTGCAACAGGGATATCGATGAAATAGGTGATGTCCGGCACCAGTCCATCCGCCGCAATTCGATTGATCGCCTTGATGGAATCCAAGGAGAGGCCCCGGCCCCAGCCCTGGTAAGCCGTCGTTGAATCATAGAACCGATCGCACAGCACAATCGTTCCACGCTGCAGAGCCGGCCGGATGACTTCCCGAACCAATTGCGCCCGGCTGGCAGAAAACAAGAAAAGCTCAGTGAAATCAGACATGTCCCGCAATTCGCGATCAAGCAGCACAGCCCGAATCTTCTCACCGATGGCCGTGCCCCCAGGATCCCTGATCACGAGGATCTTCTCGCCAGAGCGCGTTAGTCTCTCAGCGAGAAGCCCGACCTGAGTCGATTTGCCGGAGAAGTCGAGCCCCTCGAACGTTATGAACATCGGTGTCTGTTGATCGCTCATGGTTGTTCGAAAAAATAATCAAATTCACACACTGAAGCAACCAACTGAGATACCGTTGGTTGCGGCTCAGCCTTTTTTTGAGTACTTTCGTTCGTGAATCAGTGGTGTTTCTCGTTCTTTCAGTCTCAAAGCGAAACCTGGCAAGCCAGCACTGATTCGCTGCACTCGGGTTCCAACAGAATGGCCAAGAGCAAAAAGAAACATATCTCAGCTGCGTCACCTACCACTTCCAAACCTGTTGATAAGCTTGAGCAAAGACGTGCCGAATCCCGCGAAGAGGACGCATTGCTGATCCGGCGCGCTCTTTCGGGCGATCAACGAGCCTACAAGAAGCTCCGGCAAAAATACCACGAATCGATTTACAACCTGATCTACCGGATGATTCGGGACAAAGACGAAGTCGAGGACTTAACACAGGAGGCTTTCATCAAGGCATTCATGTCGCTCTCAAGCTTCAATGACGAGTTCGCCTTCTCCACCTGGCTCTACAAGATCGCAACGAACAATTGTATCGACTACATCCGGCGGAAGAAACTCCAGACGTTTTCCATCGACAAGCCTATCGAATCGAAGGATAGTGACTATTCGTTTGAGCTCCCCGATTCGACTTATGAACCGGATCAAGATCTGATTGATAGGCAACGCAAGAAACTTTTGGATGACGCCATCAATTCCCTCCCCGCGAAGTATCGACATGTCATACACTTACGACATGTTGAGGAGAAAGAGTACCAAGAGATCGCCGCAATCCTCAAGCTCCCTTTGGGCACCGTGAAGGCTCACATATTCCGCGCCCGTGAAATGCTCAACAAGTTCCTCAGAGAGAGACTTCGCCATTATTAATCGCTCTCGCAACTCTGCGCCTGCCTTTCCGTAAGCTGTTGTAGGATTTGACAATACATCAGATTGATATGATTTTGAAAGCCAAGCACCGACTTGTACTTCTAGGATCGTTTTCTCTCGCCGCCACGACGGCGGTGCTGGCGTTTTTACCCCAGGAAGTCCTCCGACGCGAAATCTCCCGCTCTTCCGAAAAAGAGATTACCGTTTCACTCGACGCTGTCCTTTGGAAAGCTCACGCTTCTCAGAGGCGAGCGGGGCAAAGTAGTCGTCGCAGAGTATTCCCGACCCGAGGATGACAAACGAGAGCTGGAAATGTTCTACGACATCTCTGAGGGGCGCGGTAACCTCGAGATCAATCTGACAGACGACAATAAACACAAAGACCGTCGTTCATCGTCAATCTCCTGGGAAGAGATCAAAGGGGAACGAGGGGATGCTGACGAACGGCATCTCACGACGAGATTCACAGATGCAGTTCCATTGTCATTCAAGATTGGTATCGGTGCAGGAAGGGGTGATCTTGACTTCACTGGCCTGAAGGTCAAGAACCTCAAGGTATCTGCAGGAGCGAGTTCCACTGAACTCCGTTGCGATGAACCTAATTCAGTGTCCTGTGAAACGGTGACGATCGAATCGGGACTGAGTAAGTTCGCAGCCAGTCATCTTTCCAATCTCAACTTCCGCAACTTGAAGTTCAGCGGGGGTGTGGGTTCCTACACGCTTGATTTCAACGGCAAGCTTCGGCAAAAGTCCTATGCAGAAGTCGAAGTAGGTCTCGGAACCATTACTCTCTACGTCCCCAGGAATATTCCCACGAGAGTGATCACCAATGATAGCTGGTTCTCGAGCGTTGATGTTGATGACTATTTCGAGAAAACCAAGAAGAACACGTACGAAACGGAGAATTTCCAGCAGACTGACATAACACTAACCATCAAGGTTAGCTCAGGACTGGGCAGCATCAAAGTGCGCTGTAGATAGTCCCTCCTGACGCGACAACAGCAGAATCCCGACGATTATTCAGCTTGAGGGAAAGGCTCCTTTGGAAGCCTTCAGCTGGATGCCTCGTCGGGATTCTTGTTTTTCCTCCGTTGGTCTTGCACTCTGGCCAGGCTGTCATGCCAAAGATTCTCACGTTGGGCTCATGGTCGATCGACGGGATCAACCCAATCCAAAATGGAAGAACTGCCCCCACGAGTGCGGGTGGCCGACATCGCGTGTGCGGATAAGATTGAGAAGGGCCTGTCGGTACGCATCCCCCGGAGCGAGGCCGTTGGCAAGGTGGGTGTAGAAGAACTCGCTGAAGAACTTTGCCGCTTTTCTGTCTGAAAACCACGCATTGAAGAAAACGTCTGACGTTCCATTCATCCGCAGCACCAGGGCATGAATCGGCGAGAGGCCGAATCCCTCGCCATACTGATTGGACAGGACGACAACCGCCGGAGCCGCTATCTCAGACAGTTTCTCAAATGGGATTTTTTCAACCTCCTCGAGAGCCTGTGCTTTCGCCAGTGCAACCATCCCGAGCGATGATTCACCTTCCCCCATCAGGAAATCCGAAGAGAGCTGGAGGATGTCGGTCTTTACATCCCTGAGATTCTCCCACGAAGCATCTTTCGAAATGATGACGGTCGCTTCCTTGAAAAAGCTCCTGATGTCTCTCAATTCATAATCGATCGACCAGTTCTTTCCCGTCGGATTCCCCATCGCCACAACACGGGTGAGCCGTTCCGTATCGGCAGTCTTGAATCGAATCGAGGCCAGCGACGGAAGGTAGTCGACGCTCGTGATTTCGATGAGATACTTCACCGACCCGCCGCGCTCCTGGCGTTCAATGGTGTGGAATGGAAAGCCCTCAAACTCCGGGCTGGTGATGATCACCAGGTTCCGCTCCAGCATGGAGTCAAACGGTCGTATCAGGTAATCGTACAATTGAGTGGAGAGCGTCGCGAACCGCGTCATCGTCGAGACGCTTACCTCACCTGCAGTCCCTGTGTAGACGCTGGGATCGTTCATCAGGCGCTGATACTCAGCGACCAGGCCAAGGAGTTTTTCGCGAGTGACGATCGTGCTTTTCACCTCAAACTTCGTCTTCGACAACACGAAGACATGCAGTTGGTCATTCGCTGGCAGGAAACGGACGACGAGCGTCCCGGCCGGAATGCTCGCCTGCAATTCCCTGACCTTGATGGATCCCGTGTGGAGGAGCGGTTCATAGTTCGGATACTGACTCGTGATACGATCCGAAAGTGTGGAGAATTCCCGCTGCAGTCCGACAATTTGCGTATGGAGAGAATTCACGAGCCGTGCATCAGTCACACCTCGCCGAATTGAGAGCATGCTCGATTGCTCAATTTGCAGCATCCGCAAATCACGCATAGCGGACCGAGCCTTCAGCAAATCCTGCTTCAAACTCGGATGGCGAACGGCAACGTTGACATCCAAGAGGACAGACCGTATCGATCGCTGTGACGCCGACTCGAGAACAGCGAGTGCCTCTTCCCTCCCTTTCATCTGAATCAAGATGCTGGCGAGTTGCGCATACCGCTCCGTGCGTTCCTTCTGGAGACCGAGCGCATCCTGATAGGGGCGGTGATGCTCCGGCACGATGAACTCTCCAAGCGTGGACTCCTCGATTTCGATCGCCTCCCGGTATTCGTCACGTGCCTTCACAAGATTGCCCACCGACTCGTACAACCGGGCGACCAGGGCGTGTGCGTAGGCTTCGCCGGACCGATGACCGCTGGCCTGGAATTTCTGCGCGACAGCCTGATATTCCTGAATGTAACGGTCGACTTCCTGAATCTTCTGGTTCGCCGTCAGCGATCGCTCGTCGCACCGCACAGCAAAGAGCTCCAGATACCCCTCAGCGATCCCGTCACCGATGGAATGTGCGATCCCCTCAGCCTCTAAGAAATATTTCTTGGCATCGGCAAAGCGGCCATTGTCGAAGTACACCATACCGATATTGAACAGCAGCATCACCTCCTGCTCACGGCCGGTCTTCTTGCTCCGGAGACTGTTGACGGCGTCGCGGAACAACTGCAATGCGCCATTTGGATTTCCCTGAGCCTTCTGCACAAGGCCGAGATCCATGCATAACTGTGCATCGAGGACGTACTGGTCACTCTTTTGAATCATCGACCTCGCTTGCGTGAGCAAGGTTTGCGCAGCATCCAGTCTCTTCTGACGGAATAGCACCTCACCGAGGCCCCGCAGCGCCTCTGCAGCCAGAGCGCCAGTCTGTGCCTGATAGTAGGCGAATGCCGCCTGATAGTAAGCAAATGCATCATCCAGATGCTCGGCATTCATCGAGACCGCTCCCATGCGCAGCTCGAGCGATGCCTTTATGTCGACATCGTTGTAGGCCGAGCTCAACCTGTGCGCTGCGCGATACGATGTCAGGGCCGCCTGGTCGCTTGTGAGCGCATCATACGCATCGCCAATCAATGCCTGAAGCTTCATCTCGGTCCGGAAATCCTTTACAGACTGCGTCTGACGCAATGCGCTCTCGAACCGGACCAACGCGCTGTAATATCGACCTTCCGTCAAATAGATTTGCCCGAGATAGCGGTTCGCTTCGACGACAGTATACGTCTGCCCTGTCCGCTCCAACACCGGCAAGGATTGAACAAAGAGCGATTCTGCTCTGGGATACGCCTTGTCTTCATAGAGCGACACAGCACGGTCAAACAACTCGGTGGCATCGTCAAGCGGACGATCGCGCATTTCGCAGGCGGAGAGCAACAGCAGAAGAGCACAGGAGAGGACGGATATTCGTGGAGCCATGAGCAGGAGTGCTCTCTTCAACAGTGGAAAGATTGACATTGTTGGAGCAAGGATCGATGTTTTAGCGCTCTTGACGAGTTCGGGGATTCCTCCTTGCTACCGCAATGAAATCCCAAGCCCAGCGGTGATCACTGGTTGCTTTGCAAAAGAGTAGTCAGCGTGCACGTTGACTATGAGCAAGAGCAGGCGGACACCGGCGTGAAATCTCGAGGTATTTTGACCATCGACGGAGAACCCTGGAATGTCAATGGTCGTAGCAGTCGTTGGGTCGACATACTTGTATGGCTCGACATCCCATGAGGACTTTTCTATCTGGTACCCACCGTACACCGTGAACAACACTAGGCTCTTGCTGACTTCAATGCCGTAGGCAGTGCCGCTTGCGCCCATGATCTTGTTATCGTTCAAGTCGGAGATCGTCAGTTTCTGTGTCATGAAATGAATCGCGATGTCAATCGGGATCACCGGAATGTACTGGTCGATGCTGTGCCGGACACCCAGTCCGATGTAGTTGAACTTTCCGATATCGCCCGGCAACTTCAACGTTGGGACGAACCTTCCGACAACCTCCAGCCCAAAAGGCAACCCGATTGACGCTTGAGGCATCACCAACGGTACAGTACTTCAAATTGAACCCCCCCGGGGTGGTGAAAATCGTCTGCCCCCGCAGAGGAATAATTGGAGATGTGGTTTTCACTTTCACTGCTATGCCGTTCGCATCTCCCAGCGCAGTCGGCGCTCCAGGAATTACTTTGTCGTAGTCCTTGTCGGGATTAAGCGTGAAACGTCCCAGCGGTCCATCATAGACAATCTTGTCCGGCAGAACGAGATCGAAAACCCTGTCTGCGTCTTTCACCATCACGGCCCCAACCTTCACGCCTACGTCAAATCCGAGGATGTCATGCAGGTCAGCGGTGTGGTAGAAACCGCTGTTGAGATCCGCACCCCAAGCAGAAAGAAGTGGTGAAAGATAGCTGACCGCGTTCTGACCCGCGACTTTCGAGAGTTGCTTGCCAAGGTCATCTTGCGCGGAAGCGGCGAATGGCAACGTTGCAAGCAGTCCAACGAGGGCTGTAATCTTCGTGAATTTCATGTGGGTCTTCGTCCTTTAACAATATGCGAACTATGCACTTTCACGCCGTAATATTAGAAAAAGCATCTTCAGAACCAAGCCCGGCCGTCACACAGATGGTTTCTCCACATATTTGACGATATCATCTGCAATATCGGACAGAATCCCGTCGACCCCCATCTCAACCATTCTGCCAACAGTGCTGGTGGAATTCAGTGTGTAAACGTAGATAGCCAGACCGCTTTGCCGTGCATCGTCGACCATACGCTGTGTCAGCTCGTGCTTCGCACACACAAAGACGCTCGCCCCGACTCGTCGTGCCAACTTTGAAGGCATCCTCCCATAGTCCCGATAGATGTTGTAGAGAACACCTGTCACTGCTTTGGGATCGAGCCGCTTGATGGTCGCCACCATGCGATGGTTGAAGGATGAAAAAAGCACGAAATCATGGCAGTTCAGTTCTTGGACAGTCTCCAGCACTCTTCGCTCCAGTAGTTCAGGCTTCTCGGGGAAGAGGAAATTCGATTTGAGTTCAATGTTCGCCCATCGCCTTTTGTCGACGAGCCTCAGGACCTCGCGAAGCGTTGGGATTCGCTCCCTGGAAAACGAGGGGTCGAACCATGAACCAGCATCGAATTCCTTGATCTCCGAAACAGTGTAATGCCTGGCCGCTCCATTGCCCGTGGAGGTACGCTGGAGTGTCCGGTCATGCAGCACGATGACTTCCTCCTCTTTGGAAAGCCGGACATCGAGTTCGATCATATCGATACCTGGCGTCTCGCACGCCAACGAGAACGCTGCGAGGGTATTTTCGGGGGCTTTGCCGGAAATTCCCCGGTGAGCGATGACATACGGCCGGCGTTCAGGCAGAGGTTTGGGTTGAAACGGATGCATGGCGCAGCCTTAGACTGACGTTGACTGAGATTTGTCTTTCTGAAGGATTGCGACAATTTCCTCGTAGACGACCATGATATCCCGCATGCCGTCGATCTGCGTGAAGCGTCCTGACCGACGGTAGTAGTCTTTGATCGGTTTGGTTTCTTTCAGATAGACATCAAGACGTTTCCGTGCCGTTTCCGGCGTATCATCGGACCGCTGATACAGTTCACCCCCGCACGCAGGACACTTGTCCGGATGATCCTTGCGAAGCTGACTCGAGTTGAAAATCCGTCCGCATATCCGGCAGGACCGTCGATCTGTTAAACGCCGGATGACCTCGTGATGCTCCACCCGCAGGCTGATGACACCGTCGACTCGAATGTGGAGTTCATCAAAGAGCCGATCGAGCGCCTCCGCCTGTGGGATCGTTCGAGGGAAGCCATCCAGGATGAATCCTTCCTTTGCTGCTCCCGTTGTGATCACCTCACGAATCAGGCCGATGACAACATCGTCCGGAACCAGCATACCGGCGTCAAGGCAGCCTTTGGCCTGTTTGCCGAGCACCGTCTTCTTCGTCACCGCTTCACGCAATAGGTCACCTGTCGAAATATGGGGGACACCAAGTTTCTGAGCGAGCAGTTTTGCCTGTGTCCCCTTACCTGACCCTGGAGGGCCAAAGAGAATAATGCGCATGGAAAATTCTTTCTTTATCGTAGTCTGTGTGAGACGACTTGACTCAGGATTTGTTTCTCTATGCCGGCGTGTGTTTCCGTTCTGACGCCGCCAACTTCGATCGTCGCCCTCCCGGTGCTTGTTTGGATCGCTCCTCTTCGACAGCCAGTTGACCGCAGGCAGCTTCGATGTCTTCCCCTGCGCTGCCTCGTACCATGACCGTGATATTTGCCTCCCGCAAGGCCTGTGCGAACCGCTCCATCTTCTCCCTCGGCGTTGGCCTCAACGCGGAGGCAAATCCCGACACCCCTGTGAACGCGATCGAATGAAACGGAATCACATTAACCTTGCACGGGATGCGTTTGGAGATTTTGACGAACCGTTTCACGTCTTCATCAGTGTCATTGAAACCCTCAAAGGGGATATACTCGAACGTGGGGCGACGACGCGTCTTGCGATAGTAATACTCCAGTGCCTCGACGAGATCGTCGACAGTATGCTTTTTCGTTATCGGCATGAGCTGCGTGCGCTTTTCATTGTCGAGAGAATGCAGCGACAGCGCTAATTTCACCTTTCGGCCTTCATCCGCCATCTGGCGGATTCTGTCAGCGTAACCAGCCGTGGAGACAGTGATGTGCCGCGCTCCAATATTGAGCGATCGATCGTGCGTGATGATGTCGATGGACTTCATAACCTCATCATAATTGAGCATCGGCTCGCCCATACCCATATAGACAAGATTTGTAATGCGGCGATCGGCATGGCGTTGAGCCTGGATTACCTGATCGATAATCTCTCCCGCTGTGAGATTGCGCAGGAACCCCATCGTCCCCGTCGCACAGAATTTGCAGTCCAAAGGACAGCCAACCTGTGTCGAAACGCACAGTGTGAGACGCTTTTCTGAAGATGGGGATTCCGGCTCGGGAGGAATCAAAACGCTCTCAATCATCAGCCCATCAAGAAGGCGGAAGAGGAACTTCGTTGTTCCATCCGCAGGCGAAACGCTCTTGCGGACGATTTCAAGATTATCCAGCCTTGCCGAGCCCTTGAGAACCGCCCGAAACTCCATCGAGATGTCGGTCATTTCATCAAATGACTGCGCGCCTTTCGCATACATCCATGAGAACAGTTGGGCGGCGCGATACTTCTTTTCGCCAAGGTACTCGACGAATTCCTGCAATTCCTTCAGAGACAGTCCTTTGATACTCTTCTTTTTCAAGGGCCTTTTTTGAGGAATGGCTTGTTGTACAGCCACAAAGTCACAGAGACACGAGGAATTTAGAGAATCAATCGTTTGATTCCATCTTTGATCAGCGGCACGTTGAAGTTGATGAGAAATCCGAGACGCTTCCCAGTCAGTTTCAGATGACTGAGCAGTTGAGCCTGCCAAACTGGGTTCATTTCATCAACCGCCTTTGGCTCACATATGACAAGATTGTCAACCAGGACGTCCAATCGTAGCCCTTCATCGAAGACAATTCCGTCATAGCTAATGGGAAGGTCTACCTGCCGCTCCAGGTGAAAGCCTCTCCTGGAGAGCTCATGGCAAAGACACACTTCATTGATCCTTTCCAGCAGTCCGGGACCCAGGTTCTTATGAACAACATACGCTGCTTCTACAATGGCACTTGCGATTTCCTCTTCACGATCCGAAAGAGGCTTAAACTCCACAATCCTCCTTTGTGCCTTCGTGTCCTAGTGGCTGAGTTACCACCAAATGCGAGCCAAAATTACGGAAATAAGGGAAGGGGAGCAAGGAAGATTCCCGAAATCCTCAATCTCAGGATAGACACAAACCGGGAATTGAATACGAAAAACGCTTCAGCTATATTGAGATCATAAGCACCCACCCCACCAAGTTCACAAACGGAGTCTCTTATGAAACGGTTTGTCGGTCCCGTCCTGCTCTTGATCGTTCTCTTCTACGCCGGTTGCAGCGAATCACGTCTGAAGAACTCTTCGCGTGAAGACAAGAACGGCTGGATCTACGTACATCTCGAGGGCACGCCCAGCCAAATCGGCTACCAGCATGGGTATCTCCTCGCGCCGGAGATTGATGATGCGATCAAGATGTTCGCATTCTATTTCGAGAGTGGTTCGGCGAAGAAAGACTGGAAGTTTTTCCGGGGCGCGGCTGAACGAATCTTCTGGCCGAAGCTCGAGAAGGAATATCAGGAAGAAATTCAGGGCATCGCCGATGGATTGACTGCACGCGGCTACAAGTACGATAAGATTGACATCACGATTCTCAACGCTAACATCGAGCTTGCGTCGTACTATGTGCCCTGGCTTGCCAACAAAGCCAAACAGGACTCGATGAACAACCGTGCGCCCGGCAAGTGCAGCGCGTTCATCGCTACCGGAAGCTACACCGAGGATGGGAAAATCGTCATCGGCCACAACAACTGGAGTGATTACATCATCGGCGAACGCTGGAACGTAATCGCCGACATCGTTCCAACGAATGGGCATCGAATCCTCATGGATTGCATGCCCGGCTTAATTCACAGCGGCGATGATTTTGCCATCAACAGTGCCGGACTCCTCTATACAGAAACCACGATTACACAGTTCAAAGGGTTTGATGAGAATGGAACGCCTGAGTTCATGAGAGCTCGAAAGGCCGCTCAGTACGCGAGCTCCATCGACGACTTTGTGAAGATCATGACCACAAACAACAACGGAGCCTACGCAAACGACTGGCTCATCGGCGATATTAAGACGAACGAAATCGCACGGCTTGAGCTCGGGCTGAAGAACACTCCCGTGTGGCGAACCTTTGACGGCATGTTTGAAGGCTCCAATTTCCCCAGCGACCCGAAGCTCACCGCCGAAGAAACCACATTCAACCCGAACGATATGACCGTCTCAGCCAACAGTCGCAAAGTCCGCTGGGCGCAGCTCATGCAGGAGAAGAAGGGAAAGATCAACGTCGATGTCGCCAAAGCGATGGAAGGCGAGCATTACGACCCAATCAAGAAGGCCGAGGTGGTCAGTGGCTGTGTGCTGTGCGGGCACATTGATGTTGATCCGCGTGGAGCGCCGGAGTGGACCAACCCGCCGTTCTTCCCAGCGGGAGCCGTGCAGGGCAAGGTGACGACAGCGGCGCTCGCAAAGGAGATGAAGATCTGGGCCAGGATGGGTCATCCGTGCGGTGAAGATTTCCTCGCCGCGCCGTTCTTCGAGAGGCACCCGGAGTTCAAATGGCAGGAGAAGTTTTTGAGGGATATGAAGGGAAATCCGTGGACGCTGTTTGAGGCGAAGAAGTGAACCGGAGGGTCACGTTCCGTCGTGACCAAACTGTAGCGGACGTGACGGAGCACGTCCCTCCATTGACCCGAGCGCAAAAAAGAAACCCCGAGTCGTTTTCACGGCTCGGGGTTTTTCATGTGTCTTTCTCAGATGGCAGCGAGGATTTACACGGGCGGCACCTTTGGCAGATGTTTCATCGCTTCTTCAACTGCTTCTACAGGATACTCGTAGTCGCGAAGCTTGCCCTGGTGGAACTCCTCGAATGCAGTCATGTCGAAGTGACCGTGGCCAGAGAGATTAAACGCGATGACTTTCTTCACTCCGTCCCGCTTGCACTTTAACGCTTCGTCGATGGCGACGCGGATCGCATGAGCCGATTCAGGAGCTGGTATGATTCCTTCGGCTCGTGAGAATTGAACCGCTGCTTCGAACGTTTCCAGCTGTTTCGCTGCTCGAGCTTCAATGTCGCCGTGGTGTACGAGTGCACTGACACTTGGAGCCATGCCATGGTAGCGAAGCCCGCCTGCATGAATTCCCGGAGGTATGAACGTGTGTCCAAGCGTGTACATCTTGACAATGGGCGCCATCGCCGCCGTGTCGCCGTAGTCAAATGCGTATTTCCCCTTCGTTAAACTTGGACAAGAAGCAGGTTCAACTGCAATGACCCGCGTCTTTTTTCCCTCGGTCAAGTTCTTGTGGATAAACGGAAATGTAAATCCGGCAAGGTTTGAGCCGCCGCCTGCGCATCCAATGACGATGTCAGGATACTCTCCAGCCATTTCCATCTGTTGCAGCGCCTCGAGGCCGATGACCGTCTGGTGCATCAGCACGTGATTCAGGACCGAACCCAGGCTGTATTTCTTGGCTCCGCCGCTGGTCGCAGCAACTTCGACCGCTTCGGAGATTGCCATGCCGAGGGAACCAGGTGATTCTGGATTTTCAGACAGGACCTTGCGCCCAAACTGCGTACGATCGGTTGGGCTGGCGTAAACGTCCGCACCGTACTGTTCCATCATGATGCGGCGGTATGGTTTCTGCTGGTATGACACCTTCACCATATATACTTCAAGATTCAGCCCGAAGAAATTGCACGCCATCGCGAGTGCCGATCCCCACTGACCGGCCCCGGTTTCCGTTGTGAGTGCCTTTGTGCCCGCTTCCTTGTTGAAGAATGCTTGCGCAACCGCCGTGTTCGGTTTATGTGATCCGACGGGGCTCACGCTTTCGTTCTTATAGTAGATATGGGCAGGCGTACCGAGAGCCTTTTCAAGGCGCGCGGCGCGCATCATTGGGCTCGGTCGCCACAACTTGTAGATCTCGCGCACCGGCTCCGGGATCTCGATCCAGCGTTCAGTGCTCACTTCCTGCAGAATGAGACCCATAGGAAAGAGAACACCAAGGAAGTCCGGCGTAACAGGCTGCATTGTCCCGGGATGCAAGACAGGTTGCGGCGGGACAGGCATATCCGCGTTGATGTTGTACCAGAATTTTGGAAGCTTGGCTTCCTCGAGAATGAATTTACACTGCTCGCTCATGATGATTCTCCAGCTGTGAAGGGAAGGGTGTTTGGATTGAAAGATCTCACACGCACGTTATGAACCTGTCTGAGGTTTCCCTTCGCACCAAAGACGCTTTCTGGAATGTACAAAAAACACCGATAGATTCCACTGAGGAATTGGGACGCTTCGCGCGTTTTGTTGCCGATCAGACTGGATTGCTGGGAGTAGAGCGCCTTTTAGAGACGTGGAGCTGCCAAGGCAGCATCGTCCTCCCCAGGAAAAAAGAAACCCCGAGCCGCTTTCACAGCCCGGGGTTTCTAATAAAATCCTGGCATCGTCCTACTCTCCCATACCGTCTCCAGTATAGTACCATCGGCTCCGAGGGGCTTAACTTCTCTGTTCGGAATGGGAAGAGGTGTTACACCCTCGACATTGACACCAGAAATTAAATCTCAATTGAGAAGTGCATAACCGTGTACTGCTTCTTGGCGCTCTCACCCAAAACAATATTGATGCACCGGTATCTGAATCTGTGATCAATAAAAATAATGGTTAAGTCGCACGACCTATTAGTACCACTCGACTCGAGCATTGCTGCTCTTACATCTGTGGCCTATCAACCAAGTCATCTCCTTGGGGTCTTTAGGGGATAAATCCCGGGAAACCTCATCTTGGGGCGGGTTTCGCACTTAGATGCTTTCAGTGCTTATCCCATCCGGACATGGCTACCGAGCAATGCCATTGGCATGACAACTCGTACACCGTCGGTCCGTTCACTCTGGTCCTCTCGTACTAGGAGCGACACCCCTCAAGTTTCCTCCGCCCGCACAGGATAGGGACCGAACTGTCTCACGACGTTCTGAACCCAGTTCACGTACCGCTTTAATTGGCGAACAGCCAAACCCTTGGGACCTTCTCCAGCCCCAGGATGCGATGAACCGACATCGAGGTGCCAAACCTTGCCGTCGATATGAACTCTTGGGCAAGATCAGCCTGTTATCCCCGGCGTACCTTTTATCCTTTGAGCGTTGGCTCTTCCACTCGAAGCCAACGGATCACTAAATCCTGCTTTCGCATCTGCTCGACTTGTAGGTCTCGCAGTTAAGCTCCCTTGTGCTTTTACACTCGACGCATGATTACCAACCATGCTGAGGGAACCTTTGAGAGCCTCCGTTACAATTTAGGAGGCGACCGCCCCAGTCAAACTACCCGCCTAACACTGTTCCTCCACCGGATTCACGGCAGTAGGTTAGAATTCAATCAGAACAAGGGTGGTATTTCACTGACGACTCCACCGAAGCTAGCGCCCCGGCTTCACAGTCTCCCACCTATGCTACACATGCTTTGACCGAACCCAATGCTAGGGTGCAGTAAAGGTGCACGGGGTCTTTCCGTCCATGTGCGGGTAACCGGCGTCTTCACCGGTACCACAATTTCACCGAGCCCGTGGTTGAGACAGTGACCAAATCGTTACACCATTCGTGCAGGTCGGAACTTACCCGACAAGGAATTTCGCTACCTTAGGACCGTTATAGTTACGGCCGCCGTTTACCGGGGCTTCGGTCGCAAGCTTTGTCCCGACTTGCGGCATTAACCCGCTTCCTTAACCTTCCGGCACCGGGCAGGTGTCAGTCTATATACGTCGCCTTCACGGCTTAGCATAGACATGTGTTTTTGTTAAACAGTCGCTTGGCCCATTTCACTGCGACCCCATTCTGCCAGCGTTGTACACGCCTACATACTAGGGGCACCCCTTATCCCGAAGTTACGGGGTCAATTTGCCGAGTTCCTTAACCACGGCTCACTCGAGCACCTTAGAATATTCTTCTCATCTACCTGTGTCGGTTTGCGGTACGGACTGTCTACAGTCTCCCATACGAGGTTTTTCTTGGCAGCATGGTTACGTGGAGTTGTGGCCCATACGGGCACCCTGTTCACCTCTC
>CAVUAC010000045.1:0-8558 GCA_963739335.1 uncultured Bacteroidota bacterium | reverse complement strand
GTGTGGTTACGACTAGACGTATTGCTCTGATGTGCACATCTGGGAAGGTACATTTCCCAAGGATGCGTGCCCGCCCTATCCCCACATTCTAGGGCACGAGTGCGGCGGCGAAATTGTCGAAATCGGAAAAGAGGTGCAAGGTTGGAGCATTGGCGATCGTGTGGGGTATTGGGTAAAGATGACAGGCGCGTTTGGCCAGTACAACGTTATCAAGGTCAACAAACTTGCGGCCGCGAAGCTTTCCAATGCTATTAGCGATGACGAGGCACCACTTATGGAATGTGTCGGCGGAACACTGCGCTGTACGTATGACAATGGCATGAAGATCGGGGATCGAGTTCTCGTTTTCGGTCAAGGACCAACCGGGCTGTTGTTGATGCAGGAGGCAAAACTCTTTGGCGCAGGATTTGTGGGTGCAATCGATGTATTTGAGAATCGACTTTCGGCATCCGGGCAGCTGGGGGCCGATTTCACGCTGAACCTTCGCGGTAAGACCCAAGAACAAGGGCTGGAAGAGCTAATGGACACAGTTGGGAAAGTGGACTTCGTCATCGATGCAATGGGAAATCACCGCTGGAAAGAGGGAAACGCCATTGACCTAGGACTTTCCATGCTGCGCCGCGGAGGCATCTATCAGGTCTGGGGACATCCGACAGAAGATCAGCCTGTTAATATGCGCTGGGTGAGTAACGAGAATCTTACGGTTAAAGGATTTGAGCCGGGTTGGGACATCTCTCGGAAGCTGATCCAGTTTGGAGAACGGCTGGTCGCCTCGGGGAAGATCAACGTTAAAAGCCTTGTTACGCACAGCTTTCCACTCAGCCGACTGGAAGAGGGGCTCATCCAGTGTCGCGATCATCACGATTGCACCATCAAGGTTGTCGTTGACGTCCATGCTTGAGTGGGTTCTCTCTTGTCAGAAGCGGCTTGAAGTTATTGAACGGGCTGATTTCAGGAGTGCCATCAGAAGCGACTGTGTAGATAACTAATGAAGGTAACGTCAAATCTGTACGAAGTCACTGACACGCTCCCGCTTGTCGATACTCATGAGCACATGGAGCGCACGCCCGAAGCGACCTATCCCAAGGGGGATCTCTTTGATATTGTCCAGAACACCTTCTACCTCTGGGCGGACCTTGTCTCGTCTGGAATGTCGCCAGATGTGTGGTCCGGCCTTGAAGGAGACGACAAAGAAAAGTGGAACACTTTGCGCTCCTACTTGCCAAACGTTGTCAACACCGGATCGTACCAGGGCATTGTGCGCGGACTGCGTAATGTGCATGGCTTCGACGAAGAAGTTATTGACGATTCAAACTGGCGGGCGCTGAATGACCGTATACGGACGGCTTACAGGGATCCCCTTTGGCCCGAACGAGTCCTGCGGGAACAGACGCACATTGAGAGAGCGATCAACGATGTGGATGGATTCAACATGAACCGCTCGCTCTTCTCACCGGCAATCAAGTTTGACTACCTGCTGCGGGGGGGCACAGAGACGGGTCGTGAACAGATCGAGAAGATGGACGGCGAGCGCGTCAAGAGTTTCGACGCGTATCTCGAGTTCCTTGACTGGAAACTGAGCGAGTTCAAGGCAAACGGCGCCGTAGCCCTGAAAACGGTGACACCGTACTATCGCGGGCTGAACTATGCCGAGGTGTCGGAAGGAGAAGCACGATCCGCGTTCTGCACGACGGGAGATCCGGCGCCGGTTGAACAAAAGGCCGTCGAGGACTTCGCCTTTCATTTCATCATCCAGAAGGCGATCGAGCTCGGTCTCCCCATCCAGATTCACACCGGGCTTCTCGCGTGGAATCGTATCTTCCTCGAGCATTGCAACCCTGTCGCACTCAATCCCATTTTCCTCCGCTATCCAACGTGCCGATTCATCCTCTTTCACGGCGGCTATCCCTATGCCGATGAAACAGGCGTACTGGCAAAGACCTTTCCGAATGTCTTTCTTGACTTCTGCTGGCTCCCCTGGATCTCGCTGAGCATTACCAAGCGCTGTCTGCACGAATGGCTTGACCTCGTTCCGCACTCGAAACTGATGTGGGGAGGCGATGCGAACCGGGCGGAGTGCGTCCACGGTCATTGGCTGATGGCACAGCAGGCGGTTGTCGAGGTCCTGAGCGAGAAGGTGTTCAAGCGACACCTTTCGTTGAATTATGCTACGCGGATTGCTCGGGGCATTTTCCGGAACAATGCAATCAATATTTTCCAGTTGGATCTGCCACAGGTGTAATGGACGAGATGCGCGGGCTGCAGGGCTGGCTGCCCAGAACAAGTCGGTTACGTAGGCCGGGCTTCACCCTCACACAGCAGAAGGGTATCTTCATGTCAATCAAATTCCGTTGCATCGTGTCGATCCTCGTCTTGGGTGCGTTATGCACCTCTTCGCTTGGGCAAGCAGTAACTGACCCCCGTGGAGACATACCTTCCTCCTCGCCGCGCTGGACGGACATCGTTGAGCTGAAAGCATTCCAGAGTGGTCACTTTCTCACATTGGTCATGGAAGTGGCGGATACGATCCCTCGATTCTGTAGTGATTCCTCCACATTTCAATTCTTGCTTGATACGGACGCTGACAAAGCGACGGGTTTTGCGTCTGGCAGCCTCGGTGTCGACCACGTCGTCGAATTTGATCACTGCAATTGGGATGGCGCACCATGGCATGCTGTGTTCATGAGCGGGGAACTCGGAGCGGCATATTGGCCGGGCCTCCGGCACCGGATGTTCGACTGGAAACTTGGAGCTACGACGCTCACTGTGCGATTCTCTCTAGAAGCGCTGAGATGGTCCTCGGTCAAGATAAAAGCCCGAGTGTTCCACGGTGGGCATTTCACGGATACTGCCCCTGATACTGGCCACGTGAGTCTCGTCCTCGATACCCAGGACTTGTCTGAGCTGAAGATCGTTGCAGCGCGCCGTACCGTCTTCATCTGTCCGGCAGAGTTCGAGCCGGTGTTGACACGGAACCGAGTTCCTCTCGTACTTGACGTAGCCCGTGACGTTGAGCATGAGCTGACGGGCATCGAGCCTATTGGCGGTGATCCTCTGCGATTTGTGTTTCATCCCCTCTACGATGGAGCAGCAATTGAGGGTGATCCGATCTATATCGGCCCGTCGATGTGTGGAAGTATCCCTCTTTGGTTCGTGTACTTTCACGAGATGGGTCACAATTTCTGCAACGCTTCTGCACGCTTTCGTCAGTTGTACCCGCTTCAATTCAGTGTGCCGCCAGGGCCATTACCGGCGAACATCCTTTTCTATGAAGCGTTCGCTTCCCTCCCCGCGATGTACGTATATGAGCGAATCGATCAGGGGTCTGGGCTCTTCGTAGATGACACGATCATCACCGCAAAGATTCGCGATGATTGGCGTGTGGTCAAAGCGAGGTTTACACAGGCCTGGAGCGCTTATAAGGCCAATCCCTCATTTGCCTCACTCAACCCGGACATCGTCGACGGATTGCTCCTCGAACTGCAGGAACAGTATGGATGGGAGATTTTCAAGAAGCTCTACGGGCTGTTGTGTCCAGCGGATCAAATTCTTCCCTTGTTTGACACCCGTCTCCCGAACGACACTCCCGACCTTCGGACGACACGGGCGACGCTTACGGCGGCAGCACTGAGTGCAGCTGCTGGAGCCGATCTCCGTAAGCGATTTGTGATCTGGAAATTTCCGGTCAATGATGAGCTGTTTGACGAGGCACTCTCCTCGCTCGGACGTCTGGTTAACGTTGCCCGCGACAGATAGGAGTGACGCGAAGATCCTACTCGGAGCCAACGATGCAACCACAAAAGACGAGACACTGGTATCAACCTGCAATTCTTGCGCTCTCTTTGGCTTTTGCGGTCTCTGTCTATGGAGCAGGGCATCGACCGACCCTCTCATTTACTGTGTCGGTTGACAAGTCAGAAAGCCCTTGCTTCAAGGTACGATGCCAAATCCAGAATCCAAACTGCGGTGTACTGCAACTAGATTGGCCAGCGTGGACTCCCGGTTATGTGGTGTTGTGGAACTATGGGCAGCATGTCTCCAACCTCAGGGCAGTTGATCAAACACGCCGCCCACTGACAACGTGGCAGGTGTCGACCAATCGGGTTTTCATCGAGTGCCATGATGCACAGACCGTGATCTTTGACTACGACGTGCGCGCTGTTGACCCACAGGAGAATCTGGGATTTGCCCAAGCGTACCTCGATTCGGCCCAGGGTTGGTACAACGGCGCAGCTTTGTTCGCGGAGATCGAAGGATTCAGGGATTCCCCGGCTATGGTACGGTTTGTCCTTCCCGCTGGATGGAAACTAGCCACGGCCATGAAACCCTCTGCAGACGGGGATGGCTACGTTGTGTGTAGCTTCGATGAGCTTGTCGACAGTCCCGTCCAGATGGGGCGCTTCCTGAGCCGCGATTTCATCGTAGGGGGCGTCCAATTCAAAGCCGTCGTAGCGGGATGCGACTCTGTGGACATGGAGCAGCTGGAGAAACTGCTGAAGTGCATTGTCGGCGGGGCATTTGAAATGATGCGGAGCACTCCGATTGACCGGTTTCTTTTCATCTTTCATGCAGCCAGCCGTGGCGCGGGTGGCTTGGAACACCTGCACGCGACCACGATTTCACTTCGGACCGAGGAATACTTCAAGGTGAATTCTTGGCTAAAGGTTGCTGCCGCTCACGAATTCTTCCATGTCTGGAATGCGAAACGCATCCGGACGAGGACCTTCGACCATTACGACTATTCTCGCCCGCACCGCACACGGACTGTATGGTTCGCAGAAGGTGTCACAGCATACTACACCGACCTTCTTCTCCGCCGGACTGGTCTGTACACGAAAGAAGATGTATTCCGAAGTCTTGCTCAGATTCTCGACGCATATGAAAACAATCCGGCACGCAAACGTATGAGCTGGGAGGATATCAGCTGGTACATTTGGGAGCCGGAGCTTCGTCAGGGTCTCGAAGTCTGGCTCCTCCCTGGATGGATGATCGATTTGAAGATCCGCGATGTCACGGAGAACAGGTTCTCGCTCGATGATGTGATGAGGTTCATGGATCGCTGGTACGGAGATCCAGGTGTGGGTTTTGAGGAAGACGACCTTCGCCGGGTCTGCAGTGCCGTTGCCCAGAAAGATCTCACTGATTTCTTCCGACGTCATATTGCGGGATGTGAGCCGTTTCCGTACCAAGAGCTACTTGCGGCAGCAGGGCTCGAGTGGAAGATCAAGACACAAGATATCACATCGCTAGGGTGCCGTTTCGGAAAGATGGTTGATGGGCGTGTGAAAGTCGTCAGCATCGAGGAGGAGGGGAGTCCTCAGATGTCCCAACTCCGCCTGGGTGATGTCCTCCTGAAATTCGGCGATCGCGACCGGCCAACGTTTGACGAAGTCCAACGATTGCAAAGAGAACTGACACCGGGTTCAACGGTGACTCTTGTGGTCCAACGGGAAGGGCGCAGGCACGAGTTCACAGGTGTGGCCTTAACCCGAAGATTGATCCAATCAAATATTGAGGAGACTGCCAATCCCACGCCGCGACAACGTGCAATCCTTCGTGGGATTCTCGAAGGCACGCCAAGATAGTTAGCAGATCAGAAACCCTATGAGTGCATCAACAGGTTCTCAGTCTATGGCGGATCGGCAACAAGCTATCGAGCGATTGACGTCGAGCTCGACAGAGTTCGACCGCAAGCTGGGATTGTTCGATGGGATTATGGTCGTAATCGGCAATACTATCGGCAGTGGAATCTTCATCGCACCTGCAGTTATTGCAGCCACCGTTCAACCGGAGAGCGGTGGTATGGTGTTGCTCGTTTGGCTCATTGGTGGGATGTTGGCGTTGACGGGTGCTCTCTCTTATGCGGAACTTGGAGCTCTCATGCCACGCGCAGGCGGACACTACGTTTTCTTGAGGGAAGGATTAGGAAGCTTCGTAGGCTTTCTCTATGGATGGACCATCCTCCTTGTCATCGCTTCCGGGTCACTTGCCTTTGTGTCGATCACCTTCGTGACATACCTGGGATATTTCCTTCCGATGTCCCCGTTCGTCATAAAGATTGTCTCGATTGGCACCATCATCCTTCTCACGTGGGTCAACTACCTGGGTGTCAGACAAGGGAGCGTTGTCCTGAACGTCTTCACCGTGGTGAAGATCGTTGCTCTTGTTGCGCTCATTACTGTGGGCTTCCTGGTTGGCGACATCCATCCAGAGCACTTCGTGCCCGTCTTCCCAGAGGCCTCCACGTTCGATCTAGCTATCGCAAGCGGATTCCTCTTAGCGCTTGTCTCGGCGCTTTTCACTTATGGCGGATGGCAGAACATCGGATTCATTGCTGGCGAGCTCAAGAATCCAAGGCGAAACCTTCCTCTCTCGATGATCATCGGAACGTTGATCATTATTGCCATCTACGTTTGTACCAACATGGTTTATGTGAACACCCTCTCCGTCGGAGGCATGGCTCAGTCGAAGCTGGTTGCCTCAGACACGATGGAGCATCTCTGGGGCGCAGTTGGAGGATCAATCATTTCTCTGCTCATCATGGTGTCCTCCTTCGGGATCACAAACGCGATTATCCTCGTCTCGCCACGTGTGTACTATGCAATGGCGAAGGATGGATTGTTTTTCTCATCGCTTGCGCGCGTTCATCCCAAGTACAAAACGCCGAGCGCTGCACTGTTCTTTCAGGCCGCGTGGTCCTCATTGATTGTGTTAGTGAGCGACACATTTCAACAGATCATGAACTACGTTGTATTTATGGATTGGCTCTTCCTAGCTCTGGCTATATCCTGCATCTACCTCCTCCGCAAGAAATACCCAGATGCGCCTCGGCTTTACAAGGTATGGGGATATCCGGCTACGCCAATCCTCTTCATCCTTTTGTCGGCGGCTGTTGTTGTCAATACTCTTGTGCGGGCACCGCTGGAGTCTGGCATCGGTGTCGTGATCGTCCTCAGCGGGACTCCCGCCTACTTCTTCTGGAAGAAACGTGTACAAGAGAGCAGAGAATCTGCCACAATTCACACCGTAAACTAACAGGAAAGGGTCAAGCGATGAAGTTCTTCGAAGAACCACAGGTTGGTCAACTCACTTCAAGCCCGGTCATCAAGCGATGCGACAAGAATCCAATTCTCAAGGCGAGCGACGTACCCTATAGAACCGACCTTGTGTGCAACGCTGGCGTAACTAAATTCAGGGGCAGGTACGTGATGGTCTTTCGAAATGACATCCGAGTGGATGAACACACTGTGCAGGAAGGAGTCTCTCTTGGCCTTGCCTACAGCAACGACGGTATCGTGTGGGAGGTTCAGCCGAAGCCGTGCTTTGACGTGCACTATGGCATGCAAGATGGAGAATTCATCAACACCTATGACCCTCGGCTTACCGTAATCGACGCGCGATGCTACATGACCTTTGGAGCAGATACTCGGCACGGAGTCCGATGTGGGATTGCCGTGACGGATGATTTTGAGAGGTTCGAGGTAATTGCGATCGCTGCACCCGACAACAGGAATTTTGTTCTTTTCCCGGAGAAGATTGGAGGAAACTACGTGCGGCTTGAGCGTCCTTTTCCAATATACGGAAGACCTGGATATCCTGAGCGATTCGACATTTGGATATCCGATTCGCCCGATCTAGTCTACTGGGGAAATCCTCAATTGCTGCTGGGGGTGGAGGACGTCCCCTTTTCAAATCAAAAGATCGGTGCGGGACCTCCCCCAATCAAAACTTCCAAGGGGTGGCTGACCGTGTTCCATGCCAGCGACTTTGACGCGTCGCGGGGACGAGATGGATATGAGCGATCCTGGAAGAAGAGATACTCAGCTGGCGTGATGTTGCTCGATTTGGCAGATCCCCGGAAGGTCGTTGGCATGAGTAGGAACCCACTTCTGGCGCCAGAGGCTCCTTACGAGACGACGGGAGGATATAGGAACAAAGTTGTTTTCCCAACCGGGATGATTCTTGAGGAGAGTGAAGAAGTAAAGATCTACTATGGCGCTGCGGACACTTGCATCTGTCTCGCATCCGCCCAGCTGGACGATCTAGTCGCACTCTGCACCAGCCCTAGGACTGCCACTTGATACTCCGGATCGCCTCCTAAGGAATTGTGTGCCGGCTCATGCCGAAATCGTGCGTCGGCGGCTGCTCAATAGAATTAATAGCAAAAGGGAAAGACTGCATATGGTACGGCTTAAAGAACTGTAGGAATCCATGATGCCAACAAGGTGCTCAGTGCAAGATTTCTCACGATAACTCAAGCTCCGTTTGCCAGCTCTGGTATCGCAATGCCATTTCGAAAACGCAATTCAGGGTTGCAACTGCCGTAAGTAGCCGGTTTAGCCGCCGACTTGTCCGCCGAAGCGTAGCGAAGGCGGAAGGGGCGTAGGCGTGGCCGCCGTCGTTCGATCCTTCGGCTCACACAGGGGTATTGCGTTGTGGTTCGCTCAGGATCGAACCTTGAGTTTGCCGAAAGGTTCGACTCGGCGATTCAGAAAAAGATGCGACTTCCGCCAGAAATCGTGGCGGACAGGCGCTCAGCACAGGCTACGCAAAAAGGA
>CAVUAC010000044.1:0-159363 GCA_963739335.1 uncultured Bacteroidota bacterium | reverse complement strand
TAACTTCAGGAAGGATGTAATATTATAGTCCAACTCTCCGTACAAGGAGAGATCGGGATCAAAGCGCTCTGCGTAGTTTACGAAAACGATCGATTTGATGGTCGCATTGGTTTTGGGCAAGATCTCTTCAGAGAAGGTGACGTGCACGTATGCACCAAACTCCGCATGTGTTTTTCCCCCGGGGTCGATACTGTATGATGTCGGATCGACACCGTGATCGAGAACGTACGTGATCTTCGTGGCTACGGGGTTGCACAGCACTGACAGATTGAGGCTATCAAGACGAAGATCAAGCGCAAGCCCGGCCAGAAGATATCCCGGCGCCATGAAGTTACTGACATAGTGTTTCTGATCTGGGTCCTGATAGATATCGTACCCTGGCCAGAATTGCGACTGGAGGTCGGCAGCAACAACGAGATGGAGCGAATTCCACACCTTGCGCCCAAACTTGAGACTGAAGTCCAACCGATCGTTTGTCTTGCGAACAGGGAGCGACTTGCTTTTCATCATTGAAAACTCCCCGTCCCACGAGGCATTAAAGCTCCACATACCGTTGCTGGCAGAAGGATTCAAGTTGGACTTAAGGCCTAGGGCGTAGCTGTATTCATCGCCTCCCGCCGACCAGTTGGAAAAACTCATGTGCGTGAATGATGCCTCTACGTTCCCCTGCCAGTGAAAAGAGGTCCGTTGAAAATCTAGTATGTCCTGGCCAAGAAGTGTAGTCCAAGGCCAACAAACCATCCAGAAAACTACAATCGAACGAGTCATCGCATTCTGGCGCCTCACGTGTTTATCAAAAAGGGGGAAAGCGGGGCGAGTGCTGCGATGCACCGCTTTCCCCTACGGATTTAGCGGGTAGCTTATTTCATCATCTTCAGGATATCTCCAACTTGGGTGGCCTGAGCAGTAACTCCATTTTTCAAGTCGCCAAAGAGTGACTTCAGCTGAAGTTTTGACAGCTTTTCGAGTTCAGACTTAAGCTCGCGTTCGTTCTGTTCTACGGCATCGATGCCCGGAATCGACAAATCCACGTGCATATCGAGTTTGTTGAGTGCCTCCTTCATAAGCGCATTCGCATCGTTTTCCAGAGACTTCAATGCTTTTTCGACACCGAATTCTTTGAGTACCTTCCAGAGGAACTTGCTCAGCATTTTTTCGATTTCGCTTTCGATGAACTTTGCTCCGTTCAGCGCTTTTCGCACGCTGATGTCTATTCTGTAATGACCCTCGTGTAAAGGATGCTTCAGCTCAGGATCGGGATAGGGAAACTCGAAACTTACGGACCGATCAAGCGTCGCAACGACGTTCTTAAGGGGTCCCTCCATGTCGTGGAGGCGATCTTCTATCGTCGCGATTTTGTTCCCCGCGTTTTTTAGGGGTGTGCAATACTTGTCCATACCCTCGACATACTCATACCCCTTCTTGAGCGATGTATCATACGCTTCGAGATCTTTGATCATATCTTGCATCAGGCGCGTGACAATATCCACGCTTTGCATCAACTTCTGACTTTTGGCGGCGTCGTGGGCAACTTTTCCAGCAGCTTGCTCTGCAAGATCAATAAACGTCTTAAATGTATCGCTGAATCCGTAGAGAGCTATCCGTTCTGCAGTTATCGCATAATAGAAATTGTCAATTGGTTCCCTCATCGGAGTTGTATCGATATCATATTGCTTGAGCGCGACCAAGATCTTCTTTAGGGTTGAGTTGGTACCGTCGAGGGATTTCTTGAGATCCTGTGCTGTGGTTTGAATGTCCGGGACGGCGGAGGCTGCATCAGCCGCAGCCGAGGTCACATCGATTTCACTGGTCAAGAGTTCGGTGACCTTGACCATATAATGCGGCAAGTCCACTCCTGTGCTGATGATCCCGGCAACATTACCGATTGTTGCCATATCATCATGTGCGGGTTTTGCAGCGGACTGGAGGGCAGCATATGCATCTTTGACCTTTGTGAGGTCGACTACTTGTGCCTGCAATGACAGGCAAGAGAATATGAGCGTCAAGATGACGATGAAACCGACTCGCTGAACTTGAAGTATGTTCATTGTAACCTCCTTGGTGTGTCTAGTACGGTGTCAGAGGATTTCTCCAGTCATACAACGATCTGCAGCACGGCCGCGGGGTGGACCATGGGGGATCTGTAGACTGAAAGTAATGGAGTAGAGACTTTTCGTGGATGGCATCGTACCGATGCGAGACCTGTAATCAGATATGGTAAGCGTCCGGCGAGGAGGGTACTCTGCCGCCGAAGAAATGTACGAAGACGGATTGCTGATGTCAACATAGTTCCCGGAGCTACGTAGAAAAGGAGACTACCGACCACCGGTGAGCCTCGCGGGAATCAGTGCAGCTTGGCAAGCTTACCGCGATTTCGCCGTGACATTGCAACGGGAGCAAATCCGCCAATGTCATTCTTGAAAGGAAACGAAAATGTGGGAGCGGCAACTCGATTCTGAAGTATGAAGTTGTAAGTTTGGACAAATCACTGATCATTCGTCGCTAAGGAGTGATCACCAAGCACTTGCTCCACCGTTGCCAACAGAAAGGAGTTGAGTCTCGAAAATGAGAGGATCATTTGTCGAACGCAATCTTATCTACCGAATCATGGATTGGACTTTGTGTCGGCGTCCTCAGCCGGAGGCTGACCAGCCCGCTACGCAGTCTGGCGGGTCCGCTTTTAGCGGAGAAACGCGCCGAGGTCACTCGTTTTTCTGCATCGGTAAATCCTGCTGGTGGCCCAAGTGCTTGCCCTTCGCCTCGAAATTGGAGGCTTTGTTATGTACCTGTCTAAGCGTATTCACATTTACTACCTGCGGTGAACAGTGAGCGAAGAGATTCAAGGTATCTACGCGCTCAAGCTTGAGGAGAGAAACCCTTGAGTTTTTGAGAACCTTCCAAAGAGAGAAAGAACGCGAGCGCACTCAAGTGTTGGGTTACGCTGGATAAGGCACGCATATGCAGAATGACGTAGCTAGTGCCGTTTCCAAAAAGTAATATTGTGTTCTTGATCGTTATGGTTTTTATCGCGGAGACGCAGAGACCGCAGAGAAACGCTGAGGGATATTGCTCTGCGATCCTCCCCGCCAGACCCGCCCACCCATTCTGAGGCTGCCAACGGTCGGGTGGGCCGCATGGCGGGCTGGTGCGTCCTCCGCGACTCTGCGTTGAAAGACACAAGATGATTTATTAGGACCGGCACTAGGCCGATAGGATGCTTGTCTGATATCGTGCGGATGGGGTACCCTTGCCTTCACCTCCCAAGTTTCGTATCTTTGTAAGCGAAATCTTCTCCAAAAGAGGCTTTTTGATCCCGTAGTCCCGAAACGGCGCACGAGCGTTGTTGGCAAGTGGTTGCCGTTTTGTGGATCCCGCCTTCTTTGGGCGGGACTTAGCGTTCTATGCGAGAAAGATATCGACCCCGTAGCTCAGTCCCAAGTTGTCCAGCGAACGGAGTGAGCTGAAGACAAATTGAGGATCTCCCGCTCTTTGTTTGAGCGGAGAAGCGGGATTCCAAGAGACGGAACCGACGTGTTTTATTGGGACTAAGCGTTCTTGGTAACAAAGATCTTGACCCCGTAGCTCAGCTGGATAGAGCAATAGCCTTCTAAGCTATAGGCCGCGCGTTCGAATCGCGCCGGGGTCACAACGGAATTGAGAATTGACAATGGCGATCACTCGCACGAAACCACCATACTCGGGAGTACTAATGAAGCAGCGAAGACTCGGGAAGAACGGCCCACTCGTTTCGGCCCTCGGGCTCGGATGCATGGGAATGTCGGAGTTCTATGGGCCAAGGAACGACGAGGGATCCACCGCGACGATTCACGAAGCCATCGACCTTGGCATCACGTTCTTTGATACCGCCGATATGTACGGCGTTGGGCACAATGAACAACTCCTCGGTCAGGCAATCAAAGGTAAACGGCCTGGCTTGTTCATTGCGACAAAGTTTGGGAATGTCCGGGGAGCGGACGGGAGCTTCCTGGGGGTGAACGGAAAACCCGAGTATGTTCGCTCGGCGTGTGACGCGAGCCTCAAACGCCTCGGGATTGAAACCATCGATCTTTACTATCAGCATCGTGTGGATCTCGAGACACCGATCGAAGAAACTGTCGGTGCCATGGCTGACCTGGTCCGTGAAGGCAAGGTTCGATACATTGGACTTTCTGAAGCGGGTGCGGCGACGATTCGCCGCGCTGCTGCGGTCCATACAATTACGGCGCTGCAAACGGAGTATTCGTTATGGACGCGAGACGTGGAGGCGGAAATCCTGCCAACGTGCCGGGAGCTGGGAATTGCATTTGTCCCTTACAGTCCATTGGGTCGCGGATTCCTGACAGGCAGGATCAAAGGAGTGAATGATCTGCATACGACCGATTTTCGTCGTGCGACACATCCGAGATTTCAACCTGACAATCTCGCCAAGAACCTCCGGATCGTAGAAACCGTTGAGAAGCTGGCGGCGGAAAAGGGATGCACCCCGGCCCAGCTGGCACTGGCTTGGGTCCTTGCGCAAGCAGAAGATGTCGTTCCGATTCCCGGGACGAAGAAAGTGCAGTACCTGCGTGAGAACGTCGGGGCACTCAATGTGTTGCTGTCCGGGGACGACCTGCGAAGGATAAGCGATGCCTTTCCGAAGGGCGTGGCGGCGGGGGACCGGTATGTCGCCGCGCAGATGCAGAGGGTAGGGCGATAGCGTACACACCCCTAAATCCCCTCTTGCCGCCCCGCTGACCCCCGCTACAGAGGGGAGTGACCAAGCTTTGAATGCCGGGTGAAGTTGCGCAAAGCCGGGGTCGTATGTTTGCTCTTCTCCAAACGAATTGCCAGCAAAGCGACAACATGTCTGACTCAGCTGTCCCGAGTATTCCGAATGTTCATTTCAGTGACCTTCAATGTCGCGTAAGTACCTCATAGTCTTGGCAGCTCTGATCGGTGTGCTGGTGCTTCTGCAGCTTGCCTCGGGACCGATGAACAGGCTGGAACAGGGTTCGCTCGATCTCTGCTACCACTTGCGTGGACAAGTCCCGGCTGATACCAATATCGTCATCCTGTACTTCGATAACGACGACATCACGAACCTCGGTGGCTGGCCTCTCAAACGCAATACTTACGCGCTCCTCGTCGATGTCCTCACCAAGAGCAAGGTCAAAGTAATTGGTTTCGATATCTTGTTTGATGAGAATAACCTTGAGTATCCCGAGCACGATGAATTGCTCGCTGCGAAGACGGCAGCATCCGGCAGGGTTGTGTGCTCATCATACTTTGGCCGCGTCGGTACGAAGCGGCTCACATCACCGATGCTTGCACCAGAGAAATTCCCCGCGCTTGGTATGATGAAGGAGCCGGCGCTCTACGGCGGGGTTCTTCGGCTTCCTGTACCGCGAGCTTCTCCAGTCAGTTTCAGGCATCGGACACACGAACACTACCGAGGGGCGGCCATCCGAGCTTCCGTTGCTGATTGACGCCAACGGTCGAACCGTGCCTGCGTTCGGGCTGGAGGTGCTTCGCTCCTTTGCCGGCGCCGAGCGCTCGCAGGTTCACATCGATCGGAACTCTGTCTCATTGCCAACGGGCACCGGAACGATCACAATTCCCTTCAACAGTGATGGCATCACCTCCCTGAATTTCCCGGGATCGCTGAGCTCCTTTCATCGATACTCTTGTGTGGAAGCTCTCCGGTCGTATGTCACCGATTCGGCGAGCTTGTCGAGTTTGCAGGGCAAGATCGTTCTCGTGAGCGTCATCGGCGAGGGGAGGGGGACGAATTTCGTACCGACTCCGTTTGACGCGCAATTCCCGGGGATTGGGCTTCAGGCGACGCTCATTGACAACGCTCTGGAACAAAGGTTCCTGACAAGAATCTCTCCGTACCTTGGAGAGCTCATCCTTCCCCTCCTGCTGTCGTGCATACTTGTCGTGCTTATCCATCGCTTTGGGTATTTTCGCGGCGGAGTATTTGCGTTACTTCTCGCCGTGCTCTATCTCGCAACAGCCCAGCTTCTTTTTGTCGCTGCCCATATCGTCGTTCCTATCGTCTCGCCAATCATGTTGCTCGCAGTGGCCTGGCTAGGTCCCGTGCTTTATGATTACTTCGTCGTCGGGAAGCACGTCAAGAAACTGGAATCGGAGAAGGAGAAAGTCGAGGGCAAGCTCCGCGAGAGCGAGTTGAAGCTTCAGATGCTGGAGAAGGAGCTGTTCGATCAGAAATTGTCCGATCGCTCGCCTCGAGCGTCCGAATTGTTGGAGGAAATCAAGAGGTACAAGGATGAAATCAAGGCGCTGTCTGCTCAAGTGAGCGATATGGTGAAATTCGAAGTTGCGGAGGAGGAGCCAGTAGACGAGGTGGCAGTGTTTGAGGGGATCGTCTACCAGTCGAGTGGAAGAATGCGCGAGGTGGTCGATTTGATGCAGAAGATTTCCGCGAGCGAAGCCAACCTGCTTATCTTGGGTGAGAGCGGAACAGGGAAGGAGCTTGTTGCGCGGGCCGTCCATAATCTGAGCGCACGGCGGGGAAAAGTCTTCGTCGCCGTTAATTGCGGTGCTTTGACAGAGACGCTGCTCGAGAGCGAGCTGTTCGGTCACGAAAAGGGCTCCTTCACCGGCGCCGTGAAAGACAAAATCGGCCGCTTCGAGTACGCCAACGGAGGGACGATATTCCTCGATGAAATAGGCGAGACGAGCGAAGTGTTCCAGGTGAAACTCCTGCGTGTGGTCCAATCGGGAGAGTTCGAACGTGTTGGCTCCACACTTGCGAGGACCACGAATGCGCGTATCATTGCCGCGACGAATAAGAATCTCCGGGACCTTGTCACGCAGAAGCGCTTCCGCGAGGATCTCTACTATCGCCTGAATGTTTTCTCCATTGAGCTTCCGCCGTTGAGGGAGAGGAAAGGGGATATTCCGCTTTTAGCGAATCGTTTTGCGAAGGCCGAAGGAGGCGAGCTGTCCCTGTCGTCCACCGTGGTGGATGCGTTTTTGCAGTATCGCTGGCCAGGGAATGTGCGTGAGTTGCAGAGTGCCATTACCCGAGCGGGTATTCTCGCTCGTTCCGATGGCCGCACACTCATCCAACTCCGTGATATGCCGGAGGAGGTTGCCCGCGCGACGAAAGGTGAGGTCGATATTGAGGATCAGATTATGGAGATCCTTCGCTCCAAGAAATTCTCCCGAAGCTCGATCTCTGAGACTGCCGAAGAGCTCGGCGGGCTGAATCGGGGAACCGTCGCTGAGTACTTTCGCGGCATCTGCTTCAAACATTTCTTTGAGAGTTCGTGGGACATCGACAAAGCTGTCGAAGCGATTGCCAGGGACGGGGATGCAGAGGCGCGCGACAAGGTCCTGAAAAAGCTCCGGCAGGACCTTTCCAACGTCGTCGAAGGACTTGCCCCCGGCCAGGACTACGACGCGATCAAGGAGAATCTCCGGCCGAAGTACAAGAACCTCCCTCAGCGATATCACACGATCCTGGATGAGGTGGTTCGGTCCTACCTGAAAGGAATGTGGAAATAGCCGTGTTCTTGGTGGGGATGCTGGATTCCTGCCCGCCTTCTAGAATTCCTGAACGCAGGTGGGAAACGACCCCAGGCGAATACCACGATCCTCTTTTTCATCCCTTTTTCATCTGCGTTTCGTAGATTAGCTGACCCCAAGCCGTCGTGGTGCCCATGCATGTGCACCATGAGAATCTTGATCTGACCACACATTTCTTCACCGATGAGATGGCTTCTATGAGAACGCGGTCTGCAATCATTTCCATCTTTCTAGTTTTCGCCAGCGTGCTTACCGGACAAAACAGCAGGATCGGTTCTGTCAAGGGATTGGTCGTCGATGAATTGACAAGCCGTCCGTTGGAGTTCGTAAGTGCCGCCCTTTGTGCGACACTTGACAGCGCCATCCTTATAGGGAAATCGACGAACAAGGCGGGGAGGTTCGAATTCAGCGACCTGTTGCCGGGCGAGTACTTCCTCCGGTTTGACCTCATCGGATATGAACGCAAGACTACACCATCATTCGAGATCGATTCACAGCATCGGCATGCCAATCTTGGACAAATCGGGCTCGTGACGGCGCCCGTGAAGCTTGATGAGGTGGTAGTGACCGGGCAACGGGCACTGTACAACAATTCTGTCGACCGAAAGGTGTACAACATCGACCAGGACCTGATGAGCAAAGCCGGATCTGCGAGTGAGCTGCTGCAGAATGTTCCCTCGATTGATGTCGACATCGATGGAAACGTGACGCTGCGAGGGTCGTCCAACGTCCTGATCATGATCAATGGTAAGTCATCGCCTTTGTTGGAGAAGAATAGCGCAACAGTTCTGCAACAGATGCCTGCGAGCTCCATTGAAAAGGTCGAGATCATCACCAATCCTTCCGCGAAATACAAGCCGGATGGTACGGCGGGGATCATCAACCTCGTCCTCAAGAAGAACGGATCGCTTGGCATCAACGGCAACCTCACCGCAAACGCGGGCAATCAGGACCGCGTCAACGGTAATGTCAGGCTCAACTACAATCCCGGCGGTTTCAACATCTTCGGCAGCTACAGCATCCGCAAAGACAGCCGCAACAGGATCAACTCGGACAAGCGGACGCAGATCGATTCTTCGTCTGCCGTCACGCTGTACGATGGGACTCTGAACTCTTTCGCGCGTCCATTTTCCCATCTCGTTTCTGCCGGGTTAGACTACAAGATAAGCTCGAATGATGAACTCGGGTTCTCCGGTAACTACTTCTACAATGGTTTCACGAGGACAGAAGATGCGAACAACGTCCTGCGGGACGCAGGGAATTCTGTCATCAATCAATACGACCGTCTTCGCGTCGATGACCAGTACGAAAAGGAATATAGTGTGAGGGCATACATCGAGCATGCGTTTCCCGGGGAGGACCATAAGCTGCGGTTTGAAGCCAGCATCTCCAGGGCGCCGGAGCAGGAGAACAATCATTATACAAATTCGTACGCGGTGCCGGCAATCCCGAACGAATATGACAACACGCTCATCAAGAACACCGACGACAAGGACGAGCTGACCGTAGAGTACCAGAATCCGCTCTCTGAACAGTCCAGCCTGGAGGCAGGCTATGTTGGGCAGTTCAACAGTAGTGATCTGGACTATTTCGCTGAGTCTTTTGACCCGGGTCAGGGACGGTTTGTAACGGATTTCACACGGACGAATCGATTCCAGTTTGACGAAACGATTCATGCGCTCTATACCACCTACAAGCGGTCGTTCGGAAATTTCGGGTTGTTGGCAGGCTTGCGAGGGGAGAAGTCGCATGTGAAGGCCCATCTGGTGACGTTTGATTCCACTCTGATCAACGGGTATTTCAAGATCTATCCAACGCTTCACCTCTCTTACAAACTGAGCACTTTCTCCGAGCTGCAACTGAGCTACAGCCGAAGGACACATCGGCCCGAAGCCGATGATTTGAACCCATTCCCTGAATACAGGGATCCGCGGAACGTATCTGCGGGGAACCCGAAACTTCAGCCGGAGTTCTCTCATTCTGTGGAACTTGGGTGTCAAATTCAGACCGATGAGGTTTCACTGCTCCCAGCCCTTTTCTATCGCTACACGTTCAACAGATTCACGACATTGACGCAGGCAGTCAACGATACGTTGCTGCTGACTACCCGACAGAATCTCTCCAACGACCAGTCCGGCGGTGTGGAATTGGTTGCATCGGCAAATGTGGGAGAACTTGTCTCGATGCACTGGAGCGGGAATGCGTTCTTGAACCAGATCGATGCATCGAATCTTGGCTACGGCCAGAAGAAGACGATTACCACGTGGAGCAGCAATTTCACAGCGACGATGAGTCTGACGACCACGTCGAAATTTCAGGTCAATGCGAACTACAACTCTGCGAGGTTGACACCGCAGGGGCAATACTCTCCGAGCTACGTCGTGAACGTGGGGCTCCGGCAGGAGCTTTTCGATGGTAAACTCTCGTGTATTCTGACGGTTGCCGACGTGTTCAAGACCCTCAAGCGGGAGCTCCAGTTGGACATTCCCTCCTTGAAGCAGTCAGTCGTTAACATGCGGGATTCCAGAATTTTGTACTTCGGATTCACCTATTATTTTGGCGCGCCGCCGAAGAAATCGAAAGATGAACAACTGAAGTATGATGACGGGATCTGAGAATCGGCTGGGCGTGTGGATCTCCAATTGACGATCCCCACGCCATCGATCCCCCATCCTCGTTTCCAGCAGTAGATCTTGTAAGATTTACACGGCACACTGCGGGGGGACGATCTATTCCGGCACTTCTCCGTCAGAATTCCCGCACTTCTCACTCCTCAGTAATCCCATCTACTAGTCCTGAAGTACCTAACTCCTTGCAAATCAAATTGTTGCGCTGAGTCGGTTCGCGACCCTCTAGACGCAGCTCTGGCACAAGAGTTGGGTATAGTAGGACAAGTCATTTCTCTGCAATAACTCTTCGAAAACGCCAGATACGACAAGGGCGATGTTGACTACGATAGACAGAGAGTATCTTGAGACGGTGATTGCGAACGATGCGCTGCTCGACAGTGACATTGTTCCACTTGACGACGGAGCGGCATACTCCTCTGACTACTCCGCAGGGGCGACGAAGAATAACGATCGTGGGTATCCGTTGCGATGGGGGAGAATCATTCAACGGGTGAAGAAATCGGTAGGCATTGAGGAAGTGAGTGCCGATTGTGTGGTTGCAACGGTTACCCGGACGATCGGCGGAATTCTGAAAATTTCCGCGCCGTATCAACTGAGCACGCGCAAGCGTCATTCGCTCATCTCGAAGCCGTTCATTGAGCACGTTGTCCGAAAAGCTCGTTTCATGCGCGTCGGTGAGTCAGACGATCCATCAATGAACTGGAAGCTCAATGCCGTGTCGATCGTTCATGGTGGAACAGAGAAAGCAAACGTTTCGATCAGCGAATTCCTGCTGAGAACACAAACAGGTGAGTCCATTTCGTTGAAGTCTCCCGACGAGACCGCATGGCCATTCAGGATCAACGGACGCGGTCATTTCCCGACGGTGGGAGGGGAAACCGATCTCGAGGTCAGAGTGAGACTTCAGACGCAGGAAGTCGAGCCGAACATGGTGGTGCTCCGTTCCGGATATCGGGGGAAATGGGGACAGCGGAATCTTCTGCCGCTCAGGCTCGAGAACAGGGTTGGCGATCATTACATTCATACGTATGAGAACACCGTCCGTGCGCAATCCCGTCCGGGGGTGTTTCATGCAGTGGTTGAGGCGATCTCACGAGAAACGTTGTGCGATATGGAGGCGCCTGTCTTGACACGATTTTGGGGTATCCCGTATACGGTGCAATAGATGTGGTGTAGTGGATCCCCACCTGGCTCCTGCTCCGGGGAACAGCGGGAGCCAGTTTTGTTTTTGGCTTCATTTTCTTCTCATTTTAGGCAAGAATCATCTGGTGATCGGGGATATTTCGTAATGTGGAGGAATTCTGTATATTACGAACGGATGGTGATGGCTTATGCGTAGGTCAAGCTTCATTCTGGCGTTGATCGCTGTGCTCTGGTTCACAGGCTGCCAGGAGAAATTCCCGGTGGAACTTGCTCTCGACCAAAGCGCGGCGGCGCTGGAGGTGAAAGTCCTTCCCGCCATTGATTCCACGTTGATCATTGATGCATCCGTTGATACCTCCGGTGTTCTGCAGTACCGAGGAGCAGTTGTATCCTGCGACCTTCCTCGTGAACGGTGTGAAGACTGACCTCGGAGGAACCCGGAGTTCATTCTCGTATGTAAGGGTTCTCATCAACGACAAGCCCCGCAAGCCGATCACGAATCTCGGGAAAGTGATCGGCTATAATGGTCTCGATGTCGGAAACGCAAAGGTTAACAGTGTTGCTCTTCCAAAGATGTACAGGCCGCTCCGGACGTTGTCGAGTTATTCGCCAGATCAGAACGCCGGACCTGCCTATACGCTCGTTGACCGGGACAATCAACCAATTGCAGATTTTGCCTACGCGTCGGCTCAGACCTATCGGTTTATCGCCGATGGACGCGGTGCTGTCTTGCCGTTTGAATTGGCAATCCAGAGCCCGGATGAAGTCACCGTCCTTGAGCCGAAAGCCGGTTCTGTCGTCTTCCGCAACGAAGACCTTCAGATTCAGTGGAGCGGTCAGCGTGGAGGTTCATTCCGCGTGCTCGTCAGCTCGTTTGATGCCCACACACCGCTGCCTGTCAAGCCCATTCTCCAGGTGGATATCAAGGAGGGATCGAATTCCATCGTCCTTCCGGCGAAGGTTCTGAAGGGTCTGAAAGCAAGTTCTGATGGTCGCTATCTCTTTTCGATTATTTCGTCGAACAGGAACGAGGCGACGATACCGGGCTACTCGGAGAAGGTTCTTGTACAAGCGGCGTCCATTCACAACGTCCTTCTCTGGCTGAAGTGACCGGGGACGCCCTGCCACGGCTCAACAAAAACCTAGCAAACGGTTGTTCACATAAGGAGAAATCGTCACAGCTTTGATGTTGATGTTTAACGGCGCCTAGATTCTTGCGTGTTCCCCACAAAGCAAAGATTCTTCATCCTACGCCGGGCAGTCGTTCTTCTCCATATGGTGACGCTCAGTGCCTTCGGGCAGCAGCTGAGCTCTGTGCGCGGAATCGCGTTCGGAGCATTCACAGCGCTGTCGGATGACATGGGCAGCATCGATTGGAATCCTGCTGGCCTGGTGTCGATACGAGATTGGGACCTGACAGCGTCCACGTTTGGTGAATTTCGACGCGATGTTCCTTTGAAAGGAATATCTCTGTTCACGGCTGGAACGGCAAAACGATTTCTCGATGCGCACGTTATCGCAGGCAGCTACACGCCTGGACAGAATTTGGATTTCGTGGTCCCAAATACGTTTGTGTTTCCGGATGGTCCGGAGATCAAAACTGAAACTCGTATCACCTATCGAGAGCAATTTGCACTCGGGTACGGCTATCAGGTTACCCCGACAGTCGGATTGGGCGTGAGCGCCAGATACAGGGAACAATTGATTACAGACAACCAGTTTGTCATAGTGCAGGGAACGACGACGCAGCAGACATTCGACTACACAGGAAATGCCTGGAACATCGATGTGGGGTTGAACTGGAACCCGACTCCCGACTGGACTTTTGGCGCGGTGGCGAAGAATTTATTCCGGCTGACTGAAAGCGAGCTACAAGGCGATGTCCTGAAGTATGGCCTGCGCAACGTCAAGACGTTGCGAATAGGAGCAGCATATCGCGCGACGGCAACCACAACGCTTGCTCTCGATTTCGACACGCAGGCGATGGGTGGGGTTGGATCGGAATGGATGCTGGGCGAGCGTTGGTCGTTGCGACAGGGCATCTTGTTTGGCGGAAGCTCATCGCAGTTTGTCGCGGGGTTGTCTGTCGGCGTCGGCTTCTCGTATGGGCGTACCAAGATCAATCTTGGTTACCTTCATTTCCTCAATCAAGCGCAGCGCAGTCAGCCGACGCTTCAGGAGTTTCTCAATCGAGGTGTGCAGGATCTGGCATACAACGCGTTCACGCCGGATCAACTGCACTTATCCACTACCATATCGCTCGGCAGAACGAGAGAAACGTGGGCAAAGATCGAATACGTGCAAATCCTAAAGGAAGTGTACCCATCGTCCTACCATATGCTCGCATACTGGCCTCTGGGGAAGGCGAAGGTCAAGAATGTTTCGACGAAGCCGATCCGGGCAACGCTATCGTTCTTTGTCGACCAGTATATGGACCGTCCGACCGAGACGCCAGCCGAATACCTCGCGCCCGGGCAGGAAAAGGAGATATCGTTCACGGCGATCTTCAACGACGCGATCAAATTCGTTCCGTCGATGGTCCTGAGGGCGGCTGAAGTGTTCGTGAAGGCCTCACCTGCCGAGGACTATGATGACAAGAGCCAGACGCTGTCTGATCATCAGGGGGCGCAATGATTGGGATGGCGATGCGCTCTCGCTGCGGTATTTCGTGACGCCGGAGGATCCGGATATCATGCGGTTTACACGCAGCATCATGAGCCAGGACAAAGACACGCTTGCGGCGGTTCCGAAGCAACTGGAGAAGTTCCGGTCGGCCCGATTGCTGTTCAATGAGTTCGCCTCGCGTCTGACGTACGTCAACGACCCGAGGGCGAGCAAGGATCGGGTTCAGTTTCCATCTGAGACTCTGGCGTTGCGCGGCGGTGATTGCGATGATATGACGGTCTGCTTCTCGTCACTGCTCTCGAGCATCGGCGTCGGTACGGCGTTTGTTGATATCGTTCCGCCTCAGCGGCTCGATGATGCGCACATCTACATGATGTTCGATACTGAGGTTCCGGCTGCGCAGGCGAACATTATCAGTGACAATCCGAAGCGGTACGTCATTCGGAAGAACGAACACGGAGACGAGACGGTCTGGGTTCCGGTCGAGACGACGGCCATTACCGAAGGATTTACGAAAGCCTGGGAAGTGGGAGCGAAGGAGTACTTTGACGATGTCGAAGTCGGCCTCGGGGTTGTCAGAGGCTGGGTCCGCGTTGTTGATCTGCTGCCCCCTCTATAGGAATCGATCTGAAAGGATAAAGCCATGCGTATTCGAATACTGTGGATGATCATGCTGAGCCTCCTGGCAGTACGGCTGCTCGCGGGGGACTTCACGGTGAAGGCGGTGAAAGGAACCGTCGAAGTCAGGCGCGGCGTCATGGAGGAGTGGAAGAAGGTCAAGGTGGGGGATCTTCTCAAACCCGAGGACAGCATGCGCACGGGCCCGGGCGCCAGCGCGACGATCGAGGTGGATAGACGGAAGCTCACCGTTCCTGAAATGACCATCCTGGATATCTCGGATGTCCGTCAATTGAGCCAGGAGGATTTTCTCTTGAAGCTGGCGATGGAGAATATCCTGGCCGTGCCGCCCCGAGAGCGCGATGAGATCGCTATTCCATCTGCCACTGTTTTGCACGGTAGCAGCAAATCAAAGACGGATGTCCCGGTATATTCCGACACAAACGTCGGCGAAATGCAGCTCCATGGAGCGCGGGTATTGTTCGACAATTCTTACTTCGCCACGTCGATCCTCAAGTCGAAGGAAACCCTTCGGACGCATCCTGAGTTGAAGACCAACTACGATGCGCGGCTGACGGTTGCTTCAGCGTTTGAGAGGATGAAGTTAACGAAGGAAGCGGTGTCGGAGTATTCTCTGCTTTCCAAAGAGAACCTACCCGCCTCGACGGCCAAGAAAGTGCGGGGGGCATTGGATAGGCTGAAACAGAGTGAGTAGTCCGGAAAGGTCTTCGTCGGCCCCCCTTTGTCGATTTCATGCAGCCGGGGGATCGAGATACTAGCTCAGATCTGGTTTTCCGCTTACAACATGCGGGAATGACACTGAACAAGACTCTAAGCGCCGCAGCTTTGTCTGCGGCGTTGCTGTTTTCAGGGGAAGAAGTCCGACTTCTCATTTTGTCTTGTCGCTGAGAGAAGTCGGACTTCCACTTGCTTCTGCGCCATTTCTTGAAAATCCCCGAAATAAGTTCTACATTGCCCGCACGAATTCGCTCCACCAATAGGCAATTCTCTCATTCCAAACTCATCGCTGGTTCCCCTTGACGGGCGACATCATCCTACAAACACGGAATCTGGGCAAGCAGTACAAGCGCCGTTGGGCCGTTCATCACCTCGACCTTGAAGTCCATCGCGGCGATGTCTTTGGATTCCTTGGACCCAACGGAGCCGGCAAAAGCACCACCATCCGCATGCTTCTTTCCCTCATCCGCCCGACCGAAGGGGAAGTGTTCCTCTTTGGCCGGTCGCTGCATAAAGAACGAGAAAAGGCGCTCCAATCCATCGGGGGAATCGTTGAGAAGCCCGATTTCTACGGCTATCTCTCAGCCCACAGAAACCTTGAGATTGTCGGTGCTCTCAACGGAGGAGCAAGCCGCAAGCGCATAGGGGAAGTGCTTGAATTGGTCGGTCTTTCTTCGCGGGCACACGACAAGGTCAAAACATATTCACACGGCATGAAACAGCGGCTCGGTATTGCCCAATCGCTCCTGTCAGATCCGGAGTTCGTTATCCTCGATGAGCCAACGAGCGGCCTTGACCCGCAAGGCATGAAGGAGATTCGCGATCTGATCCGCCATCTCGCGAGCGATCGGAACAAAACGGTTCTGCTCTCATCGCATTTGCTGAATGAAGTGGAGATGGTCGCCAACCGGATGGCGGTCATCAATCGGGGAGAACTTGTCACGCAGGGCGAAGTTGCTACGCTGCTCGAAAAGGGGGAAAAATCTGTCACTGTACAGGGCCAACCGGTGGAGAAAGTCCGTGCTGTGCTTTCAGCCCATCGAGGGATCGGCAGCGTCGTCGAAAAAGGGGAAGCATTCATCGTTACGATGTCGTTCGAAGGCATCCCGGAATTGGCCCGAGCGCTTGTCAGAGAAGAAGTTGATATCCAGGCTCTCGTACCACGGCGCTCGTTGGAAGAGTACTTCCTCTCGATCACCGAGAGCGACTCGAAAGAGGAGAACAAGTGAATCAGGTTCGCCGACCACCGACCACCCCTTTGTCCCCTCCATGTGAAGGAGGGGAAACCGTCCGTCTTCTCAGGATGGAGGGGAGACTGGCATTGCACACGGCGCTAAAATGCTGCGATTGATCTATTACGAACTCATCAAAACGTTTCTGAAGAAGCGGACCTGGATCGGCTTCCTGCTGGTGGCCGTTGTCGTGCCGTTGATCGAAGTTGCCATGAAACTCGAGGGAGGAAGGTTCCTGCAGTATTCGCTTCGGTCGTTGCAGCAGGACTTCTTCTTTGTTGGGAATCTGTTCAACGGATGGTTTCTCGCACAGTGGATGATGAACAGCTTGTGGATCCATATTCCCCTGCTTATCACATTTGTCGCAGGTGACCAGCTTGCCGGTGAAGCGACGGCGGGAACCTATCGCCTGATACTCGTTCGGCCTGTTTCCCGGACGCGCATCTTCATTTCGAAATTCTACACCACTGTCATCTACACAATTATTTTCGTCGGATTTCTCGGCATCCTGAGCACCGGTCTGGCTCTGTTGCTGTTAGGCCGCGGGGATCTGATTACCCTGACGAAAGGCATTCTTGTCCTGCCCGAGGCCGATGTGGCGTGGAGGTTCCTCGTGGGCTATTTCCTTGCGGCCTGGGCGATGCTGACCATCGCGTCGTTGGCCTTTTTGTTTTCTTCTTTTGTCGAGAATGCCATTGGACCCATCATCAGCACCATGGGCGTGAACATGATTTTTCTGATGGTGACAGTGATCCCTTTGGAGTTGTTCCGCGATATCAAGCCGTACCTTTTTACGAACTACCTGAACGTGTGGATGCAGATTTTCGAAGATCCGATACCGTGGGACACGATCGGGACCTCGATGGGGGTCCTGGGAGCGTATTCGCTTGGATTCGTCGTTATTGCGTGGCTGATCTTCCGCCGCAAGGACATTCTTTCGTAATGAGTCTTTCCTATCATCAAAAAAGGAGCACCTGTGGATATCCGAGCTAGCCTACAAAGAGTCCGAGAAGGTTTCCATCCACCCTTCTGGGTAGCAAATGGCATGGAGCTGTTTGAGCGATTGGCGTACTATGGACAACAGATCGTTTTCATGATCTACATGCGTAACAAGCTCGGCTTCACAGAGGCAGAAGCCGGCCAGTTGTCCGGCATATTCGGAGGCTTGCTCTATCTTCTGCCGATTCTGGGTGGAACTCTTGCGGACAAATGGGGATTCCGCCGGGCGTTCAATATCGCATTTTCCATCCTTGCCCTTGGGTACTTTCTTATTGGATCGATGGGCATGTCTGCGTTCTCCGGCATCTATGGCAGCACGCCGCAATACTGGCTGCTTGTCGCATTTCTCGTGCTGACCGCTTTTGGCGGATCCTTCATCAAGCCTTCCGTGCTGGGGACGGTCGCTGTTACGACGACGCCTGAGTCGAAATCATTGGGGTTTGCTATTTACTACTGGCTCGTCAACGTCGGCGCGATGATAGGGCCGACCATCGCTTACTTCGTCCGCGACAGTTTCGGTAACGAGTTCGTGTATTTGGTGTCGTCGCTCAGTTGTTTTGCGATGATCATCGTGAATCTGATGTTGTACAAGGAAGTCCGGTCAGAGAAAACGGTAGTCGAAGAATCGCTCGGCAAGAAGATTACGAATCTCTTCGTCGTTCTGGGGAATTTCAAGTTCATGATCTTTCTTCTCATCTATTCATTGTATTGGATCGTTTTCTGGCAGGAATACATCATCATCCCCTACTATGTCACGGATTACATCAACAGGAATTACCCCTACGAAATCCTTCAGTCGTGGGCGGGGGCAGGAGCTATTATCCTTCTTCAAATTCCGATTAACCGTCTGACGAAAAACATCAAGACGCCAAATGCAATTCTGCTGGGCTTTGCGATGTCGAGCCTGATTTGGATCATCATCGGCATTTATCCAAGCGTCTTCACCATCGGTGCGGGCATCGTAGCATTTGCCATTGGCGAGATGACGCAGGCGCCGCGCTACTACGAGTATATTTCAGAAATTGCGCCTCCGGGCCAGCAGGGATTGTTCCAAGGGTACGCATTCCTTCCCATCGCAATTGCGCGATTCGTTGGCGACCCAATTGGTGGCTGGCTGTATCAAAGATCTAAAGAGGTTGGTAAACCCGAGTACGTGTGGTTTGCTCTCATCGGAATTGGTGTAGGGGGAACATTTTTGATGTGGTTCTATAATGTTGTTGTTCGCCGCCAGGAAGCGAAGCAGGGGGCGTGATGCATCGCATCTACTCAGTCTTTGTTGTCCTCCTCTTCTGGCTTTTTGTCTCCTCAGCGCTGGCCCAGACAAATGCCAGAGAGTCCTCCGCATTGGCGGTGCTGCAAAACGTCGGGAGAGGCTTTGAAGGTGTCCAGGATTTCGTCGTGACGATCGAAGCCAACGTTGATATGGAGCGCCTGCGCGTTCCAAAAATGACGGCGACGATGTACTTCAAGAAACCAGACAAGGTGCATTTCACCTCTGCAAACTTCGTCATGCTTCCCCGGGAAGGAATTGTGTTGAATCCGGCTGTGCTGCTTGAGCGCTACAATCCTGCGATGGCGGGGGACGAAATCTTCGAAGGAAAAAAGCTCACGAAGCTGGAGCTGAAGGCGAAGGAGCCGAAAGTCAGGCCGAGCAAGCTGCAACTTTGGGTCGATCCGTCCACGTGGACAATCTCGAGGCTGGAGACGGTTCCGTATCAGGGTCGGGTTCTTCGGCTCGCCTTCACGTATGCTCTTCAGGCCGGCAGTCACTGGCTCCCGCAGACGATGAAGGCCTCCTTTGAAGTCATGGCGCGTGACACGCTGCAGAGGCAGTTTGATCTTGATATGCCGGCGCCACAATTCGAGGAAATGCGGCAGCGGCCGAGTCGCAGCGGAAGCATCACGGTCAAGTATCTCGACTACAAGGTCAACGTCGGACTCTCAGACGAGATCTTCCAGCGACGCGAGGACGCGCCAAAGACAAAATGATGGGAAGTGAGGCGCGGGGGTCTTTACGTCGGAAGCTGAACCGTGACAGTCGTACCCGTTCCGACTTCGCTCTTAATCGAGAACGTTCCGCCGTAGAGCTCTGTCATCGTCTTCGCAATTGCCAGGCCTAAACCGGAGCCTTGCTGCTCACGGGTCTTGCGCTCGAACTGCTTGTAGGCCCCGATTTGAGCGATGTACTTCGCATCCATGCCGGATCCTCGATCTTGCACTATCATGATCCAGAGATGGTCCGCTTGTTGCGTGGTGAGGTTAATGGGCGTGCCCGGACGGGAAAATTTGAAAGCATTGTCGACGATTTCTTCCACGATACGCTTGATGGTCTGAATTGAAATTGCAGCCTCCGCGCCTTCAAGCTTCAAATGTATGTCCTGCGGGCGCTCGTACTCTTTCGCTTTTTTCTCCGCAATCTCTTCAATGTGGAGGTTCAACATCATGGTTATTTCCTTGCCGACGAATGCCTTCTTGTTCGGACTTGCGGCGAGGATCTGAAGCTGGGCATAGGTCAGGAAATTCTCAACGAGATGACCCAGGCGTGTTGCAGATTTCAAGATGATGGTCGCCATCTCGGAGATTTCCCGGGGCTGAAGGGTCGAGCCATCGTCGCGGAGGACCTCAGCAAAACCAATGATGCCGCTCAGCGGTGTCCGGATTTCGTGAGGTAGCGAAAGGCTGAGGTTGACACGGAACTCATCGAGCTTGCGCTCGGTTTCTTGCAGGAGAAGTTGCCGTTTCTGAAGACGAGTGTGAATGGCGGCAACGAGCTCCGGTATCATCACGGGTTTCGTCAGGAAATCATCCGCACCAAGTTCCATACCCTGGCGCAAATTGGCTTTGGTTCCCTGTCCTGTCAGGAAGACGAACGGAATCGTCGCCGTTGCAGGATCATCGCGAAGCGCCTTCAGGGTGTCAAAACCGTCGAGATTGGGCATGAGGATGTCGCAAATGATCAGGTCCGGCGCGTGTCTGCGGGCTGCTTCCACTCCTTCGACGCCGTCAAAAGCCTGAAGAGCCTCAAACCCCTCGAGCTTCAGCGACGAGGCGATCATCTCGCACACCGAGTGATCATCATCGATGACTAATATCTTTGCCACGAGCACCTGCCTCTATCCGTGAACCTTTTTATGAATATAGAGAAAGTTATCAGAGAAACAAGGTCTGACCGATATTCGCACTCATGGAGCATCGATCAGGCTCCAGAGGAGTCAGGGTCGGAACATCCAGAGTGTATTGATTCTCCAGTTGCCTCGCTCTATATTTAAAACCTGAGCGAGGTTTTGAGCAGAAAGGACTCCATGTGTTAGGGTTATCGTTATCGGGTCGAACGCCATGAGTCGGCGGCCAGAACAACCCGGCGTCTCGCTGGCAGATGTTCATCGGACTGTCTCGGTTCCGCTGTCGGCTGGGTTCATCAAGCGGCTGCTTGCGTTTGTCGGACCGGCGTATCTGGTCAGCGTCGGCTATATGGATCCGGGAAACTGGGCGACGGATCTTGAGGGGGGTGCTAGGTTCGCATACCAGCTCATTTGGGTACTGCTCATGTCGAACCTCATGGCGGTTCTTCTGCAGACGCTCTCCGCGCGCATGGGAATCGTCACCGGTCGGGATCTGGCGCAGGCTTGCCGCGACAACTATCCACGGCCCGTATCCTACGTTCTGTGGTTCCTGTGTGAGATTGCCATTGCAGCCTGTGATCTTGCAGAGGTCCTGGGGACTGCTATTGGGTTGAACCTGCTCTTCAGACTCCCGCTGGTCTACGGTGTCATTCTCACGGGTTTCGACACGCTGCTGCTTCTCGCCATCCAGCAATATGGAATACGAAGGATGGAAGCGGTGATTCTGATGCTTATCTCCGTCATTGGTATCAGCTTCATCATCGAAGTATTCCTGGCAAAACCTGCGTGGGCCGAGGTGGTTACCGGCTTCGTCCCACATCTCAACTCACAAAGTCTGTATGTTGCGATTGGAATTCTCGGGGCAACGGTTATGCCCCACAATCTCTACCTCCATTCCGCTCTCGTCCAGACGCGCATCGTTGGAAACACAGAGGAGAGCAAGCGGATAGCGTGCAAATTCAATTTCCTTGACACGGCCATTGCGTTGAACGGAGCCTTCTTCGTGAACGCAGCGATTCTGATTGTCTCCGCGGCTGTGTTCTATACCCGAGGCATTGTCGTGACACAGATTCAGCAGGCGCACGAACTGCTTGATCCTCTGCTTGGTACAGCTCTGGCGGGGACGCTCTTTGGCATCGCTCTGATCGCGGCCGGACAAAGCTCGACATTGACGGGGACGCTCGCCGGGCAGATTGTGATGGAAGGATTTCTTAAGTTACGCATCAGGCCCTTCCTCCGTCGTCTGATGACGCGCCTCCTCGCGATTGTGCCTGCCGTCGCCGTGATTTCGTGGAAGGGCGAGCATGGCTCTTATGGCCTGTTGATTCTCAGCCAGGTTATTCTCAGTTTGCAGCTCCCGTTTGCCGTATTGCCCTTGATACGCTTCACGAGCGACAGGCAAATCATGGGAGTCTTCGTCAACAAATTGTGGGTGAAGGTGCTTGCCTGGATTGTTGCCGGAACCATCGCTGTGCTGAACTCAATACTCATTGTCGATCAAATCTCGGACTGGATCGCAGCGTCTGGTCCCTACGCTATCTGGCTCTGGGCCACGTTGGTACCCATTGCAGTGGCGGCAGCATTGCTGCAGGTCTACATTTGCCTGCCAAAGTCATGGAAGTTCTGGAGAAAGCCCGCGCCTCCTCTGCCGGAGAAGATCGTGCTGGTCCCGCAGCGGTTCTCGAAGATCGGCGTTGCGATCGATTACAGCGCTGTGGACTCAAAAGTCCTTTCGCATGCACAAACTCTGGCGAAGGGCTATGGTGCTTCGTTGACGCTGTTCCATGTCGTTGAGGGAGTCGGTGGGCAGCTCTTTGGCTCCGAGGCGTATGATGATGAAGCCCGCCATGATAAGGAACAAATTGAAGCCCTTGCGGAGCAAATCCGGAAGACCGGCGTAGAAACCGGTACAGCCCTTGCCTACGGGCACGTCCCTCAAGGGCTCATCAAGCTCTCCCGCGAGCACGGCATCGATCTATTGGTGATGGGCGGCCACGGTCATCGCGGATTGAAGGATGTCTTCTTCGGGACATCGGTGTCGAAGGTGCGCCACGGAATTGCGGTACCGGTATTGGTCGTGCAGTAAGGCGTGAGACGAGAGACAAAGACGGGGAAAGTGAAAGGCCCGGCGCTGATGGGCGTCGGGCCTTTGTGTCTTGAAGCGCAGGGGGTCTATCTCAAGAGGACCATCTTCCTCGTCGTGACTGAAGAGCTTGCCCTCAAATGATAGAGGTAGATTCCTGACGAGACCGGTTCACCGCGATCATTTTTCCCATCCCACTGGACAGTATGCACACCAGGTTGGCTCATTTCGTTCACGAGCGTTGCGACCTCTCTCCCAAGCATATCGAACACCTTCAGTGAGACAGGTTCAAAATTCGATATTCCATATTGGATATTCGTCGTTGGATTTCCGCCAAAGGCCGATCCGCCTCTGGCGGAGAAAGGATTAGGATAGTTTTGCTGAAGCTCGAACGAATAAGGGACAGCAGTGATGGGCGGTTCGACAGCCGTTGGCGTCCCTTTGGCGATTTGAAGCTGAGCAAAGTAGACCTTTCCGGAGACATACCGCAACTGAAAACTGTCGAACCGCATCGTTCCCTCAAGCTTGCCGTTCCTGACCCAGGAGCTCCCTGAATCATCTTCGAGATTCCATTCCACTAATCGCCATCCGACCCAATCGATCTTTGTCCAAAGGCTAACCTCATGATTCGGCGAATTGCCACTGGGAAAAGAATCGACACTGTCGTCAACCGCGAATCGAAAGAGCGTTCCACTTCCGTCGCCGTACAGATAAACCTGCAGCCTCGTGCCTCGTTTGGTCCATTGGACCGAGCGGCCGGGCCTGCCATTCAAGTGCTCGCGTATGAGCCAGTCGGTTGATCCCGTTTTCCAGTGGTACATCAGTCGGCCAGAGCCGTAATTGGAGGGGAGGATGCGCAGAGTCACCGCAGAATCCCAGAAGAACGAAGCGCTGTCAATTCCCGCCGTGCTGTTGCTCGTGATTGGCTGGTACCAGGAATTCGCCGTTGAACTGAAGTCTTCTATCGTGGTGTACTGAAATTGCGTAGGGGCAACGGAGAAGGTTAGTTTCGTTGAGGGTATGACGTTTCCGCTGAGGTCCGATAGCCTGCTGAGCACAAGATTGTACGAGCTGCCCGGGGCGCGTCGAGCGATAAGGCTGGGTGTTATTCAAAAATTGCAGAGGGATGAGGATAGAGAAAGATCGAGGAGGTTCGCGGTGTGCCGGTTGACTAATTCCCTTGAGGTTCTGCGGGTTGCCCTTCCTGAAGCGCCTTCTCGTAGGTTGGTTTGTATTCCTTGATGCCTTGGAAGAGTGCCTCAGCGATTTTTCTCTGCCCCTGCGCGGTGCGCAATACCTTTTCTTCACGCCGATTCGAGAGATAGCCTGTCTCGACGAGCACGTTTGGCATGGAAGCTCCGACGAGCACATAAAACCCGGCCTGCTTCACACCGCTGTTCTGGATCTTGAGCTCCTGTGCCATCATATCGGAAGCGCGCACCGCAAACTCTTCGCTGTATCTTGCAAACGCGCTTTGACGCATCGTGACGAGAATGAACCTCTCCGGTGTAAGCTCCGGGTACCGATCAGGGTGGTCCTCAAACTTGATGGCGTCGTTTTCTTTTTGCGCTACCTGAATTGCGCTCTCTGTCTTACCGGGTCGCAGCAGGTAGATCTCGAATCCGTTGGCAGAGGAGGGCTTGCGCTCGGTCGAGTTGCAGTGAATGCTGATGAAAAGCTTTCCCTCCGCTTCATTCGCAATCGTGCCGCGTTCATCGAGCGGCACAAACGTGTCGGTCGATCGGGTATAGACGACTTTGATGTCGAGGCTATCCTTGATCAGCTTGCCGAGTTTCAGGGCGATCCCCAGGGCGACATCCTTCTCTCTGGTCCCTGTGACGCCGATGGTGCCTGGATCTTTGCCCCCATGTCCGGCGTCGAGCACGATGACATCGAGCTTGGCGCGACTCCGTGCACTCTGCAACATCTTGCCGCGCTTTTCCTCCTGTTGCTTCCGTTCGAGCTCGGCTTGTTCCCGCTGTTTCCGTTCGAGCTCCGCTTTTTCCAGCGCAATGCGGGAGTGAAGCGCAAGCATCAGGCTTTGTGTCTGGTTGTCAACGATTGGGTCCACCTGGACGATGTCAGGCGAGACCTGAAACGTCAATTGGACTGAAGTCGGAGACTGGAAAATCAGGACGCGGCGAATAACGTCGTTAGTTTTGTAGCGGCCCAATGCAATGGTGTCGGCAACAGCATCAGCGATCGTGACGATTACCCAGCTGTCCGATGTGATGTATGCCTCAATCTTACCGAGTGTTCTGTTGGCTTTGACCGTCAGGAGGTATCCGTTGTCGCGAGCCTCAAGTTCGAGGCCAGTGATGTCGAATCGGGGGCCTGCGCTCACCGGTTCCTTTGAGATGAGCCGTGTCCCGATGACAAGCTTGACGCCTGAAGGGGAGAGGTATTCAAGGAGTTCGACAAACTGCAGGGCAGGGGCGTAGTACAAACTGTCGATGAAAAGAACACTCTGTTGCAGCTGATAGTTGGATTGCGCGCCCGAGTTTACATTGGTAATGACAAGAAAAGGGGTTCGAGCAGTTACCTTGACGCGGTAATCAGGCAACCGTATTTCAATCTTTTTCCACTCCGCGTTGTTGAACGAAGGCAGCGCGAGAGCCGCGGCGTAATCCCGAACGGAAACATACACAACGCCGGAGCTGTCATACCCACGCAACGATGCAGTGCGTTCGCCGAGCTGAATCCGGATCGTGATTCTCTCAGCGCGGGCAAAAGAGGAAATGATCAGAAGCAGGAGAAGCAGGAATGCCCCGGGGAAAAAGCGAGAACGCGTCTTCGTCATCTATCGATAATTGACAAATTGCACCGGAAACGACAAATCAGCATCACGAATCATCTGAATCACAGCCTGCAAATCATCCTTGTTCTTGCCGCTCACACGAACCTGGTCATCCATGATCTGAGCTTGGACCTTGATTCTCGAGTCCTTGATCATTTTCACAATTGCCCGGGCATCGTCTTTGTCGATCCCAACGAGGAGGGTTATGTTCTGGCGCACGGTGGAACTCGCGGCGGGCTCTACCGCCCCGTAGCGGAGTGCTTTCAGTGAAACGCCTCGTTTGACCAGCTTTGATTGAAGAACGTCGACAGCGGACTTGAGATGGAACTCGTCGATGGTATGGAGGGTGATCTGCTTCTCTTTTGGATTAAAATCGATCAGCGTTTTGGAGTCTTTGAAGTCATAACGCTGAGTGATTTCTTTGCGGGCTTGGTTGAGCGGCGTTGTCGACTTCCTGCAGGTTAACTTCGGAGACGACATCGAAGGAGTTCTGTTGGGCCATGCCACCTAATTGACGATGATGATGAAGTTCCGCAGCTCGTCCACCTTGATCTTGACGCAAACAGAATCTCCGTTGCCTGTGACAATCTTACCAACACCCGTAATCGTGCACTCCGCGTCATGAGCGCTCTCGACGAAATAACGGGCATTAACGTTCTCTACCATCGGATAGAGCATTTTGATCGTAATCCCGTTGAAGCTCTTGTTGCCTCCTCCCTGCGTCAATGGTTTCCAATAATACGCCCGGGCGCGTGACGCAAAGAGTTGGAGATCGGTGATGATGGCGTTTCGGCTATCCTCAATCGTGTTCGCTTGGAACAAGCTGACTCCAACATAGATTGCGATTCCAACGAGCAGCACGCCCAAGATGATGAGCAGAAGTTGTGTTTGTCCCATAGGTCAATCCAATCGACAATTGGTCAGAATCTTTTGAAGATAGCCTTTGCCCTCAATGTACAGATTCAGCAATATGTATGCCGCGTCCCCTGCGGCTATCACAAGGCGGCTGCGAAGGCACCTATTGCTCCGGGGTGCGAACGGCCGCCGCGTCAAATTTTCCGCGCGCCAGTAATATTGTCAATATCATCATAAAAATCAAATATCTCCTAGGTATGGGTTTACCTGCCTCTGCCCTGCAGTCATATTGCGACAATCCTCAGGAGGACAACATCCTTCTCCCTTCTCAAGTAAGGTCCTTTTCAATCAGTAATCCTCGCTCGACAGGACAGTGGAGCCGAGTATGATGGAGCCATAGGAGGCAAACTCAACTTCGAGAAAGGCCCAAGGCGCTCACAGCGGCACGGATATCGAATGGTTCTGCATTCCATCTCCCCGGTCCTTCCCTCAAACATATGCGGCGATAACGATAAGCTCCCGGAAGTGAGAGCCGCTGCCATAATGCCGAAGGGTGGGTGAATGAGATTGGCTCAATCTCAGTCAGTGGGTCGAGATGAGTCAGTGTACCATTTTGTAACACTTGGCAGTGGTTGGTAAACACGTCCCGCAGTCTTTCCGGGGAAGAAACGATCTAATAGTTGAACGGAGGCGTCGGATGCGGCGGGAGGCAGCCCATCCGAATGCGGGTCGAATTAACGCGTTCGAATTCATTGCCCCGTACGCAGCAATGACGTTCACCAGCCCGGGGGCGTGTCCGCAAATCGATATGACAGCGATGCCTGCGCATCCTTCCTGAGCCCAGCACCAAAAGCTTGATTTGCAAGTCTCTCTCATAGGACAGAACGGATTCTCTTCCTTACCCTTACTTTGTCCTTTGTACTTCGTTGTTCGTCCTTTTCATTTCCTGATGACCCCCGTCTCCATACTCCAGAACACGAGGTCGAGCTCATCGAGTGGAATGCCGATGCGTTGCGAAAAACTCATGAAGCATCTCTCTATTGAAAGGTACTGCCTCCGGGAGAGGGATTTCGGCAATGAACGGACCGCGCCGAATCGTCTGAGGTTCCTGAGAATATGCCGGTCGAGAATGGCGAGCCCGCCGTTCTTGCCGATGTTGCGCAGGAAATGTGTCGCTTCTTTGTATCCCAATCCCTTCACATTCTTCACGAGCCACTCTCGCAATTCTACGGGATCAGTTCTTCCGGTGAGCACCCGGAGGATCTCCGGGAAATTCTCCTTGAGCTTCAGCAGGTGCTTCGACTTCGTCTTGTGAAAGCGAATGTAGGTGCTCCGATTGCGGAGGACCGGTTCGGGATCGACAGGGGCCGTGTCGAATGACATCATTTGCAGCTGCACCACAACCTTCTCTGCGTTCTCGGCGCTCGTCTGTGGCGTCAGCATGCAGTACACCATCTCAAAGAAGTACTGGTCAGGCCTGATTGCATGAAAGTCTTCGAGTCGGCGTCGGATTGCTGCCTGCCTCGATGCGTGCAGCCCTCTGAGCTGAAGACGTTGTTCCTGGAGTGACGCTGTTTTCATGTGGCGAACTAATCAGGCAATGATACTCTTGTTGCGCCGTGAAGCTGGACGAGGCCATCGTGCTCAAGTGAGCGCAAAAGGGCCTCGAACCATCGGCGATCCCTCGTTGTGAAATCCGTCTTCACTGCTCGAGACAGGATAGAAGAAGCAATCGAACTTCCGGGTCGCAGGTTTCTCAACACTTCGACAATCCTACCGCGGTAGATCCGGTTTGGAATGCCGTCGCGGCCAGGTTCCATCCTTTTCGCATGACCTTTCTTGTGCGGGACTCTGCGCGCGCTCGGACAGAGTTCGCTGAGAGGGCAGACATCGCATCGAGGTATTGCCGCCGTGCACGTGGTCGCTCCAAGGTCCATCAAAGCCTGGTTCCAATCGTGGGCGTTCCGCCGGGGCAGATGCCTCTCAGCAAGGCGCCAGATATCGGTATCCCTTGAAGACGTTCGCGGATTTGCCGGAGGATACAATCGGTTGAGAACTCTCGCGACGTTCGTGTCGACGACAGCGACGTTTTTTCCGAAGGCGAAGCAGGCCAGAGCGTGGGCGGTATAACGACCAACGCCCGGGAGACTCATAAGTTCGCTGATATTCTCTGGCAGCTTGTTGTTGAAGTCGTTGACGACAATTCTTGCAAGCTTCTGCAGGCGCAGAGCACGATGATTGTATCCCATTCCCCGCCAGGCTTTGATAACTGCAGAGATTCTTGCGCGGGCGAGTCGTCTCAATGTGGGGAATCGATCGAGGAAAAGGGGGTATTTCTCGAGGACCCGGGCGACTTGCGTCTGCTGCAGCATGACCTCTGAAAGGAGGATGCGGTAGGAATCACGCTCTCCGCGCCAGGGGAGCTCGCGGCCATTCTTTTGATACCACCGCAGGAGTGTGGTATTGATCCTGGCTTTAAGAATCGTCCTCCGCGATGCTTGTCGCATCTTTTCGTGTCTTTTCTTCCGCCTGGCTGTCATTTCCCTTTCAGCCGAATAGACTCTCGCTCAGGTTTGCGACGACCGATTTGTTCCCTTCGAGGATGTCCAGGGCTTTCAGTTCGGTTATCGTCACCCAGCGGATCTGCTCGAAGGTGTTGTTGGTCGGAATGCCGGCAAAGCGTGATACGTAGCAGTACGTGACTTCAAAGACGCCTCCGTCGTCGTATCGGTTCACCTGCGATTCGGTCCGGTCGACGTCGTTGATGTCAATCGAGAGCTCTTCGCGCAATTCGCGCTTCAGACAGTCAAGGGCAGACTCACCCGACTCGATCTTTCCGCCGGGGAATTCCCATTTCAGCGCATAGCGCGTATTCTTCTTGCGCTGGCAAACGAAAACTCGTTTGTCTTTCGAAAGTATGGCGACGGCGGCGCGTATCATTTCTGCAAAAATATAGCGAATGAAGCGTGGAAATCCAACGATATGAATTCTCCAAAGTGTTTCGGTTCGTCTCATTGCAGGTGAGACAGATTCTCTCTAGTTTCAACTAACGAGTATGCTTCGAATTCTTACACCGGCATCACAAATATGCTCTGGTTGACGCGGAGCTCAGCACGGTCCCTCAATATGTGATCACGGGATCGCACAACTGATCGAGTGCAGCCGAGAGTTCCAACAACGAAAACACGCTTATCATTCAGAGCAACCGCATCGCGAATCAATATCTGCAGGAATTTGCCGCTCGCTACAAGGAAGCAGGAGGCGCGGACAACATTGTTGTCGATGTCGAGCAGACTGGGGATCGCATTCCTCTGACATTTTCGCTGTCACAAAACTATCCCAATCCATTTAATCCGACGACGAATCTCGAATTTCGCCTGCCTGGCGGTCGGGCAGAAATTGTGAATTTCGGATTTGTGACCATTTGCGTGTTTGATCTTCTGGGAAGGGAAGTGGCGACACTGATTCATGAATACAAGCCGCCCGGTGTCTACAGAGTACCGATGGGACGCCGCGGGTGTTCCGAGCGGTGTGTACTTCTGCGAATTGCGTGCCGGCCAATCGGTGGCCATCAGGCCGATGGTTCTTGTCAAGTAGCTCATATCGATTTGACACACTTCAGAGAGGGTCATCTCGTTTCCTGTCTCGGGATGTGAGATTCCTCAGCGGACCTTCCTTGCTTTTGGCTGCGCCATTTGGTATTTTTTCGAAGCAAAACCAAAGAGGACTGCATGAAAAAAATCCTAGTTGTCGACGACGAGGATTCCTTCCGTAAGTCGCTTGCGAGTCAATTGAAGCTGAAAGGGTATGCGGTCTTCGAGGCAGTGGATGGTCTTGAGGGGGTGGATCTGGCCGCGAGGCACAAGCCGGATGTCATCCTGAGCGATGTGCAGATGGATAATATGAACGGGTTTATGATGGTGGAGGAACTTCAACAGTATCCAGCGACCGCCTCGATTCCTGTGATCTTGATGACGAGTGCAGCCGCTGCGGCGGGGGCATGGAATTCCGACATCACGGTTGAATACCTGGAGAAACCGTTCACGATCGCGAAGCTCTTGGAAGTAATGGGGCAAGTTATGAAAAAATAGAAGAGTCACGAGCTCTCCCGTGACTCTTTCTGTGCGTAGAAGCAGGACCCTGAGTACTTCAGACCCGCGTTTGGTTTTTCAAATCGACAATCCTACCGAACTAACATCGCCTTTTTCACAATCTGTTTGTCTCCAGCCTGCAGCCGGATAAGGTACACTCCGCTGGGCATCTCCACGCCTTGATGGTCCCTCCCGTTCCAGCTGACTGTATAGGCGGAGGGTGATTGTGTGCCGTTCACCAGCACGGCGATCTCTTGCCCGAGAACAGAATAGACAGATACCCGTACTTTCTCTTGTTCCGGCAGGCTGTAGCGAATCGTCGTCGACGGATTGAACGGGTTCGGGTAATTCTGATCCAGCGCAAATTGAGACGGCGGGGGTGGATTGTCCGAGCGCTCTTCGATTCCGAGCAGGACGCCCGATCTCTGTCCGACAATAGAGTACGAACCAGCATATCCCCCGCCACGATACGCTCGAACGTAGTATGTGTTGCCGGCAGTGGCCTTGAATGAAGCCTTGGAAGCGATTCCGATTCTCGAATCTCCGGTTATATAGGTGCTGCCATTGGATTCATAGACTGACAAGTCGACATCAACCTCGGCATCCGAGACGATGTGAACGTAGATTGTGTCAGTCGATGGAGCAACAAGTTTCCAGTAGTCCTGACTGTTGGTGGTGCCATTCCCATAATACCCGAGATGTCCAGTGCTGGCCGTACCGTATGTCAGAAGCTTCGCGCCTGCAATTGTCTCATTGCCGGTCCCATCGTCAGCGAGCGCCGGAGGAGTGTGATTGACCGTCAGTGCGTAGCTGCCTGCACTGCCGATTCCGCGATACGCTCTTACATAGTATGTTCCCGCCTTCAAGAACGAAGTTGCTTCCGAGTAGTTCCCTGTGGACGAGTTGCCAGTGATGTAGGTACTTCCATCCGAATCGTAAACAGAGAAGTCGACGTCGAAAACAGCACCGGATTGGTCAAGTGAGTCGTTCGCGATCTGGACGACGACCTTCCCGTCTCCTGGAAGAGTAAACTTCCAGTAATCACTGAGGTCCGTTAATCCATTCGAATAATATCCGAGATGACCCGTAACGAATGAATTGACTGCCGCAGCAGATGCGGTCTGATACGTGTCGTTCGGTTCAGGATCGTTCGTTCTCGGAGCTGCGAAGAAGTCCGACCTGATCTCGTAGCTTCCCGCCCTTCCGATCCCTCTGTATGCCCTGACATAATAGGTGCCGGGTCGCAGGTAAGCCGCAGCCTGAGAGAACGTCCCGGTTCGGGAGTCCCCAGTGATATAGGTCGTGGTATCTATGTCGTAGAGAGACATATCGACGTCAAATATTGTTCTATCATCGCGAAGATCCAGCGAGTCGTTCCGGATCTGTACACGCAACCAACCATCCTGAGTCGTCGTAATTTTCCAGTAGTCATTCAGATCCGTGGTGCCTGAGCCGTAGAATCCCAAGTATCCTGTCGATATGCCCGTCGGGTTCAGGGGCAGAGCTGTCGCAGGCGAGTCATTCGGTTCCGAGTCAACGGCTCTGCTGGGTGATGTGAATGTGTTGGTAATGGTATACGATCCTGAGGTTCCGCCCCCTCTGTATGCACGAATGTAATACGTGCCCGGCTTCAGAAAGGCAAACGCCTCTGAGTAAGGCCCGGTTTGGGCATCACCGGTGATGTATGCTGTGCCGTCGACATCATAGATGCTCATGTCGACATCGAAATTGCCTACCGAGGCCGTGGAATTGATCTGCACCCGCAGGTAACCATTTGCAGTTGTCGTGACCTTCCAGTAGTGGTCGTGGGAATTGTCGTCCATAGACGAACTGACACTTCCGGAAGGCAACACTGGAGTGGCGGTCGCGATACTCGTGCCTTGGGCGAACGTGAGCGCCGATGAGAGGAGAATGAGAGCGAGTACCAATGAAGTTCGAATCATGACAAACCTCCCTGTGGTGAGCTTCTCGTTGCATCACCTGTTGAAAACATTGAGTCGTTGATTACTACCCTAACGGTGCTATAGCTCCGCATATAGTTAGTGAAATATGGAGCTCAATATCAAGCAACGAATCATGTCATGTGTGTTGCATCACAGTGTACGAAGAGAGGCGGCCCACTCGTTCGTGTCTGTGCTTCATCTCGACGAGACTTCCAACCCTGGTAAGAAGGAACCGAATTGTCAATCGAAGGTGGACAGAGAGCCTAATACAAATTGAGGTTGAGCTGGGAATCCTCTGCTTTCTTGCCTTTCACATAGGCTTTTCTTACTTTCTGAGGAATTCTCACCCGACTTCCTAGATTCTCGAGCGCCTCGGCGCATTGGACACTGTTCATGCCCGCGCTACACACCCGAAGAGATTCGCGCAAAATTCGTTAACTCCACAGATTTCAATGAACTCTTCGACGCGTTCGAAGACGCCATCGCGCAGCGTCTCCAGGATGTCGAGCTCTACCGCCTTCTTTTCTGGAACCACTCTCTCGGTCCGGATGAGCTCTGCCTCTTCGGTGAAAAGCTGGCGAGAGAATTCCAGGGAATCGCGTATGATATCTACATGTGGCTGGCGAGCGTTTTCGAGGTCACCTATTCGTCGTACGACAACTTTGAGCTGGCGATTAAGTACTATCGCAAAGCAGCCGAGGCCCGGCCGAGTGCTTCTGATCCCTATCTCGACGCGTGCGACTGCTACGATCCCGATCTGAACATTCCGCCGATTGACGTGCTCCTCGATCTCCTGAAGAGCGGTCTGGATCACGTGAATAACAAAAAAGTGATTCTCACGCGCCTCTCGCACCTGTATCACCTTATCGGCGATGAAGAACAGAGCAAGTACTATCGCGACCTCGCCGAGAACACAGATCGACCCAAAACTCCGAATGACCTCAATTGACCGCGCCTCCTCCCGCGGGATTATATTCATCGTCCTGGCGGTGTCACTCTGGGGTGGGTCAGCGTCCCTCGCGAAATACCTGTTCCTGACGCGCTACGATCCGCTGATTATTACTCAGACGCGTTCGTCGCTTTCGTTTCTCCTCCTCGCCGCCTATTTCCTGGTTACCGACAGAACCGTGTTTCGCATCCAACTCCGGGAGCTGTACAAATTTGCCCTGATCGGGGTCGTCGGCATCGCGACGACGAACTTCACATACTACTTCACGGTTAAAGAATCCACGGTTGCGACGGCCATTCTCGTCCAGAATGTCGCTCCTGTGTTCGTCATGATCTACGCGGTCCTCATCAGCAAAGAAGAGGAGTTCACCGGCATCAAGGTTCTGTCTTTGCTGCTGGCAATCTGCGGGTGTTTCCTGGCGGTGAGCGGAGGTTCCTTGCGCGACGTCAAGCTCAGCGGTTGGTCCCTGCTCAGCGCTCCAGCCTCCATGATCTGTTACGCGTTCATGCTAGTCTTTTCAAAGAGAATGCTTCGTCACTATGCCGTCTGGACGATGCTCGTGGCTGCGCTGGGCTTCGCAACGCTGTTCTGGCTGTTCATTAATCCTCCGTGGGCCATCGCTGCCAAAGGCTATGGGTCCGGAGATTGGGCGATCTTCCTCGGCTTCGCTGTCGTCTCGATCCTTCTTCCTTACATTTTTTTCGCAAAGGGCCTGAAGCTTCTTGAGGCATCAACTGCCGGGATTGTCACCACTCTTGAACCGGTTGTTGCCATCATCGTTGCCTGGATCGCGCTCGGTGAGTCGATCAATGGTGTTCAGATCGTGGGAGGCGCAGGGGTTGTGGGTTCCGTTCTTTTGCTGCAGGTGTGGCGAAGCCCTTTTGAGAGAATGTTGAGAGGCCAACGCCATGGCGAGTGAGCGCAGACTAGCAAAGCTGGAATCTGTTCTACGCCAACGTCAGCCAGATCTGACGGTGGTTATGGAGAATATTCACGATCCGCACAACGTCAGTGCAATGCTTCGCTCGTGTGACGCAGCAGGTGTGATGGAGGCGCAGCTGCTCTATAATAGTGAGGCCTTCCCCAAGATCGGCAAGAAGAGCTCTGCAAGTGCGGGGAAGTGGGTGGAGCGACGGAAGTTCAAAACCGTCACGGAATGTTACGCTCAGCTCCACGAAGACGGATTCCGCATCTATGCCACACGGCTTGATGAGCGGAGTCAGTCGCTGTATGAGATCGATCTCACCAGGAAGGTCGCAATCGTTTTCGGCAACGAGCATCGCGGTGTTTCGGATGAGGCTGCCCGGCAAGCCGATGGTGTCATTCGGATACCGATGTTCGGGATGATTCAAAGCCTCAATGTCTCCGTTGCCTGCGCGATCACGTTGTTTGAAGCGCTCCGTCAGCGGCTCAAGCATGGCGACTATGAAAGGAGCAAGCTTCAGCCCGAGCAGTTTGAGGAGTTGTTTGAAGCGTGGAAAAGGAAGTGAATCTCTTGTTGGACAGAATGATACTCTGTCCAACAAAGCATTCTGTGTAGACCCCGTCTCAAAAAGTCGGTGTCACTCCCGAATGCTATCGGGAGTCCAAAAAAGAGCTTTGCGTTTCACCTTGGCCGCATGAAAGTTCATGACCTGGATACCCGCTTACGACGTGCGGGTATGACAAAATGAATGTCGTTCGCGAAAGCATAATGTCATTCCCGAATGTAGGAGTACCTGTCATTCCCGAAAGTTTTAATCGGGAATCCAGGTACAGGCGTAAGGGCCGGAAGGAGCTGAGTTCTGGATACCCGCTTAAAACGTGCGGGTAGGAATCCAGAACCAAGCACGACGGTTGCCCCTGCTCGCATGAAGTTAACGACCTGGATACGCGCTTTCCCCCTCTACAACAGCGGGACGTCCCGCTTTCAAGGATTCCGCTTCCTAGCGGGATTCAAAGAGCGAACACAAAACGCGAAGACGTACGGGAATGACAACTATTCTTGTGGAAGAGTTTTTGAGATGGCTTCTAACAAGTGTCTCTCTTCCCTCGCGGTTCTTGACCGTTGACGCGCTGAAGTCGACGAGTCGTTTCATCTTGTATATCCGTCCTTAACGCCTTATATTTTCACGCGAAAGGATCTTCTGAGCAATGGCGTTGCACGCCGAGACAGACCAGTTCATTCGCGATTTAGAACGTTTTTCAAATCGGAAGCTGAGCTACCCGGGCGATGTCGGTCATTTTCTGGAGGCTGCCCGTCAATCTCAGAAGATGAGCGTTTTCGAGGAGGCGATCTTCCTGTCGAAATTCGTCACGAAATCTCTCGCGGTGATGCGGCGAATCGGCACGGATGGAGAGGGGTATGACAAACTTTCGTCTGAATTCCAGGCGAACCTCCAAAAGACTGCGTCCTTACTGAAGACTCTTCGGGAAGGTATGCCCGACGAGGTGAAGCGGAACCAGGAAAACCTCTTCTTCTCGCTCACACAGGACAGCCTTGATCGGTTCGTGAAGTTGGTGGCGGATCTCGCGCTGGTGAAGAACTGGGTTCTCGACGGCAAGCCGCTTCCGGGACGATCCACTGACGGACGATGACGCCACTCTCGCCTGCACCATTTGTCGATCAGCTCTCTGTTGAACTCAGGAGGATTCTCGCGAGCGCTCTCCTGGCTTGTCTTTTGATTGCATTATCGGCAGCGCTCGACGGCCCGGTATCCATACTCGCCTGGCTGCTTCTGGCGGGGGGATTCCTCTGTCTGGTGTATGTTGTTGTCGCATCCCGACATCTGCTGAACTATTACCGGTCACAACACGATAACGCTCAATCCACATGAAGAACTCTGGCAACCATCGTCGAAGAATCTGGAGAGTCCTGACAATCGTCTGGATGGTCTCGCTCTGCTCGCTGCAGGCGATCTCACGGCAAGCGAAATCAAATGGAGGGGCGACGGTAAAGCCCGGCATCGATGTCTTGCGCGATCCGCGGTTTCGACATCCTGAAAGGAAAACGGATCGGCCTCATCACCAATCCCACCGGCGTGAGTGCTGATGTCGAACAAACAATGGACATCCTGCACCGGGCGGACGGTGTCAAGCTGGTTGCATTGTTTGCCCCCGAACACGGCGTTCGGGGAGACGTCGAAGCCGGCAAGGAGGTCAATGGATTCAACGACAGCCGAACCGGGCTGCCCGTGTATTCGCTTTATGGGAGAACGAGGAAGCCGACCAGGGATATGTTGCGGGGGATCGATGTGCTCGTCTATGACATTCAGGATATTGGCGTTCGATCCTATACATACATTTCGACACTCGGTCTCGCGATGGAAGCTGCCGCAGAGAACAACGTCACCTTTGTCGTTCTCGACAGGCCAAATCCGTTGACGGGCACCAGAGTTGAAGGGACGATGCTGGACCCCCAGTTCAAGTCGTTCATCGGGGCGTATCAAATTCCATACGTGTATGGGATGACCGCCGGCGAACTGGCGGAGATGATCAATTTGGAAGGCTGGCTGGAGAGGGGGGTGAAGTGCAACCTCATTGTCGTCCCGATGGAAGGCTGGAAACGATCAATGTGGTGGGATGAGACGGGCCTTGTGTGGGTGCCGACCTCGCCCCATATTCCACACGCGACAACGCCGATGTTCTGTGTCATGACCGGTCTCCTCGGCGAGCTGGGAACGGCAAACCAGGGTGTGGGATACACGCTGCCTTTTGAGCTTGTCGGGGCCTCGTGGGTGGATGGTGAGAAGCTCGCGAAGTACCTCAATCTCGCAAGGCTTGGTGGGGTGGAGTTTCGGCCCCTTTCATACCGTCCGTTCTACTTCGATGCCGCCGGCTCGCGATTCCTCGGTGTGCAGATTCATGTCAGGGACCGGGAGAAGTTGAACATGACGGCTGTGCAGGTGTCCATTCTTGATGCACTGCACAGACTCTTTCCTGAGAGAGACATCTTTGAGCGCGCGAGGCCGGACCGGATCAGTTCATTCGACAAAGCGTCTGGCTCCGATGAGTTGCGTAAAGCGATTCAGAGTCGCAAATCGGTCGGAGAGATCCTTCGCTCCATCGAGCAGGATCGGGAGTCGTTCATGAGCAAGCGGGCAAAGTATCTGATGTACGAGTAGGATGGGAGAGGATCCCTCCTCTCCTTGCTGTCTTGCGTCGGATCAACCATTCTGGTGACGACCGTCAAAGCTCTCCAACGCTCTTCTTGCTTTTCAGTGATCCCTTTGGTATTTTAAACAAACCACGAGGGAGTTCACTCGCAGAGTCGGCCGCTTCATGGAGCAGGCAGTAAACCTCACCGAGCGACATGCTGTTCAACGAAATGCCGTAGACCCCCCAGCGCCAACGTCACCCCAGGAAGGGTCCCCCGGGACTTCTGACTGGGCAACAACAAGTGCCAAACGCTATGCGAAGATCAAGCTCGCCCTGAGTCTGGTCGGCACGCTGGTGTACTTTGTCTTGAGCATCGTCCTCATCGTCTCGGGCGCGACACGCATGCTCGATCATCTCGTTCGGCAGTTTGTGTTCAACGACTACGCGGCCCTGCTTGCTTTTGCTGCGCCGCTCGGTCTGGCCGAGATGATCCTGATGCTGCCGCTCCAGTATTATTCGGGATTCTATCTGGAGCACAAGTACCATCTATCCAATCAAACCTTGTGGGCTTGGATGTGGGAGGGACTGAAGGGGCTCTTTGTCAGCATTCCGATCGTCGTTCCGTTGATCCTGGCCTTCTTTTATAGCTTGAAGGCTTTTGGCTCACTCTGGTGGTTGCCCGTTGGCTCGCTCCTGTTCCTCGTTTCAGTGGTTCTTGCGCGGCTCGCGCCGATACTGATCTTTCCCTTGTTCTACAAGTTCAAGCCTCTGCCGGAAGGAGAGTTGCGGTCCACGATCCTTCGCCTGTGCCAGGCTGTCGGCATGTCCGTGCAGGGGGTCTTCGTGTTTGATATGAGCAAGAATACGAAGAAAGCGAACGCGGCATTCACGGGCATCGGCAGATCAAAACGGATTATTCTAGGGGACACGCTCGTTGCGAATTTTCGTGATGAGGAGATTGAAACGATCTTCGCGCACGAGCTCGGACATTACAAACTCAGGCATCTCATTGTTATGATGGTGCTTGGCACAGTGAGCAGTTTCCTTGGCTTGTACCTGACGGCTGTGCTCTACGAGTTGAGCCTACCGTGGTTCGGGTTTGGGGCCATCGATGAGCTGGCCGCTCTTCCTCTTCTGGCTCTCTGGCTCAGCATTTATTCTCTTGTGACAAGTCCATTGACCAACTACGTTTCGCGTGCTCACGAGCGCGCAGCAGATCGGTTTGCCGTTCAACTCACTGGAAACGGGGAGGCATTTGTCCGCGCATTACGGAAGCTGGCGTCCATCAATCTCGCGGATGTCGCTCCTCATCCGGTCGTTGAGTTTCTCTTTCATAGCCACCCCTCAATTGAGAAGCGCATCCACGCTGTCGAGCTTACGGAGAAACCCGGAGGGGCAGCATGATTCTGACGCTCCTCAAAGCGTTCCTGATCGTGCTCGTGGCAATTCCGCTCTCTCTTGTCGCGTTGGTCTCGACGCCCATCGATCGAACCGGTCGGACGTTTCACCTGATGAGCCGGCTTTGGTCGAAGTTTATACTGTGGATGTTCGGCATCAAAGTCCGTACAAAAGGGGAGGAGCATCTTGAGCCAGGGAATCGCTACATCTATATTTCAAATCATGCCAGTGCCTTCGATATCCCCACCGTTGTCGTCGGCATCCCTGACGACATCCGGTTCGTTCTCAAGAAGGAATTGACGAGGATCCCCATCTGGGGCTGGGCGCTGAAATACGGCCATTACATCTCCATCGACCGAGGGAGGGCGCGTGATGCCATGAAAAGTCTGGACGAGGCGGCCGAGCGCATGCGCCAGGGTGCGTCGGTGATCCTTTTTGGTGAGGGGACCCGGACGCGCGATGGCAAACTTCAGTCGTTCAAACGAGGTGCGTTCACGCTCGCAGTCAAGGCGGGCATTCCCATTGTGCCGGTGACGATCAACAATACATTCAGGATCCTGCCGAAGGGATCGTTCGATGTGCATCCGGCCGATATCGAGCTTGTGCTTGAGAAACCCATCCCGACCGTCGGTGTACAGGGAAGGGATGGAGAGCAGCGCTTGATGGATCAGGTGCGAGAGGCCATCGCAAGGCATTATGTTGAACAAGGACAAAGGCTCCCATGTCTGTCACATTGAAGGATGTTGAACACATCGCCAGGCTTGCCAAGCTTGAGTTCAACGAAGAGGAAAAGGAAAAGTTCACTCATCAGCTCAACTCCATTCTCGCGTACGTCGAGCAGCTGAACAAACTCGACACCAGCAACGTCGAGCCGTTGTCGCACGTCATTGAGCTCGGCAATGTCTTTCGCGAGGACGTCGTCAAGCCCGGCCTGGGCCAGCAAGAGGCGCTGAAGAACGCCCCCGCGAAGACGGAGAAGTTTTTCAAGGTTCCGAAAGTCATCGGTGATCGATCATGACGGAGCGGGTCATTGCAGTCATACCTGCGAGGTATGCGTCACAGCGGCTGCCGGCGAAATCTCTCATCGACCTCCTCGGCAAGCCGATGGTGCAGCGTGTCTACGAGCAGGTGAAAAAGGCGACGCTGCCCACCCAGGTCGTTGTCGCAACAGATGACGAGCGGATCGCCGAGGTGGTGCGTGGGTTTGGAGGTACCGTCGTCATGACATCACCGCAAATCAGGAGCGGCAGCGACCGAGTGTCGGCGGTGGCCGGGGAAGTGGCCGGCGAGATCTTCGTCAACGTGCAGGGCGACGAGCCCCTCATCGCTCCGGAAATGATCGACGAAGCCGTGCGGGTCGTGCTCGATGATCCGTCGGCGGAAGTGGGGACACTGGCGAAGAAGATTGAATCATTGGATGAACTGCTGAATCCGAGCATCGTAAAGGTAGTGTTTGACGATCATGGCGCCGCATTGTACTTCTCCCGTTCGGTGATCCCCTTTGTCCGGGACACGCAGGATCAATCTCAATGGCTCCATCGCCACACCTTCTACAAGCATATCGGGATCTACGTATTCCGAAAGGAGTTCTTGTTACAGGTACACGACGATGCCGGAATCGAGCCTCGAGCGGGCCGAGAGATTGGAGCAGCTCAGAATCCTGGAGAACGGACACGCGATCAGGGTCGGCGTCACCCAGTATGACAGTCTCCCGATCGACACGCACGAAGACGTTCAACGTGTGATCGATCGTTTGAAACGACAAGAGGTATCGTCTCATTCTTGAAACTTCAAACCAAGCCATGCCGAAAAATCACGTCAAATACATATTCGTCACCGGTGGTGTGGTCTCCTCGCTCGGAAAGGGGATTGCTGCCTCGTCCCTTGGGCTCCTGTTAAAAGCGCGAGGCCTGAGGGTCACCATTCAAAAATTCGATCCCTACATCAACGTCGATCCGGGGACGATGAATCCGTTCCAGCACGGCGAGGTATACGTCACCGATGACGGTGCCGAGACGGACCTGGACCTTGGTCACTACGAGCGGTTCCTCGACACGAACACCACCCGTCAGAACAATGCGACGACGGGTCAGATCTACTATGAAGTCATTGCCAAGGAACGGCGTGGCGACTATCTCGGCGCGACAGTCCAGGTGATCCCTCACATCACCGATGAGATCAAGCGGCGCATCGCCGGACTCGCAGCCACCGGAAAGTACGACGTCATTATTTCAGAAATTGGCGGGACGGTTGGAGACATCGAAAGCCTTCCGTTCCTCGAAGCGATTCGCCAGTTCACGTTGAACGTCGGCCATCGCAACGCGTTGAACATCCATGTCACGTTGGTGCCCTACATTCGATCCGCTGGAGAATTGAAAACGAAGCCGACGCAGCACAGCGTCAAGACCCTGCTGGAGATCGGACTTCAGCCCGATATCTTGATTTGCCGGTCCGAGAAGCACCTCAGCCGCGAGTTGAGGGAGAAGATTGCGCTGTTCTGCAACGTCGAGGCGGACGCGGTCATCGAAGGCCTCGACGTGCAATCGATCTACGAAGTGCCGCTTGTTTTCGAGCACGAGCGGTTACCACACATTGTGATTGAGAAGCTCAACCTGAAGTGCGGCGCCCCCGACCTTCGCCGCTGGAACAGGTTTGTCAATCGTATCAAGCATCCGAACGCAAAGGTGACGATCGCAGTGTGCGGCAAGTACACTGACCTCCTGGATGCGTATAAGAGCATTACGGAGGCGTTCACACATGCCGGAGCGGAGAACGATGTGTTGGTTGAGGTGCGATGGGTCAAGGCGGAGGACATCGAACACGCCGGCGCCGAGCGCTACCTGAAAGATGTGGCCGGCCTGCTGGTGCCTGGAGGGTTCGGTGAGCGGGGCATCGAAGGGAAGATCGAGGCAATACGGTACGTTCGCGAGCAGAATATTCCGTTCCTCGGAATCTGTCTTGGCTTGCAGTGTGCAGTGATCGAGTTCGCCCGCAACGTGTGTGGCCTGAAGGGGGCGCACAGCACGGAATTCAAGAAGACCAGAAACAACGTCATCGACCTGATGCTCGATCAAAAGGGGATTAAGAATATGGGGGGCACGATGAGGCTGGGAGCGTACCCCTGCATCGTCGCAAAGGGAACAAAGGCCTTCAAAGCATATCGAAAGGACCTCATCTCCGAACGGCATCGCCACCGGTACGAGGTCAACAACAGATTCCGCAAGAAGCTGGCTGAGGGGGGAATGGTCTTCAGCGGCGTCTCACCGGACAATTCGCTTGTTGAAATTATCGAGCTGGCGAACCACCAGTGGTTTGTCGCCGGCCAGTTTCATCCGGAACTGAAGTCCCGCGCGATCAACCCTCATCCGCTCTTTCGTGACTTCGTCAAGGCCGCGAAGGAGTATGGTCAGGTGCCTCTCGATTAATGAAGCACGTCGGTATCGCACTCAAGGAGCGCCACGAACAACAAAGCCCCGCTATTGGCGGGGCTTTGCGTATGAAGGAATACTGTCGCGGATAGAATTGTGATCGGTCAGCTTCACTTCTTCTTTCGCGCGGCCTTTGATTTCCCCTCTGGTTTGGGCGGAGCCATGCCCGCTTCGATGCTCTTGATCTGTGCTTCAAGCTCGGCCACAGAGGTGGAGAGTTGGCTGAAGACCTTTTCCTCGAGCTCCTTCCGTTGCCGCTGGGCCTGGTTGAGTGCGCCGTACATCATCATGCTCGCGATGATCATCACACCGAGCATCACGTAAATCCAAACGACCTTCTGGTCGAGGTCCCTGCGAAGCAGCTCGGCATTGTACACCACAATGAACTGCAGACTGTCGACGCGCTTCGCGGACATCCTCTACACCGGAGAATCCAATTTTCCCCGCGGTGTCTTGTAGAGATGCACCAGTTCGAACATTTGATGCTCCCGGGCTGCGATTACTAGAAGTCTGACCCAGCAACGAAATGGTCGTCACGATCAGCAGGAGCACAAGCATTGAGAAGAGCGACTTTGGCGTGGTGTAACGCATAGGATCCTCTCGTTCAGTGGATTGGGAGGGATGATCGTACTTTTTGGCGCCCATCAAATTAGAGAGTTGGCAGGGGAATGTCAACCCCCATTTTCCCGCTGCCGTCAGCATTGAATTTCACTCGGTGTTTGGCTATCTTTTGGCCACACCTGAGGCCTCACGACATTATTTTCAACCTTTGAGGATACCCCATGCGCCTGTTCCTCCTTGTCTCCTGCCTCTTCATGCTCGCATCTGCCAAGAGCCAAACACAAATCGCCGATCTTCTTTTTGTCAATGGAAAGGTATGGACGGTCGATAAGTCCAAACCAACTGGCGAAGCTGTGGCAGTCCTGGGGGGCCGTATTCTTGCGGTTGGTTCCAATGTTGAGATCAGGAAACTTGAAGGACCAAACACGAAAGTCATCGATCTCAAGGGCAAGCGAATGCTGCCTGGATTCATCGACAATCATACGCACTTTATGAGCGGTGGATTCCAGCTTCAGAGTGTTGATCTCCGCTACGCGAAGAATGAAAAGGAATTTGCCGATCTGATCAAACGGCGGGCCGAGGAATTCCCGAAGCGATGGATAACCGGAGGCGACTGGGATCACGATAACTGGCCAGGCGGGAATCTTCCCACGAAAGAATTGATCGACCCCTCTACACCCGCGACGCCGGTGTTTGTGAACCGCTATGACGGCCACATGGCGCTCGCGAATTCGTATGTGCTGAAACTCGCCGGCATTGACAAGAACACGCCGGATCCGGCAGGCGGAACAATTGTCCGCGACAAGAAGACGGGAGAGCCGACAGGTGTGTTGAAAGATGCCGCCATGAGCCTCGTCTACAGGCACGTCCCGGATCCCAGCGAGGAGGAAATGCTCGGTGCGGCAAAACTCGCGCTTGCGGAGGCGCGCAAGAACGGCGTCACGAGCATTCAGGATGTCTCGTCGTCTGCCGATGTTCGAGTGTATCAGATTCTCAGAGACAGGGGGGAGTTGACGTCGCGCTTCCACTGCCGGTTGCCGCTCAGCCAGTGGCAGCACCTGGCGGCTGTGGGAATTCGGGTTCCTTTTGGCGACGACTGGGTGCGGGTCGGATCGATGAAGGAATTTGCCGACGGTTCGCTTGGCTCCTCGACCGCCCTCTTCTTTGAACCGTTCACCTCGGATCCCGGCACGCATGGTCTGGCGATGGACGTGGTTCTTGACGGACAACTTGAGAAGTGGGGGATGGCGGCGGATCGCGCGGGTCTTCAACTCTCGATTCACGCCATCGGAGATAGCGCAAACAGCCTCGTTCTCGACCTCTTTGAGAAAATTGTCAAGACGAATCCTCCGTGGGATCGGAGGTTCCGCATTGAGCACGCTCAACATATCGCGCCAAAAGACTTTCAGCGATTCGTTAAACTCGGTGTTATTGCATCTGTCCAACCATACCACGCGATCGATGATGGTCGCTGGGCGGAGAAACGCATCGGTCACGAGCGATGCAAGACGACATATCCCTTCAGAACATTTCTGGACGACGGTGTCAAGATGTGCTTTGGAAGCGACTGGACGGTCGCTCCGCTGAATCCAATCCTTGGCGTCTACGCGGCAGTGACGCGGCGAACGACCGACGGTGCAAATCCCGACGGCTGGTTCCCGGAGCAGAAGATCTCCGTCCAGGAGGCGATCGAGGCGTACACGATCAATTGTGCCTATGCCGTATTCGAGGAATACGAGAAAGGATCCATCGCCCCCGGCAAGCTCGCTGACTTTGTAGTTCTGGCGGAGGACATTCTGTCGATCGATCCTGTGAAGATTGAAACCGCCAGCGTGGCCATGACCGTCGTCGGGGGTAAGATTGTTTATTCAAAGTGAGCCCGTTCACTCTGTCGACCACATGCACGCCATGCGAGCTTCGCACCCATGACCCTCTTTGAGTTAGCCACAAGGTTTCGAAGGGGGATTCTCATTGCCCTTTCCCTGGTCATCATCGAGCACGTCGCGTGGATCATTGAGCCAGCGGTGTTTGGCAAGGTCATTGACGCGCTGATCGATCGCGCGAGTAGCGAGGGCCCGACACTTCACTCGTTGGACGTCGTCCCTTTGTTTCTCTGGATCCTGCTCTTTGCCATTAATTCCGGGACAGGTGTTGTGCGTCGCGTCGTCGATGAGCGCATTTACCTTCGCATTTATGCGGAGCTTGCGATGAACATCGCCTCCGGTGGTCAGAAGAAGCAGTACACGGTCTCGAAGACCGTCGCACTGACTCAGCTTTCTGAGCAATACATTTCCTTCCTCCAGTACCGGATGCCCGAGATTCTGGATCAGGTGATCTCTATCGGCGGGGCTGTGATTGCGCTCGCGACTTTCGACTGGCGCATTTCCGCGGCGTGTCTGACGATTGTCCTGCCATTGGTGCATGTCACAGGAGTGTACACCCGGAGAGTCAGCACATTGCAGAAGGAGTATCACGACAATTACGAGAGGACGTTCGATGTCTTCGCGACGCAAAGCGTCGGTGAAGTGAAGGAGTACTATGCGAGAGCAACTGCCCTGAAGCAACGAATCGCGAACTGGGGTGCGCTCAATTTCGGCGTCATGCGGGTGGCACTGCTGGTTATTTTTGTCGCGGTGCTCTTTATCTCCATCGACCTCGACAATTTCACCACTGGAGCCATCTACTCAATCGTCGCTTACATCTGGACATTCATCACAACGTCCGAGTATATCCCTGAATTCATGGAGAGCTGGACGTCCCTGAAGGATATCTCAAACCGGCTAAGAGAAGACGCAGCGTAAGTGATATCGATCGGTAGTCGCAGAAAAAGAAACGGCTCCAAGATTTCTCCTGAAGCCGTCGGACCAGCGCTACTGACGCTGGTGCTGTAAAACTGCACCAGCAATATACTGCACAGCCAAGAGAAAGTCAAACACATCGAGTCATGAACGAACGAGTCATCGCCTATATTGACGGATTCAATCTGTATTTCGGTCTGAAGTCTGCCGGCTGGAAAAGGTTCTACTGGCTGAATCTGCAGACAATGGCGCGGAATTTACTTAAACCAGATCAAGACCTTGTTTTCACAAAGTACTTCACCAGTCGTGTTTCCTATCCGCCAGACAAAGAACGAAGACAATCCACCTTTATCGAAGCATTGGAAACCCAAAACGATCTCCGAATCTTCTATGGGCACTATCAACTAAATCCTCAGAGATGTAGAAAATGTGGGGACAAGGTGATGTTGCCAAACGAAAAAATGACTGATGTGAATATCGCAGTCGAGATGATGTCAGATGCATACCAGGATCTGTTTGATATGGCACTTCTCATTTCTGCCGATAGTGACCTCACAGCGCCGGTACTGGCGATCAAGAACCTGTTTCCAGAGAAACGTGTTGTTGTTGCCTTTCCTCCACAAAGGCACTCAGTACAATTGCAGCGTCTAGCTCATGGGTTTCTCCAAATCGGTCGCGCGAACCTTGCTAAGAGCATTTTCCCAGACAAGGTGCAGAAGGCAGATGGGTTTATTTTGCAGAAACCAGCGGAATGGAAATAGGGAAGCCGAATCCTTTGGCGAATCCGGCTATAGAAGGCACGGGTTGCCTCGTGTTGCGGGAGGTGCCCCCCTGGTCATTTCGCGCCAGTAGAAAAGCGAGACCCCATTTTGCGTTTCACTAACTCAAAGGTCTCAGGATTCATCAGCACTCTTCTGAACGAGTGAACCAAAAACCGACTTTGCATCCCGTTGCCAGATCCAGCCAAAGTGGCTCGGCTCTGCAGTACGTGAAGGGCATCGGACCGAAGCGAGCCGCCGCGTTGGAGATTGTGGGGCTTCATTCTGTCCCGGACCTGTTGCACTATTTTCCCTTCGACTACCTCGATCGAAGCCACATTGTCAACATCCGTGACCTCGGGAAGTACGTCGACGCAGACAGGCCGGTCACAGTCATCGGTGAAGTGTTCCGCCAGGAGCTCCGCCGTTCGCGTCGCACCAACCGCTTGGTGTTCTTCCTGACAGTGAAGGACGAGACCGGGCACCTGCCATGCGTGTGGTTCGAAGGCGTTCAATGGTACAAAGATGCATTCGAGCCGGGCGAGCTGCTCGCCGTCTCGGCCTATCCTGACTTCGACAAACTCGGACGCATCCAGTTTACGCATCCTGAATTCGACCGTCTGAAGGGAGCTGAAGAGGAGGACGAGCCGGATTGGGGGAAGCTCTTCAACACGGGTGCCATCATCCCCAAGTATTCGTCAAGCGCTGATCTCAACAAGGTGGGACTCGACAGCCGCGGGTTCCGGCGGATCATCCGGAATGCCCTCAAGAGTCATCTTCATGGAGTCGACGAGATCCTTCCTGCTGACATCCGATCCCGAGCCGGGCTTGTTGCCTGTCGATCGGCGCTCGAGCAGATTCACTTTCCAGCCGGGTACGAAGATCTCGCTGCCGCGCGGAGGCGATTGAAATTTGACGAGCTGTTTCTCCTGCAGCTCATGCTGGCTTTTCGGAAGCGTCGGGTCGCGCAGGAACAGAAGGGATCGTCCTATGTCGTTGAGAGTTCTTCTGCGCGGAAGCTTGCTGCTTTGCTCCCCTTCGACCTGACGAAGGCGCAGCGTCGCGTGCTGAACGAAATTGTAGCGGATATGCGATCCTCGAGACCGATGAACCGGTTGCTGCAGGGTGATGTCGGAAGCGGCAAAACCATCGTTGCTCTGCTCGCCATGCTGATGGCGGCCGACAATGGGTACCAGGTGGCGTTCATGGCGCCGACGGAGATACTGGCAGAACAGCATTTCCGCACGCTGGGAGGGTATCTGAAGGACGTGCCGGCCAACGTGCGACTGTTGATCGGAGGACAGAAGAAAAAGCTGCGCGAAGAGGTTCTCGAAGATATCAACAGCGGCCGGGCGAAGATCGTCGTGGGAACGCACGCACTGATTGAGGAAAACGTCCGATTCGCTCAACTGGGTTTTGTCGTGATCGATGAGCAGCACCGCTTCGGCGTTCTGCAGCGCGCAACCCTACGGGAAAAAGGACTGAACCCCGACGTTCTCGTGATGACCGCGACCCCGATTCCAAGAACCCTCGCCCTAACGGTGTACGGCGATCTTGACGTTTCTGTGATCGATGAGATGCCGGCACACCGGAAGCCGATCAAGACCGGCGTCCGTATGGAGGATCAAAAGGAGAAGGTCTATCAGTTTGTCCGGGAGGAAATCCTGCGCGGCCGGCAGGCCTATATTGTATTCCCTCTCATCGAAGAATCCGAAAAGATAGATTTGAAGGCAGCGACGGCGGAGTATGAGCGTCTGCGGAGTGCCGTCTTTCCGGAGTTCACGCTGGGCCTTCTTCACGGACGAATGAAACCCGATGACAAGGATGAGATCATGCTGAAGTTCAAGGAGCGCAAGATCCAGATTCTCGTCTCGACAACAGTGATCGAGGTCGGAATCGATATCCCCAATGCAACGATCATGATCATTGAAAATGCCGAGCGGTTCGGTCTGTCCCAGCTCCATCAATTGCGTGGGAGGGTCGGGCGTGGCGCCGATCAGTCCTACTGTATCCTGATCGCCAACTACGGCTGGTTTGACGCACACCGGAGAGGGCTCGATTCCGGTGAGCTCAAGAAGGAGAAACTGAACGCCCGGACCCGTCTCGAGACGATGGTGGAGACCACCGACGGCTTCAAGATCGCCGAAGTGGACCTGAAACTCCGCGGGCCGGGTGAATTCTTCGGCATCCGCCAGAGCGGAATCCCTGAGTTCAAGATCGCTAACCTCATGGAGGACGGCGAGCTCATCGCCCTCGCCCGAAAGGAAGCTTTTTCGCTCGGTCGAGCGGCGATCCGCAGCTGCGTTCGGCCTCCCATCAACCCCTCCGGAAGCACTTTGAAGAGCGTTATCAAGATGCTTTTGAGCTCGGTAGCGTCGGATAAACCCACTTCCAGTCGCCATTCTCTCGTTCCGCTTCCCTTTCGGTTGACGATCCACGGACGATCTCTTCGGTGACCTTGATCGACCTTCCGGACGTACATCGTACCTCCTCTCCGTTGACCGGTCAACCGCGCGACGACCATCCGATCGCGAATCGTGTCAAGTCATGATCGCGCGTCATGAGTCGCGAAAAAGCTCTCTCAGACTTGACAACGACGTTTAAATGATTATATTTGTATCAACGACACTTGTTCATTGATAGGTCGTCCTCTCAACAATTGAAAGGTTGATCAACCTGCTTGTTACCGCGATTGAATGTCGCGCTCGTCTATAACATGAAGAAGGAAAACGCGGATGAAGTTTCGAATCATCCTCGGAGCGAAGGGAATGGAGAGAGGTGGAGTAGCACGTCGCAACACGAACGAAACTTCAAGAGACGAGACCCGACACATACGCAGAATGGGATAGTGAAGCAACCATTCTCGCCGTGAAGGCGGCTCTGGCGGAGCGACACAGCGTGACGATGATCGAAGCGACTGAGGATGCTCCCCAACGACTACTCGAGGTTCAACCCGATATTGTCTTCAATATCGCGGAAGGATTGAGAGGACCCTCCCGAGAAGCGCAAATCCCCGCCATCCTGGAGATGCTCGGCATCCCGTACACTGGATCCGATCCCGTGACGCTGGGTATCTGTCTCGACAAGGCACGCGCAAAAGAAATTCTCTCCTTCTATCGTATCCCGACTGCCGGCATTTCACGTCATCTTTTCACTCGATGAGTTGGATCATCGCACGGTAGAGTTTCCATCGATCGTAAAACCTCTTCACGAAGGATCCAGCAAAGGGATTTTGAATTCATCGATTGTACGTTCGCTACGATGAACTTGCTGAACAAGTCCAGCGCGTGGTCAACGACTACAATGAACCGGCGCTGGTAGAAAAGTTCCTACCCGGGCGGGAGTTTACCGTTGCCCTGTTGGGAAATGGGCCATCCCTGCGGATGTTCCCAATAGTGGAAATCTGTCTCGATCGCCTTCCAGAGGGCGTCAATCGCCTCTATTCATATGAGGCAAAATGGATATGGGATCAGAGCGATCATCCGATGGATTTCTATGATTGCCCAGCGAAAATTGAACTTGACCTCGAACATCGCATCAAGGAGACTTGCATAAGAGTATTTCGCGTCCTGAGATGTCGCGATTGGTGTCGGATTGACCTTCGTCTTGATGAGAACGGAAACCCCAATATTATGGAGCTGAATCCTCTTCCGGGAATTCTGCCGAACCCAGATGACCATTCAAGCTTCCCGATGGCGGCGCGAGCAGCAGGGATATCTTACAACTCAATGCTTAACGCTGTGTTGGATGCAGCAATCCTTCGCTATGGACTCGCTTAGTCCATACGCCGCCAATCATCGAGCCTGTAGCGGGGCAAACTAGCAAGGGAAATGTATGCGCAAGAAGATCCATGTTGCTGTGGTGTTCAACGAGCCGACGGTTCAGACCTCATTGGGGAGGAAGTTCATCTCTGAGATGGGGAAGATCGAGGCGGCTGCGACGCGTGCACAGGTGATATCTGAGACACTGCCGTCTGCGATCGATCTTTCCGAAGTCGGTGTGCTGGAAGAGCGCGAGCATGTTCAGGAGGCCCTTCAGAAGAACGGATACAAGACGTCGCTTTTCAATATGAACAGCGACATCAAGCGCCTGATCCAGTACATCGAAGAGAAGGAGCCGGATCTGATTTTCAATCTGTGCGAGTCCGTTGGAGATAAATCCACGCACGAGATGTTTGTCGCCGGTCTGTATGAATTGTTGGGAGTCCCCTACACGGGTGCAAGCGCGTTTACGCTGGGAATGTGCCAGAACAAGGTCCGTACAAAGCAAATCCTGAGTTTCTACAAGATTCGTGTCCCTCGTTTTGCCCTCTACAAGAATGCGAACGAGGTCAATGAGGAGGAGTTCGACCTTCGATTCCCGGCGATTGTCAAACCGTCCCTGGAGGACGCCAGCGTCGGGATCGACAACGAGTCCATCGTGGACAATATTGGAGCGCTGCGCAAACGTGTCCGCTTCATCTTCCAGAACTTTGATCAACCGGCCCTCGTCGACGAGTATATCGAGGGTCGAGAGCTCAACGTTGCCATGATAGGCAACCGGCGGCCCATCATTCTGCCGATTTCCGAGATTGATTTCTCCGGTCTGCCTGACGATTATCCGCATATCGTGACCTACAATGCAAAATGGCTGGAGGGGACGGACGAATACAAGGGAACAGTAGGCGTGTGTCCCGCTCAAATCCCGGTGGAGGTCGAGCGTCAGGCGAAGGAGATCGCGCTGAAGGCTTATCGCATCATGGGATGTCGCGACTATGCGCGGGTCGATATGCGACTCGACAAGAACAACAATCTGTATGTCATCGAGGTCAATCCGAATCCGGACATCAGTGACGACGCAGGCTTTGCTCGCTCAGCGAGAGCATACGGACTGTCGTTCGATGAGATCATCAACAAGATCGTGGAGTACGCGCTCGAGCGTACACCGTAGTGCACTATGCCAATTCGTCCATTTCATAAAGGAGATCTTGAACCGCTGATTGAAATTGTGAAGGCGACGAACGTATTCCGTGACGAAGAAATTGCTGTTGCGCACGAACTGATGGAAGTTGCTGCCGGACAGAAGGATCAGAAGGACTACGCCATCTACACATACGTTGACGAGAGCGACACCGTGCGGGGGTACTATTGCATCGGTCAGACACCCATGACGGAAGCGACGTATGACCTGTATTGGATTGCCGTGGATCCGCGGTACGCACGGCAGGGGAATCGGAAAAGAATTGCTACGACACTGCGAAGAGTTTATCCGGCAGTGCGGCGGCAAGCTGATCGTTGCAGAAACATCGTCGATGGCAAAGTACGAAAAGACTCGATTGTTCTATGAGCATAACCACTACACCGAGGCATCGCGCATCAGGGATTATTATGCACCGGGCGATGGTCTCGTGGTGTACATCAAGTACCTCTAAGGAGGCTCAATAACCTGTATGGAACTCTGGCAAGAGATGTTGCGACAGAGTGTGGACAGCGGTAAGGATCTTGTCGAACGTTTTGGATTTGAGAAAGAGCTTGCCGACCGACTGAACAAGCTCTTTCACATTCGCGTCAATCCGTACTACCTCAGCTTGATCCGCTATCCTGGTGACCCCATTTGGCTTCAGTGCATCCCTGATGCAGTGGAGCTGGAAGATCGCAACGCGCCCGAAGATCCTCTGAATGAGGATGCTGACAGTCCGGTCCCGAGTATCACGCATCGTTATCCCGACCGTGTCCTCTTTCTGATGACCAGTCAGTGCTCGATGTACTGCCGGTTCTGCACGCGGAAGCGTAAAGTGAGCGATTCGACGAAGATCAACTCGAAGTGGATTCAACAAGGCATCGATTATATCGCGGCGCACCCGCAGGTCCGGGACATCGTGCTTTCCGGCGGGGATCCGCTGATGGTGACTGACTACATGCTCGAGCGCGTGTTGGCCGGCTTACGCGCGATTCCTCACGTGGAGATTATTCGACTGGGCACCAAGATGCCGTGCGTCTTGCCCCAGCGCATCACGCCAAAACTGTGCAAGATGCTGAGGAAATATCACCCGATTTACGTCAACACGCATTTCAATCATCCCTGGGAGTGCACGCCTGAGGCGGAGAAGGCGTGTGCCATGCTCGCCGATGCAGGCTGCCCCGTCGGCAACCAGGCGGTGCTGATGAAGGGTGTGAACGACGATGCCGATGTGATGCTGGAGCTGCACCGCAAGCTCCTGAAGATGCGCGTACGCCCCTACTACATTTATCAGGCGGATCTGACGAAGGGGACGAACCATTTCAGGACGCCGGTCCGCAAGGGACTGGAAATCATGGACAAACTGCGCGGACACACATCCGGCCTTGCAGTCCCGTATTACGTCATCGATGCGCCGGGCGGCGGAGGGAAAATCCCCCTGCTTCCGCAATATGTGCTTGGGCGGAACGGCAAAGATATCATCCTGCGTAACTATAAGTATGAGATCTATACATATCCGGACGTCGAGGAAGAGCAGCCCGAGCCGCAACTTGTCGTCGAGACGAAGTATCGCCGCCGCCGGCGGATGACGGAAAAGACGGTGGCTCCCAACGAACCGGTCAAACGAGAATTGGAACCGGTGGGAAATAGCAGAGCGCATTATTGCACAGAGAAGCCCGCACTTGTAAGCTGCGGGCTTTTTTCTTTTATTGTGAGCAAACCTGAACACAGACACTGGACCCGTACGTAGCACGTAAGGAGAGGATTCGATGGGGACATTAGGACCGGATACCGTTCGGATGATTCAGGAAGCACTTCGAGAGGAGCATATTGATGGCTGGCTGTTCTACAATTTCCGCGGCTCCAATGTTTTTGCGACGCGGATCCTGAGTTTGCCGGCACACATCATGCAGACGCGGCGTTACTATTACTTCATACCGTCGCAGGGAGCTGCTCAGAAACTTGTGCACAACATCGAGCAGTGGAACCTCGACAGCTTGCCGGGAGAGAAAACGCTCTATGTGAGCTGGCAATCGCTGCGGGAGGGAGTGAAGAAGATCGTCGGCGATGCAAAGAAGGTTGCCATGGAGTACTCGCCGATGAACAACATCCCTTACGTTTCGAACGTCGACGCTGGAACCGTTGAGCTCGTGCGGAGTCTCGGCCTGGAAGTTGTCTCGTCGGCGAATCTCGTCGCCCGGTTCGAAGCCTGCTGGGACGATGAACAGGCAAGCGACAACATGGAGACCGGCAGGCACTTGCGCCAGATTGTCGATCTCGACGTTCGGGTTCATCAAGCAGCGCATCACGTCAAAGACGCCGATAACGGAATACGACGTTCAGCAATTCATGCTCTCGGAATTCAAAAAGCGGGGGCTCATGACGGAGAGTGACCCCAACTGCTCGGTGAATGCAAACAGCGCGAATCCACATTATGAACCTACCAAGGAGATCCACAGTCCGTTGAACAAGGGCGATTTTGTGCTGCTGGACCTGTGGGCAAAGAAGGACAAGCCTCGCTCGGTCTATGGAGACATCACGTGGACGGGATATATCGGTGAGACGCTTCCCGAGGAGTACACGACGATCTTTGAGATCGTGAAGGAAGGTCGCGACGCTGCCCTTCGGTTCGTGCAGGAATCATTCAAGGTCGGAAGAGAAATCTGTGGTTACCAGATTGATGACGCCGCGCGGAACTACTTCAAAGAGAAGGGATACGATCAGTATTTCGTGCACCGCACCGGCCATTCCATCGGCGAGGAAATCCATGGCAATGGAGCTAACATCGACAATCTGGAGACGCGCGACGAACGAAAGATCATTCCACGGACATCATTCTCGATCGAGCCAGGGATCTACCTGCCGGGGAAATTCGGTGTGCGAAGCGAGATCGATGTTTACATTTCAAAGGACAAAGAGGTTGTCGTCCCTGGCCAGCCGATCCAGGAGAAGGTCATTGCTATTCTGGCCTGAAACGCCGCGAGAAGGGGCTCGGCGATGTTGAAAACCGCTCCGGGAACATAGGTGCCATGGTCGGTTTTGCTACTTCTGGACTCTGAACAGATTGAAGACGGCCAGCACTAAGAAGATGAGATTGGCGAGCCAGGCGGTGAACAGCGGACTAAGATCTCCGTTGTAGCCGAACACCTGGCTCGTTTTCATGAAGCCGAGGTAGGTAAACGTCACTGCGACGCAGACACCGAAGTCGATTGCAACCCCGCCCCTTCGTTTGATTGAAGCAAACGGCACACCGAAGAGCACCACGATCACGCTGGCAAACGGAAAGGCGATCTTGCTGTGCAGGTCCACCATCCAGCGCGAGACATCCTGCCCCGCTCGCTGTTGATGCTGAATAAACTGTCGGAGTTCGGGATAATTCATCTCGTCAGGTTTCCGCTGTTTCTTCTCGATATCAACCGGAGTGATGCTGAGCGTCCCGAGCGGCAGCCGCTCAAACGTTGACAGTCGTTGGCTTTCCCCCTCGAATTCACGGATCGTTCCAGTCCTCAGTATCCACCCCTCGCGGAGAGAATCCCCCACTGAAGTTGCAGTACGTCCCCATTCCATCTGCCGGGCATCATAACGTCGGCGGAGAACGGTGAGGTCCGAGTCTGAAAACTCCTCGACGCTGACGCGAGCGCCGCTCTGGTTTGTGTTATCATAGTAGTTGATGGAAACGAGTCGCGTCCGGCCATCCTGGAAAAAGAGGGGAAGCGTGCTTCGATTCCCCTGTGAAGGATGAACATGGGCGCGTTCAATGGCTGCTTTCTTTCCGTTTGCGTACGGCACAATCCAGCCGTTGAAGTAGATCGACAGAAGGCTCACAATGAGAGCAACGAGGACAAATGGAAGGAGGAGACGATACAAGCTGAGGCCGCTGGCTTTCATGGCGGCCAGTTCATTTTGGTTCGACAAGCGGCCGACGACAAACAGCACTCCCAGGAGCATCGCCACGGGCGTCATCAGTTTGATGATCTCTGGCATGAAGGCTAGGTAGGTCCTGAACAACGGTTTGAAGCGGAGCGCTCGCATCGATGAAGTCGTCAAGCTTTTCCATCATGTCGATCACGACGAAGATGAGCAGGAACGTGAGAAGCCCGAAGAAGAAGGTTATGAGAAACTGCCGGACGATATAGCGATCCAGAATACTCATGCAGATTCTTCTTCCGTCCGCCATGTCTTCGGCACGAATCTCCGGAGGTACGACCAATCGATCGTTAGGCTTTCACGGGCGGTCCGGAAGGTCAAGTAGAGTCCCATCAGACCGATGATGATGTTGGCGGCCCACATCCCGACCCAGGGATCGATGTATCCGCGATCAGCGAGCTTTTCCCCTCCGATGAGACAAGCCCAGTACAGAAGGAAGAACCCCAAACTCAGGCTTGCTGCCACGCCGAATGTTCCTCGTCGCGCCATGATGCCCAGCGGAGCTCCGATGAGCACGAACACAACGCATGCGAACGGAATGGCGTATTTCTTGTGGATCTCGACGGAATATTCATGTATGCGCCGGGCATAGTACGACAGGCGTGATTGCTCGGTCTCAAGCGAGCTCGAAAGCGAAGCCAGACGTGCCTCAGTGGCAATTTTCGGTTCAGGGACATGTTGAGGGGAAGTGTTGGGCGTCTTCGATGGTGCGAGGAGAGAGCGAAGGTCTTCCTGCAGCAAGGCTGTAAGGCGAGCCTGCGATGAGTCTTGGAGCCGGCGAAGGCTGTCGACGAACACTGTCATGACCTGGGCGCTGAGTTCGCGGTCCCCTCGGGAAAATGCGTTCTCCTGTGAACGCTGAAAATCAAAACCTTCAGCGTTCATAGCGATGCGGTGTTTCTCGAATCGGATTTTTCGATACCGGCCATAATCCTCCGTGCTGAGTTCGTGGATCTCCCCGTCGTAAAGGTCCATGATGAGTTTCTGATAATCGGTGGAAAACCAGACTGTCCCGCGATTTGCCGTGACGGTCGTAGTGACAGCGCTGTTGGTGTAGTCGAAAATCGTCACGCCTTCAAGATCATTGTTGTGCTCGAATGTCTTGCGAACGAGGATGCTGTATCCCTGGATCTCCTTCGGATCCGAGAAGAGGCCGGGAACGATCGAGAACGTCGGCTTCTTGCGGTAAATATCCGTGAGGAGGATCTTTGCCCGATGATTGGCGTCGGGGAGTACATGGTTGTTGAAGAGGATCAACAGGTAACAGAGAATAGCGGAGGCGAGGAGCACGGGGGCTACCATCCGATACAGGCTGACTCCGCTCGCTCGCATGGCCGTGATCTCATTTCCCGACGAGAGATTGCCGAAGGCCATAAGCGTTGCGACGAGTACCGCCATGGGAACCGCGAGGACCAGCATCCAGGCGAGGTTCATGGCAATCAGTTCGGCGATGACGCCGGCACTGAGCCCTTTGCCCGCAAGCTGATCCATCTTCTGCATAATGAACTGGAGCAGAAATATGAACACCAGTACCGAACACGGAAAAAAGAAAGGGGGTGAGGTGCCGCTGCAGGATATGGCGCGACAGGATCAACATGACATTAAGAATATAATGAGAATGCCCTCTGATTACAAGTGATGCTTCATTGCCTCTGAGAGTCCACACGAAGCGCCAGCAGCCTTGACTTCGGCGTGACAGCTGCGATGGTTTGTTGATTTGCGTCTGGGCTTTGCGTATCTTTACCGACAAAGACGATGTTGTCGGCTCACTTGCCTGAAGGGAGAGGATGTCCGTCGCTCTATGAGTATGGATGACCTCGCACAACTGCGCAAAGAATACGCACGCCACGCTCTTGACGAGTCAGACGTTGACCTGAATCCATTGGTTCAGTTCACTCAATGGTTTCAAGAAGCCATCAACGCGCAGCTGCTTGAGCCCAATGCAATGGTCCTGGCATCGGCGACTCCGGATGGCAGGCCGTCCGCACGAGTCGTCCTGCTGAAGGAATACGACAATCATGGTTTTGTCTTCTTCACCAACTATGAGGGGAGAAAATCCTCGGAGTTGATGCAAAACCCAAACGCCGCGTTGCTGTTCTTCTGGGCGGAGCTTGAACGCCAGGTGCGCATCGAGGGGACGATCGAGAAAACCTCTAGGCATGAGTCGGAAGACTACTTCAAGATCAGACCGCTCGAAAGCCAGCTCGGCGCATGGGCCTCGAAGCAGAGTTCGGTCATCCCGAGCCGGAATGTGCTGGAGCAGAAAGTCGCCGATTTGAGGTCGCTGTACGCAAACAAGGAGATCCCTCTGCCACCGTTCTGGGGAGGATTTCGACTGCAGCCGCACACATACGAGTTCTGGCAGGGGCGGGAGAATCGGCTTCACGATCGTATCAGGTACACACTCGAGGGAGGCGTCTGGGGAATCGAACGCCTTTCCCCATGAGGAATCTCTCTTCAGGATGAACGAGCACCTACAACGTGCATGATCCTCAAATCTCTCCATCGTGATCATCTGACCGAAGTTCGATGATGGACTATCTCGGCATAGCGCGCATCATCCTCTTGATGCTCTCGGTCATCGGCTTTTTCTATGTCGCCAGGCGTTTGAAGGGGATTTTGCTGCCTGCGTTGGTCCTCATCGGGACAGGCTTTGCACTGTTCATGACGGATTTGATCCTCCGGTCGTTCTTTGGGGCGGGATTTCTTTTTGATACAGGAACGGACGGTTCATCGACGCTCGTGACCCTTGTGGCGGGTTACATCGGTCAGATCGTCGGCCTGGTGTTGCTGTTGTTTGGGTTCTACCGCGTCAATCGCGTTGTCATTGATATCACGGAACGTCAGCAGATTGAAGATGAGCAGCGCATCATCGGCGAGGCCCTCGCCGACAGCGAGAAGCGTTACCGACAGTTCTTCGAAGAGGACTTGTCGGGTAACTTCATCTCCAATCCCGAAGGGCGCATCCTTGCCTGTAATCCGTCCTTTGCCCGAATATTCGGCTACACGTCAGTGTTTGAAGTGATGAATTCGGACGCCGGGCGACTGTACGAAAGTCCACGCGTCTTTGAGAATTTCATCGACCTGTTACGGGAACACCGCCGCCTGAGCAACTATCAGATGGTGATGAGACGAAAGGATAACAGTCCCGTGTTTGTGGTGGCAAACATCAACGGTGAATTCAGCGAGCAGGGAGAGTTGGTACAGATCCAGGGCTTCGTCGTTGATGAGACGGAACGCGTGAGGGTTGAACAGACGCTGCGCACCAGTGTTGAACAGTTCCGCAAAGTGTTCGAGGAAGGTCCGGTCGGGCATGATGTTGGTGTCGCTGGAAGGGGATATCATCAAAGTGAATACTGCCTTTTGTGCGATGGTGGGGTATTCGGAATCCGAATTGAGGAGACTCACAATCGATGGCATTACACATCCCGACGACCTTGGCAAGGATGTCGAGCGTTTGCAGCTCCTCTTGAATGGTGAGATTGCCAGCTATCGTACGGAAAAGAGGTTTCTTACGAGCAGAAAAGACATCATCTGGGGTTTGATGACGACGTCGGTTGTTCGAGAAGCGGACGGGACGGCTCTCTACGGCCTCCGGATCGTGGAGGACATCACGGCCCGAAAGCGTGGTGAAGAAGAGCTCGAACAGTCGCTCTCCGTACTGCGTGCGACGCTCGAATCGACCACGGACGCCATCCTCGTGGTAGACATGCGGGGAAGGATGTTGAACTACAATCAAAAATTCCTCGAAATGTGGAATATCCCCCAGTCGATGATCGTTGAGCGTGAGGAGAGAAAGATCGTTGCCTTCATGCTTGACCAACTCGAGAACCGCGACAGCTTTGAGTACACCGTCAAGGGTACCCTCCATCAGCCGGAGGCAGAGAGTTTCGACATTCTCCGCTTCAAGGATGGCAGGGTTGTTGAACGGTTCTCGAAGCCCCAGAAGATCGGGGGAAAAACCGTCGGAAGAGTCTGGAGCTTTCGCGATGCGACGCAACGGATACGCGCCGAAGAACAGCTCCGCGCATCGGAGGAGAAATACCGTACCCTGTTCGAAGAATCAAAGGATGTGGTTTTCATCAGCACGCCGGATGGACGGTTCCTCGACATCAATCAGGCAGGGGTTGAGCTCTTTGGCTATTCCAGCAAAGAGGAGATGCTCGACATCGATATTGCAAAGGATATCTACGTCAACGCAGAAGATCGGGCGAAGGCCAATCAACTTCTTGCTGCTGAGGGATATCTCAAAGACTATCAAACCATCGCCAAAACGAAAGATGGCCGCCAGCTGATCGTTCTGGAGACGACGATAGCGGTACCAGATCCCGATGGCAAGGTTGTCGCCTATCGCGGTATTCTTCGGGATGTCACCGACCAACGGCGGCTGGAAGAACAGCTCCGGCACGCGCAACGGATGGAGACCGTCGGCACCCTTGCAGGGGGAATTGCTCATGACTTCAACAACATCCTTTCCATCGCGATCGGGTACCTCTCCAGGCTCGATCAGCCTGAGGTCGGGCGAGAGACGTTCACTCACACAGTCGAATCCATCAGCAGGGCGCTTGCTCGTGGCACCGGGCTCGTTCAGCAACTGCTTACCTTCGCGCGGAAAACAAGCGGTGTGTTTGAGGTTGTTCGCGTCAACGAAATGGTGCAGGACTTCTGGAGGTTGATCGCGGAAACGTTCCCGCCGGGCATACGCTTTGATCTCAGACTTGCTGACGATTTGCCGGCGCTTCTGGCTGACCCGGGACAACTGCATCAGGCGATGCTGAATCTCTGTATCAATGCACGTGACGCAATGACCGAGCAGCCAGAAGGGAAGGTCAGTGGAACGTTGACCATCGAGACTGGTTGCGTGGAGGGTGCTTTTTTGCGTGGGCGTTTTCCAGGGGCACGGGAGGATCGGTATGTGCTCGTCCGTGTTCGCGATACCGGTGTCGGGATGGACGAGGCGACACGGGAGAGAATCTTCGAACCGTTCTTCACCACGAAACCGCCGGGGAAGGGGACTGGCCTGGGGCTCGCCGTAGTCTACGGTGTTGTCAATGGTCATCAGGGGTTCATCGATGTTGAAAGTTCGCCCGGAAGCGGCACAACAATCTCTCTCTATTTCCCTGTGCGTCCGGTGGAGGAAGAAGCCGCGCTCCAGGTGCCAAGAGTTGAACCTCGACGCGGTGCCGGTCAGACCGTTCTTCTTGTCGAGGATGAAGAAATGCTCCTCGATCTTCTCCAGACCTTGCTGGAGGAACATGGGTACCACGTCTTGACTGCGCGTGATGGTCAGGAGGCTGTTGACCTGTACAGGCGTTTCAATAGCAAGATCAGCATCGTTCTGTCAGACATGGGACTTCCGAAGCTTGGAGGATGGGAAGCGTTCAGGCAAATGAAAGCCATGAACCCAAATGTCCGTTGCATCCTTGCCAGCGGCTATTTCGATCCTGAGTTGCGAACACAAATGGTCAATGAGGGAGCTCTCGACTTTGTGCAGAAGCCATACATACCGGCCTTGATTCTTGAGCACATCGGCGAAGCTATTCGTGATGGGGACTCTCAACGTTCTCACGATCACGAATGAGTGTGTGCCGCGTGTCAAAAGAGTCTTGCTATTGTTGTTCCTTTTTTCTATGTTCCCACACGTTCTTTCGGTCGCAGAGCACATCAACATCCGGAGCGTTATCGAACAATTCGCTACCATACCAGTGCATTGATTCCTCGAGAATTGGTTCTCGGTTCTGATCACAGATACTTCTCGTAGAGCGGCGTGAGACAAGGTAGCGAGTTACGGAGTTCGGAGACGTCGGGGCCACGTGGTCCAGCCATGCGGAAGTTGATGGGTGTTTCTGCGGGACTCTTCATCGTTCTCGCCTTTCTCATTTCCGTACTTTTCCCTAGGAGCGATTCCTATGCTGAGCCAGCGCATGGTCGATCGCGCCCGGGTGTCCTTGCAGACAACCTGGGTTCTCCTGGCGTTGGCTCTTCTGAATTCCTGGGTCTTGCGAGCGACCTGAGCGCCTTTCAGGACACGACGAAACGGCGCATAACAGGTGGCCTGTCGCGCCGCGCGTGCTCTGGAGAAAAAACACGCCTCTGTGGACACAGTGTCCACAGGCACATCCCTCGCCCGCATCCTCGATTCTCTGAGGGCGATGCCGCGTGATTCCAGCGCCCGGTTGGCTTTCGGCCATGTTCGCCGTGATGCGCCCATTGTCAACATCCTGCAGCATCCATCGCATCCAATCTATCTGCCGGAACCGTTTACCGTTCGCACCCAGCAATCCTTGGACTCGACACGCTTTCTGTACCATGTCCGCCGGGTCTTCTCCGGCACTGATACACGCATTCCCCTCGACTACTCGCTGGATGACTACCGCAGGCTCCGGTTGAATCAATTGATCCGGAAGAACTGGGAGGATCTCGCACACGCCTATCAGCTGGAGTCGGAGAAAAAGAAGGGCCTGGGTGACCTGTTCGGGTCGGTGACCAAGATCGAAATACCCGTGCCGAAGAACCCTCTGTTCAGCATCTTTGGACCAAATATCATACGGCTCAATATCAATGGTTCCGTCGATATCCATGGCGCGTTCCGCAACACGAAGTCTGACCTGTTTGTGAACAATCCGCTGGGCCAGAGTCGAAGCGAACCCGATTTCAATCAGGAAGTGCAGGTCAACGTCAAAGGAGAAATTGGGGACAAACTCAAGATCGATGCGGACTGGAACACCCAGCGACAATTTGAGTACCAGAACCAACTCAAAGTGCGTTATACGGGATATGCTGATGATATTGTGCAGAGTGTTGAAGCCGGCAACGTGTCACTGACCACGAATTCGTCGTTCATCGCCAGCAGTTCGGCGCTGTTCGGCATCAAAGCCGGCCTCCAGTTCGGACCGCTCAAGCTCACGGCCGTCGCATCACAAAAGAAGGGGCAAATCAAGCAGCTGTCTGTCTCCGGTGGAGGAAAGCCGACGCCGTTCGAAAAGCGGGCAACAGACTACTCGCTCGATCACTACTTCATCGATACCAGCTACATCGCGTGGTTTGATTCATCGTTCCTCTATATACCCCGGAAGGTCAATGAGGCGAAACACATCCTCGATATGGAGGTTTGGGTCACTCGGATCGGGAACGAGGATCCGAACGAGAGAGACGTCGTTGCGTTCATGGACCAGAACAGGGTCTTGGCCGCCGAGAAGAATCCTGCGGCCCGCGCTGGAGATTACGACATGGTGCCGGGCGAAGTCGAGGTTGGCCGGTTCATACGGCTGGATCCCAACGCCGACTACATCTACCATGACTACGAGGGTTATATCTCGCTGACACGGTCTCTGCAGCCTGAGCAAGCCATTGCGGTGGCCTACACGATTCCCGACACCATCAATCCAAAGCTCACTATGAACGTCGGAAATTTCGGTTCACGGGATACCTCCAAGACGCTGAAGCTTGTCATGAAGCTGGTGCGCCCGCAGAAGCTCGGCCCGCAATACAAGACAGCATGGCGCATGATGCTGAAGAACATCTATCCGCTCGGTGGGCGCAACATCAAGAAAGATGGATTCGATCTCGAGATTCTGTATGAGGTCTCCGGCAAGGAACCGCAGGACAACATTCTCGGGGCATTCAATCTTATCGAGGTCGTAGGGCTCGATCGATACGGTGAACAGCCCGGCTCTCCTCCAGATGGGAAGTTCGACTACGCCCCGGCCTTAACGATCGATGAAGTTCGAGGTGAGCTGATCTTCCCACGGACGGAACCATTCCGTGAGGGGATACGTCGATACTTTTTATCGAAAGGGCGTGCGATCGCCGAAGCGGATTCGTTCGTCTTCAGTGAAGTCTATGACACGACGTTCAACGGTGCCTCGAATAGTTCGCACAACAAATTCCTTATTCGCGGCAATATCACGTCTTCCGTCGCATCGACATACCAGATTGGCTTCAATATCGTGGAAGGAAGTGTTAAGGTCATCGTCAACGGAAATCCGGCCACGCCCAACGTTGACTATACGGTCGACTACATTTCGGGACAAGTGACGATCAGGAATCAGGCGTTGCTGGTCCCCGGCGCCAATCTTTCGATTCAGTACGAGGCCAACGATCTCATGCAACTTGCGTCGAAGTCTCTGCTGGGCGCCCGTGGGGAATTTAACTTTGGTAAGACGACCGCGCTCGGCTTCACGGTCATGAACCTCAGTCAACAGTCGCTCAGCGACAAGGTACGGCTGGGTGAAGAGCCTATCAGTAACACGATACTCGGTTTCGACGGCGGCACGACCGTGGACCTCGATTTCCTAACGCGAGCGGTCAACTGGCTGCCTGGCGTCCAGACGAACGCGACCTCCAACATCTCGTTCAAGGGCGAGGCTGCATACATGTCGCCCAACCCGAACACGCGGACGAGTCCGATTTCCATCGATCACAGCGCTTCCGTGGCCTACATCGACGACTTTGAAGGTGCCCGGAAAACGATTCCCCTTGGCACCAACTACGGGGCGTGGAGAGATGCAAGCGTCCCCGACATTATCCCCGCACTGGATGACCTCACGAAGCTCAAGAACGATGAGAAAATGGAGTACAAAGCCAAGCTCGTGTGGTACAATGTACTCCCGAGTGATGTGTCGATGACGCAGATCTGGCCCAACAGGAGCGTGCGGGCTGGTCAGGACCAGGTAACGGTGCTGAACCTGTGGTTCAGGCCAGACAAGCGGGCGCCGTACAACTACTCCATGAACCTGGAAAGCAAGCTCTATGCGAACAGACAGAAGGCATGGTCCGGGATACAACGATTGATCGGATCAACAGCAACGAATCTGCTGGATGAGAACATCAGCTTCATCGAGCTCTGGGTGCACCTCAACAAAGTGCAGCCGACGGTGAAGCTGAACATCGATCTTGGATTGATCAGTGAAGACGTCATCCCGAATGGCTTGATGAACACAGAAGATGGCGTTGATGGCCAGCAGATCAAGAATGGGATCCTGCGTCCGGGCGAAGATGTCGGTCTCGACATGTTGACCGATGACCAGGAACGCACACAGTTTGCCGATTTTGTCAGAAAGTACCCGGAGTTTTCCAATGATCCATCGGGGGATAACTGGGTGCGACCGGTCGCTGGATCGCTCATGCCCGAGGATTATGACGGCATCAATGCCACCGAAGGAAACGCTCAAAGCGATGTAGGTCGATTCCCTGACACTGAGGACCTCAATCGGAACAACGTGCTGGATCGGACAAACAGCTACTTTGAATACGAAGTGCCCCTCGATACGATGAGTGAAGATTTTCGCCAATTCGTGAGCGGCGGGAACAATGGATGGTTCCAGGTGCGCATCCCCCTCAACGAGTTCAAACGTAAAATTGGTGATCCTTCCTTCGGTACGGTTGAGGCCATGCGTCTGTGGCTCACTGGGGCCCAGGATGAGGTGTTGATCCGTATCGCGGAATTCAACCTTGTCGGGAACCAATGGGAGGAGCTCGTCAAGAACGACAGCACCTTCCGCGTCAGTGTCGTCAACGTCGAAGACAACCCGGACTATTATTCACCTCCGTCTCTTCCTCGGCAGCGAGATCCTTCTCAGCCGGATCAGATAATCCTCCTCAACGAGCAGTCGCTTGACCTGATTGTCAGCGGCCTCAAGGATGGCGAGACGCGGCAGGCGCTCAAACGTTTCCCGACCCGGCCGCTCGATCTCTTTAGTTACAGGACGATGAGGATGTTTGTTCACGGGGATGAGCGGCCCGGAACGAGGATCCACTACGTTGACACGACAAACTATGATCTGGCGGTCTTCCTTCGATTCGGTTCCGACTCTCTCAACTACTATGAGTATCGGGCTCCTATTCAGCCCGGCTGGGATGCAAATGATATCAACATAAGTTTCGCGGAGATTACTGCAATCAAGCAGCTTGGTGAGGATAGCCTCACCAAGCTGAGCAAGAGAGTCCCCGTGTCAGGCGGATCGCTAGGTGCGACGTACCAGGTTCGCGGCAATCCTACCCTGACAAATATCCGACAAATCCTTGTCGGGGTCGAGAATCCTGCAAACAAAGGTTCCTCGGTCGTCACTACCGATGTGTGGATCAACGAATTGCGCCTGACGGATGTGGACAATACCCCCGGGTGGGCATATCGATTTGACACGGCGATCAAGGTGGCCGATGTCGCGAGCGTCTCCCTCAACGTCACGCAACGCGATCCGAACTTCCACGCGCTGGAAGATCGATTTGGCACACGCTTGACGGATCGTAACTGGGCGGCGAATGCAACGGTGAATTTTGAACGATTTCTGCCGCAAGCCTGGAATGGAACCAACCTGGCGTTCACGTACTCGCACGTCGAGCAGATCTCGAAGCCCAAGTATATGCCGGGGACTGATATCCTCGTCGACCAAGCTGTTCAGCGCGTGAAGGACTTCGCGGTGGAGCAGGGGGCTTCAGCCGGCGATGCCCAAAGAACTGCGGACAGTCTTCGGTTGCGGACGGAGACCATGGCTGTTTCCGAAACTTATGCTCTTCCCAACATAAGATTCAATATTCCAATCGACTCCTGGCTGGTTACCGAGACGATCAACAAGCTGTCCCTGGCCTACTCGTTCACGAGGTCGACCCGGAGGAACCCGTTGACCGAGTCCTTCGAGCAGTGGCAGTGGAACGCGAAGATAGCGTATGGTCTCCAGTTCAGCGACAAGAATTACATATCGCCGTTCTCGCTGTTCCGTGATTTCTTCCTCTTCAATCCGTGGAAGGACCTCAAGAATCTTCTACTCTCCGCGAAACTTCAGTATTTCGACAACGTTCACGCGGGGTCAAACCAACGAGCAGGCACGGGATCAGGTCATTGCCAAGCCCATTGTGCGCAACTTCGCTGCGACACGATCGATGAGCTTTGCCTGGCAGGTAACGGACGGAGGTTTCATCAACCTGGGGACGGAATACTCTCTTGATATTCAAAGTACGCTTCTGAACTTCGAAACGGACCAGTTTGGGCGTCAGCGGTCCTTTTCCCAGATGCTTTCGGACATGTTGGGGAAATCGAAGCTGATCGATTTTGGCACAGATCTCAGCTACGGGCAGTCAATTTCGTTCAATCCCCGGCTGGTTGTTCCCCCGATTCTGAAGCTTGACAAATTCATCGCTCTCTCCGCCCGATATCAGGCCCGGTATGATTGGCAAAACAATTTGCAGGCGGGTGAGCTTGGCAAGAACGCGGCTGCCGGCGGTAACCTGAGCGGGACCTTTGACCTGAACCTGAAGACCATCGGGAACGAGATCTGGTCTCAGCAGCCTCCAGGGACAGCACCGGCGACCAACGCCCCCGCGGACACGGGGAAGGTCAAACGCCCTTTCAACCTCATGGAGACGCTCGACCGCATCTCCAGGATTCTCTTCAAGACCCCGATCTTCGATTTTGAGAAGGTGAGTCTGACGTTCAGTCAGCAAACGAGATCGCAGAATAGTGGCGTCATTGGCCGGCCAGGCTTCGCCAATGTGTTTGGCCGGGTTCCATTCTTCCAGAGTTCGGTTCCTGAGTACGGCCCATCGCTGATGTATCAGCTTGGCCTTGCCTCCGATCCGTCAGGCGACGTGATCGTCAAGGCGAGCAAGAAATTCCCATTCATCACGGGGTACACACTTCCGGGCTTGCGTGCACCCAATGGAAATCTCGTCGACGTCTATTCGCAGAGCAACCGTCTCACCATGAGGACCAATCGACCCCTCTGGGAAGGAGCAAGTATCGAGCTCAACTGGAATGTTGGCTGGAATTATAACGTCAACAAAACGGTTCAGTCGGACAGCCTCGGGTTTGTGACGGAGAACAGCAAGATCGTTAGCGGGGACGTTGATCGTTCCTTCCTCTCGTTCCCGTCGTTTGCCTTCTTCAAGTATCTCAAGACGAGCATCGAAGAGGTGCAGAAACAATATGTGGCGGCGCGGGATGATCCGAACGACATTCGGACAGATGATGCGAAGATTGCCGATGCATTCGAGAACGGCCTCGAAGCGCTGCCGTTTGGCAAGAAGTTCCTCGGAAATCTGGTCCCGCGGCCAAACTGGACCGTGCGGTGGGATGGCCTGGAAAAACTTCCGCTCTTTAGCAGCTTTGCCACCCGCGTCACGTTCGATCACCAATATACCTCGGGTTACAAGATGCGGTGGAGGGTTACACCGACTGGAGAAGAGATCACGGAAAGCCAGCAGGTAACGTACGGTTTTGCACCGCTGATCGGGGTGAACATCACCTTCAAGCCGCTCGGAAAGGGAAATTTCGGAGCCAATTTCCGTTACGGCACGTCGACGAGTTATGATCTGACTCCGTCCAATCAGAATATTGTTCAGTCCGACCTGGCGGATATCACCATCAGCGCAAACTATACACGCCAGGGATTCGAGTTTCCATTCTTCGGCGTATCGTTATCGAACGATATTGAGATCAGTTTCTCCTACAGTTACTCTAAGAACTCACGACGCGTGTACGACCTGGCCGCGGACATTTTCAAGCCAGACGGCACGCCCATGGAAGGTTCCTCCCGTACCTCCATTGAACCTCGCATTCGTTACACCCTCAGTGCGAGAGTCACTGCCTCGGTGTACTACAAGTACACCAAGCTGAAACCTGACGAAGGCGGCTCTCGCATTCCCGGCTCGACAACCAACGAGGGTGGTCTTGACGTGCGTGTCTCTATTACACCCTGACGTCCACACAGTAGCAGAAGTCTTACCGGAGGTGACCTCGTAGCAGTTGTTCATAAGTCTCTTGTCGACGATTCAATGAACATTCTATCTTGGAGGTCGCCCGATGGATACACGTGCAAGATCTGGCTGAATTCAAATCCCTTCGTTTGCTCCCGATAAATCAGCGGCTCTGCAGATCCTTGATTGATTCTCAGGGCTATAATGGGTATGTTTGAGAAGGATGACAATGACGAAAAAAAGGATATTGTGGGTGGATGATGAAATCGACCTCCTCAGGGCGCACGTGCGTCTCCTGGAGGAAAAAGGGTACAACGTCGATGTCGCCACAAACGGAGAAGACGCTGTCGAGATGACACGGGAGAAAGGCTACGATCTGGTTTTTCTTGATGAGATGATGCCGGGGATGGGCGGTCTTCAGACTCTTTCGAGAATGAAGGATATGAACGCGAACCTGCCCATCGTGATGGTCACGAAAAATGAAGCAGAAAGCCTTATGGAAGAGGCGATCGGTGGCAAGATCAGCGACTATTTGACCAAGCCGGTCAATCCCAGCCAGGTCCTGATGGCCTGCAAGAAGATCCTTGAGGCGCGGAAGATCGCCAGCGAGTACGTTTCGCGAGACTACACCGATGAATTCCGACAGATCTCGCTCTCGCTGATGAATCCGATGGATCACAACGAATGGTATGAACTCTACTGGAAGCTCACGAACTGGGATAGGGAGCTTGATGAGCACCCTGAGTTGGGCTTGCGGCAGACACTGCTGGACCAGAAACGGGAATGCAACGCGGAATTTGGCAAGTACGTCGAGAAAAACTACTCCAGGTGGATCTCACAATCCGAGAACCGGCCTGTGTTATCCACGCAGGTTGTCGAGCAGTTTGTGATTCCAGAACTTGAAAACAACAGATCGGTTTTTCTCTTCATCATTGATTGTCTGAGGCTCGACCAGTGGCTCGAGATGGAGCAACTCCTCGCGGACTACTTTGCGATCGAGAGGTCGTTTCAGTTCAGCATCTTGCCTACTGCCACGCCGTACTCGCGCAATGCAATTTTCAGCGGCCTTTTTCCTATTGAGCTGGAGCAGCGCTTCCCGGAAATTTGGGCGCCGGGTGAAGACGATGAAAACAGCCGCAACCGTGATGAGCATCAGCTCCTGGACAAACTCCTGGAGCGCAAGAAGATATTCCTGAAGCCGGAGTCCAAGTACGTCAAGATCCTTGATGCGGACTTTGGCCGGCAGGTCGAAGGGAATATCCTCTCATACACCAAGAGCAAACTGACGGCGGTGGTGGTCAACTTTGTGGATATGCTCGCTCACGGACGATCGGATTCTCCGTTGCTCAAGGAGATTGCACCGGATGAGGCGGCATATCGGTCATTGACCCGTTCGTGGTTCCAGCACTCGTCGCTGTTCGGGATGCTCAAAGCGCTCTCGACACAGAAAAATGTTACCGTCGTGCTGACCTCCGACCATGGCAGCGTTCGTTGCCTGCGCGGATCGAAGGTCATCGGCGATCGGGAAGCATCAACGAATCTGCGGTACAAGTTCGGTCGCAACCTCCGGGTGGATGAACGACAGGCCGTCTTCGTGAAGTATCCTGGGGACTACAAACTGCCGCGGGCAAGCGTGACAACAAACTACATCCTGGCGAAAGAAGATTACTATTTCGTCTATCCAACGGATTATCATAAGTACCTCAATCAGTATCGCGACAGTTTCCAGCACGGTGGGATCTCGATGGAGGAAATGATGCTGCCTGTCGTCAAGCTCACGCCGAAAAAGTAGTCTATCCCTTGCACGAAGAGCATTGGACATCATCGGAGCAGGAAACGCTTGCGCTGGCAAGGCTGTTTGCCCGGCGATTGCGGCGCGGAGACGTCGTGGCGCTGCAGGGAGAACTCGGCACAGGCAAAACGCGGTTTGTGAAAGGGATCTGTGAAGCTTTTGGAGCGAGCCAGCACGTATCCAGCCCAAGCTTTATCATACTGAATCGCTATGAGGGGATGGATGCCGACGGCCGGGAGTTGTTCGTGTTTCATTTGGATCTGTATCGCGTCAAGTCTCTGGAGGAGGTCTACGATCTCGGTTACGAGGAGTTTTTCTACGGTGATGGCATGACAGTGATCGAGTGGGCTGAACGGCTGGGCGACCTGCTGCCGCCGAAGCGGTACGATGTACATCTCGCATACGGCACGATGGAGTCCCAGCGGCGGATCACGATCGAATCGGTGGGCAATCCTGCGGTTCGCAAGGCATCGGGAAAGGTCGCGAAGGGGCGATGAATGTTCTGGGTCTTGAAACCTCGACGGCTGTGTGTTCAGTCGGCTTGTTCCGAGAGGGCAAACCCGATATTGAACATTCGCTTCAGGAATCCCATATTCACTCCGAGAAGCTCTTGACGCTCGTTCAGCGTGTGGCCCGCGATGGGGAGATTGACCTGGATCAGATCGATGCGGTCGCCGTCTCCATCGGGCCCGGATCCTTCACCGGACTGCGGATTGGCCTGAGCACGGCCAAAGGTCTGGCATACGCGCTTGACAAACCGGTCGTTGCTGTGTCGACCTTCGAAGCGATTGCGGAGGCGGCCCGGGCGGATTATCCGTCTGCACGTACCATCACTGTCCTGATCGACGCGAAGAAGGACGATTGCTACATAGGCCAGTACGCGGTGGTGGGGGAGAGGGTCCAGGAAACCGTTCCCGTCCACATCAAGCTCTTCGATGATGCGCGGGCATTGGTGAAGACGGAGGATTCGTCCTTGGTTCTGACAGACAGGGTTCCCGAGGTCCGTCGACTTCTCGGTGAGACGGCGCAGGTGATCGATGTTCATGCTTCTTGCCGTGGAGCGGTGGTTGCAGCGATAGGGTGTCGTAAGGCGACGGCGAACGAGTTCGCTGATGTCGCAGCTCTCGAGCCCATGTATCTCAAGGATTTCGTGATTCGCACAGCGGCTTCAGTCTCATAAGTGCTGTACCAACATCTCGGGTACTACCCAAGGAGATTCCTATGCCATGGTTCAGGCGTTCCAAAGAAAACATCTCGTCCGAAGGACCGAGGAAAGACATTCCGGATGGACAATGGACGAAGTGTGAAGGGTGCGGCGAGATCATCCACAAGAAGCAGCTCGAGCAAAACTACTACACGTGCCACAAGTGCAGCTACCACTTCCGGATCGGAAGCAAAGAGTACTTCGAGCTTCTTCTCGACGGAAAATCCTTCAAAGAGACCGATGCCAAAATGAGATCGGTCGATCCACTGAATTTTGTGGACACGAAGCGCTATGCCGACCGGCTGAAGGACTCTATGCGGAAAAGCGGCCTCAGCGAAGCGGTACGAACGGGCACGGCTAAGATCAACGGTATTCCGATTGTCATCGGCTGTATGGATTTTTCTTTCATCGGCGGGAGTATGGGCTCGGTAGTCGGCGAGAAAGTTGCGCGGGCTATTGACCTGGCGCTCAAGAAGCGGAATCCATTGGTCATTGTCTCGTCCACCGGTGGCGCGAGAATGATGGAGGCGGCATATTCCCTTATGCAGATGGCAAAGACAAGCGCAAAGCTCGCACAGCTTTCGGATGCCCGCATCCCGTACATCTCTGTGCTGACGGATCCGACCACCGGCGGGGTGACAGCAAGCTATGCGATGCTGGGGGATGTTCATCTTGCCGAGCCGGGGGCGCTCATCGGGTTTGCAGGACCTCGCGTGATCAAGCAAACGATCGGGCGTGATCTCCCGAAGGGATTCCAGCGAACGGAGTTTCTCCAGGAGAAAGGTTTTGTTGACGTCATCGTCCATCGAAAGGACATGAAGGAAACCATCACGAAAATCCTGAGGCTGCTTTTGGACTGACGGTTTGCGCGTGCATCGCGTGCACCCGTTCCTCCGAAGGTCTGTGTGAAGAATGACCAGACAAACAGCTCGTCTCACGACCTTGCTACCGTGATCATGGCCGCCGGGCAGGGGAAGCGAATGAAGGACCCTTCTCGTGCGAAGGTGATGTATGAAATCCATGGGAAGCCCATGATTCACTACGTTGCTGATCTGGCCATCGAACTGGGTGCGCAGAATATCGTCGTCATTGTCGGCTATCAGCGACAGGTTGTGATCGACTACCTCAGTAAGAGCCATCCGGGTGCGCGGTGCGCGGTGCAGGAGCCCCAGCTGGGTACCGGGCACGCTGTCATGCAGGCCGAACAAGCACTCGCTTCGTTCGAAGGGGACGTTCTTGTTCTTTCCGGCGACGTGCCGCTCCTCACAAAATCCACCATGGACAGCCTCATGAAACATCATTTTGCGACGGGTGCCGTAGGGACGATTCTAACGTCCAATATGAAGGATCCCACCGGCTACGGGCGGGTTATCCGCAATCCCGATGGATCAGTAAAGCGGATTGTCGAGCACCGTGACGCATCGGAGGAAGAACGCAAAGTCCGGGAAATCAATTCGGGGATCTATGTGTTTGATAAAGAGAAGCTCTTCGACGGTCTGAAGCATATTTCCCCGGCAAATGTTCAGAATGAATACTATCTGACGGATGTGTTCGAGTACTTCTGGTGTCACCAGTGGTCCGTCTCGGCTCTGGTCGCCGAACGCGAGGATGAGATTGACGGTATCAACAACGTTGAGCAGCTCGAGGAGGCGAGAAGGATCATGGCGGCTCGCCCGAGGCATCTCGCCACTGCCTGATGGCTCATCCTGCTGTCTTGACAATCACTCTACATTTGAGTACCATTGAGCGGGTCGAACCAATTGAAGGGATCTGTATGAAGAAGATGATGATCGGTGTTGGTCTCCTGGCCGTGATGCTCTGCTTCACGACCGCCTCTGCGCAGTTCAAGTCGAGCGTGGAACCCCGTCCGAGTGTCACGGAGTCGATGCTGCGAGCAGACGACGCATCCTTCCTGTTCGGCTTGATTGATCCGAACAAGTTCAGTATGCATCACAGTTTTTCGCTTTCGTACATGACCATGGGCGGACAAGGCATGTCGTTGGGTATGTACACGAACAGCATGATGTATAAGTTTTCTGATGCCCTCGACCTTCAGGCGGATATCAGTCTGATGGCCTCTCCATTCAATTCTTTTGGGAAACAAGCTCAAAACAGTCTCAGCGGGTTGTTCCTCAACCGTGCAGAGCTCAACTATCGCCCCTGGAAGGATGCCTTGTTGCAGATATCGTACCGACAGCTACCATCCATGTATTGGCTGAACTCGGGGTACGGATACGGGTTGGGAAGCTCCTTCTATGGGATTAACCGATACTAGCTTTTTCAGCAACCTTTTAGAAAGACAATCATTAACCGCTACCGTTGAACATTCGCTTTTCTCTTGTACCGAGCATTACCGATCCGCATCGTCGGATCTCTGCTCGGTTTTTTTATGTCTATCGTTGAGGTCGTGATGCAGACCGAACTCCCGCAGAATGTGGCTCAGCCAGAAGTCGAGTCGGCCTCTTCAGCTCCGGCTGGTCGGCGGGGGCAGACTCGGAAGAAGCCGCTCAAATGGAAACGATTCGGGAGCAACGGCCTGATCCTCGCCTTTTCAGTCCTCGTGGTCGTGCTGGTCTGGTCGTTTGTTGACCGGACGATTGTCGACCCGCCGGTGAAGCCGGAAGTAATGCAGCGCGGAAAAACACACACGATTCAACTCGACGTGCTCAACGGGTCGGGAACACCGAAGCTCAGTCAGCGTTTTTCGGACTATCTGCGTGCAAGGGGCTTTGATGTTGTGGAAATGGGGAACTACAGAGATGCCAGCGTCGAATTCACCAGGGTGATTGACCGGGCTGGTGATCTGGCTGCGGCAAAGCAGGTTGCAGAGGCGCTCGGCGTGCCGAAAGACCGGGTCCTTCAGCAGATTGACAAAAACCTCTACCTTGATGTATCCGTAGTGATCGGAAAGGATTTCCGGTCGCTCAAACCTCTCAAATAACGAGCCGGAGGATTCACTTTTGACCTCAAGAACCCTTGCGAAGAAAGCCGCAGAGTTTGCCTTGTCCAAGAAGGCATCTCATGTTCTCCTGATGGATATGCGTAAGCTGAGCGCGCCCGCTGATTTTTTTGTTCTCTGTTCGGCTGACTCAGACACGCACGCAAGAGCGATCGCCGATGAGGTGCGCAAAGGAGCGGAGGAAGCAGGGGTTTCGTTATGGCATTCGGAAGGATACCGTGCGCTCTCCTGGGTGCTCCTCGACTTTGTCGATGTTGTCGTGCACGTGTTCAAGAAGGATGTGCGTTCCTTCTATAACCTGGAGCGCCTGTGGGGCGATGCAAAATTCATACCGGTGTTCGATACGCCGCCAGTTGGAGTCGAGGCTCCTGCAAAGAAATCCAGGCCCGCCCCTCGCCGGCATACGAGAAAGACCTCGCTGTAACGTTGGTAAAGGACTATGAAGCATTATCTCAATAACAAAGTTTCCGCTGCACTTGCCGCGTTGAACTACCTGAATGTCGTGAAGCTTACCTTCGAGAAGCCGCGCGTGGAGGCTCATGGCGATTTGACGACGAATATCGCGATGCTGCTGGCAAAGAACCTGGGGAAGAATCCCCGTGCCATCGCGCAGGAAATCGTGAGAGCATTGGAGGTTGAACCGGAGTATGTCTCGAATGTTGATATCGCCGGCCCCGGTTTCATAAACTTCCGTTTCACAGAACGATTCTTCAATCATCAGGTGGGTATCATCCTCTCGCAGGGAGATTCGTTCGGGCGGTCGACCGCGGGGGAAAAGAAGAAGACGCAGGTTGAATTCGTAAGCGCAAATCCCACCGGGCCGCTCAGCGTAGGCCATGGCCGGCAGGCGGCGATTGGTGACACCATCGCCAATTTGCTCGAGTGGACGGGTCATGAAGTTACGCGGGAATACTATTACAACAATGCTGGAAGGCAGATGCGGTTGCTGGCAGAATCGACGTACGCACGTTATCGTCAGCTGTTCGACGAGACGTTTGCCTTTCCGGAAGATGGCTACCAGGGTGATTACATCAGGGACATCGCGCAGCACCTGAAAGATGAAAGAGGAGATGCGCTTTGTTCGGTCGAGAGGGAAAAGGCAATCGAGCAATGCAAGACGTCTGCCGAAGAAGCTCTCTTTGCGGATATCAAGGCTGTGCTCGCCCGCATGGGGGTAAAATTCGACGTTTTCTACAACGAGGATTCGCTGTACACCAGCGGCAAGATTCAGGAAGTGATTGCAGAGTTTCGCAAACAGGGGTTGGCATACGACCAGGACGGCGCTGTTTGGCTCAAAGCGACGGCTCTTGGCCTTGACCAGGACCGTGTCATCGTGAAGAGCACCGGTGAGCCTACGTACAGGCTTCCTGACATCGCCTACCACCGTGAGAAATTCCGTCGTGGCTTTGAATTGGTCGTCGACATTTTCGGGGCCGACCATATTGCAACGATACCCGACGTGCTCGCGGGCCTCAAAGCGCTCGGCTATGATCCTGAAAAGGTCAAGGTCGTTATCCATCAGTTTGTGACCCTGATGCGTGATGGGGTGCAGGTGAAAATGTCGAAACGGTCGGCGAACTTCGTCACGCTGGATGAGTTGATCGAAGAAGTCGGGTCGGATGCCGTTCGCTTCTTCTTCCTCATGCGGGCTGTTTCCAGCCACCTCGAATTTGACCTGAACCTGGCCAAGGAACAGTCGGACAAAAATCCGGTGTACTACGTCCAGTACGCTCACGCTCGTATCGCGAGCATCCTGCGTTTCGCGGAAAGCGAAGGTTTGTTCCTCCCGTCTGGCCATGCGTCGCCCACCCATCGGCAGGCGGGGTCCGGGCCGACCACGAAGTCGGGAGACATCAACTACGGTCTTCTTGTGCAGCTCGAAGAAGTTGCACTCGTCAAGTTGCTCATGGAGTTTCCAGACACGGTTGAGTCTGCGTGCACGAGCTTCGAACCACAGAGGATTACGACGTACCTGCATGACGTTGCCACAGCGTTTCACAGGTTCTATCATGAACATCGCGTGGTGATTCCAGAACGCGACCTCTCCCTGGCACGGCTGGCGTTATCCCAGGCATCGAAGACGGTGCTGGCGAATGGCTGCAAAATACTTGGAATTTCAGCTCCAGACCGCATGTGAGAAGCATTTGAGCCACGATTCCCTGGGTTGACAGTGGCCAGAAATTTCCCTAGATTATCATTGTACTAAGAACAACACGCTGAGGTCTTACTCACCTTCCTCTTGTTACTGCGTTCCTGATCCATTCGCACCTTTTCGTTCCGTCGTTTCATCTTTCTCATTCATTGATATGCATTGAGGTTCTTCAGCCTTTCATGTTCGCGCATTGTTTCGTAGATTTTGCGAGTTTAGAGGAGATTGGAGTGCAATTCAAGGAAGGCCCGATTCAAGGGGTCGTTGTTCGAGAATTGACAAAGCACAGCGATCCAAGAGGGTGGCTGACAGAGCTCTTTCGACGAGATGAGATCGTCGAGGGCTCGATGCCTGTGATGAGCTATGTCTCCGCAACGGAGCCGGAATCTGTCAGAGGACCTCACGAGCACCGTCACCAGTCAGATTTCTTCTGTCTGGTTGGACCGTCGACGTTCAGGTTCTATCTTTGGGACACCCGTCGAGAGTCACCGACATATCTCCACAAAACGACCATTGACGCCGGAAAGGATCTTCCCCGCTCAATCATCATTCCGGCGGGGGTAGTCCATGCCTACAAAAACACAGGTACTGACGAGGGTTGGGTCCTCAACTTTCCCAACAGGCTCTATGGTGGGACCGGACGCGGCGAAGCGATTGATGAAGTGCGCCATGAGAACGATCCCAACTCTCCTTTTATCCTGGACTGACCAAAGCAACGTCGACCATGACAATTCTGATTACAGGGGGAGCAGGGTTTATCGGTAGCAACTTCGTCCACTTTCTGTTGCGGACGCATCGGGATTATCGTGTCATCAATCTGGACAAACTGACGTATGCGGGGAATCTTGAGAATCTCGCAGCTCTGCGTGAGGACCCGCGGCACGTGTTTGTCAAAGGGGATATTGGGGACAAGGGTCTTGTGTCTGAGCTCCTTCTCAAGCATCGGGTCGACGCGGTCATCAATTTTGCAGCTGAATCGCATGTGGACAGGAGCATCCTGGAAGCCTCGGAGTTCCTGAAGACGAACGTTCTGGGAACGGGTGTGCTGCTCGAGGCTGCCAAAGTGCACACACTAAAAAAGTTTATACAGGTCTCAACCGACGAGGTCTATGGTTCCCTGGGAGTGGAAGGGCGATTTGCTGAATCGACGCCTCTTCATCCTAACAGCCCGTACGCCGCGAGCAAAGCTTCTGCCGATTTGCTGGCACTGTCATACCATCACACATTTTCGGTGCCGGCCGTCATCATACGCAGCTCGAACAACTATGGTCCCTACCAGTTTCCGGAGAAGCTCATTCCGCTGATGATCGCCAACGCGATAAACGACATACCGTTGCCGGTGTACGGCGACGGGGGCAATGTGCGGGATTGGATTCACGTCCATGATCACTGCGCTGCGATTGAGGCTGTGTTGCACAAGGGATCATCCGGAGAGATCTATAACATTGGCGGTGACGCCGAACGAAAGAACCTGGATGTCGTCAGAATCATCCTGCGGGCATTGGGCAAACGGGAATCGTTGATAAAGTTTGTGAAAGACCGGCCAGGGCACGACCGTCGTTACGCGATGGACTCAGGCAAAATCAAGAGAGAGCTTGGCTGGCACCCGCGTTACACCTTCGAACAAGGCATCGCAGAAACGATCGCCTGGTACCAGGAGAACACAGCCTGGTGGCAGCGGATTCTGAGCGGTGAGTACAAGGATACTACAGAAAGATGTACAACGAAAGGTGAGAGGGATTTGGGATTGTCGAATTCTGATTGGGGAAAACGGAAGACAGTAGACAGAGTGCGGCATGCAGGTTGCGGCCTCACTGCCAGTCACCAATCACCAATTAACTATTCAACCGGCATTCATCCTTGAAAACCATCATTAGCGTCGTCGGGGCCAGGCCGAATTTCATGAAGGTTGCCCCATTGCACAAAGCCTTCCAGAAATATCCAGGCTCGATCCGCCATCTCATCGTGCACACCGGACAACACTACGATGACGCAATGTCCAAGGTGTTTTTTGATGATCTCGAGTTGCCGCATCCGGATTTCTATCTTGGCGTAGGTTCGGGCACGCACGCCCGGCAAACGGCAAGAACCATGGTTGAGCTTGAGAAAGTGCTGGACGAGCTCCGGCCCGACCTGGTGATTGTGGTCGGTGACGTGAATTCGACTGTTGCATGCAGTCTTGTCAGTGTCAAAATGGGGATCCGTGTCGCACATGTTGAAGCGGGCCTACGGAGCGGAGATCGGACCATGCCGGAGGAGATCAACCGGCTGCTGACCGACGCAATCTCGGACTATTTGTTCGTGACTGAACCGAGCGGGGTCGCGAATCTTCGAAAAGAAGGAGTGGATGAAAAGAAGATCCATCTGGTCGGCAATGTGATGATCGACTCCCTCATTCATTATCGCGAGAAGGCGAAGCTCTCGAAGATCATGGACCAGCTTGGAGTACCGACGCGTGCGTTCACTCTTGTGACGCTCCATCGCCCGAGTAATGTGGATACCGTGGAAGGCCTCGACAAAATCCTGACGATCTTCGAGCGGATCTCCACTCGGTCAACGATTGTTTTTCCTGCTCATCCCCGAACGACGAAGATGCTGGCACAGCATGGTTTGAGCACCCAGGCTCAGGCAATCAGGAATCTCAAATTGATTGAGCCGATCGGGTACCTTGACTTCCTGCGGTTGCTGGACAACGCGCAGCTTGTGCTGACTGATTCTGGAGGGATTCAGGAGGAGACGACGTATCTTGGCGTACCGTGCCTTACGCTTCGGGAAAACACCGAGCGGCCGATTACATGCGAGATTGGAACGAATGAGCTGTGTGGATTGGACGTGGAGAAAACTGTCGGCAGGAGCCTGCAGGTCTACGATGGGAAGGCCAAAACAGGTTCTGTCCCGGAGCTCTGGGACGGCAGAACGTCCGAACGAATTGCCGCAATTCTGAATAGCAAGATCTAAGGAGATGTGCAATGACCATGAAGAGCAAGATTCATCTCGTCGCCGTGCTGTCGTTGTGCTTGGCCTGCTTTGAAACCGGCAATGCACAGGCGCTGGAAAAAGCGCAGAAGGGTTCCTCGAAATCGATGTTCGAAGAAATGGTGGGAAAGCTATCGCCTCCAACTGAGGTTTCCTCTTCCCCCCTTGAAGCTCCGATTGACCAAACACGATATGTCGTTGGGCCCGGAGATATTCTCTCCGTATCGCTCTGGGGAGCTAATAGCTTCTCGTATACGCTCACCGTCACGCCTGAAGGGACGTTGATCATACCGACGGTTGGAGAACTGAAAGTTGCGGATACCAAACTCTGTGATGTAAAGGAAAAAGTCAGTTCCGCCCTCAAGAGCAAGTATCTTTCAACAAGTGTGACGACGACGCTCATCTCACCACGGTCGTTCATCATCACTGTTACAGGCACCGTTCTGAATCAGGGACAATATCGTGCGACGCCTGTCGACCGTGTGGAAAAAGTTGTCGTGCAGGCGAGCAGAGTGTTTCTGCCTTCTGCAACGGTGACTGTTCAGGCAACGACAAAGAAAGAGGAAATGCAGGCGAATCAGAGTGTGTACAACGATCCGAAGATGAATCAAGTTGCGGAGATATTCAACAATATCTCCACGCGGAATATCCTCCTGATTCGGCGTGGAGGCGACACGGTACGAGTTGACATACCGAAGTTCTATGCCACCATGAACGATCGGTACAATCCATTTCTCCTCGAGGGAGATATCGTTTTCATTCCCCGAAGACTTTGGGATAGAAACTTCATAGCAGTGTACGGTGCAGTCAACGCCCCGGGGAAATTCGAATATGCGGAAGGCGATAGCTTGTTCGATGCCCTCCTCATCGCTCAAGGAGTAACACCGCTGAGCGACCTTTCGAAAGTAAACGTGCTCCGAATGAACGATCGTGGCGAAATTGCCGAAGAATTTTCATTGAATCTCGTAAAAGATCGGCTGCGGGCAAACATACCTCTTCGCAGAGGAGATCGAGTTACCGTGAGTGAGGTCTCCACCGAGATACCTGGATTATCGCGTTCAGGTTCTTGGTGAGGTGAGATCGCCCGGATACTATCCCATATCTTCGAGCAATACAAAACTGTCGAAGGTCATCGGCGATGCCGGAGGCTTCACGGCAAGAGCATTGCTCTCAGGATCGACGGTCTTACGGAAACAGGAAGAGCTTTTTCGTGCCGTAGACTCGAAAATCGAAGTGGCCAGGAACCTTCGTTCCCATAGACTCAATCTGGCAGACAGCATCTATTTTTTTGCTAACGTAGAGCTTGGACGTCAGCCAGTGGTTGTTGACTTTGTAAAGCTGTTCAACACGAAGGACTCGACACAGGATATCATACTGCAAAACGGTGATGTCATTTTTGTTCCATCAGACATGCACACAGTCATCGTCGGGGGGCAGGTAGCGAATCCGGGTCATCTTCCATTTATCCCCGGTGCCGACTATCGGCACTACATTCAGAAGTCAGGTGGTTTCTCTGAGTATGCCGATGAAAGTGAGACAAAGATCATTAAGAACGCCACGCTCGAGTGGGTGGATCCGGGGGACACAACCATTGAACCAGGCGACCAAATCTGGGTGCCGAAGAGGCCCAGACGGGAGTTTTACTATTACTTCAGTATTGCGCGGGATCTCATCGGGGTGATTGCTTCAGTGATCACGGCGATATATATCGTTAATCAAGTCTCAAAGTAGTCACCGACACGCGGTCTCACGTGGTATTTCATTTTGATTTCTCCCGGCACGCGGCGATGAGTGTGTAATCTCGAATTTCAGTTACCAGATCTTGTATCGATAACAACCACAGTTGCGATGACGAAGGACATCATCGTTCGCTTGTTGAAAAGATCGTAGCTCGTGAGCTAATCAGAAGAATTGAGCGAAGGAGGACTTACTCCAATGAATATGAGCGATATGCAGGGCGGTGAACGATCGGCCGATCTCAGATATGTCAATGTGCTGGACTATCTCGTCGTCATCACAAAGCACAGGAGGTTTCTCTTTCGCTTCGTCCTGGTCTGCGTGCTGCTGGCAGTGATCATCCTTTTTCTCCTGATGTCGAAGTGGTATAAAGCCACAGCCGTGATCATGCCGCCGAAACAGAAGAATTCGCTCGGTTTGCTGAGTTCGGTCATGCGGACGACCTCTCCCCTCAGAAGCCTCGGCCTTGCTGGAGGAGGCTCGGACGATTTGTCGCAGTTTCAGACAATCCTCAAGAGCCGAAGCTGCTTTGACGCCGTGATCGATCGGTTCGATCTCATGAAGCTGTACCATGCCGACAACAAGATCGATGCTCGCAAGGAACTCGAAGAGAATTTGACGATCGCTCTCGGCAAAGAAGAAGTATCGCTTGAGGTGAGCGTCTACGACACTGATCGTCAGCGTGCGGCAGACATGGCGAACTTTCTCGTTGAAACGCTCAACAAGATTTACCTGGAGATGTCCGTTGCGGAGGCAAAGAGCAACCGCGAGTTCCTCGAGCAACGATATCGTCAGAACCTCCGTGACTTGCAATCTGCAGAGGACAGTCTGAAGATATTTCAGAAAAAGTCTGGCATCTACTCGGTTCCAGATCAGATGAAGGCGGCTATCGAGGCAGCAGGCGCGATCCAATCACAAATTGCGCTGAAGGAGATCCAGCTGGGGATGCTTGAAAAGACAACGACTCCCAACAACGAGCTTCGTGGGCAGACATTGTTAGAGTTGAATGCCTTGCGTCATCAGATGTCGATCCTCCAGCTTGGAGAGGGCGGAAAGAGCGACCGATTCCAGATCTTTCCGCCGTTTGACAAGGCCCCTGAGCTGGGCGTGCAGTATTTCAGATTGTACAGAGAGGTGGAGCTCCAGGGCAAAATCCTGGAATTGATACTTCCGTTGTTCGAGCAGGCGAAGATTGAAGAGCAGAGAGACACCCCATCGGTGCTCGTACTCGATAACGCTGTTCCTCCCGAGAAGGCTTCGAAGCCAAGGAGACTGCTTATCACCGCGATTGTCTTCCTGGTGAGCATCATCATTGGAATCTTGCTGACTTTCCTGTTGGATGGACTCGAGCGAGCCTGGATTGGAGCACCTGAGACCAATAAGAACAAGATCAGGCAGATTCGACAGTTATTGAACCTGCGGAACCTATTGAAATGATATCACTGTCGCGCGGGGTCCAGCGAATGGCATACCGACCGATGATACAGAGATGAGTTCGACTACGTTGAAATGGTTTGAAAGAAATGCAGACTTTAGAACTACCGCCGGAGCGAGCCGACTTATGGATTCTGGCGGTCAAGAACACGTTTGTAGAAGTCAATGCCAACGCTGTTTCCTGTTGCGGAAGCTGATCTCTCTTAGGCATGATGGACGGTCTATGGATCTTCACTCGCAGGTCGATTATCGCGACCCCCGGTATTTTGGAGGTGTTGTATAGTCTCTGCAATTCGCCCTAAACAGCTGCGTACGTTTCGTTTGTCAATACGATCAGACAGAGAAGACAACGATCTCCAATGAAGCGTTTACTGCTATATCTTCTTGTCCTGAGCTCTCCTTTTTTTATGTTTGCCGTCGCGTTTGGACGAGACACGCTTGCCATGTGGATTGTGATGTTGATGTTCCTCTATTTGTATTGCAGCCTGCTTATAGAAGGTGGTACGTTTTGGTTTGAACGAAGCTCTGTTTGGCTCGTCTTATTTGTCTCAGTCTATACACTCTCAACTATGTATATCATCATTGCGGATCCAGGAGGCTCATGGTTAGGCAGAACGCAGGGCGATAGAGCTGTCACCACGTTGCTGCGAATCATTTATGTTTCAGGCCTTTTCATCGTATGTTCGTCCTTCCTGGTGACTGAGCCCAAAAGTACATTTTTGAAGATCCTTAGGGCTCAGATGCTCATAGGTAGTCTCTTAGCGTTGTTTGGAGTCATTCAGTATGTTGCCGTTGTTGTCGTTGGTTACAGTGGTTTTTCTGCAATTGACCCCACGAACGCTTCATTCGCCGAAAAGTCCAGTTTCTTCCGCCTGGGCGCAGAAAGAATCTATCGAGCAACCTCCGTTTTCAATGAACCCGCATGGTTTGGACTCTATCTTACCCCCCTGATGGCGAAAATTGTTGCTGCAAAGTTGTCGGCACAGAGGATCTTTGACGATTTCTTCGATTGGATTATTCTGCTCGTCATATCGCTTGCAGTTGTCGTAAACCTCTCTTTCACGGCAATTCTTTCTCTTGCCGTTGTTGCCATCCTCTATTTGGTCGATACCCTGAGGAAGAGAGGCGGATTTCGCTTCCTCAAGCACATGGTGCTAATTCTTGTTGCAGCGGCGGCATCTCTCGTCTTGATTGGTGGTATTGTCTTATCCCGGCTTGATCGTGTGCTGGCGTTACAAGATCCTTCAACCATAGACAGGCTCTTCCGCCTTTACACTGGAGTAACTGTCTTCTGGGAAAATTTATGGTTCGGCCTGGGACCAGGCGGCTATGCATTCATATATCCGAAACTGGGCGGATTGGATCGAACCATCATGGCTTCGCCTTTGAACATCTGGCTCACCTTTCTTACCGACGTTGGTTTGGTTGGCTGTCTCCCGTTTTTCTGGTTCATTTTTTCCATCCTGAGGAAAATGAATAGATACCGCAGGAAAGAACCCTTGATGGAGGTGTATTGGTGGGGCACAATCGCTTACTTTGTTGTTTTGAGCACTACCGATTATTGGTACGGTGAACTGCTCTGGACGGAATTAGCGATTTCGTTAACACTTGTTGCGGTCGCGCGCTCGGCTGATGACAACCCGGAGCATTTTGGCAATCCTGCAAGGGAACGATTACAGGGCGAAAGGCGATCGGGTTGATTTCAAAACAAATAATAAAAAACTTTCTTTCGCTTTTTCTCTCCAGCGTCGCTGGTCAATTTTTTACTCTATGGGCTTTTATTCAAATTGCGCGGATTTCTGGACCTGAAGGATTTGGGAGATTCTCGTTCGCACAGGTGTTCGCGCTCTACTTTCTTTTTCTTGCAGATTTTGGTTTACAGACTTTCGGTGTGCGTGCGATTGCGCAAGGGAAGAAGCTGGTTCCAAAACTTGTATGGAACATCACAGCACTACGTTTGATCTTTGCATCAGTGTGTTTTCTCCTCCTCCTCCTGGTAGATTTGTCGCTTCCAAAGGCTGAGGAAGCAAAACTCCTTATCCTTATCTCGGGCGTTGCACTGTTTCCCTATGCCCTTTCACTTGAATGGGTTTTCCAGGGAATGGAGAAGATGGAATATGTCGGTGTGGGGAGGGTGTTGAAAGGCTTGGTCTTTGCCGGTCTTGTCTATTTCTTCTTTCGCACTCAAGGTCAATTAAGTTATGCCGTTGCTTTCTCGGTGGCGGGGTTTTTGATTTCGTCAGGAGTTCTGATCTGGCTCTATGTGAGGAGATTTGGAGCATCATATGAGCGAATTGAATGGCGAGAATTTGGCAACACCGTGAAAAGTGCGTTTCCTCTGGCAACCGGATCGATGGTTACGCAAATCAACTATAATTTTGGGACACTGGTATTAGGTTTCTTCCTGTCTGATAAAGATGTGGGCGTTTTCTCGGCCGCAAACAAGATTGTGCTTTTTCTTGCGGCATTCGGAGTGACGGCTGCCAGCAATGCCATTCTTCCGCAAGTGGTGAAGGCTTTTCAAGTGTCCACAACGATGTTTACCGATGCGCTAAGAAAGTTGATGCGGTTCTTTGTTTTACTTGCCTTACCGTTGGGCGTGGGAGGTACGATTGTCGGTCCGTCTATTATTCGTCTTCTTTATTCGGGGGCATTTCAGGATTCCATCATAGTCTTTCAAATATCTGTTTGGCTTGTAACAATCACTTTGTACCGAGTGGTGGTTGAAAACGCTTTGATTGCCGCAAGATTGGAACGAAAGTACATCATTGGATACACCATGGCGGGAACCGTAACAGTTGTGGGTAATCTGGCTTTGATACCGATGCTTGGCGTGCTTGCCCCGGCGATTATTGCGCTGGTATCGGAGTTTGCGGTGCTCAGTTTCTTTGTTGGGTCCTGCAAGTTTGTTCGATCGGTCGATATCTTGAGAATGACAGTGAAGCCGTTAATTGCAGCGATGATCATGGGTGCATTCTTATTGTTCTTTCCATTGAATTTCTTTGTTCTCATCCTTGTCGGTGTTTTGCTCTACTTTGTCGTGCTTCTTTTGCTTCGCAGTGTCACGATTCAAGAAATTCGTGGCTTTGTGCTTCAATTCGCGGGCGGATAAAGTCGGAATATCGATCGCGAAGGATGACGCTGGCCACTTGACGGACTTGATGAGCGTGTCAATTTGTCTTGAGTGAATATCATATGGCAATCTCCTGGCGAAATGCCCAAAAAAATGAGGAACGATTCTGGAAGGCGATCTATGTTGAGAAGAGAACCGATCTTCCAACATACCGGCCGGTCACCGATGAAACCGCTTACGCGTTCACGAAGAAATCACTTGAGCGCTTTGAACAATCAATGGACACTCCCGTTCAGAAAACCATCGCAGATATCGGATGTGGGCCTTACGGTCTCGTGAGAGGATTTCACGTTCATTTTTCAAAAACAGGGAGGAGGCCTGCAAGAATCTACGGAGTGGATCCCTTGATGGACACCTACATCCAGTTTGGTTCCCTTCCTCAGCAAGAGCATATCCAATACATAGCAGCGAAGGCGGAGGCGATTCCGTTGGGTGAAGGTCTTTGTGATTTTGTCTACTCCACCAACGTGATTGATCACGTAGAGGACCCCGATCAAGTAATCAGTGAGTGCAAGAGAATTTGCCGCAGCGGGGGCGAGGTTCTGATCTCAGTTCACGTTGTCAATCGCCCCTTCCATGTTCTTGGCCCCATCTTGTTTCTGATTGATAAGAATCATCCGCATCATTTCAGGGAAAAAAATGTTGTTGCTCAGTTGCGGCGGCAGTTTCGCTCCGTGCAAGTCTGCAGAACTGTCGGTGTTTTAGTGGATCAACCGGATTTTGCATTTCCTGTAGTATTGCGCTCGTCTGGGATACTTCGTGGCTTGAAGCGCTGGCTGAGCACATTCTTGCTGACGAGCTGTTATATCAAATGCACGAAATGATGGAGTACTCTTGCCGTGGAACAAGCTTTGCGCTTAACAGATTTCGCCGCCCGGACATCAGCCGGCGGATGTTGTCTTATGAACCTCCATTTGAATGGTCACAGGAGGGATGTGTCGCACACTCTGCGGGGATGTCTTTGCTTTCACAGTGAGCGGAAACATCACGGTTCGTTGTTCACGCTTCTTTCAGAGAGGGCTTCGCGATGAGGGAATTGCTCAAGAACCAGATCAAACGGTTCGATCAGCGAATGCGACTTTTTCGATCGTTGAATCCAACATCAAGAGTGCTTGACTTGGGGTGTGGCGAAGGGATCAATGGAACCAAGTTAATAGCCATTCACCCTCACATTCAACTGTACGGCGTAGATATCCTGCCGAAGGAAAGAGTGCCGGCTTTCTACTCTTACACAGAAGTTGACCTCGATAAAGGGATTCTTCCTTTTCCTGACTTCTACTTTGATGCGGTAGTGCTGACGCATGTCATTGAGCATTTGAGCTCTCCTCTTCTGCTGGGCAAGGATATCAATCGGGTGATGAAGCATGGTGGCGAAATGTTCGTCGAGGCTCCCAACTGGAATTCAGCGTTGGCGCCATCGTTCAGCTTCCACAGAGAGCGGCACAATAGATTTAACTTTTACGACGACCCAACGCACCTCAAGCCGTGGAGTAAGCAGGGGATATACGAGTATCTGTCTTATTATTGTGGGCTTCGTGTTGTGAGCGTTGGTACAGTGCGGAACTGGGTACGAGTCCCGTTCGATTTCCTGGTAATTCCATTCGGGGTACTGACAGGAAATTCGACATACATTGTCTCGTCATTCTGGAATCTTTTTGGATGGTGCATATACGGTGTCGGAATCAAAGAGTAGCCGCGCATGAGCACACCCAGCGAGCAGACGGCACAATTGGATCAAGCAACGGTGTGGCACTGGTGGATCGTTCGCCTCATCATGGGGCTTGAATCCTTCATTGCTTATGTCCTGGGACGCGTCTTTTTCTCCATCCGGCGCACTGAGCGAAAACTCGTTGCTCTTAGGACGATGGAGAGAATTGTTGTGGTTCGTCTGGATGGTGTTGGAGATTTGGTAATGACCTCTGGGTTCTTGAAAGCACTCAGAGATCTCTATCCGAATGCGAGAATTGTGCTTGTCGTCAAGAAAGAACTTGCAGTTCTTGTGGAGCTGTGTCCGTATGTTGATGAACTCAGATCGTTCAATGCACACTCCTTGCGGCTGATGCAACCAATATCGGTGCCGCTCCGCGCTGTTCTTTTTGCCAGACGATTCATTGCTCCCGATAACTTCGATTTGGCAATTAACCCAAGGTGGGACACCGATGGCCATTATGCGGGGTTCCTCACATACTTTTCAGGGGCGCTTCAACGCCTTGCCTATTCTGAGCAAGTCAATGTGAGGAAAAAATGTTTTAACCGAGGATTTGACCGATTATACACTACGCTTCTTGAGAACCGTGAGCCAAAACATGAGTTTGAGCGGAACCTTGATCTGATTCGATTCCTAGGTGGAGATTCCAAACCCTGCTCATCTGAGGTGTGGCTTTCGAGTGAAGACGCAGAGTTTGCAGAAACGGTATGTAGTTCTGCCGGGAAGCGGTTCCTCGTCGCTCTTGCTCCAGGCGGAGGACATCCTCGAAGAATTTGGCCGCTTGAGGCTTTTGCCCGTGTCGGAGAATCGATCAAACAGCACCGAGATGTTGGCATAATCCTTCTGGGGAGCAAGCAGGAAACAAAGATATGCAACGTTCTCGAAGGCTCTTTGGCGAGCGGTGTCTTGAATATGGTAGGTCAAACAACACTTAGGCAAGCGGCAGCGATCATAAGTCGATGTGTCGTTTTCGTTGGGAATGATTCTGGTCTGATGCACATTGCGGCGGCAGCGGGAACACCTGTTGTAGAACTCTCCTGCCATCCGCTTTCAGGCTCGGTGACAGATGCCGCCTCTCCGGCGCGCTTCGGCCCATGGAATGTGAGGAAGGTAATCCTCCAGCCCATGGTTCCAACAGCACCATGCGCTGATCGATGTGAAGCGCGTGTCGCTCACTGCATCAAAGCGATTTCCGTGGACCAGGTTCTGTCAGCGATCGACTCTCTCTGGCCGGCAGACCCGAACAACAACTCAAGTTCGATTGCCTCTCATGTCGATCAAAGGTAGAGGCATGCGCTGCGTTGGGATTGCGGCTGGCCATGGTGTCAGGTCTTGCCACCTCGGCGAGAGATTTGGATTCGGGCATGCAACGTCGGACGCTTCAGTTGTATTAATCAATGCACATGGCAAAAAGATGATACTACCCATCTGTTTGGAATAGAGTACCTTATGAAACAAGTCGTTGAAGAGATGAAATCCGGACGCGTTCGCGTCCTCGAAAACCCCGCACCGCAATGCGGCAAGAATGAGATCCTCGTCAGGAATGTGGCGTCCCTCATCAGCCCCGGGTACTGAGAAGTTGATGATCGAGATGGGGAAGAAGAGCCTCGTCGGGAAGGCGATGGCCCGGCCGGATCTTGTAATGCTTGCCTACCGGAAGGCGAAGCGTGAAGGCTTTCTGAATGTTTTCAAGGAGGCACTGTCGAGGCTGGATGAGCCGGTCCCGCTTGGCTACAGTGCCGCCGGAGTCGTCGCGGAGGTCGGTGCGAGCGTTCAGGGGTTTGCCCTGGGGGATCCCGTCGCGTGTGCCGGGTCAGCGTACGCAAGCCACGCAGAGATTATCGCGGTACCGCCGGAGCTTTGCACAAAGCTCCCAACGCTGAAGGACGGAACGGTACTCCCCTTCGAAGAGGCTGCCTTTGTGATGCTTGGCGGAATCGCCATGCATGGGATTCGGAGCGCTGAGCTGACGTTCGGAGAAAATGTCGTGGTGGTGGGTCTGGGACTCATTGGGCTTCTCTGTGCTCAGATCGCGGCTGCCTATGGATGCAGAGTCATTGGAGTCGACGTCAACGAGTCGAAAGTGCAGTTGGCGAAAGATCTCGGGTGTGAACAATCGTTTGTCATCGGGCGACACGATGTTGATAGCCTCGTGATGAATCTGACCGGAGGAAAGGGGGCCGATGCTGTTGTACTTGCAGCTGCGACCAAGGACAATTCAACCATACAACTTGCCGAACGTGTGGCCCGGCAACGCGGGAGAATTGTTCTGGTGGGTGTCTCCGATCTCTCTCTCACACGCAAAGCGTTTTGGGATAAAGAACTCACCTTCGTTGTCTCGAAGGCATCTGGCCCATCGCGCAGCCTGGTGCCATCGTATCCATCGTTGCCGTTGGAGTACGTCCGTTGGACTGAACAGAGAAACCTGGAAGAATTCCTCCGACTGGTCGCATCGGGTACCGTCAACGTGCGTAAGCTCATTTCCCATCGATATCCGATTGCGAAAGCTGAATCTGCTTATGCGATGATCCTCGGAGGCAAGGAAGAATATGTCGGCGTGATGATCGACTACCCTGCCGAGCGTCCTACGTCCACGATCGTTCAACTGAGGCGCGGACGGGCGAAGCAAGAGACGGGCCGTATGACGGGCGGGGCTCGGACGACGGTGGGGGTCATCGGCGCGGGGATGTTCGCGCGCAATCTTCTGCTGCCGGTACTGAAATCGGATCGAGGAATTCGGCTGCGCGGCATTGCCACGAAGTCCGGATTGAGCTCACGCCATACAGGAGATCGCTTTGGCTTTGAGTACGCGACATCCGACTATGAAGAACTCCTCAATGATGATCTCATCGGAAGCATTGTGATCTCGACTCGCCACAACCTGCATGCAAATCTCGTGGCTGAAGCAATTCGAAAAGGGAAGTCTGTATTTGTCGAGAAGCCACTCGCGATTCGGCCGGAGGAGATAGCGATGCTCCTTGGTGCCTGTAGGAGTTTTCATCCGGACCAGATGTTCATGGTTGGTTTCAACCGTCGTTATTCGCAACTGACAGAGAGGCTTCAATCACTCCTCCACAACAGGGTAGCACCGTTGCAGGTCCAGTATCGCGTTAATGCGAGTTTTCTCCCCTTCGATCACTGGACGCAGGATCCTATTGTCGGTGGCGGCCGGGTGATTGGGGAAGTTTGCCATTTCGTTGATTATCTCCAATTCGTCTCCGGAGCGAACCCAACGGAGGTGTTTGCGACAGCGATCTCAGGATCACTCGGGAAGTACAAATCCGATGATAATGTTGCGATCACGATCGCTCTGGCCGATGGATCCGTTGGAACCATCACGTACACGGCGTTGGGAACAAAAACGTTCTCGCGCGAGCGGGTGGAGCTCTTCTGGGATGAATCCGTGGCAGTGATTGAGGATTTCCGAGTGCTGGAGTTCGCGAGAGGCTCGAAGAAGGAACGCCAGAAGCTCTCGAGCCAGGACATGGGCTATCGAAAGGAAATGGCTGAGTTCATCCATGGCTCGGTGGCTGTCTCGCAGATGAACTTCGAGCGCGCTGTCGCGACAACCAACGCGACCTTTGCAATTCTGAATTCGCTGAAAAAGCGCCGACCTGTCAAGATCCAGAACATAAAAGGGGCGCGATGAGGCTTATACTCGTCACGGCGTATTTTCCGCCAGAGGTAGGCTCGGCTTCTCATCTTTACTACGAGCTCGGATCCGAACTCGTCCGCCGCGGTCACCAGGTCACGATCCTTACCGGCTACCCCACGTACAACATCGACCAGAGTTCGCTGCCGGCGGCGTATCGGTCCGGTTGGTGGATGAAAGAACGCGTGAATGGAATGGATGTAATCAGAATCCGCACGATTGGCATGCCGCGTCAGATCCCCGTGCTCCGCGGGTTAGGGCAAGTCACGCTCGCTCTTGCACTGAGTTTCTCAGGTCTGTTTCTTACTCACGGCAAGTTTGACCTTGTGCTTGTCTACTCGCCACCGCTGTTCCTGGGATGGACTGCGCTCGTCCTGCGGCGACTGAAAGGGGTCAAGGCAATTCTGAATGTTCAGGATCTCTTTCCGCAGAGCGCCATTGACCTTGGCGTCCTTCGGAGCCCTTTCCTGATCAAGTTGTTTCGACGGTTTGAATCCTCTCTGTACCGGAAATCGAATTTGGTTACCGTTCACTCTCCGGGGAACAAAGACCACGTCGTAGCATGTGGAGGCTCTGCCTCACGGGTAACGATCATCCCGAACTTGGTGGATACAAAGTCCATCGTGCCGGGAGAGAGAGACGGCGAGTTTTGTCGACGGCACGGCATCGGCGCTGATGACTATGTTGTATCGTTTGCCGGAGTCATCGGCCTCTCGCAGGACATCGACACAGTCATTGACGCTGCCAGGCTCATGAAGCAATATGGCCGGATTGTTTTCTATATTGTCGGTGATGGCATGGAGAAACCCCGCTTGATGGGGCGTGCGCAAGGGATGAGTAACGTCCGATTCCTGCCGATCCTTCCGAAGGAGGAATATGTCCAGATGCTTCATGCCTCGGACATCTGCCTTGCGACGTTGCGCAAGGAAGTGAAGACGCCCGTGGTGCCCAGTAAGATTATGAGCATCATGGCTGCCGGACGTGCGCTGATTGCTGCAATGCCGCTTGAGGGGGACGCGCCGAAAATTGTCGCGTCTGCTCGATGCGGCATATGTATCGAGCCGGAGAATCCTTCAGCACTGGCAGACGCTGTAAGAACGATCTATGAGAATCCCGATCTCGCAAAGGAATACCGCGAGAATGGGCGACGTTTTGTGGAGCAGGACCTACTCATTGGAGATGTGCACGACCCTCTACGAACATGCATTCGAACGAACACTCACTGAAGATAAACGGGGATAAGAATGACGCTGATGGACTTTCAACAAGCATACAAAGGGAAGAGAATTCTCGTCACTGGCGGTGCTGGTGCGATTGGATCAAACCTGGTCAGGAAGTTATGTGAATGTGAGGCCTCGCTGGTACTTGTGCTGGATGATTTGAGCTCGGGGCAACGATGGAACTTGCCTCACGCTCCTAACCTGATGTTCGTCGAAGGCAATGTGCAGGACGAAGTCAAACTGAAGCGGGTCTTTTTTGAAGAGCCGCACTACGTTTTCCACCTTGCCGCGTTCTTCGCGAATCAGAACAGCATCGATCATCCCGAGACCGATCTTATGACGAATGGTCTCGGAACGCTGCGGGTCCTCGAGTATTCGAAACTCACAAAGGTCGAACGCTTCGTCTATGCATCGTCCGGTTGCTCCATCTACGGGAGTGCAGCTCCCTTGCCCCTGCGCGAGGAGTTCATGTCCCTGAACCTCAGCACACCGTACCAGATCACCAAGATGCTCGGGGAGCTGTACTGCAATTTCTACTTCAATCACTACAGCTTGCCGGTGGTCAAGACGCGGTTCTTCAATTCGTATGGTCCGGGTGAAGTGCCGGGGCAATACCGGAATGTCATCCCGAACTTTATTTACTGGGCGCTGCAGGGAAAGCCTCTTCCGTTGACCGGGACCGGTGAAGAGACGCGTGACTTTACATATGTTGAGGATATTGCTGAGGGGGTCATGAGGGCCGGGTTCTATGAGAAAGCGATTGGCCAGGAGATGAACCTCGCTTCAGGGGTAGAAACGCGCATTCTTGATCTTGCGACCCTCATTAATGACCTGACCGGAAACAAGGCCGGCATTGTTTCCTCTCAGCGGCGCAAGTGGGACACGAAGAGTCGTTTGCTGGCGTCGATTGATCGCGCGAGGGACCTGCTGGGGTATGAGCCGAAAACCCAGTTCAAGCACGGGCTTGCGAACACGATCCAGTGGTTCAGAAGCGAGTGGGAGAACATCAAGGCGGCCGCGAGCTTCCCGCCGGGCATGTCATCCGCGGTCCGCGTTTTGCCAAAAAAACCAGCGTGATCAGAATGTTGCACTAAAGCCTCTGCAGGCTGTTCGATGAACAAGCGTTTGGAACGCATACTTCTCATTTTCCTTGATTTCTTCACTGTCAACACGGCGTACCTTGCGTACCTATCTCCTGCGCGTACAGAGCGGCTGGTTCACGTATCCGATCGAGCCCGATCTGTATCTGCCGATGCTCGCGATCTACGTATACTGGCTTCTGCTGTTCGCGTTCTTCGGCCTGTACCGCTCCTGGTACGCGCAGTCGCGCCTCGATGAGCTGGTGACCCTGTTCCGCATTATCACGGCGGGTGTTCTTGTGCTTTTTTTCCTGATCTTCATCGACGACACGTCGACCAGCGCGCAGTCGGGAACGAGGATTCTGATCGGCGCCTACTGGCTGCTGCTGTTCGGTTTTGTGAGCCTGGGAAGGCTCGTCCTTCGCGCAACCCAGAAACGATTGCTCGAGGCGGGCATTGGAGCGCGGAACACGCTCATCGTCGGGTGGTCAGTCAAGGCCCGGGAGCTGTGTGATATGGTGTTCAAATACCCTGCGCTGGGGTATAGACCCGTTGGATTTGTTGACGCCGGGAAAACGAGGGCGGGGAAACGCCCCCGGAAGCCGGAGTACAGGGAAGTTCCGCTGGTGGGCTCGATTGAACAGCTCTCGTCGCTGATCACGCAACACGAAGTGCGGGAAGTGCTTGTCGGTCTCGATTCGTCGGAACACGACAAACTTCTTCAGATCATCAATGCATGCAACGGGTATGAAGTCGGATTGAAGATGATGGCCGATCTGTACGACATTGTGAGCGGCCAGGCGCGGGTGAGCTCCATCTATGGAGTTCCGCTCATCGAAGTCACGCCCGAGATCATGAACCATGGGAGGAATCGCTCAAGCGTGCGCTCGATGTTATTGTCGCAACGCTCATCCTCGTCGTGGGGCTTCCGTTCTGGCTGCTGGTCGCTGCCCTGATCAAGATCGAGTCGCGTGGACCGGTCTTATATCGTCAGGATCGGATTGGAAGGAACGGGAAGAGCTTCAGGATCTTCAAATTCCGGTCGATGCATGCCGACGCCGAAAAACAATCGGGGCCCGTATGGGCTGTAAAGCGCGATCCGCGTGTCACGAGAGTTGGAAGGATCATCCGTCGTCTGCATATCGATGAGGTGCCGCAGTTCATCAATGTTCTGACGGGTGATATGAGCCTCGTCGGCCCGCGCCCGGAACGATCCTTCTTCGTGGAAAAGCTCGCGGCGGAGCTTCCGCTGTACAAACGCCGCCTCAAAGTACGTCCCGGCATCACCGGCTGGGCGCAAGTGAAACACAAGTACGACGAATCCATTGAAGATGTGAAGGTCAAATTGAAGTACGATCTCTTCTACATCGAGAATATGTCGTGGCGAATGGATTTGAAAATACTTTTCAATACATTTTATGTGATGATCACAGGAAAAGGGCATACCTGATATGAGTTCGATGAATATTCAAATGGTTGATCTGACGACACAGTACCGCAAGATCAAGCCTGAGGTTGACGAGGCGATTCACCGCGTTCTGGATTCCGGACATTATATTCTGGGCAAGGAAGTCGGGGAATTTGAAGCCGCTGCCGCCAAGTATCTTGGAACAAAACACGCCATTGGTTGCGCATCGGGTACCGATGCCCTTCAGGTCGCGATGATGGCCCTCAACATCGGACCGGGGGATGAGGTCATCACGACATCTTTCACGTTTGTGGCAACGACGGAAACGATTGTCCTTCTCGGTGCGACGCCGGTGTATGTCGATATCGATCCGCTCACGTTCAATATTGACCCGGCTGGCATCGAAGCTGCAATCACGCCGCGCACGAAAGCCATCCTGCCGGTCCATCTCTATGGACATTCGGTCGATATGGACCCGCTGATGGAAGTGGCTCGGAAGCATGGGCTCCCGGTGATCGAGGATGCAGCCCAGGCAATGGGGACGGAGTACAAAGGGCGCAAAGTCGGGGGCATCGGCACACTGGGATGCATCAGCTTCTTCCCAAGCAAGAACCTTGGGGCCTTTGGAGATGCGGGCATGGTCGTTACACAAGACGATCAGCTTGCCGAGAAAGTGCGCATGATCATCATGCACGGGTCACGCAAGCGATATTATCATGAGACGATCGGCGTGAACAGCCGTCTGGATACGCTCCAGGCCGCGATTCTGAATGTCAAGCTCCGACATCTCGAGCAATGGCACGAAGCCCGGCGAACAGCCGCCTGGTTCTACAATGAACTTTTCAAGGGCCATCAGGTTACGACGCCCTATGAGGCACCGTACACGCGGCACATCTTCCATCAATACACGCTGCGAATGAATCAGCGGGACAAGGTGGATGAATGGCTCGCGGAGAAGAAAATTCCTCATGCAATCTACTATCCCATCCCGCTCCATCTTCAGCAGGCGTACGAAAAGGTAGGGAAACCAAAGGGATCATTCCCCAAAACGGAACGCGCTGCCGCGGAAGTGCTGTCCCTTCCCATCCATACCGAATTGACTGAAGAGCAGCAGCGGTGCATCGCCCAGGCGGTTCTGGAAGGGCTTGGGAAGTAACTGCGAAAACGAACAGTACAAATCAATCCGTACACGCACAGAGCCAGACCCAACTTATGAAACGCTGCCTCGTTATCATCCCGACATTTAATGAAGCTGACAACCTCCCCCAACTCATACCGGCTGTCCTCAATCATGGCAGCCACTTCAACATTCTCATCGTGGACGACAATTCTCCGGATGGGACGGCTAAGCTGGTCAAGGAAATGCAGAAAACTGAACCGTGCCTTCATCTCATCGAGCGTCCAGGTAAAATGGGTTTGGGCACGGCATATGTCGCCGGTTTCAAGTATGCCATCGCCAACACCTTTGACTACGTCTTCGAGATGGATGCCGATCTCTCGCACGATCCGGCGGAGCTCCCCAGGCTTCTTGAAAAAGCCGAGGAGTACGATCTCGTGATCGGATCTCGATATATCTCGGGAGTCAATGTCGTGAACTGGCCGATGAGGCGATTGCTGCTGAGCTATTTCGCGAATCTGTATACGAGGGTCATCACCGGTATGCCCGTGCACGATGCGACGGGGGGATACAAATGCTTCAAGCGCAAGGTGCTTGAAAGCATCGACCTTGATGCAATCCATTCCAACGGCTATGCGTTTCAAATTGAAATGAACTTCAAGACGTGGAGGAAAGGTTTCCGCATCCTCGAGATCCCCATCGTTTTTGTGGACCGCAGAATCGGTGTTTCCAAGATGTCCAAGCACATCGTGTACGAAGCAGTGTGGATGGTCTGGCGATTGAAATTCAGAAGCCTGTTTGAAAGCAAGTAGGCTCACGCCCGCCTGCCTCAGAGAATTTCAAGAGGCGGGCAGGCAAAGTCGCAAAGACGCCAAGAGATTAGGAAAGGCGTATGTCCGAGAACGAGATCGGTGGCATTGTCGTCTATCGTGCATTGCAGGTGCACCGTGAACTAGGCCCGGGCTTGCTTGAATCCACTTATGAAGCATGTCTATGCCATGAACTGAGATCGGCAGGTTTGGATGTGGAGGTGCAAAAGGCACTTCCCCTTGTTTACAGAAGCGTCAAGCTGGATTGCGGTTAGCGGATTGACCTACTCGTTGAAAAGAAGGTCGTCGTCGAGATAAAAGCTGTCGAAGCGCTCAATGACGTTCATCTAGCGCAAATACTGACGTACCTGAAGTTGTCTGGATGCAAACTCGGATATCTGATCAACTTCAACGTGAAAAGAGTGAAAGACGGTATCAGGCGTGTCGTGAATCAGCTTGGGGAGGAGATCGAAGAGTGACCTCCGCGTTTCTTCGCGGTCTCTGCGGTTCGAATTAAATCAAACCGCAAAGGACGCAGAGAGCACAGAGGAGGACCTGGCGTCTTTGCGTGACATTTGTCCATGATAAGAAAACCAAAACAAATCGGGCCGCTCCTTTCCATCATCATCGTCAACTACAATGTGCGCGAGTTTCTCCATCATGCACTTGTCTCGTTGCGGAAGGCGATGAAGGGTCTGCGGGGCGAGATTATCGTCGTCGACAACGCGTCGGACGATGGCAGTATCGAGATGGTGCGGCGACGGTTCCGGGGGGTGCAGCTGATTGCAAGCAAGACGAACCTCGGATTCGCGAGGGCCAACAACCTTGGCTTGAAACGTGCCCGCGGGAAGTATCTCCTGCTCATCAACCCCGACACGCTGGTCCAGGAAGACACGCTCCGCGTCATGATCAAGTTTTTTGAGGATAACCCTGACGTCGGCCTCGCCGGCTGCAAAGTGCTGAATCCCGACGGCTCCTTCCAGCTTGCGTGTCGACGGAGTTTCCCCCGGCCATGGATCGCCTTCACGAAGATGGTCGGACTGAGTGCGCTGTTTCCCGGCTCGCGCCTCTTTGGGCGGTACAATCTCACCTACCTCAGCCCGGACGAAACCTATGAGCTCGATGCCGTCAGCGGGTCGTTCATGATGATCCGGCGCGAAGCATACGAACGCGTTGGCGGGCTTGATGAAGATTTCTTCATGTACGGCGAGGACCTTGACTGGTGCTATCGCATCCAGCAGGCAGGGTGGAAGAACTACTATGTCCATTCGACGCAGATCATCCACTACAAAGGGGAAAGCACAAAGCGCAGCAACCTGAACGAAATTCGCACCTTCTATCAGGCGATGCACCTGTTCGTTCAGAAGCATCTCAGCAGCTCTCGTTTCTTCGCGTTCCTGATTCGGCTCGCTATCACGGTCTCATCCCGGCTTGCCATGCTCAAAGCGTTCCTACGGCCGCTCGCCGTGGCTCTCGTCGACGTTCTCCTCGTGGACCTCTCGCTTGTGCTGGCAGAGCTGATCTGGTTCGGGACCATCACCCGTCTCCCGGACTACGCGTATCCCGTCATCTACACGGTGCCCGCTGTCATGGTGGTCGGGGCATTGTACGGAGCGGGCGTCTACACGCACCGACGTATGTCGGTGTCACGCTCCATCGTGGCGACGGCCTTGAGCTATGTCTTCATCTCTGCACTTGTCTTTTTCTTCAAAGATTACGGTTTTAGCCGCGGTGTGACAATCATCTCCGGCTTCCTCAGCACGATCTTGCTGCCGGGCTGGCGGCTGTCGCTCCGTGTGCTAGGAAGAAGTACTTCGCAGGGTGGCAGGAGCATTCTTGGTCGGCGCACACTCATAGTGGGAACGGACACATCCGGAGAAGAGCTGCTTCGAAGGCTCCGCGGCCGGGTGAGCGGCGACTATGATGTCCTCGGTTTTGTCGATATCAACAGGAAGCGCGTAGGAGAAGATCTTGCGGGGCTTCCGATTGTGGGTAGCATCGATAACATCGGAAAGATGATTCAGGATTTGAAGATCAGCGATGTCATCTTCTCGACGCAGATGTTGTCCTATGCGGACATTCTCTCCGTCATCGGCCGGACACGCGAACAGTCCGTCAATTTCCATCTGGTGCCGAACACTCTGGAGGTGATCATCGGAAAGGGGAGCATTGATTCACTGAATGAACTGCCGCTCGTGCAAATCACGTACAACATCGAGAAGTCGACCAATCGAACTCTCAAACGCCTTTTTGACGTAAGCCTTGCACTGGTTCTTTTGATTTCGATCTATCCTTTCATATATTTCAAGAAAGTTCTGTCCGGCAGCTCGCGGTCTTGGTTCGTTCTTCGTCTCCCCGCGGTTTTATCCGGGACGATGAGCTTGGTGGGTCCGCCGGAGACATCCCCGCCGACGAACTCGTCAGCGACTCAGACTCATTCTGGTTCCGACGGTCAACGAAGCACGCTCTATCTTGGAAAACCCGGCCTCACGGGGCTTATCCAACTGCAGCGGAACCGGGCACTTTCGGATCAGGAACGAGAACAGTACAATCTGTACTATGCGAAGAACCAATCACTTGCTCTGGATGTTGAGATACTACTGAAGACGATCCTGCGACCGCGGCGCGAGAGCTGAGGGTGCACTCGTGGGAACAGCACAAGGAGCGTGACAATGGCCAAGTTGGTACTGGAATTTGAGAAACCGATCATCGAGCTCGAACAGAAGATCGAGGAGATGCGGAAGTACGCTGACAACCTCGATATCGCCGATGAGATCTCGACGTTGGAGAAAAAGGTTGATCAGCTCCGTGAATCCATCTTCTCCAATCTCACTCGGTGGCAGCGAGTGCAGCTGGCACGCCATCCCGACCGGCCGTATACCCTCGACTACATTCACATGATGACGGAAGATTTTGTCGAGATGCATGGCGATCGTCTCTTCGGCGACGACAAGGCAATCGTCGGAGGCTTGGCTCGCCTGGCGGATCAAACGGTGATGATCATCGGGCATCAGAAGGGGAGAGATACGAAATCGAACGTGTTTCGTAACTTCGGGATGCCCAATCCTGAAGGGTACCGGAAGGCACTCAGGCTGATGCATCTCGCGGCGAAATTCAAGAGGCCGGTGATTACGCTGCTCGACACGCCGGGTGCCTATCCTGGCATTGGGGCAGAGGAGCGGGGGCAGGCAGAGGCGATTGCCCGGAACCTGTTTGAGATGTCCCACCTTCCGGTTCCGATCATCGTTGTGATTATTGGGGAGGGAGCATCAGGGGGTGCATTGGGAATCGGTGTCGGTGATCGCATCCTGATGTTTGAAAACGGATGGTATTCTGTCATAGCGCCCGAGTCGTGCTCGTCCATTCTCTGGCGAAGCTGGGAATACAAGGAGCAGGCGGCAGAGTCGCTCAAGCTGACGGCAGCCGATCTTCTGGAACAAGGGATTATTGACCGAATCATACCCGAGCCTCCTGGCGGGGCGCACCGGAATCACGAATTTGCTGCATCGACGCTCAAGAGAATCCTGCTGGAGGAGTTGAAAGCGCTGGCAAAGCTCAAGCCCGACAAACTCGTCGAAAAGCGCGTGGAGAAATTCTCGAAGATGGGAGCATGGAAGGAATAGTGCAGCTTGACGATTAAGAACTCGACCACCATCCGCGTCCGGTATGCCGATACCGACGCCATGAAGATTGTCTACTACGGAAAGTATTTCGAATACTTCGAAGAAGGTCGATCCGAGTTGTTGAGATCGGTTGGCTTTCCATACACGGAAATCGAGAAGCAGGGAATCTTCATAGCGGTTGTCGAGGCGTATGCGAAGTACCGGAGGTCCGCGCATTATGACGATCTGCTCACGATCGAAACCTCGGTTTCGGAAATGCCCGTTGCGCGGATTCGCATCCAGTACCGGATTTTTCTTGAGGGCGAAAGCGAGCCCATTGTTGAAGGATACACGGTCCATAGCTTTCTCAGTGAATCGACAGGTCGGCCCACTCGTGCACCTGCAATGTTTCTCCAGGTCCTTCAGGAAGCGATGATCAAGACTCGAGACTAATATGCTCAAACCTGAACTCCTCGAAATTCTCTGCTGCCCCAAGTGCAAAGGGGAACTCGATTACAAGGCGGAACAGCAAACGCTCACCTGCAAATTGTGTGGACAGGTCTATCAGGTGAAGAATGACATTCCCATCATGCTGGTGAACGAGGGCGGGAAGAGCTGATTACTCTTCGGACGCCTCCTCCCCCATGCTCGATCGCATCTTTAAGCTAGGAAAAGAAGCAGCCATCTACGGCCTGAGTTCGATCGTCGGCCGGTTCCTGAATTTTCTCCTCGTCCCCTTCTATACGAACTACCTCGCCCCGTCGGAGTTAGGCGTCGTTGGGTATCTGTATGCTTACATCGCCTTTGTGTTTGTCATCTATGGCTACGGCATGGATTCGGCATACATGCGATTTATATCATCGCTGGAGGTCGGAGACAAGAAGCAGAACGTGAGCGTCCCGTTTTTCTCTCTGGTGGGCACATCCATTGTTTTCTCGCTGGCTCTTTATTGCTCTGCCGCGTCCGTTGGTGCGTTGCTCGATATCGGGGCGGACCAGGCTGATCTGATACGCTACTCTGCATGGATTCTGTTCTTCGACACGCTGGCGATCGTCCCCTTTGCCTATCTACGCATGGAAAACCGGGCAAAGACCTTCGCGGGACTCCGGATCTTCAATATTGTCATCAATGTTGTTTTGACGATCATCTTCCTTGTTGTGCTCGAGATGAAGGTCGAGGCTGTCTTCATCGCCGGTCTGGTTGCGTCGGCTGTCACCGCTCTTGTGCTCGTCCTGATGATCGTGCCGCGGTTGACCACACATCTTCCGGCTCGCCTGTACAAGGAGATGCTGCGGTTCGGGTTGCCCATCATCCCGGCAGGGCTGGCGGGCATAGCGATCCAGGTCATCGATCGCCCGATTCTGATGGCCCTGACAAACAAGGAGACAGTCGGCATCTACACGGCCAACTATCGGCTTGGTGTTCTCATGATGCTTGTTGTCGGGATGTTTGACTATGCGTGGCGACCGTTTTTCCTGACGCACGCGAAAGACAGTGATGCGCCGAAGCTTTTTTCGAAAGTCTTCACCTACTTCGTCGCCCTGATGATGCTGGTGCTGGTGACCGTCTCGCTGTTCATTCAGGACCTCGTGCGGATCAAGGTGTTCGGCAGACACATCATCGATTCCAGGTATTGGGGGGGACTCGATATTGTCCCGGTAATCTTACTGGCATATGTCTTCTTGGGAGCGTATGTGAATTTTGTCGTCGGTGTGTACCTTGAGAAAAAAACGAAGTACCTTCCGTATGCAACCGGTGCCGGTGCGCTGGTGAATGTGGTAGCGAATCTTATCCTCATCCCGCGCTTTGGAATCATGGGCGCCGCTGTTGCCACATTGTTGAGCTATATGGTTATGGCGGTCGGAATTTATTTCCCCTCGCAGCGGTTGTACCATGTGCAGTACGAGTGGAGCAGGTTGATCCGTTTGCTGCTGGCAGCCGGCATCGTGATCGCGGTCTTTCTCGCGCTGGGTTTGCAGCCTGCAACGCTTGGCACCATCGGGGTGGAACTTGTGCTCACTGCTGTGTTCATCCTCCTTGTTTTCTTGCTGAAGGCCTTTGACAGCACCGACATTAAGGAGACAAAGGATGCGCTCTCAAAAATGTTTGTTCGATCCTGAGTCTCATCCCGTGTCGCGACAATTGACAGTTGGTCTTCTGATGAGCGCGGCGATGACGGTTCTCGTCGCCTTGCTCGTCGCGTTCGGTTGCCGCGGTCAGAAAGGGACATCAACTGAACCCGGAGTCATGGTTGGCGTCGTTTATGTAACGGGGAATGAGCCATTCACAAACATTTCGGTCCAAACGGAAGATGGAAAGATGCACACGATCCGCAAGGACACCACGGCACTGTATGCCGGACTGTGGAAACTACAAGGGCAGAAGCTTCGCATCCGTTTTCGACCCGTGGACTCGAAGTCTGACACGACGCACATCATGATCGAACGATACGACATTGTTAACGTCCAGTAGAATAGTGAAGCTGGTTCCGATTGTTTTGGCTGTATGTGCGCGAATCGCACTTGCGCAAGACGTGGTGCCTCTTGAGCACGGAAATCACGCCTTGTGTGCGACCCCCATACTGAATGATCCAAAGGCCATTCAGCAAGCACGGGTCAATACCCAGCTTCAGCACCCCGGAATCGTCGAGGCAGCTGCTGTTCAACAGTCCCGATTGATGAAGGGAACTCTGGACTACAAGCTCGGTGACCAGTACCTCTATTGGGTCTACAACAGCTCAAGAAACAGCTTCGATACAGTGCGTGCCGAGTTGAAGGCAATCGGGGCACTGAGCTATGTCTGGGTGGCGCTTGGGGAGTGGAACAACGGTCATGTGACTCAGACAGAAGTCGACGCGATGATGAACGCGCTCGAACGCTCGACGAGCCGCACCTCGCTGGACTCAATGAAGGGCATACTCCAGATTGACCGCCAGGCGTACGGAGATCCTCCCAACGTTGACGTGAGCTTCAGTCAGGGGAAAGGGGATGGAAAGACCCACTTCCTGGTTTGTGATATCCAGGATGGATGGAATGGCAGCGGGAGCTACTTGGCAGGGTTTTTTTATAATGTCGATGTGGACCCGCACAGCGGCGCTGTCGCACACAGCAACAGGCGTGACATGCTGTACATCGATTCATACCCCGGCATCTTCTTGAATGGCAAGCGCCGGCTCGATAATGCTCTTTCGACGCTCGCGCACGAGTTTCAACACCTCATCAACTGGCACTACAAAGGCTCAGGCGAAATAACGTTTTTCAATGAGGGTCTGTCGCAGTACGCCGAGTTCCTCTGCGGATACACGTTGGAGAGCCCCGCACTGTATTTCGCCAATACAAATCTCCCGCTGACAGGCTGGAACACGACCACCAACGTCCTGGATGACTATAGCAGGGCCACCATATGGACGAGGTACGTCGCAGAACAGTATGGTTTACGCTTTATCAAGAATTACGTGCAGAATCCCACAACAGGTATCTCGGGATTTGAGCAGTCACTGACGCAATCCGGGTACACGAAGAATTTCGCGACAACAGTGGCGAATTTCTTCACAGCCAACTGGCTCGGCTCGAATGCTCAGGACTCTGCCTATCGTTATAATGGATCTCTGGGCGGCCGGCCGACGCTGAAGGGTGACTACACAGATCCCAATGTTCAGCGCAGGGACACCGTCGTGCAGCAAGGAGTACAGTACATCTCGTTCGCTGCCGCGAAGAACTTCCGCGTGACGTTCACGGCGCCTGCGGGCATTGTCGTGCGCGCCGTCGAATCTGGCTCTGGTTTGTCTCGCGTCAGAGACTTCGCAAGCGGAGTGGAGTTTTCCTCGGCTGAGCTCGGGGCGCAGTTTTCCTCTGTCGTCTTCGCGGTCATGAATACACAGGGGAGTGCACAGGCAACGTATTCCTATGCCGCGTCGGGCGACCTGCTCAGCTTCATTGTGGAAGAGTCGTATGACAGCGGTACGCCTCATCCTTACGCCCAGGGATATGCTCCGTACCTCGGGTTTGGGAACAAGCGAACGACCCTTGGCATGGCTGTCCGGTTTCAGCCGGAGGTGAGTGGGAATATCCTTCGTAAGGCGAGAATGATGGTGGCGTTCAACCAAGAGTTCGCAAACGGGACGGCGCTGCCGACGGACGACAAGGACTTCGTGTTCCATGTCTGGGGAGATCAGAAGGGTCGGCCGGGAGCGGACATCATTCCGCCATTCGTCGTCAGTGTGGACCGGGACATGTATCCACTTGGCTCCTTTGTCGACATCGATCTCTCTGCGTATCAGACCGCTTTGACAAATCTGGCGGGACCCGTGTATGTGGGCTTTATAGAAAACACGGATGACACCGTCGGAACGTACCTCGGTGTCGACAATTTGATTCCGGATGATTACTCGTACATCTATCGAGGCCCCAATCACCCAACTGCTCCAAGCACATGGCAGACAATGCGCGAGGCAAGTGCGCTCAACAACCATTCGTTTGATGGATTCAACCTGATGATCCGCGCGGTGTTCCAATACAGTGATTCGAGTTCCGCGCCTGTTTTGTCGGTGGGTTATCTCCAGAATCCGTTGCTGTCTGAGTACATTGATGTCGTTGCGACGAGCCCCGACGACCTTCGAGCAGCGAGCCTCAGTGGCACGATCACGCAATCCAGCGGTGCCGTGCCGTTATCATTCCACGGTATCACGGGAACAACCAAAGCCTTTATTGACACAACGCAGCTGTTGAAAGGGGATGGCGTTGTATCATTGAGAGTGAAAGCTGCTAAGAAATTCGGCGTCACCTACGCTGACACAACTGCCGTTCTCAATGCTAGGCTGCTGAAGCAGGATGAGCAGGCGACGCTCTCAACGCCGAGCGGCGATGTCACGATCTCGTTTGACGCCGGGTCCATCATCAGGCCGCTCCATGTGACGGCATTCGACGGTGTCAGTGGCCCAGAGGGCGTTCCTGCCCGAGCATCATCTCAACAGCGGATTTTCTCTCTCGGCCCCTCTGGCGCCGAACTCAATCGTCCATCAACGGTGAGAATCGGAGGTCTCGCGGTTGACGAAACCATGACGCTCGCTATTGCTCGAGATGGGAAGTGGATCACCGTTCCGTCAACGGTCAGTCACGCCAGCGGTGAGTTGGTCGCGAGTATCAAACGCCTCGGAGTATATGCAGTGGTAAGCAAGAACGGGGTGGATGTACAGGCGGACATTCTCCCGACTCAGTTTGCGCTCTATCAGAACTATCCCAATCCATTCAATCCGACAACAACGATTGGATTTGACCTTCCTCGTTCATCCAGGGTGCTGTTGATCATCTATGATGTGCTCGGGAGGGAGGTCGTTCGTCTGGTCGACGAGGAACGGGTTGCTAGCCACTACGATGTCAGGTTTGATGCTTCCCGCTTGCCGTCCGGCGCTTATTTGTATCGGCTCACGGCAGAAGGATTCTCCCAGGTGAAAAAACTCATGGTCCTAAAATGAGAGTATCTCACCAGACGACTTTGATGAGATGTGCATGCGCGGCAAGCGTTGTTTTGATGCTCTCGGCCTTTGGCTGCTCGAGCAATCCGGCTGGACCGCAACAAAAGGCGACGGACAAGGAATACCTTGCGCTCGGCTGGAGTGACTATGAGGGGGGGCGTTACGATTCCGCCGTCAATAACTTCACGCAAGCGTACAATGGATCGACCACTCCGGCTGTGCGCACGGAAGCACTGAGCGGTCGTGGCTGGTCGGTACGCTCAAAAGCGCAACCTGCAGATGGCAAAAGGAGATTTTACGTTCGATCTTGGAATTGCCGGCATCATGCCGGATGTCCGGAATGATGTCCGCGTGGGCAATGCATTCGTGCTCTATGCACTCAACGATTTCGCAGGCTCAGACTCGCTTGCGAGTGCTGCCCTCGCAGACAATCCCACCTATGTCTTCTCACACGATCCCAAGGTGACAACGAAGCGTGTGCGGCTCCTGCTCGCCCAGAGCTACTTCGCGAGTGGTCAGTTCGCTCTTGCGGCAGGCCAACTGGACATCATCGACGCGGTGCACGCTCCCCACTCGTCAGATCCCGCGAGTTTGCTGGCGACCATCACCGCTGCTTTGAATTCATTGTAGAAGCCATCTCAAAAATCCTTCTACAAGACCAGTTGTCATTCCCGCACGTCTTAAGCGGGAATCCAGACAGCGCATTCTGGACTCCCGATAGAAGCATTCGGGAGTGACACTGATTTTTGAGACGGGTTGTAGTCAAGGTCACGCACGATCTGTCGCGCCTGATATCATCGTCCGTGGCGTTGATAGTCGCGGCTTTCTTTGGTATATTTCAGAAAACGGTCAATCATCAGAAGAGGTGTGGATTGGCTTCAGAGAAACAGACATCGAGTTGGGTGCCCACGAATCCGCTCTACGACCCGACCAAACCGATGCAGGTTGGTGGTCAGGCAGTCATCGAGGGAGTGATGATGCGTGCCCCTGGCTCCGTGGCGACAGCCGTTCGGCGGATCAATGGGGATATTGTTGTGAAGCAGGAGCACTATGTGTCGATCGTGGAAAAGTACAAGATCCTCAAGCTTCCGGTACTTCGGGGGGCTATCGGTTTGATCGATATGATGTATCTCGGCATCAGGACACTGAACTACTCGGCCGAGGTGGCGATGCTCGACGTCGAATCGAAAGATCCCAAGAAGAACCGCAACGGTCAGAAAAAGAGCAAGTCTTCACTGGCCCTTGCCGGCACCCTTGTCCTGGCGCTTGCGCTCGGCATTGCCATCTTTTTCGTGTTGCCCATCGTCCTGACAACAAAGGTGTTCCATTTCGAGCAAACCGCATTCGAGTTCAATTTCGTCGCCGGGGTGATTCGCATTGCCATTCTTCTGGGCTACCTGGCCGCGATTGCGCTCTCGAAGGAAATACAACGATTGTTCCAGTTCCACGGTGCGGAACACAAGACGGTCTTTGCTTTTGAGCTGGCGGATCAGCTCGTCCCTCCGGTCGTGGGCAGCCACAGCAGATTCCACCCGCGGTGTGGGACAAGCTTCCTGCTCATTGTGATGTTTGTGGCTATTCTGTCGTTCAGCCTTCTGGATGCAGTTACGATAAGAATCTTCGGAAGCGTTACGATCGTTACCAGGCTGTTGACACATCTGCCGTTCATCCCCGTTGTTGGCGGGATTTCCTATGAGATCATCAAGTTCTCTTCGAAACACACGACAACCTGGTGGGGAAGGATTCTGATCGCCCCAGGGCTCTGGTTGCAGCGAATCACGACCCGAGAACCAGACGAGTCCCAGCTCGAAGTCGCGATTGTGGCCTTGAGGTGCGCATTAGGGCTTGAGGATCCGGCGGCATATGCTCTCCGGGATCTCGCAGTCCCCGAGAGCGTTCCCGCATCGACTAACTGACGAAACTTGAAGGAAGAAACTCTTCGATCCTTACTGATTCTATGTTCGACAAACTCGAAAAAATAGTTGAACGCGTCCAGGAAATCCAGCAGCTGCTCTCTGATCCTTCTGTTGTAGCGGATCAGAAGCGCTTTCGAGATCTCGGGAAGGAACTCCGGTCGCTCGAGCCGATCGTTGAGGCGTATCAGCGCTACAAGAAGGCCAGCAATGACTTCAAGGGAAGCAAGGAACTCCTCGAGTCAGTGAGCGATCCGGAACTCAAGGCGCTCGCACAGGAAGAATACGACAGCCTCAAATCTCGAATCGTTGCTCTTGAAGAGGATCTCAAGCTGCTTCTTGTTCCCCAGGACCCGAACGACTCAAGGAACTTCATCATGGAGATTCGCGCCGGGACTGGCGGCGAGGAAGCTGCCCTCTTTGCCTCTGATCTCTACCGGATGTACACACGCTTTGCCGAACGTAAAGGGTGGAAAGTGGAGTTGATGGATTGGAATGAGACGGGGAAGGGAGGATTCAAGGTAGTGGTTTTTGCCGTTTCGGGTGAAGGGGCGTATGGATTGATGAAATATGAGAGCGGTGTTCACCGCGTCCAGCGTGTGCCGGAGACAGAGGCACAGGGGAGAGTTCACACTTCCGCTGCTTCTGTGGTCGTGTTGCCGGAGGTGGAGGACGTTGAAATCGAGATCAATCCCGCAGACCTGCAGATTGACACCTACCGTTCCGGCGGCAAGGGGGGGCAGAACGTCAACAAGGTCGAGACGGCTGTTCGTATCACGCACAAACCCTCAGGCGTCGTCGTTGCCTGTCAGCAGGAACGCTCACAGTTCCAGAATCGTGAGCGCGCGATGAAAATGCTCCGGGCGAAGTTGTACGAGAGTAAAATGATGGAACAGAACGCTTCCGTTGCCGCACAGAGAAAGTCGATGGTCAAAAGCGGAGATCGCAGCGACAAGATCCGTACCTACAATTTCCCTCAAAACCGCGTAACGGATCATCGGATTGGCCTGACCTTGTACAACCTTGCGGGGATTGTCGACGGCGATCTGGATGGAATGATCGAGAAGCTTCGCGTAGCAGACAGGGCAGAAAAACTTCAGGCAGAGGTCTGATTCAAGGCCTTCCCCGTTTCGGAACTAACCGTCGCACCTTTCGAAAGAAACCTTTCAGCAGTTCCTCGCTTTCCCGATCGCATACACCGGAGATGACGTGCACGGTATGATTGAGCCGTTTGTCGTGCACGATGTTGTAGAGGGTGCCGCACGCTCCAGCCTTTGGGTCAAACTTCGCGAAGACCAGCGTCGGAATGCGCGCAAGGACGATCGCTCCCGCGCACATGGGGCAAGGTTCGAGCGTAACGTACAGCGTGCAGTCTTCCAGTCGTCGTGATTCGAGATGGTTGGCCGCGGCAGTGATGGCTATCATCTCCGCGTGCGCGGTTGGATCCTGAAGGCGTTCAATCTGATTGTGCCCCCGGCCGATGACCTTGCCATTTTGTACCACGACTGCACCAACAGGGACTTCATCCTGCTCGAAGGCTCGCTCAGCTTCCTGCAGGGCGAGTTTCATCCACTGTTCGTGTTGTGTCATCTGTTTTGCGGGGTGTCATAAGGTCGCCAACCGGGGACTCCACGGTCTCGATGCCTTGTGCGTGAGCGAACTCGCGGAGCGTCGTGGCAATGCGCTCAGCGCCATTCTTGACCATGATGAGGTTCTCGAGATCCTGCTTGTTGGTTTCTGCCTTGCGCAGGGCGCGCTGAACATAGAGGAGAATAATCGTCAGAGGATTGTTGATCTGGTGCTGGAGCGTGCGGATCATCTGATGCGTCGTCTCGAGCTGCACTCCTTTGACCTGGAGTTCTCTTTCGCGTTCGAGCCGTATTCGCTCCTGCTCATTCAGACGATTGCGATATTCGATGACTTTCACAAGTACGACTGCGAGGATCCACATCCAGAACAATGCGTCGAATCGTTCGATGATGTTGAACGACTTGTAGTGGGACTGCTTTATGTCGCGATAGAAATCCATCGTGGTAATGAAGAAGTACCGCGTAGATGATATACCCCGAGAGGACGGCCGGATGCCGAATGAAAAAATCCCTCAGGGGCTTGTATACCAGGTGCAGGAGCTTCTTGATCTGGGTCCACATAACAAAATGAGTCGGTTGGTCCTTCCGTGGAAAGCAATTTGCCAAAAAAAAGTCCAGGAAGCAATGCCTATGCTGGACATAAAAGGAGCCTCTGGACGATGTCTCAGATGCCCCTTTCCGCCATTCCTTCGCACCCCGTTGATAGAACGTGTCGCAAGCTCTCCCGATTGCGGGCCTGTACGGAGTGAGAGAGCTGTGAAAGCCGAACGGTTGTGGTTTAACAAAGCATTTGTTAAGCTTCGATTCAGGTCGGCTGGTTAGTTGGTTAAATGGTTAACTGGTCAATTGGATGGGGTGCCAAGCCTAACCGCGAATCGAGTTTTCACCAATTTCCGCCAAAGGCGGATGCGCCTGTGGCGCAAACCACTCACCATCTGACCAGTCGTTAATCTACTATTCTTTCTTTCTCGATTGCAGACGTGGAACGCACCAAGTCCATCTTCGATGTCGTTGACGAACAATTTGAGATCGCGCGTGGGCAGCCCCTCCCGCTCGGTGCTACCTCTGTTCGCGGAGGGATCAACTTCTCGGTGTACTCAAAGCACGCATCGAGTGTCAGCCTTGTTCTCTTTGCTCCGGGCCAACCTGATCCTCTGGCTGAGTTTCCGCTGGATGCGCGCTACAACAAGACAGGGGACATCTGGCATGCGTTGGTGCGTGGGCTCGATCCCGGGGTCGAGTACGGGTATCGTATGGGTATGGCGAACAATCCTGCGCCGCACCTCCACCGGTTTGATGTCAGCAAGGTGCTCATCGACCCGTATGCGCGCTCTCTCAGCGGAGGGGAAACCTGGGGGCGGCAGATCGATCGTCGCGCCTCCTGGCTTCGTCGTTCCAGGGTTGTTGCACCTGAGTTCAATTGGAAATTCGATCAGCCGATCAACCGGCACCTGGGGGATTTCATTATCTACGAGCTCCACGTGCGCGGGTTCACTCGCGATACATCATCAAAGACGCGGCATCCGGGTACATTCCTTGGCCTGACCGAGAAAATACCCTATTTGCAGGAACTGGGCGTGACAGCCGTTGAGCTGATGCCCGTCACAGATTTTCTCGAGGCGGACTGCCCGATGCACAATCCCGCGACCGGCGAACGATTGCTCAACTTCTGGGGATATCATCCAATCAGCTTTTTTGCCCTGAAGGCATCTTACGCCGCTGATCCCTCGGATGGCGGAGAGGTGAGCGAATTCAAAGCGATGGTCAAAGCCTTTCACGACGCCGGCATGGAGGTCATTCTGGACATGGTCTACAACCACACCGGCGAAGGTGATGAGCAGGGTGTGACGCTCGCGTTTCGAGGACTTGACAACTCCGTCTACTACATTGTCGACCCCGACACCGGCAAGTACCTGAACTTCTCAGGATGCGGCAACACGACGAACTGCAATCATCCCGTGGTGAGAGATATCATTCTTGATTCGCTCCGCTACTGGGTCACCGAAATGCATGTCGACGGCTTTCGTTTTGACCTCGCATCGATCCTCGGACGGGACACGGATGGCAGCGTGCTGGCTAATCCTCCGCTCTTGGAGCGTATCGCCGGAGATCCCGTGCTCGCGAAGGTCAAGCTGATCGCAGAAGCCTGGGATGCCGCGGGGCTGTACCAGGTGGGGAGCTTTCCGAGCTGGGGACGATGGGCTGAGTGGAACGCCAGATTCCGTGACGACGTCCGCAAATTCTGGAAGAGCGACCCGGACACGGTCCAGGCACTGGCAACAAGGTTCTGCGGGAGCGCTGATCTCTACCGTGGAAGTGGACGGGCCCCATATCACAGCGTGAACTTCATCACAAGCCACGACGGATTCACGCTTGCCGATCTGGTTTCGCACGATCAGAAGCATAACGAGGCAAACGGCGAGCAGAACCGGGATGGGTTGAACGAGAATGACAGCTGGAATTGCGGTGAGGAGGGACCGAGCTCAGATCCCGAGATCGAGAGTCTCAGGCGGCGTCAGATCAAGAACATGGCCGCGACGCTGCTGCTCTCGCAGGGTGTCCCTATGATCCTGGCGGGTGACGAATTCGCTCGGACGCAGAAGGGTAACAACAATGCGTATTGCCAGGACAATGAGCTGAGCTGGGTCGACTGGAACCTGATGGACCGCAACGCCGATCTCTTCCTCTTTTTCAAGAATCTCATCGCATTTCGGAGAAGTCACCTGCTGTTTCGGCAGCGGGAGTTTATCGGACACGGGACCCAGCAGGTTCCCAGGATTATCTGGCACGGTGTTCAGTGCAACCAACCCGACTGGTCGTGGCACTCGAGATCGATCGCTGTGGAATTGCAGTTCGACGGGCAGGACTCGGATCTGTTTTTCATTTTCAATGCATTCTCGCAACGACTTTTGTTCCAATTGCCTGCTCCTGCTTCCTCAAAGCGGTGGTACAGGTTCCTTGACACCTCTCTCTTGAGCCCATCCGATGCCCCCGAGCCGGACGAAGAAGCGGCGCTCAGTGAGCAGGATGCCTACCAGGCAGGAGCGCGTTCGATGGTGGGCTTGATCCAGAAGTGAGGAAGGCGCGCAATCGACGGGGTCATTGGTAAAGGCGGTTCTAAAGAGTAGTCGTATGTTTTTCCATGCTGACTCAGTATCGAGTCTCAAAGTGACATCGAAGAAGTCAGGGACATCGTGAGGACCCTCTTCTCATTAGTCAAGACGGGGCCCTAATGGAAGTGCGCACACTCCAGACCCCATCCTCGCCTTCCCCTCAGAGGGGAAGGAATGAACGTGCTCATGAACATCGACTGCGAACCAAGAAGGAACTGAGGAACCCTCTCCTCCAAGGAGAGGGCGAGGGTGAGGTCTGGTGGAGTAGACCGCACTGAGGCAGTTCCTTATTGAGAGCTGACGCTGCATCTGTCCCTGTGATTCTCCGCGCTGAGAAACGCGAAACATCTTCTTGGTGACAGCACCAGAACAGGAGAACTCAAATGTGGCTCTACATCAATGACAAGTACATCGAGCTTGAAAAGGCTTCGATATCACCTTTTGATCGGGGTTTCCTCTTTTCGGATGGGATCTATGAGGTCATCCGCTACTATCCTGACCACGGATTCTTTCAAACGGATGCACATTTGAATCGGATGCTCTACGGTCTGGAGCAGCTCCGGATCCGGCAAATCGATGTCGCTTTGGTGAAGACGATCATCGGGGAGCTTCTTTCGAAGAATGGTCATTCGACCGCCCAGGCCATTGCTTACGTTCAGGTGACCCGCGGCTCTTATTATCCGCGGCAGCACTTCTTCCCGCCAGCATCGACACCCCCGACATTGCTCATCTCGACGAGCCCATTCAAACCGCACATCGAAGAAATTGAGCAAGGCGTCAGGGTGCTGCTGGAGAAGGACATACGCTGGTCACGATGTGATATCAAGACCATTGCTCTCCTGCCCAACATCCTTTCCCGTCAGAATGCCATCGAGCAACATGCGTGCGAAACCATCTGGGCGCGCGACGGATTCATCACGGAGGGCACGCACACGAACTTCTGTTCAGTCAAAAACGGGACACTTCGTACTCCACCGCGATCCAACCATATCTTGTCAGGCATAACGCGCCAGGTGGTTCTCAACATTTGTCGGGACCTGAAAATCCCAACGGAAGAGACCTCTATCGGGGAATCGGAACTCAGAGAAATGGATGAGTGTATGATCATTGGAACGACGACGGAAATCACTCCTGTCGTCAAGATCAATGATCTGGTCATCGGGAAAGGAGCGCCTGGGGAGATAACGAGGAGGATACAGAGGGAATTCTATGCAGCGATAGCGCCGTCACTCTAAGCTGTGAAGGAGCTCCCCTGCCCCGATGTTGTCTATCGGGGGCTCCTGAACCGTGAGGGAATCGCGAATTTCGAGTTTGAAATTGCGAAGTCAAAAGGGCTCAATTCGCAATCCGCAATCCGAAATGATTTTGTGCACCCAGAGGGAGTCGAACCCCCAACTTCCATTTCGACAGGACTTAGCGAGCACAGCGAAGCTAAGTCCTTCGTCGAAATGAGAATCCCGCCGAAAGGCGGGACCTCAGATGTTTGCAGTTGAGCTTGTGCACCCAGAGGGAGTCGAACCCCCAACCCTCAGATCCGAAGTCTGATGCTCTATCCATTTGAGCTATGGGTGCAAGGTTGAAACTAAGTTGCTTAGTGCTGGACCGGCGAACAAGATAGCGGTAAGATGCTGAAAAAACAACGAGGAGGTTGCTGAAAAAGCCCGTCATCGACTCAAGTCCCAGCCTGCCTTCATGAACCAAAGATGGTCTGGCGGGCACGCCTTTGAGAACGCGATACCCCTCGGGTTTTGTAAAAATCGAGCCGTCCGATTTATCGGATGGCACTGTAAAACCGTTTTTTAGCAAGCTGCTAAACCCTGATGGCATTAGAATCATTCCCTGTCAGCACTCTCCGGACGTTGAATTTGAGCAAATACTCTCTTACCATCACGCCAAGTACCGTACCTCCCTTCAGATTTCGAGCGTAGCGCGTAGAACCCAGGCGAGAGAATCTGTCGATTCTCACGAAGCGATGACGGAAGTCAGCCGCACCGAGGCCCAGCCAGGGAAATCCGAATGAACATGATCATCCTTGCTTTACAATTCCATGTGATCCATCTTGAATCGTGAATCCAGAATTCCTTCAAGTTGTTGGTCGTTTTCAATCATCTGGAGATGGCCATGAATGACGAGCGAAAGTCCAAAGCCAAGCTGATCCTCGAGCTCAAGACCCTCCGTCGGCAAGTGCAAAGATGCCGGGCGATCACGGGGAGAGCCGCGCGGACTGCAGAAGCTCTCCGCGAAAGCGAAGCAAAGTACCGCTTGCTTGTTGAGAATAGCATTGATGCCGTCTTGTTGACTTCTCCGGACGGCGGCATCCAGGATGCGAACAAAGCGGCCTGTCGAATGTTCGGACGAACCGTCCGGGAGCTTCGCCAGCTTGGACGACGGGCCGTGGTTGATCTATCTGATCCGCGCTTGGCGCAAGCGATCGAGGGACACAAGCGTATGGGGAAGTTCAAAGGCGAATTGACGTTCCTGCGCAAGGACGGCTCGAAGTTTCCGGGTGAGATATCCTCAGCTGTGTTTAAGGATAAGGATGGGAATCCAAGAACCAGCATGTCTATTCGAGACATCAGTGAGCGCAAGCGCGTAGAGGAGACGCTTGCACTGCTTGCGCACACAATTCGGAGTATTGGTGAATGCGTCAGCGTCACTGACGCGGAAAACAAGATTCTCTTTGTTAATGACGCGTTCTTGAGAACGTATGATTATACTGCTGATGAGCTGATCGGGAAGCCTATCACTGTTGTCCGCTCACCAAGGTCCGAACCTGCTGCCGAGAACGTCTTGTCTACGACGCTAGAAGGCGGTTGGCAAGGCGAGCTGGTAAACCTGAAAAAGGACGGAACTGAATTTCTGATCGCTCTTTCTACTTCTGTTGTCCGCAACGAGAAGGGACAGCCGATTGCACTTGTAGGGATCGCTGCGGACATCACCGAGCGCAAGCGCGCGGAGGAGAATTTACGCCAAAGCGAAGATCGGTATCGCGATCTGGTCGAGCACAGCCAGGACTTGATCTGTACTCATGATTTGGAGGGACGGCTGTTGACTGTAAATTCAACAGCGGTCAAGATGCTGGGATATTCTCTGGATGAGATCGCAAAGATGAGTATGTGCGACTTCCTCGCTCCGGATGTACGACGATTGTTCGATCGATACCTAAGGAGAGTTAGTCGCGACCATTTCGCAAAGGGTCAACTCATTGTGCAGACAAAATCGGGTGAACGGCGGATCTGGGAATACGATAACACGCTTCGCACAGAGGGTGTGACGAAACCGTTCGTGCGCGGCTGGGCTCGCGATATCACTGAGCGCAAGCTCGCCGAACAGGCAAACAAGCGCGCAGAACAGCTCCAGCATGCCGTTTACCGGATTGCCCAGGCTGCAGCTGAATCTGCCGGACTTGATGATCTTTTTAGGAGTGTTCACAAAATCATCGGTACCGTTGTGGAGGCAAAGAACTTTTACATTGCACTCTATGACGAAGCGAAGGAATTCGTTCATTTTCCATATTTTGTTGATGAGAAAGATGCGCCGCCGCCTCCGAGGAAGACTCGCAAAGGGTTGACCGAATACGTGCTTCGTACCGGCAAACCGCTGATATGCGATGAAGCTACCAAGGCGGAGCTACACCGGAATGGAGATGTTGAGTCCATTGGCACACACCCGGCGGTCTGGCTCGGCGTACCGCTCATAGTTGGGAAAAAAACAAGTGGTGTCATGGCCGTTCAACATTACTCTGATCCAAATGCATACGGTAAACAAGATTTACAGATGCTTGAGTATGTTTCATCACAAGTCGCAAAAGCCATTGAGCAAAAGCAGGCAGAGGAGGCGCTGCGGGAGAGCGAAGAGCGTTTCAGACAGCTCTACCAACAAGCGCCGCTGGGCTATCAGTCATTAGATGCGGAAGGATGGTTCATTGACGTCAACCAGGCGTGGCTCGATCTGCTGGGATACTCGCGCGACCAAGTGATCGGGCACTGGTTCGGTGATTTTCTCGCGCCACAAGAAGTGGACGCGTTCAAGCAACGCTTTCCATGCTTCAAAGCGACTGGCGAGGTGCATGTTGATCTCGAAATGGTACAGCGCGCTGGTTCCAAGATCATCGTGCACATTGACGGGAAAATTGGGCACGACGAACATGGGCAATTCAAACAGACCCACTGCATCTTGCACGACATCACCGAGCGCAAGCGGGCCGAAGAGGCGCTGCGGCAAAGTGAAGATAACTTCAAAGCCCTCGCTGAGAACGCCAGCGATGGCATACTAATCGCAACGGAAGCGGAAGGTCGGCATGTTTTTGCAAACAGGCGAGCGGTCGAAATTACTGGATATCCTATCGAGGACTTACTCAAGACACGCATCAGAGACCTTGCCCATCCTGACGATCTTCCAAAGATTGCTGAAAGATACAAAAAGAGGCTTGAGGGATTGGAAGTTCCTAAGCCGTATGAAACCGCTATTCTAAATAAAGACGGCATTAAAGTCGCAATAGAAATTTCCCCCTCAAGGACTATTTGGCAAGACCAACCGGCGGACATGGTCATCTTACGCGACATTACCGAGCGCAAGCAGAGAGAAGAAGAGCAGGCGTATGAAACACGACTGCACAAATTCCGGAGCGAGATGGCATATTCAGTTAATCGTCAGCTTTCGCTTAGGGAGATACTTCAGCAGAGCGCTGAGGTTATCATGCGTAACCTTGATATTGCTTGTGCTCAGATTTGGACTATGAATCGTGGAACAAATTCTCTGGAACTTCAAGCTCATGGAGAACTCAGTACGCCCTGCACAGAATCCGACGAATGTATTCATATGGGGAACTTGCTTGCCAGCTGGGTCGTAGCTGGACGACAGACGATTGCGAGTAATTCAATTCTCGACAAACCTTTGTTGATAGACGCCTCATGGGCACGTCACCATAATATCGTTGCCTATGCCGGACTTCCCCTTTTTGTCGAAGATCGTTTGGTCGGCGTGTTGACCATCTATGCAGGCACATTGCTTCTTGACAGGACGCTAAGTGCTTTGGCTGTCTCGGCGGTCACACTCGGTCAGGGGATTATGCGCAAGTGGGTGGAGGACGCACTACGAGAAAGCGAAGAACGGCATCGCAGCCTCGTTGAAGCTGCGCCTGACGTTATCTACACCATTTCTGCAGAGGATGGATCGCTTACGTCATTGAACCCAGCGTTTGAAACGGTCACGGGTTGGTCACGGGCTGAATGGATCGGCAGGCCTTTTGCCTCTCTCGTACATCCAGATGACTTGCCCCTTGCTGAACAAACGTTTCAACGGGCTTTGCGAGGCGAGTCACAACCACCCTATGAACTACGAGTTCTCTCGAAGTCAGGCAATTGCCTAGTCGGAGAATTCACCTCTACCCCACAGATCAAGGACGGCAAAGTCGTGGGAGAACTCGGAATTGCCCGAGACATCACCGAGCGCAAGAAGATGGAACAGGCGCTTCAACAGGAGCGTATTCTTCTTCGCACGTTGATCGATAACCTTCCAGACGCTATCTATGTCAAGGACACGGCCTCCCGTAAGACGATCGCGAACTTGGCCGATGTGCACAACACTGGGCGGCAGTCTGAGGCTGAAGTCTTGGGGAAGGATGACTTCGAGTTGTTCCCGAAGGATTTGGCAGAGCGATTCTTCGCTGACGACCAATCAGTGATCCAGACTGGTCAGCCAATCCTTGAAAGAGAGGAATATGTGCTTGATGCAGAAGGTCAGAAACGTTGGTTACTGACCTCCAAGTTGCCGTTACGGGATGAAGAAGGTCAAGTCGTTGGACTCGTTGGTATCGGTCGCGACATCACAAGCCGCAAGCGGGCGGAGGAGGCGCTGCGGGAGAGCGAAGAACGGTTCCGGCGGTTGTCCGCAGGCTCATTTGAAGGGATCATAATCCATGACGGGGGCAAGATTGTAGACGCAAATGAGGCATTCGTTGCCATGTTTGGTTATGGCCTCTCGGAGTCGATCGGCAAAAATGCGTTGGATTTTGCGACACCAGCGCTGCGAGGAATAGCAGAGCGTCACATACGCACTGAGTCCGAGGAGCCCTATGAGGGTGTAGCCCTCCACAAGGACGGCTCCACGTTTGATGTCGAGGTCCGAGGCAAGAACATTCCCTACGAAGGGCGGATGCTCCGGGTGACAGCTCTCCTGGACATCACCGACCGCAAGCTTGCCGAGCTGGCGAGCAAGCGTGCCGAAGAAGCACTCCGGTACGAGCGAAATCTTCTCCGTACATTGATTGATAATCTGCCCGATGCGGTTTATGTGAAAGACACGGAATGTCGCAAGACCGTTGCTAATGTAGCAGATGTTCGTTATATGGGCCAGCAATCGGAGGCAGATGTGCTGGGTAAGACTGATTTTGACTTCTATCCGGCGGACGCTGCTGCTGCGTACCATGCTGACGACCAATCAGTTGTCCAGACTGGCCAGCCAATGCTCAACAAGGGGGAGTTTCTCGTAGACAAAGAGGGCAAGGAACATTGGTTCTCCACCTCCAAGCTGCCATTGCGGGATGAGCAAGGTCGGATCATCGGTCTTGTGGGTGTTGGTCGTGACATCACCGAGCGCAAGCGGGCGGAGGAGGCGTTGCGCGAGAGCGAGGAAAAATACCGCAACGTGGTTGAGCGAGCCAATGACGGTATCGCCATTGTCCAGGACAGAGTAGTCAAATATGTCAACGCAACTTTGGCAGAGGCAGTCGGTTGCACTATTGAGGAGTTGATTGGCACTCCGTTCGCCGATTATATCTATCCCGATGATCTTGGTAAAGTAGCTGACCGCTACAAGCGCCGTACAGCAGGCGAGGATGTCGCGCCGGTATACGAGATTGCAGTCAGGCACAAGGATGGCAGTAAGGTATATGTTGAGGTTAACGCGGGGATGATTATGTACCAAGGAAAACCCGCTGAACTTGTGATCGTTCGCGACCTCACCGAGCGCAAGCGGGCGGAGGTGGCGTTGCGCCTGGAGAAAGAGAACTTCCGCCGTTCTCTGGATGAATCCCCACTCGGAGTGCGGATTGTCACGGCGGATGGAGACACGCTCTATGCTAATCGGGCTATTCTGGATTTCTATGGGTACGACAGTCTCGAAGAACTGCGAAAAACACCTTTGAGGGCTCGTTACACACCAGAGAGCTATGCCGAGTTTCAAAAAAGAAAGCAACAAAGAGAACGCGGTGATTTTAGTGCCTCAGAATACGGAATCAGCATCATTAGGAAAAATGGTGAAGTACTCCATCTCCAGGTACACCGTAAGCAAGTGCTATGGGACAACGCAAAGCAGTTTCTGGTTATATACCAGGACATCACCGAGCGCAGGAGGGCGGAGGAGGCGCTACGGGAAAGCGAGGCCAAGTATCGCGAATTGGTGGAAGCCATCAGCGACGTAATCTATGAGATCGATTCCCGGGGAGTGCTCACCTATGTCAGTCCCGTTGTTCGGGATGTGCTGGGATATCAAGCGGAAGATCTCATCGGGAAAAGTCTCATCGAATTCGGGCATCCGGAGGATCGGGGACTGATGAGCCAGAGGTTTTCGGACCTCATGGGAGGTGTGGAATACCCAATGGACTATCGCCTCATCGCGAAATCGGGCGAAGTCCGATGGGTGCGAACACGCACGAAACCCATAACGAAGGCAAACGTCTTCTCGGGTGCCCGGGGAACACTCATGGATATTACGCAGCACAAGCTCGCTGAAGAAAAAACTCGCCAATCCGAACTGCAATTCCATACGGTGTGGGAAAGCTCTCTCGACGGGATGCGTCTAACCGATGAAGACGGCAACGCTTTGGCAGTGAACGACTCGTACTGTCGATTGGCTCGAAAAGCCAGAGAAGAGATAGAGGGAAAACCGCTGTCCGTGGTCTATGGTGAGGAACGACAGGCTCATATCCAAAAGCGCCATCGGGAGCGCTTCATGTCACGAACAGTGAAACCTCACTTCGAAGAAGAGCTCACCTTATGGGATGGAAGAAAGGCTTGGTTTGAAGTGTCGAATTCCTTTTTTGAACTTGAGGGGCAGAGACCTTTGCTCCTCAGTATGTTCAGAGACATCACCGAGCGCAAGCGGGCTGAAGCGGCGCTGCGTACCAGCGAAGCCCAACTGTCCAACGCCTTGAAGATTGCCCACCTGGGCCACTGGGAGTATGACGTCGCCAGCGACCTGTTTACTTTTACCGATCACTTCTACGCCATGCTTCGCACGACAGCTGGGCAAGTCGGCGGTTACACGATGTCGTCTGCACAATACGCTCAACGCTTCGTGCATCCAGATGACATGCCGGTAGTCGGCGTTGAGATTCGAAAAGCTCTTGAAACTACTGATCCTCACTACAGCAGCCAGTTGGAACATCGAATCATCTATGCCGACGGCGCGACCGGCTACATCACTGTCCGTATATTCATCGTCAGAGATGATCAGGGTCGTACGATCAAGACCTACGGTGTGAATCAGGACATCACCGAGCGCAAGCTCGCCGAACAGGCGAGCAAGCGGGCGGAGGAGCAACTGAAATCGTCACGCGAGCAGCTGCGAGCACTTGCTGCACATCTGCATCGGGTACGTGAAGAGGAGAGAAAGCGTCTGGCGCGGGAATTCCACGATCAGCTCGGGCAAACGCTGACGGCGCTGAAAATGGACCTCACGATGCTTCAACGCCAAGTTGCCGACAAGGAAAAGGAACTCTCGCGCACTGCCGTCAATGTGGAGATACAGGCCATGCAGCAGATTGCCGATCACGCCGTCGCATCCATCCGAGAGATCATGGCGGAGTTGAGGCCGGAGTTGCTCGATCAGCTTGGAATCCTGCCGGCTCTTGAATTTGAAGCCGAGAGCTTCCAGGGGAAGAGCGGCATCCCCTGCATTTTCACCTCTCTTATCGATGAGATTCAACTGGATCAGGAGAAATCGATCGCGCTGTTTCGCATTTTCCAGGAAGCTCTCACCAACGTTGCTCGTCACGCAAAGGCTACCTCTGTGAGGGCAAACATCCGGATGGAAGGGAAAAACCTCTTGCTCGAGATCAAAGACAATGGAGTTGGAATCTCCCCCGGCGTTGAGGATGCAAAGGACTCCTTTGGAATTATCGGGATGCGCGAACGAGCTCTTGTCTTCGGAGGGATGTTCGAGATCAGGGGTGCAAAGGGAGAAGGAACAACAATCGTCCTCCGGCTGCCTCTTGAAGAAACCTTGGCCGATGGAGGTGGTGCCTGACAGAGTTGTGAAGGAGCTCTGCTCCTGAACTCAATAGCCTGCCCGACCGCGTCAGGCAGGCGGGCTCATAATCCTCGGGAGCAGACCCGCCCGAACGACCGAAGTCCCGCCCGGCTGACCCAAGCTGTGAAGGAGCTCCGCTCCTGAACTCAACAGAATCGTCGGGAGCAGAGCTCCCTCCGAGCTTGGGGCGGGGCTCCCTCGGAGCCTGGGGTCCTCTCCGGCTGCCCCTTGAAGAAACGTTGCTGGATGGAGGTGGTGCCTTATGACGAAGATTTTCATTGCGGACGACCACGCCCTGATCCGCGAGGGTCTGAAGAAAATCCTGCGCGACGAATCCGACATGGCTGTCGTCGGGGAGGCGCAAAGCGCGAAACAAATCCTCGACGGCATCGAAGCGTCGGACAGCGATGTCCTGATTCTGGATCTGGCGCTTCCGGACAGACCCGGCCTCGAAGTGCTGAAGGAAGTCAAAAAGAGAATGCCGCATTTGCGTGTGCTTATCTTGAGTATGTTTCCGGAAAGTCAGTTTGCGCTGCGGGCGTTAAAAGCGGGTGCAGATGGATATCTGACGAAGGACGGTGCGGCGAAGGAGCTGGTGGTCGCACTTCGCAAGGTAGCCGGTGGAAGAAAGTATGTGAGCGAAGCACTGTCCCAGGAACTGGCAGACAGTGTCGCTGGTCAGAGTGGCCGAGCGCCTCATGAAGATCTTTCTGACAGGGAATTTCAGATTCTTCGTATGATCGGGTCAGGTAAGACGGTGACAAATATTGCCGCCGAGCTGAACTTGAGCGTCAGGACCTGTCAACACTCATAGGCTACACATCCTCGAGAAAATGAAGATGAAAACGAATGCCGATCTGATGCGGTACGTGCTGGAGAATAGGCTGGGGGAGTGAGGCCGTGGGGGGGCAGTGGGAATGGGGATGGGGGGAATGGGAGAAACGAGGAATCGGAGAAGGGGTGATGATCAAAGGAGAGTCGGTGAACGGGTGAAGGGGAGAATGAAGTCAAAGGCATCAAGGGAGGCTGCAAATGGCTGAGAGAATCAATTCGTACAAAGAGTTGCACGTCTATCGAAACGCGATGGATGCTGCGATGGAGATATTTGAAATAACAAAAGGTTTTCCGAACGAAGAGAAGTATTCATTGGTTGACCAGATACGACGATCGTCACGTTCCGTCTGTTCCAACATCGCTGAAGCATGGCGGAAAAGAAGATATCAGGCAGCATTCATTTCAAAACTCAGTGACGCAGAAACAGAGGCGTGCGAGACTGAGGTCTGGCTCGAGATTGCGTACCGCTGCAAGTACTTGCATGAAGAGGAGCTGAAAAGGCTGGACACAACCTATGATCACATTGTAGCGCAGCTCGTGACGATGATTGCCAACCCGCGCCAATGGCTGATCAGGCCAAAGCGTGCTCCCCAAAGTTAGGTCGACCAATCTCCTCGTCTCCGTTTCGCCCACTCCTCTTTTCTCCGTTTTTCGTGTTCTGCATAGGCCCCTGCCTCCCATTCTCTTGTCTCTCCTTCACTGCAACGCCCCCGTCTCCGATTCTCCAGTTCTTTTGTTCCCTTCTCTCCGGCTCTCTGATTCACGCTCAGCTCCCCCCATCGCTAAAACTACGATGCTACAATCATACCGTTAGCGATACCGCCTTAGACGCTGGATTCATACACTCCATTGCTAGGTTCTCTCTGGCAAGGAGCGAGTCAAATGGTGAGAGTGATCATTGCGGATGATTCCACGCCAATCCGCGAACGTATCATCAAGATGCTTTCGTCGATTCCAAATGTTGAGGTCGCGGGCGAGGCGATCGATGGCGCGGAAGCGATTGTCAAGATACGTGAGAAGAAACCCGATCTCGTGATACTCGATCTGCAAATGCCAAAAATCAGCGGTCTCGAGCTCCTGCCGGAACTCAAAGCGATGGATCCTTCACCACTCATCTTGGTCCTTACAAACTATTCATCGGAGTACTTCCGGAGAGCATGCGCCAGGCTCGGCGCAGATTACTTTTTTGACAAGTCGACCGAATTCGACAAAGCGATCGAAGTGATCGGAAAAATGGCGTAACGTTAGACCAATACTTGAGTTACAGCAATTTTTGCTTATTCGCAAAAATACCGCGTTTTAGGTATTGCGGGCTTTTGAGCGTCCACATAGATTCAAGCATAGGGCTTGGACTTCTATCCGTGATCCGCCCCCCGCTGTTCAGGAGCTCTGCTCCTGAACACAAACGGCCTGTGCTGGATTCTCGGGAGCAGAGCTCCCTCGGAGCCCAGCTGAACGGCGTTCGCCAGCCCGCCATCAACATTCATAGAAGGTCTGGCGGGGGTCGGGGCTCCCTCGGAGTATGGGTCCATAGCTGTGAGGAAGCTATGCTCCTGAACCCGAATCCAGAACGACCTATGAATAATCAGAAATCAAAACGCTCTCCTTCCGGAGAGTTGTTGTCATCTTCTTGATCCTGACGGCCCGAATCTTCATATCCGGCTTCGTCCATTTGAATGAACTTCGTCATCGTGAGGGGTGACCAACGCTCATCCTGCTTTCCCCTCCACGAAAGGTTACGATTTTGGGCCACCTGAGTCAAACAAAAAAGGTCCTTGCCGCACTGAGGCTGACGGGAGGCGAATGATGAGTATCGAGAGGCTAACATACGAGGAACTGGAGCAACGGCTGACTGAAGCTGAGCAAATCATTGCTGCCTTGCGAGGTGGAGAAGTGGATGCCATTATCAGTGAGCAGCACGTTTCGCTGCTACGTTTGAAAGACGTGGAGAACGCATTGAGAAGGTCAGAGGAAAACTTCCGTAACTCCATGGAGACGTCACCTCTAGGAATCCGCATCGTCACTGCAGAAGGAGAATTGCTTTATGGCAATCAGGCCATGCTGGATATCTATGGCTACAGCAGTTTTGAGGAGCTGAGCGCCGCGCCAGCCAAACAGCGTTATACTCGCGAAAGCTACGCTGAGCACGAGAAAAGGAAAGAGAAGAGGAAGCGAGGCGAGCACGTCCCGTCCAATTATGAAATAAGCGTTGTGCGTAAAGATGGTGAAATCCGCCACCTTGAGGTCTTCCGCACGGAAGTGCTTTGGAACGGCAAGACAGAGTTTCAGATGCTGTACCGAGACATCACTGAGCGCAAGCTCGCCGAACTCGCGAGTGAGCGTGCAGAAGAAGCGTTAAGAGTAAGCGAGGACCGATTCAGATCTGAATTCAAAGGTAATCCCATCCCGGCGTACATCTGGCAAAAAGCGGGGGATGACTTCGTGCTTGTCGATTTCAATACTGCCGCCGAGGCGATGGCGCACGGCAATATGAATCATTTTCGCGGCGTAGGGGCGAGTGTAGTTTGTTCTGACAGGCCGGATATTATCGTGGATCTCGCACGATGTTGCACGGAAAAGTGTACCATCAGCCGCGAAATGCTTTATACATTCCAATCGACGCGTGAAACCAGATTCTTGTTCGTGTGTTATATATTCATCCCATCAAATGAGATTGTTGTATATGCGGAGGACATCACCGAACGCAAACTGGCGGAACAACAACTCAAGACATCCCAAGATCAATTGCGCGCGCTTGCCGCTTATCTTCAAAATGTTCGGGAAGACGAGCGTACCGCCGTAGCACGTGAAATACATGATGAGCTTGGCCAGGTCTTAACAGCATTGAAGATGGACTTGTCACTTCTTGAGAAGGCAGTTGCTGAGCCAGGCATACAATTGCAATCTATGACCATTTCTGCGGAGATCAAAGAAATGTCAGGCCTTGTTGGTTCCGCCATTCGAACAGGTACAGAGATTGGTCAGAGAACTAAGGCCGGAGATGCTAGATATTCTCGGTCTCGTTGATGCTCTCCGTTCGCAAGCAGAACAATTTCAGCAACACACCCGAATCAACTGCGAGCTTTCGCTTCCTACGGAGCGGGTTGCGCTTGACGTTGATCGATCGACAGCGTTGTTACGGATTTTTCAGGAAGCATTGACCAATGTGGCCCGACACTCTCATGCCACGACGGTACTTGTGAAACTCGTGGTCGAACCTGAAGCCGTTGTCTTGGAGATCGAAGATAATGGGCGGGGGATTTCAGAGGGCGAAATCGCGGATGCTCGGTCATTCGGCATCCTAGGCATGCGGGAACGCGCGATAGGTTTCGGCGGCAACGTAGAAGTCCGAGGGATTCCAGGAAAAGGCACCGTGGTGACGGCTCGGATTTCGGGTGATTAACAAGAGTGTTGTTTGAAGAGTAGCTCCTAGGCGAGACAAGCGAGAACGACTATTGTCGACACAACGAAAATCAACTTGTCCTATGATCAAAATCTTTGTTGCAGACGACCACGCATTGATTCGCGAGGGGATCAAGAAAATTCTCAGAGACGAGCCTGACTTTCAGGTGGTGGGAGACGCTGGCAATGGAGCGGAATTGTTGTCGAAGATAGGAGCGTTGCCTGTTGATCTGCTCATCCTTGACATAATGATGCCTGGTCAGGATGGCTTGGAAGTACTGCGACAATTGCGAAAAAGGTACCCAAAGTTACGTATCATCATTCTCAGTCTGTACCCCGAGGAGACCATGGCAGCTCGTGCATTCAAGGCGGGCGCCGCGGGGTATGTGACGAAGGAAAGTGCTCCGGAAGATCTGGTTAGTGCCATCAGAAAGGTTGCATCAGGAAGAAAATACGTGAGTCTCCTATTCGCCGAAACTCTTGTGAACGACCTCCAGAAGGACACTGCAAAACCACCGCACGAGACTCTTTCGGACCGTGAATTTCAAGTACTGTGTATGATGGCCCGGGGGAAGACCATCAGTGAAATTGCCAAAGAATTGTCACTGAGCGTTGCCACCGTTAATACCTACCGCTCTCGCATTCTTGAAAAGATGCAAATGAAGACAAGCGCCGCGCTTGTTCATTACGCTATTCGGAACCGACTCGTCGAATGATGATCGGTTTTACGCGGGATTACTGCTCTTGCTCAAAAGATTGTCCCGTTGAATTCCACATGTTGTCCACACCGAGAACAATCTCGGCTCGCATACAGTCCTTCGCAATTGTCCATCCCATCCGCACGTTCCGTTTTTCTGTCACGCATAATCTGACAAGAAAAGAATAGTCTTTGCTATACCGCCTGTCCTTCCTGCTTGACTAGATTGGTACCAACAGAATCGAACTGTCCCGATGAAGCTTATCACCGCAGATGATTCGGAGGTGACGCGCCGGAGACTGGCAGAAATGCGCGCGCGTTCCAGATACTGAACTTGTGGGTCAGGCATTTGAGAACTCGACTGAATTCGACAGAGTGACAGAAATGATTGAAAGTATCACGGAATCACCCGCTCATGAGAGATCGCGACAGGTGGATCATGACTCACCTCACTGGGAGGTCTTTTGCACTCGCAGGGTTGTCTCATCCTCGAACAGCAGCGCAAGTAGGAGGACACTTCGACTGAAAGATGATCGGAAAACGAAACAGAGATTGATCGAAGGGGTGAACACCTGCGTTCGCATTGGCGCACAAACTGGAAACAAGTCAATCGTTTTTCGTCGAGTTTGTCGATGCACGTGAGATCAACACTGCAAGCGACATAACCATAAGGAGATTTCCGAAATGAAAAAGGCAAGAATAGACAAAGAGGGGTTTGACTTGGGAATAGGGGGAGTCTTCAAAGGCATCGGCTCACTCTTGGACCTCATTGCAGAGATGGAGAAGAGAGGTGAGACCGAGGTGAAGAGAGAAGGTGAGTTTGGGAAAGGCGTCAAGGCGGTCTATGGTTTTTCCGTGAAGTTTGCCGGATCAGGTAAGCCAACCGTGGAGCCGTTTGGCAATATTCGGGAAGATAAAGAGAAAGGCCCGGTAGTCGACGAAGTTCGAGAACCTATCGTGGATGTGTTCGACGAAGAAGATACCATCATCATTATCGCAGAGCTTCCTGGTGTGGATGAGAAGGACATAAAATTTGAAATCAAAGATGACATTGTCATGCTTTCAGCTGGGACTGGAGAGAAAAAATACTACAAAGAAATACTGCTATCCAAATCCGTGAACGAGAAGAAGACGTCTTGCTCGTACAGGAACGGAATTTTTGAGTTGAAACTGTGGACAAGGTAAAACGGAAGCAGAAGATGATCCGCGAGGACGCGACGCGGGTCCAACTTACTCAATCAAACCCATTTGACGGAGCGGGGAACGGCGTCTACGTCTACTGCATCTTTTACGGGAGAGAATATGCCATCCCGCTCAGGAAAGGGATAGACAACGGTGAGAATATCTCCTCGGTCAAGTATGAGGACATAGAAGCTCTTATAAGCTATGTTCCTTTGAACGAATACAATGAGGAATCCCTGAAGGAAAAACTTGAAGACGTTGGCTGGATAGTTCCGCGGGCTCAGGCGCATGAGAGGATCATCGAGAGCGTGATGCAATTCTGCGCTGTTATTCCAATAAAGTTCTGCACTATTTTCAAGGATCAAGCGAAAGTATCTGAGACTTTGAGACAGAGCTATGGGGAATTCAAATCTCTTCTTGATTATCTCGCAGATAAGCAAGAGTGGGGCATCAAAATATATGTTGACTGCGACAAGATAAGCCAAATGCTCTCCGCCGAGATCTCATCGGGAGCACCTCAGGTTCGGTCGGCGCGATCAGTCGAGACGCTCGGTCGAGCAGCCGAAGGATCGAGCGCGAAGATAAGAGAGCTCGATGAGCAACTATCTGTCGCATCGGAAGGGGCGGCGTACTTTTTGAAGAAGAGAAGGGATGACATATTAAAGGAGAGCTCGGAGGAGATTGTTCCTGCGCTTGCTGAAAAGATATATGAGAAACTCCAGCCGTGGGCAGTTGAAAGCCGCAGGAACAAACTCCTGAGCAGATCGTCAACAGGACGGAGCGACGACATGATTTTGAACGTCGCCCTTCTTCTCACGAAATCGGACGTCGCGAAGTTTAAGATGAAGATTGACAGACTTGCGGCTGGCTATAGGAGCAAAGGGTTTCTTTTTGAACTAAGTGGTCCATGGCCACCACATAATTTCTGTGGTGACGGTATGGGCGCTATGCATCAAGCCGACGGCGAGCCCCGAGGAGTCCTTACACACTAGGAAAACCAATGCACCGCATGGAACAAAGCGTAGACTGCCCTATTTCCATTTTCGAGGGGCAGGAAAATGAACTCCGACGGATCACAAAAAGTGTCAACGCTGCTAAAGATATTGCCGAGAAGGAACGCTACGCCAAGATGATGATCGAGGAACTCGGTATCTTACTGTCATGTCGAGCACATAACGAAAAAGACGAAAACTGCGTGAGGTGTCATAGAGTATCCTCGCTGAGGGAAACAGGAGCAGATGTGGCGCTGAAGGGGATTCAGCTTGCGCGGAAACTGAAGGGCTGACGGAGCCCCGTAACGGGAACCTATCCGTTTGGGGGGAAATCTTCATGCGAACGCTGATTTACATCCCTATTGTGCACACCGACGCAGATATGGGTGCGATGTCGGAGAGCCTCCAACAAGTCTATATGAAAGAATACGGTAGACGGAAATGGACTCAGCGTACAGCAACAGTTGAAAAGATCTGGAAAGAAATCGAGAGGAAAATCTCTGCGCTTCCTCTGGACTACACAAAGTTGAAGATTTACCAAGATGGTTTGCCAAAATGTGGACGAGAACTTGAGATAGCACAAAGTGTAGCAGCAGGGGGAAGCAGGAACTTCCAACTACTGGTTCGTTTAGTCGAAAAGGGGGCTCGGTTAATCGGTACCGAAGATCCCAACTTGTTGATTCAGGAATACAATCGACTGAGAAACACATTGGACAGTCTCGGAGGATCTCCCGCTTTCCAGGATTCCGCTCACAGGCGGGATTCTCCCCCTTCTTTGCGGGATTCCAGAAAGCGGAACAAAGAGCGGAACCGTGGTGGGGGACTGCGGAAGAAAAGTGTCACCATGGGCGGGACGTCGGCATCAGTCGAGGGGTTTGTGTCGCAGCGGGACAAATACATAGCCGCTAGGATACACGAAACCCTGCGAGATGGCGAGACAGGTCTTCTCTTCATGGGAGTTGTTCACAAAGCAAATGAGATGCTTCCCGGTGACATCCGGATATCTTACCTACTACCAATCTAGAATTCGAAGTTCATATGGGAAAAAACAACAAGAAAAATGAGACATCGCCCTCTGAGCACACCGACGGCCCTCAGAATACCCTGAGGGTTGCCGAGGGGTTAGGAAAAGATGTGGGCAGAGGATTAGCACGCCTGGATCCCAAGGATCTGGAAAAAATCGGAATTCAAGTGGGCGATATTATTGGAATCACGGGGAAGCGGGCAACCGTGGCCAAGGTCATGCCAGCGTTCAAAGAAGCTAGAGGAAAGGGCATGATCCAGATCGATGGCATTACCAGAGCGAATGCAGGCGTTAGCTTGGATGAGAAAATCACTGTGACAAAGATCTCTCCCAAGCCAGCCAGCAAGATCGTCGTCAAGCCAGTTGGAGGACCCACTGCTCTGATGAAGGAACGAGATCTGGAATACATGGGCAAACTGCTCGATGGTTTGCCCGTAGTGGTTGGCGACAGAGTCCGTGCTACTCTGTTTGGCTCGCGATTCCAAGACTTTGTTGTTGTGAGCACCATTCCTAGAGAGGCGGTGGTGATAGTTGCACAAACGCTGATCAGAGTCGAGGAAGTTGCGAGAAGGTCAGGCGAAGAAGCCCCGCCTTCGGCGGGACAGGTTGGTATTTCCTATGAAGATATTGGCGGACTCCACAAAGAGATCCAACGCGTCCGCGAGATGATCGAACTTCCGCTGAAGTACCCGCAGGTCTTCGAGCGGCTGGGCATAGAGCCGCCGAAAGGAGTGCTGCTTCACGGTCCGCCGGGATGCGGAAAGACTTTGCTTGCGCGTGCCGTAGCGTATGAAACCTCTGCGAACTTCTATGCGGTAAGCGGTCCTGAGATCATCCACAAATTCTATGGTGAAAGTGAGGCGAAACTCCGTGAGGTGTTTGAGCAAGCAAGGCTCCACGCCCCGAGCATTGTTTTCATGGACGAGCTTGACTCGATCGCTCCAAAGAGGGAACAGGTTTTTGGTGATGTGGAAAAGAGAGTTGTGGCTCAATTGCTGGCACTGATGGATGGACTGAAAGGACGTGGTCAGGTCATCGTCATAGGAGCGACGAACCTGCCAAATGTTCTTGATCCCGCCCTCCGACGCCCCGGTCGCTTCGACAGAGAAATCGTCATAGGAATTCCTGATTCTAAGGCGAGGGAGGAAATCCTGGACATCCACACACGCGGTATGCCTTTACGCAAAGATGTTGATTTAAAGAGACTCGCTGAGATGACACACGGCTTCACAGGCGCAGACCTAAACTCTCTCTGTCGAGAGGCGGCGATGACAGCGCTGCGCAGGATAATGCCGAAGATTGAATTCAATCAGGACGCTATTCCTTATGAACTCTTGATGGAACTCGAAGTGACGGCAGACGATATGCTTTCGGCATTGGCAGAGGTCGAACCATCCGCAATCAGGGAAGTGTTTGTGGAGATTCCGAAGGTGCGTTGGGATGACATCGGCGGCTTGGAGGACATACGAGAGAGGCTGATCGAAGCGGTGGAGTGGCCATTAAAGTACTCCTCGTTGTTCAAACACGCTGTCGTGAAACCGCCCAAGGGCATCATGCTTCATGGCGTGCCCGGTACCGGGAAGACACTTCTGGCAAAGGCTCTCGCTTCCGAGGCCGGGGTGAACTTCATTTCGGTGAAAGGGCCGCAAGTAATGTCCAAATATGTCGGGGAGGCGGAACGGGCTGTCAGGGAAGTATTCAAGAAAGCACGACAAGCATCCCCATGCATTCTCTTCTTTGACGAACTGGATTCGTTAGCGCCGACAAGAGGACTGCACAGCGGAGACTCAGGTGTGTCTGAAAGAGTGATGAGCCAAATGCTTACTGAGATGGACGGCATTGAGGAGTTGAGAGGCGTTCTTGTGTTAGCAGCGACGAACAGGATAGACATGATCGACACAGCGTTGCTGCGTCCCGGGAGATTTGATTTTCTTCTCGAGCTTCCACCCCCGGACCAAAAGAGCCGCTTCGAGATTTTCAAGATACACACGCGAGGAAAACCCCTGGCACAGGACGTTGATTTGAAGCTGCTGGCAAGGGAGACCGACGGTGAGGTGGGGGCTGACATCGAAGCGATCTGTGCCAAAGCCTCGATGTCTGCAATCCGCGAGTTTCTAAGCAGCCAAAGTGCTTTACCTGAACGCGGCAAAGCCACACACGAAGTGGAAGACAGAGGTTCCGCAATGGGCGCTGAAGGCACCTCCGCGGACTACTCGTCCTTTGAAATTGGACAGAAGCATTTTGTGAGCGCGTTAAGAGAGGTAGTACGAAAAGATGAAGTCTGATAGTCTCGCTTTGTCTTGCAGAGCGGGCCAAGAGCCTGTCCTCAGGCGCGTGATCAGTCGAAAGCGTCGATACATGCATTTCGTGTTGCCATCAGTCAACCAAAAGGCTTGTCCGAATGACCGCTCGGGGATCGCCTCAATCCCTACCTGTCGGGAAGTGGCCAGGTCCATGAAACATAGTGAATTCTCCTCGCAGTTCGACCACAAGTTGAGGGGGAGCTATGAATGGTCTCGATTTTACCGCAGCGGTGTTGTCCTAGCTATACTGCCGGTCAGCTAAAGAGAGTACCTGTGAACCCGAAAGAATTCTACCACAATCTGTTGTCCGTCCTCCCGTTACCACTGTTAGTGGTGGACAAGAACCAGAAGATCATTTTCTGCAACAAGAGTTATGACTTTATCCGCGATAAGTTGGAAAAGAAAATGGAACTTGATGGCGGACAGGTGACTACCCTGGAGAGCCAATTAGGAGTATGGATTGAGCAGGTTCAAAAAGAAGACGGACATAGAGAAGCTGAGGTTCATATCGAGGATCTGGCTGGTCACAGATCGGTTTTGCGAATTATGGTATCAAAGCTATCCTTCGTAGACGAAGCCGCTGCAAGCGACAAGGACAACCCTTGCCTTCCTCAACGCCACCAGATCGCAGATGCGGTCGGGCGGGAGAGGACAGATTTGCCCACCTCGCATGATTCCAGTCCCAGCATGTCAACGTCTTGTCACGCAGAAGGTGTGGACAATTCTTCTCTCCTGCGCAATGAGCTGGGTTCCGGGCCACTGTTGGATCGCCAGGTAGTCTGGGAGTGGGAATCCATCTCCGGTGGAGATCGCTTGGGAGCTGCAGGAGAGCTGCCATGCATTCTGGTCACACTCGATGATATCAGCAACCAGATAAGATTGGAGGAGCAGTTGGTTCAATCAGAGAAGCTGGCTGGCATGGCGCAGTTGGCAACAAGTATCGCCCACGAACTTGGCAATCCCCTAAATGCCATTATGGCTATCCTGCAAGAAATCAAGAGAGACTTCAGGAAAAAGGGAGTCGATGTGAAACGAAATATCGATACTGTTCTTAATAATCTGAAAGCAATGGACCGACTGTTGAAGGACTTGATGAATTTCACAACGCCAAGAGCAACAGAACTAAGGAAGACGAATATTCACAAATTGATATCTCAGGTTCTCATGCTGGTATCCAGTCAAGCGGCTCGCCGACACATTAAGGTTCACACTCATTACATCGAGGGCGTTCCTGAGTGTTTGATGGATGCTAGGCAAATGAAACAGGTGTTCCTGAACCTATTCAAGAATGCCATTGAGGCTATGGATGCCGGTGGCGAGCTCACTGTGAGAACAAGGCGTCCGATAAGAGAAGACGAAGTGGATATCCTCCGTTCGGGGAAAGTGATGCTTCGAAGATCCTTTGAAAACGACCACATCGCCGTAGAAGTCATTGACACCGGGGTTGGAATAGCCGACGAAGAGACGAGCATCATCTTCAAGCCTTTCTACACAACCAAGGTTGGCGGAACGGGACTAGGTTTATCAACCTGTCGGACAATCATTGAGGACCACTTCGGCAGTATTAAGGTGGAAAGTACACCAGGAAAGGGGTCTAGATTCACTCTCCTGTTACCGATGTGTGGAGACGGCGATGGACAAGCCTAAGCGGATTCTCCTTATCGATGACAACATCGATCTCACAACCAGTGTTTCGAAGACGCTCGACGGCTATGCGGTTTTCTGTGCAGCTTCCGGACTGGAGGGGCTTGAAAAAGCGGAACATCTTAGGCCGGACTTAGTTCTATTGGATTTGAAAATGCCCGGGATAGGCGGTATGGAGGTCCTGCGTGCGTTGAAGAAGCTTGGCAATCTACCCATTATTATCATGACTGCCTATGGGAGGGTAGATACAGCGGTGAGAGCAATGAAACTCGGCGCTGAGGACTTTCTCACGAAACCTATTGACACTGAGAGACTCAAAAGAGAACTAGACAGATTCTTCTCTGTTCGAGGAAAGACCTCGAGGCGTCTTGAAGCCCGCCAGCACATTGTAGGTGACAGTGCAATCATGAACAGAGTGTGGCAGTTGGTAGACAAGTTTGCCCCCCCTGACATCCCGATACTTCTAGAGGGGGAAAGCGGAACTGGAAAAGAACTCTTTTCCAGAGCGATACACGAAATAAGCAAGCGCAGCGAGGGACCACTTGTACCGTTGGATTGCGGATCCTTTCCTGAGACTCTCGCCGAGAGCGAATTCTTCGGATTTGAAAAAGGAGCATTTACAGGCGCAGAGGGTAAGAAGGCTGGGTTGTTTGAATCAGCCCACAACGGCACGCTCTTTCTTGACGAGGTTTCCAACCTCCCGCCTGGTGTGCAGGCTAAGCTTCTTCGGGTCCTCCAGGATCGCCGCGTCTACCACCTGGGTTCAAACGGATCGAGGCCAATCGATGTAGACTTCAGGCTGATTGCTGCTACGAATGCTGATCTGAGAGAAATGATCAAAACCGGAGCGTTCCGCGCAGATCTCTATTTTCGGATGAGTACCGTGACCATAAGAATTCCACCTTTGAGAGAAAGAGTAGGCGATATCCGTGCCCTTGCGAATCACTTCATAAAGATGTACAGCAAGAAGTTTGGTTCAGCAGTTGTTGGACTTTCTCCGGAATGCGCTGCAATCCTGAAAGACTATCTCTGGCCCGGAAATGTTCGAGAGCTGGAAAATGTGATTAAGTACTCCATTCTGTTTGCGGAGGATGTAATCTCTCCCTCTCACCTGCCCAAATACCTTTCTTCAGGAATTTCCAATCCCACGGACTCTGCGAAGGAACAATCTCATCTTTTCTCCTCGAATGGTCTAGGACTCGACTCATCGGGTAAATCCCTCTGCTCCCCCGAAGGAAAAGAGATGAGCATGTCCATTAAGTTCGGGCTTGATATGGGGAATGGGATACATTTGAAGGAACTGAGTGCAAGGGCAGCGGAGGAAGCTGAACGAAACATCATCCGCGAGGTAATGAGCAAGAAGAGATTTTCGAGAGCTGAGTTAGCAGAGTTTCTTTGCGTTGATCCAAAGACCCTACGGACAAAGTTGAAAAGGCTTCAGATTCTCCGCCTGAGGCTAGAAGCCATCCCAAAAACCTTCCACAAGAATAGTTGTCATTCCTGCACGCCTGCGTGCCGAAACGCTGCACTTCGGCGTGCAGGCACGTCTTCGCGCTTTGTGTTCGCTCTTTGTTCCGCCCTTTGGAATCCGCCTCTGAGCGGAATCCTGAAAAGCGGAAATCCCGCTAGGAAGCGGAATCCTTGAAAGCGGGACGTCTCGCTGTGGTTGAGGGGGGAAGCAGGTATCCAGGTCGTGAACTTCATGCGACCAGGGGCAATCGTCGTGCTTGGTTCTGGATTCCTACCCGCACGTTTTAAGCGGGTATCCAGAACTCAGCTCCTTCCGGCCCTTACGTTCTGTACCTGGATTCCCGATTAAAACTTTCGGGAATGACAGGTACTCCTACATTCGGGAATGACATTCATTTTGTCATACCCGCATGTCGTAACCGGGTATCCGGGTCATGAACTTCATGCGGCCAAGGGCAAATGCGAAGCTCTTTTTTGGATTCCCCGCCAGACCGCATGGCGGGCTGGCCAATAGAAGTCCGAACCGCGAAACCGGACGAGGTTCCGTCCCAAGAATTGGGACGAGATCTCGTCACCGAAGGTGACGGACTCGTCTCGATTCATCGAATCGAGACGGATATTCGGGAGTAGCGACGATTTTTGAGACGGGTTCTAGTAACTCCCGCCATCAACTTGTTCCCGTGCTTTCTACCACGAAATTCGCACCCGCTGAGGGGGATCCACTTCCAGCGATCGTCTGAAAGACCTGACCGGCGCATTCTCTATTTCCAAAGGATACCTTTCCCAAACGGATGACTGGTTAGCCCGCAGAATTGTGAAGGATATCGGACGCGGTATTCTGAAACAAAGCATTCTAACGTTGCTCGATCCGCTTCTTGCTCGCAGACCTAGACTAGAAACATAGGCGAAAACCCTACGTTGCTGTGTCAGGACTTGTTTATCCGCCATGCTGTCTGGCGGATGTCCTGACATCATTGCGGGCCTATTTGCTGTCAGGAGTATGCTCCTGACAGCTTGGCTAAGAGCAAACTGGCTTTCCGACCGACTCTCTAGGTGAACAGAGAAGTGGTGAGCGAACCGGAAAAGGATTTGCCTCATCAAGCGTGATTCGGTTGCTGGGCCCTACGATGCGAAATCTGAATCATGAAGCAGGGAGGGCGTGGGGGCGGAATTCGTAATTTGTCTCTTGAACATCTCGCCGTGCAAGAACGCGCGGCCACCTCTTGATCGCCAGACCAGGCTCAATCCATCCTGCGGTGTGGGAAGGGAGGGTTTCAGCTGACTGAAGGATATCCATGTACTTCCGAAACGAGGGGAACCAACTCCCACTGAGAAGGGAAACAGTTCCCTCTTTTCCTCTGGTCAATCAGAGGTGGGACTTCAAGAGAAGGCCGCAAGTACCACTGTCCTTAGTGCCTTTGCGTTGTGCTATGGCAGGGCATATCTTTTGATACAGCAATCCACAGCCACGACCGTTCTTCTGTCACCCGCCCTGAGGGGTCGACAAAGGAAAAAACGGGTTCTGTGTCTAGTTCACATATCTCAATCATCTGAGCCGGCGGCTCAAATGCCTCCGGCTCGAAACCAGTAGGAGGGTAGCATTATGGCAAGAGTGCAAAAGTCCATGGAATCTTCGAGCCTGGCTGAAGTCGTTGACCGGGTGCTTGACAAAGGTATCGTCATCGATGCCTGGGCAAGGGTCTCGTTGGTGGGGATCGAATTACTGGCAATTGAAGCCCGGGTTGTTGTGGCTTCGGTAGAGACCTTCCTGAAATACGCTGAGGCAATTGGGTTGACGGCCGGAGCAGCGTCCCCAGCTTAAGCTCAGGATGTGTCGAAGCTCCAACAGAACCAAGTTTCTTGTCCCGACCCGTCTCGTCTTGGTGACAATGAAATGGGAACGTGTCGGGACATACTTGGACATCGAAAAAGCACGTGGCATATGACTACACTAGAAGGAGGATCACGTTATGGCGACACATGACAAATGGACAGAAGGTTTAATCGCCGATATAAACTCGATGTATCAGTCACGAGCAGATCTTGCTGCTCTGATTCAAAAACAGACTGAGGAGCGCAAAGCGCTCACGAACGAAATGCTCTCTGACGCCCGCGATCTTGTTGAGAAGATTCAACGCGATCATAAGAATGGTGCCAAGGCGTTGCTGGGCTCGCTCCATCAGTTTGGCTCCGAGGTCCGTAAGGCTGAGGAGATGTGGCGTGCGAGAGCGACACACCCAACAATCCAACGAAATCGCCCTACGGAATCTGCCAAGTCACAGAGTCACCGTTCCAAAAAAGGCGAGAAATGACGTTGGCAGCTCCCCACGAGAAACCCGGAACCAAGATCCTTTCTGAGGACCAAAGGGTGCTTGCGATAGTAAGGGAGCATGCTGGAGGCATCAGACTGGTCAACGTAGGGAATCAGATGGGAGTAAATTGGAGATCACTGGTGGTCGTCGTTGGAAGGCTTTTGAAAGAGGGGAAAATAAGCAGGATTGACGGCGTATATCTTGCCAATGGCTCAGAATGATGGTTTGGAATGGTAGATACAACAGAGCATCCAGGAATGAAATGAACCGACCCCACCTTGCCGTGTGCGGTCGGGGGCCGTGAGACTCCTTGAAAACTGAAGGTATGCCATTCTAAACCTTTCTTTGGTATCGCGCCCGAGGGTGCCCGAACATTTGGGACACGATCAACTCTGGCTAAGGTTTTTATTCTGAGTCATAGTGAAGAGTCTCCCTTCGGGGCATCAGAGAAAGTACTCTAGATTTCTCCCTCCGCTGCCGTTCCGCTTTGCGATTCGAATAGAGCGGCAGCATAGATGCACCAAGAACAACTCGGCTCGGGAGGCATTCTTTGGGTACGTGTCGGTCAGTTTCTAAGTCCCCCGGGGAATTCTCGGACAGCCTCATCAATGATAGATAGGTATAAAGACATGAGACAATACAATCCCGCCGACTGCTACGCGCTTCGGCTCGAACCGAGGGAAGATTTCATTATCACCCCGGTTATAGAGAGTATCACCGAGAGAGCCGCAGCCTATCTGGAGGCTGGTTATCCGGTGCACCTGTGTGGCGGAGCAGGCACCGGAAAGACGACCCTGGCTATGCATGTGGCGGCGCTTCGAGGTAGGCCTGTGATGTTGCTCTATGGCGACGAGGAGTTCGGCAGTTCTGACCTGATCGGGGCGCAGAAAGGCTTGAGCTCAGAAAGAGTCATAGACAACTACATCCACACGGTCCTCAAGACAGAGGAAAGCGTGCGAACACAGTGGGCGGACAACCGCGTGACTACCGCGTGCAGGAACGGCCTCACGCTTATCTACGATGAGTTTTCCCGCTCACGACCTGAAGCAAACAATGTGCTTCTTGGGATACTTGAGGAGAAGATCATCGTGCTGCCTGAAGCGCGTTATGGAGAAATATACATGCCTGTCCATCCAGATTTTCGCGCCATTTTCACCAGCAATCCCGAGGAGTACGCCGGAGTGCACAAAACCCAGGATGCACTCCTGGATAGGATGATGACTATTGAGCTGAGTCACTACGACCGGGACACGGAGGTCGCGATTACCCGAGCCAGGTCTGGACTTCCCGAAGAGGAAGCAGCAAAGATCGTGGACATCGTGAGAGACTTTCGAAGCGTTGGTGTGGCGAACTTCCGCCCCACTATCCGTGCTTGTATCATGATTGCCCACGTTGTTGCTGCCCGTGGTGGAAAAGTCCGGGCCGACGATTCCATTTTCTATCAAACCTGTACTGATGTTCTCGGCTGGGATACAGTGAAAGTGAAACGAGACGGTGTCTCTATCGCCCGGCATGAGATCAAACGACTGATTGAAAAGCACTGTGGTGGGAACCACAGAGGAGATACTGAGGCCGCCGCAAAATGATGAGCCTTTTGTTCATATAGCTGATACGGTTGAGAAGGAAAAGCAGCTTCAACGTCCAGGAGGGCGACATCAGTCTAAGAGACTAGGAGGTGTAAACTGAAAGCGCTAAGAAAAGGACTGGATACCATCAAAACGCTACGCGGTCTGGTGGATACCTTCCACAGCCGCACGGCGTATGGGGCCCTGATAGAGTTGGCCCGGCTAAGTCGGGAAAGAGAACGGCTAAGTTATGAAGAGATAAGGTGGGAGAAGCGAAGCGAGCAGATAAAGGCCCGCTTGGAAGAAATCAGACAAGCGGAGAGATGGTTGAACGTAGTAGTTGCCCGTGAGAGGGCCCGCCTTGGCGGCGTCGAAGGCGAGGAAAGGGCGTTCCATCTTCGCGAACGATCAGGAGACCAAGCTCGTCCTGTCTGCCCAGATACGATTCTCAAGTATTAGACATAAGTCCTGTTCCCCTAAAGCACGGGTGGCAATCTTCGTCCAAGGGATCAGGCAGTCAACTCAACTCGCAGTGAGGACTACATGCTACCTATCTTGCGACTGAATTGCATCGGTTGTGGGCACTCCGTCAATCTGCATGAGGATGTCTATGCCGATTATGAAGGTTTGATTAAGTGCGATGCCTGCGGAGAGCTTCTCAACATCAAGATTCAAGAGGGTAAACTGAGATCTATCGCGCCTGGGCTCGTGAACGGAATCTCGGCCGCTAAGGCATTGTCTACCGGCGCCACAGCTGACTTGCCCGGCAACTGATCTCTTTGCTGATGGAATGCTCAAAGGGAGTCGGCGTTCCTGCTGCTATCCAGAGAGAGTCGGCGCTCAAGGAAGGGCTGAGGGTTTGGGCAACCGAAAACGTGCAGCAGCCTCATGGGGGAAGAGGCTGCTGATCATAGAAAGCGAAGAACTGGTATGGACCACAAGTTTATTTACGCAGTCATCGAAAGGAATGGACAGTGCCCGCCCATCGCTGACTCCCCTCTCGGCGGGATCGACGGTGCCGCCATCGAAATTGTCTACTACCGAGACATTGCAGCCGTTGTCAGTTCTATAGATATCAGGAGGTTTGACCCTGGCTCGTCAGGCAAGGATTTGTACGCCCAGAAGGAAGGGATCTTAAAGTCAGACCTACTGAAGTACCAACAGGTGAATCTCTCACTCCTGAAGCAGGCCTCCTCGAGCGCGGTGATTCCTCTGAAATTTGGATTCACGGCAAGGGACCGGCAACAAGTTGAGGAGGTTCTACGAGGGGCTTACATTGTGCTAAGAACCCTCCTCAGTAGGCTGAAAGGAAAGGTGGAACTTGTAATCCAGGTACTTTGGGATCTGCCAAAGATTCTCAAGGAGATTCGCGATAAATGTGGTTTGCCTGATTCGTTAAATTCCCAGTCCCAGATCCAAGATCCACAATTAATTGTGGAGGTTGGAAGAATGCTCTTCGAAGCGGCTGAGGGAAGAAGAGAGAACTTCATTCGTGTCATTCATAATAACCTTTCCTCCTTGTCCATAAGCTTCTGCGATGGACCTCGGAACGCGGAAGCAATGATTCTGAACCGGAGTTATCTGGTGGAAAAGGAAAGGGAGCCGCTGTTTGATGGGGCGGTAGACCTCCTGGGAACTGAGCACGAAGGCTACCTGAGCTTTCGCTACATAGGTCCTCTGCCGGCTTATAGCTTCGCCAACATCGAGTTGAACCGGGGGAACTTCGCGCTCGTGGATAGGGCGCGGAAAACCATGCAATTACCCGAGAAAGCTTCCTGGAAGCAAATAAGAGCTTCCTACCGAAAGTTGGTGCTTGCCCATCATCCTGACAGGAACCCTGGCAGTCCTTTAGCAGGGGAACGCTGCGTAGAAGTGGTAGAGGCATACGAGATGTTGAGCTCTTATTGCAGGAGTCTGCCGAACTTCATAGAGGGAAGAGAGGCTGGTCAGTTTTCCTTTGCCGAGGAGGATGTCGAGAAGGTTTTCGTTGTGCAGAACGAGAGGAGCTTTTACGCGTCGCCCTGAGCGGATCAACCCCCGGTTCTACCAACTGGTGTGCGGTCACGGAGGTCTGAGATCCGGTAGGAGCAAGCTGGGCACCAGCTATCGCGAGGATTGGCTTCGTCAACGTCAGCTTTGAATTCAACGCCTATACTGGAGGAAAAAATGGGAGTGAGCGAAGCGATCAGGCGAACTGAGGAGGAAATAGCTGCAGTCACTCACCTCAAGTTATCCGGAGTGATTGGTGCTATAAAAAAGGATGATGGATGGCACATCTCGGTCGAAATGGTCGAGCGGCACGCCTTACCCGACTCTCAAGATCTCTTGGGAATCTACGAGGTTGTCATAGACGAGATGGGAGGGCTAATGAACTATGAGCGCAAGCGTGTGAGGCGAAGAAACGAAGTGGAAGAATCAGCGGCCTATGACTAGGACATTCATAGAAAGAGGATACTGGTCCAGCCGATCTTGCTGGCCCCGTTCCAAGTCAATAATTGAACAGATTCATCCGGGCCAGGACGTCCAAACGAAGCGTCCAATCGACGCATCGGAAATCCGGACGGAAACCGAAAACCCAGAAAGCATCACTGATTCCCGTCTCTTGCCATGGTGAGAACGTCAGTTCAACAATCCCAGGAAGGCCAGGACGTCGAAGGCAAATACTTCTACGCCGTAATTCTGTGCAACGCAAGGTACGATCTTGGTTTGACTGGTCTTCAAGGATGCAGAGTGTATACGATCCCCTACAGAGATATCGCCGCTGTCGTAAGCGACCATCCCGTCGAGAAGATCAGCCCGATCAGGAAGAACCTCTCCCCTTACCATGACGTGACGAGGAGGTTTGCAGAAACCTGCACCACGATCCCTGCGAAATTTGGTCAGGTCGCCGAAAACGAAGAAAAAGTCCTCACGGTACTCCGCTGCAACTACTCTCGTATTCGACAGGAGTTGGAGAGGCTAGACCGAAAGGTGGAAATGGGTGTGAAGGTGATTTGGCAGGTGAACAACCTCTTTGAGGTACTTGCTCAAGACAGATGCAGCGCTGAGAACCATGCGGGATCGAATCTTCGCTGCCCAATCACCTCCGACCACACTGGAACTGATCGAGCTTGGTTCGTTCGTCTCGCAGAGGATGAAGGCCAGGAAAGAAGCAGTATCCCAAAGAATTGTGTCAGCCCTTCGTGATGCGGCCGTCGAGGAAAAACTCGATGACCCGAGTGAGGAGACCACGGTCATGAATGGTTGGTTCATGGTCAGTAACGAGCGCCAACTTGATTTTGTGGAGTGTGTATACAAGGCAACAAGCTTTCTCAGCGAAGAGCATGTCGTCAAAGTCAATGGTCCTTGGGTGCCGTTCAATTTTGTCGAGCACATCGCGCTGGAGATACAAACTGACAACTGAACACTTCGTGGGACGAGGCTATGGCATTCTTGATCGACGATATTCTGCTGGCACCCTTCAAAGGTATCCTGTTTATAGCTGAGAAAATTCAAGAGGCAGCTCAACAAGAGGACCTTCTGGATGAGGACGCAACGCGGCGCAATCTGACGACGCTCTATATGCTGTTGGAAACAGGAACGATAACTGAAGAGGAATTCGAGCAACGGGAAGCTGAATTGGTGAAAAAGCTGGAAAAGATCGAGGAAACTAAGGGGCAGTAGGTAACATCGTGCAGGAAGGCGGCAAATATCTTTATGGCATCATAGGAGCGGAGAACGGTTTTCCCGATGTGCGGAATGGGACGATCGGCTTGGCAGGGGAAGAAGTTTACACAATCCGCTACGCAAAAATTGCCGCAGTGGTGAGCGACCATGCAGTGTGCAAAATTCATCCTCTCAGGCAGAACTTCAAACCGCATCATGAGGTAATACGAGAGGTGAACAGACTATGTACCATCATCCCGATGAAATTTGGCCACATTGCCAAAAATACAGATGACATACTTCAGTTCCTCAAGAACAACTTTTCTCTAATCTTCCAGGAACTCAAGAGGTTGGACAACAAGGTGGAGATGGGGCTAAGGGTTTTCTGGGATGTTGACAGCGTGTTTGAGTTTTTTTTGAGCAACGACCGAGAGCTGGAGAAACTCCGAGACAGGATCTTCGGCAAAGGTACGCAGCCCACGTATGAAGAGAAACTTGAATTAGGAATGCTCTTTGCGCAGAAAGTTGATGAGGAAAGGAAACAGCACGCGGACAGAATAATGAAGGCACTTGAACATTGCATTGTCGATGTCAGAATCAACAAGCCAACTGACGAAAAGATGATATTGAACGGCGCTTTTTTGATCGAAAGGCGTGTGGAGAAGGAATACGAAGAGGGTGTGTATCGGGTTGCAAAGCTGTTCGATGGTCACTTTGCATTGGACTACAACGGCCCGTGGGCACCATACAATTTTGTCGAGCTAGCACTTAAGGTTTGAGCATACTAGAACGAGATTGTCGGCATGTCATGAATGAAAAGCCGCGTTTTATCACAAATAACGATCTTCGACTGCTTCTCTTTGGGGGCAAAGGGGGCGTGGGAAAAACCACCACCGCCGCAGCGACCTCCCTTTATCTGTCCGACCTCTATCCCGGAAAAAGGGTGTTGATTGCCTCGACCGACCCTGCCCATTCGCTCTCAGATAGTTTTGAGTATCCACTGAGTAGTGTACCCGTCAAGATTTACTGCAGGCGCAATCTCTTCGGAATGGAGATTAACGTCGAAACGACGCTCGCGGATTTCAAGCAGCGATACGGTGGATCCATCAGGAATATTATCAATCGCGGCACCTACCTAGACGACAAAGACATATCTAGTTTCCTTGAATTGTCGTTCCCAGGTCTCGATGAGGTGATGGCAATAGTACAGCTCATGGAGTTGCTTGAAGATGACAGGTACGACATCATCATTCTGGATACGGCTCCCACGGGCCACACAGTCAAACTACTCACGCTTCCTTACTTAATGCAAAAGTGGGTTGCCTTTCTTGATACCTTGATGCTGAAGCATCGTTTTCTTTCCCAGTTATATGCGAATGTCCACGCGCGAGATCATGTGGACGATTTCATCACCGTAATGCGCAATGGCATTGGGAAAGTGCTGTCGCATCTCCAGGATGGCAACAGATGCCAGTTTGTTCCGGTTACAAATCTCGAACCGATGGTGCTTGCCGAGACAAAGAGTCTACTGGAAATACTTTCAACCCAGAACATTTCTGTGCAGGAGATCATAGTCAACAAAGTGCTGAATCCAACCTTGTGCATTTGCCCCCAGTCGGTGACTGAACAAAAAGTGATCATCGACCTGCTTGATCTCGCAAAACGCTATGGAGCCAAAACAACTCTGGTCCAGCACTTTCCATTCGAAGTGAGAGGAGAAGTTGCACTCAAGGTCTTCGCACAATCAGCGCTAGGAAGAGTCGATGGGTTAAGCATTGACAAATCATGCGCCGCGAAGAACACGGCGCACATTGTCAATTCTCCTGACAGAATCGACACCGGGATGAAACCTCGGCAAAGCCAGGTCCTTCACACCAACGATTATCATGTGGTCCAGCTGAAGCCACCGGCTCCTCAAGCACAGCTCATACTATTCGGTGGCAAAGGAGGTGTAGGGAAAACGACGATTGCCACATCATTTGCCATCAATCTAGCTTCCGTCTATCCTGAGAAACGAATTCTTCTCTTTTCAACCGACCCAGCACACTCGCTTTCCAATTGTCTGGGTCAAGCAGTTGGCGACAAAGTCACCGCCATTGAGGGCATAGCAAATTTGTTCGCTGTGGAGATTGAGGCTGAAGAGCGCTTTGAAAGATTCAAAGAGTCATACATAAAGGAAATCGACGAGGTCTTTGATAGCTTCATTCATGACCTCTCTATAGATATTGAGTTTGACCGTGAGGTCATGGCAAACCTGATGGACCTTGCCCCACCGGGTCTTCATGAGATTATGTCATTGATTGAGTTGGCAGGGTATGTGGAGAGAGGTGCGTACGACCTCTACGTTCTCGATAATGCTCCAACCGGTCATGCGCTGCGCTTCCTGGAGCTGCCTGACCTTATGCAGGCATGGCTCAGAGTTCTCTTTGAAGTTCTTTTGAAGTATCGAGGCGTGCTGCGCTTTTGCATGACATCGGAGCTCCTTGTGAACATCCACAGGAAGACAGAAACCATCCGGCGAGTCTTTTCCGATCCGGTAGCGTGTGAATTCATACCCGTCAGCATTCCGGCACAAATGGCTCTCACTGAAACTCAGCGTTTAGTGTCAGCCCTCCAGAGACTGGGTATTCCGGTGAAAAGGATGTTCATGAATATGATGATAGCAGAATCTGTCGAGTGCAAATTCTGTTCTGTTCTGGTGCGGCAACAGGAGAAGGTTCTGTTCGAACACAAACAAGCATTTCCTGAGATAGAAATCACTACGTTCCCTCGTGCTATCCTTGGGAGTCGCGAGGATCTCTGCCGGCTGCTCGAGTTCTCCCCGTTCGACGGAGAGACTGATCGATCAAACAAATGGAGGTTCGGTGAGAAATTCATCCGCACATCTGCAGAAAGAAGTATCGCTGGCTGAGACTCTCGACAGAGTGCTCAACAAAGGGGCGGTCCTCACAGGGGACATAATTATATCGCTTGCCGACATCGATCTAGTGTACATCGGTGTTAATCTCTTGGTCAGTTCAGTCGAGACGATGAAAGGCCGCCAGAAGTGTCCGGGGCTAGTGGAGAGCGAGTTAGTGGAGGACAACTATGACATGGTGTGAGTTGATCGTCGACGCAGGCGGGTGGGTTCCCGACGCAAACCTACGATGGACTTAGCATGAATAACAGTCCCAAATTCTGTCGGACGTGCGGAAGGCCTACGGATGTTGTCGCGAAGGTCCCCAGGAAGCGATTATTCACGAGCGGCGTTGCCACGGAAGATGGTCGGGCAGACCCGCCTGGCCATCGGGTGGACAATCCATCAAGGATAAACATCGATCCCGGGAAAGCAGAAGAGGGCCTGGCCAAGTTGGTGCTTACGATTGTGGAACTCATCCGACAGCTTGCAGAGAAGCAGGCGATTCGAAGAGTTGAAAGCGGCTCGCTTTCAAGTGACGAAATTGCTCGGCTTGGCACGACTCTCATGCAACTGGAGAAGAAAATGAACGAATTGAAAGAACACTTCGGGATAGACGACCTGAACATCAATCTAGGACCTCTAGGAAATCTTGTCGATTGATGCGGAAAGAACAGAGATGGATATCTTGATATGTTAGGCTTATTGAGAAGAAGAGGCGGATTGCTGCACGAAACGAAGGCGGGTGACCTGTGTGATTTGCTGGAAAGGGTGTTGAACAAGGGCATGTTCATTCCCCGAAGGTCCCGAACGGGTCGCCTGGGATTGTCGCTTGCTGACGATGCGGCACATGCTTGGTATTTGACGGATGAAGGTACCTTGCAGACCGAACCGGGGAGATATGGAAAAACTAATGATATGAAGATGAATTCCTGGAAGAGATTCGCCGCACGGGCTGTCGTTCGTACAGTCAAATGAAGTAGGGTTCACAGATGCCACAACGAGTGCAGATAATAATCACGAACTCTAACCCTGAGGGTTATTAACCTCAGACTAAGGAAATCCGGCAGATGGAGAGAAGCCCACAAACAATGGTGCACGCTGTCGAGGCCAATACGTTGGCTGACATCCTGGAAAGGGTCCTTGACAAAGGCGTCGTCATAGCCGGCGATATCAAAATAAAACTCGTTGAGGTAGAACTTCTCACCATACAGATACGGTTGCTGATTGCTTCGGTTGAAAGAGCGAAGGAAATGGGAATAGATTGGTGGGAAAGCAGTCCTTTTTTGAGTTCCAAGGCAAAAGGCAACGGTGAACAAAAAGAGTTGATAAACGCCCTCAAACAAAGGATTGAGAGGCTTGAGAATAATGTGATCCAATCACCTGAAGAAGTGGAATGAGCGGTATATGGATCAATTCATCGTTCTGTACTTTGGATTGTTGTCGCATTGCGTATTCGCTGCCCCTGGCAGCGTTGTGGCGGCTTTGATCTTCAGGCTTTGGCAGAAACACCGGTCAGCATTTGAACGCGACTTCGCGCACAAAATGAATCGAAAAAAAGGCATTCGCTTGACATAAGACTCACCCTCGAGGTCTGCCAGTGTATCGGTCAGAAGGTGATGGGAACAAACGCGAATAGAATTGGGCACGAAATAACTGCTGCGTGTCAGACCAAACGATTCCGTGCTACAAGCAGAGCTGCCAAGCTGTTCAAGTGTGATACGATTTAAGGCTCTTTCATAATGGCTTGATTCCTAACGATTACTCAAGGCGTTCGCTCAGGTGGGTTTCGTAGAAGCAGAGAGCTGCAAGTAAGAACCCGTTACGAATTGCCCGAAAGCACTCTGGGGCAGCTCTAAGCTGGAGGGTGGTGGTGGCTGTCACTATTTCCATGAGAAAGGAGTGAGAGCCATGCGTAAGTACTGTGCAAGCTTTGAGAGATTGTCCTACCGATCAGGCCTGGTCTATCTCCCGCGTCGCTTGACACGTGTCTGGGCATGCAGGATCCCCAGGTGGATCTATTTGGGGCCAATGCTCTGCACTGTCACCTTTCTTCTTACTTCATCTGTTCTCCTGTTCGAGATCGATCCTGCTTCGCGGGTTAGGCCGGAGGTTCCACGAAGTCAAGGGGATGGATTGAACCTCAAACGTCGAACCTTTGAAGGACTCTGGAAAAGCGATACTGACAGATGGTTCTGGACGGTGTTCATACGGAACAGCATCCTGCGAGAGAATTCTGCTTTGAATCCAGTGGAAGTTATGAACTGGGCGAATGTCTGGTATTTGATGTGCAGCCAAACCGGTGAAGATATTCCACTCACCCTGTCGGTTGCACGCATCGAGTCAGCAACATGGGAAATGATTGATGACCGTAATGCGTTTGTTCGTTTTAGTCCTTGCGCGATAAGCCTAAAAGGTGCTATGGGGCTGTTTCAACTCATGGGCCCAACTGCCCGAGAAATTGCGGACAAGTTAGATCTATACTATGACAAGTCTGCGCCGAGTCTACATGACGCCATAGCAAGCATCAGCAGCGACACACTAATCTCGCATGCCCGCAGAAAGCAACTCATTCAAGATTTAGTCTTCGGACATGCTCAGAAATATCCCGGGAGCATTGAGGCGGTCACCTTAAACCCCGTCAACAACATCAAAATGGGGATATCTTACCTAGCTTACTTGAGAAGATTTGACTTGCCGATAGAGGCGAAAATTGGGAGTTATAATGTTGGTCTTAAAGGATACCTTCGAGGCCTGGGCGGTAGAGAAACGCTCTATTTTAGAGGGCAAGTTCTGGGGAGTTACGAGGGTTACAAGAACAAAGCCAACTCGGCCAGGCTCGAGCATGTGAAAGGCGAATTGGGCACTGAAGTTCTGCTGGGCAATCCGAATTTACAGGTGCATTGGCTCGAGTGGACAAAAGGCTCAGCAAAATGAAATCATCATCAACGGTTTGTAAGCCAGCGCAGGAGTCACTGCACAAAAGCGGGGTGTCCTTGTGACCGATCTCTGGTGGTGCCACAGTTGTTATGGGGCTTGTAGCCGTCGATGGGGGGACAATGGAGGTAACACCGCCTTGCAGGAAATATTTGCCAACAGTGAAACAGAGCGCCCGAGGGTTTTCGCGGATCATACTCCTCCCAACAGCGTGAGAAAAGAAGGGGACCGTTTCAAAGAGCGGATTTAGGGGGAAGATGGAGTTTGTAGAACACACTCAAGTTCTTGAGGAGTTCGCTGCGTCGGACGAGAGAGGTGTGAAGGAGATGCGGCGAGAGATCAGGTGATTCTTTGATCAGACGTGCGGGCAATCGGAAGGAGTTATGAGTGAGAGAGAAACACAAGAGAAAGTCAGCATCTTCTCGGAAGGTCAGATCTCCCCGCAGGAAGGTGATGAATGCCAAGCGGAATGAGCTTGCCGCAGTAGCGGAGGATTTGAAAATCTCTTTTCGGGACACATCTGCCTGGAGGAGGTTATGAACACCAAACAAGGCAAGAAAAGGGAATCGGAAAAATCCCTTGTCTCAAATGTCTCAAAAGCGAGAGAAACGCAAGATAGCAGCTTCCCCATCATCGGCTTGGGCGCTTCTGCCGGGGGGCTCGAGGCTTTTCAGCAATTCTTTCGCTATGTGCCGCCTGACAGCGGGATGGCTTTCGTATTGGTGCCCCACCTCGATCCTGGTCATGCGAGCATGTTGACCGAGATCCTGCAGCGCATCACGGCGATGCCCGTTGTCGAGGTACAGGACCGGATGGCAGTGGCGCCGAACCGCGTCCATGTGGTCCCGCCAAGCCGGGATATGGCAATCTTTCGCGGGGTACTCCACCTCAGTGTCCCTGAAGGTTCCCGCGGGCAGAGGATGCCGATAGATTTCTTCTTGTGCTCGCTGGCAGAGGAGACTGCGGGTGAGGCGACTGATGGGGTTGAAGCCGCGGTCACAGTTCGCAAGACAAAACCCGACGTGGTCGTCCTTGTTCTGCAGATGCCGAAGCTCAGCGGCCTTGAGATTCTGCCGAGGATCAAAGAAGTAATCCTACCACCGCTTGTCGCGGTTCTCACTAATTTTTCAACGGGCCCTCTGAAGGTCATGTGTATCAGGAAGGGGGCGGATTTCTTCTTTGACAAGTCGACTGAGTTTGAAAAAGCGATTGCAGTCATTGAAAAGACGTCCGATGCACAAAGTCACCTCCAAGCTGTGAAGGAGCTATGCTCCTGAACTGATTGGCATTCAATGGACCATAATTCCCATACTCGCCTTATTTTGTTGACCAACGCACTTCCGCGTCTCGCCGGTGCAACTGCAATCGCGGTCGGATCAAGCGTTATCGTTGGCTGGATACTTGATGTTCCATTGTTGAAGAGCTTGTCCCCCGACATGCTCTCCATGAAAGCGAACGCAGCGTCCAACTTCGTGCTGGCCGGAATTGCTTTGCTGCTTCACTCTGTGCCGGGAGCAGGCAATTGGAGAAGGACAGCTAGATTCCTAGCTTCCCTTGTCTTTCTGGTTGGGTTGCTCACAGTTGCTGAGTATGCGTTCGCTTGGGATGCCGGCATCGACCAACTCTTGTTCAATGAGCCGCATCGAGCGATCGGCACCTACTCTCCGGGGCGAATGGCACTCAATACTGCGATCAGTTTCTGTTTGGTTGGGCTAGCGCTCGTGACAATCAAGGGGAGAAACCGGTGGGGCGAGGCGTTGGCTCAAATCGCCGCTCTCGTCGTCGGCTTGCTTGGCTTGCTCGGCCTCCTCGCTTACGTTTACGGTCTCTCAGAATTCTCTGGGTACGCCATCTACACACGAATGGCACTCCATACGGCAGGCACATGCCTTTTCTTGAGTGTTGGGGTCCTCTGCCTAGAGCCTGACGTTGGTATCATGATTGTGGTAACGAGCCAGAGCTCCGGCGGCTTCATGGCGCGCCGTCTGATGCTGGCTGCTGTCGTTGTTCCCCTGGCGCTGGGTTGGCTTATTGTTGGTGGAGAGACCTGGGGATGGTATGGCGGCCAGTTCAGTGACGTGATCTTTGCGACTGCATACATCGCCATTGCTGTGGCTCTGGTGTGGAGGATTGCTCGATCTCTCAACCAGATGGACGCAGAGCGCAAGAGCGCGGCGGAGGCGCTTCGTCAAACTGAAGCGCACTACAGGCTTATGGTCGAGCACGCTTCCGACCTGATCTACAACATCGACGCCCAAGGATATGTAACGTCCATCAATCCAGCAGCATCGTGTATGCTCGGATACTTGCCGAATGAGGTCGTTGGACGACGCTATCTGGAGTTCGTCCGCCCGGACTTTCGGAGGCGAGCGGAGCGGATATTCATCGTGCAATTACTGAAGAAAACGCCGTCAGTATACAACGAGGCGCCAATTCTGACGAAGGATGGTCGCGAGTTGTGGATTGGCCAGCACGTGGGGTTGATATTCAAAAATGACGAGGTTGTGGGATTTCTTGCGGTGTCACGTGATATCACCGAGCGCAAGCGGATGGAAGAGGAACTGAAAAAGAGTGAAGAAAAGTATCGTTCAATTTTTGAAAACGTGCAGGATGTGTATTTTGAAACTTTGTTCAATGGCACAATACTCGAAATCAGTCCTTCCATCCAGTTCGTTTCGAAAGGACAATATCATCGGGCAGATTTGATAGGGCGATCGATGTATGATTTCTACAATAATCCTGACGACCGCCTTACTATGCTGGTAGAAATGCAGAAAGCAGGTTGTATTACTGATTTCGAGGTTCAATTCAAGAACCGAGATGGTTCGATTCTCATATGTTCCTTGCTTTTAAAAGTCAAATTAGATGCCGAAGGGCGACCTGAAAAAATCATTGGCAGTATGCGCGATATCACCGAGCGCAAGCGAGCGGAAGAGGCGCTGCGGGAGAGTGAGGAATGGTTCCGCACGCTCGCTGATACCACCTCCACCGGCATCTTCATCTATCGGGACGTGCGTATTGTCTATGTCAACCGCGCCGCTGGAATGCTCTCCGGCTACACAGCAGAGGAATTTCTCGCCCTGCGTTTCTGGGACTTGATCCATCCTGATTACCGGGAACTTGTCCGCGAACGCGGGCTGGCGCGCCAGCGCGACGAGCCGAAGCCAGCGCGGTACGAAGTCAAAATGATGCGCAAGGACGGCGAAGTGCGCTGGATAGACTTTACCGCCGGAAAGATTAGCTGGCAGGGCCGGCCAGCTGTTCTGGGCACGGTCTTCGACATCACCGAGCGCAAGCGGGCGGAGGAAGAACGCGAAGAGTTGGTAAAAGAGCTGCAAACTGCACTGGAACACGTTCAGACCCTGGGTGGCCTGGTGCCGATCTGCGCATCCTGCAAGAAGATACGCGACGATAAGGGGTATTGGACCCAGCTGGAGAAGTATCTGGGGGATCACACGCACGCAATGCTGACGCATGGGCTGTGTCCGGATTGTACAAAGCTATACTTCCCGTCGGATGCCGCGAAGACTTCGCCGGGTGAAGCCGATGAAGAGGGAGCGGCAGTGAGGGGAACAAGAGAGGGGGAGAACGGGTGAGGCGAAGAAATGAAGATCGGGAGAGGGGGGAAAGGTGAGCCCAAGCTGTTCAGGAGCTCCCCTGCCCCGCTGTTGTCTAGCGGGGGCTCCTGAACTCAACGTCCATCGGGACGTAAGGATGACAAACCTACGAGCACCATGACGGACAATCAAGAAAACATCATGAAAACCAAAAAGGGTAATCAAAGGCAATCGAAAAAATCCGTTGTCTCAAATGTCTCAGAAGCGAGAGGAACGCAATATAGCAGCTTCCCCATCATCGGGTTGGGCGCTTCTGCGGGGGGGCTCGAGGCTTTTGAGCAATTCTTTCGTCATGTGCCGCCCGACAGCGGGATGGCTTTCGTATTGGTGTCCCACCTCGATCCTGGTCATGCGAGCATGTTGACCGAGATCCTGCAGCGCATCACGGCGATGCCCGTTGTCGAGGTACAGGACCGGATGGCAGTGGCGCCGAACCGCGTCCATGTGATCCCGCCGAACCGGGACATGGCAATCTTTCACGGGGTCCTACACCTCAGTGTCCCTGAAGGTTCCCGCGGGCAGAGGATGCCGATCGATTCCTTCTTGCGCTCCCTGGCAGAGGAGCAAGGGGAAAAGGCGATCGGCGTGATTCTCTCCGGAACTGGAACCGATGGCACGCTCGGGCTACGGGCAATTCTTGGCGCCGGGGGAGTCTCCTTTGTGCAGGTTCCCTCCACGGCAAAATATGATGGCATGCCCACCAACGCAGTCCAGAGCGGTCTTGCCACGTATGTGTTGCCGGTGGAGAAGATGCCGGAACAGTTGCTGACCTATGTGAAAACTCTCTTCGAACAAAAGAAAAAACCGGCCTCTGCTGTTCCTGCCGCGACGAGCGCACTCAGCAAAATCATGCTGCTCCTCCGCTCCAAGACGGGCCATGACTTTACCTTATACAAGCAGAGCACGATTTGCCGCCGCATCGAACGACGGATGGCCGTCCACAGCATCGAAGATGCGGATATCTATGCGCGTTACCTCCAGGAGCATCCCGAGGAGGTGCAACTCCTCTTCAAGGAACTCCTCATTAACGTCACCAGTTTTTTCAGAGACGCGGAAGCGTTTGACGTGCTCAAGAAAGATATCCTGCCGCAACTGTTCGAGCGTAAGCCGGAGGATTACATCTTCAGAATCTGGGTGCCGGGGTGCGCGACCGGGGAAGAGGCATACTCCGTTGCCATCATCTTCAGGGAGCACATGGATGCTGCCAGGCAAGAGTTCAAAGTCCAGATCTACGGTACGGACATTGACGAGGATGCGGTCGCGACAGCCCGTTCCGGCGTCTACCCGCCCAATATCGTCACAGATGTCTCCCCGGAGAGACTGAGACGATTTTTTGTCAGGGAGGGGACCGGCTACCGGGTCAAGAAAGATATCCGGGAAATGGTCGTCTATGCCACCCAGAATGTGATCAAGGATCCGCCTTTCACGAAATTGGACCTGGTCTCTTGCCGGAACCTCCTCATCTACCTTGGACCGGAACTCCAGAGCCGGCTGATCCCGACTTTTCATTACGCCTTGAAAACAGGCGGGGTGCTGTTTCTCAGCCCCTCGGAAAGTGTCGGAAGTTTCACTGACCTCTTCAAGCCAATCAACAAAAAGTGCAAGTTCTTTGAGGCAAAGAAACCCATCGCTTCGACCCACACATTGATGGCGGGAGGTTTCCCCTGGATCGGTAACCGAATCGAGAGGGGACTGGACAAGGCGGCGAACAAGGCAGAAGAGACCAACTTTGCTGAACTCGCCAAAAGGGTGCTGCTCGAGTCCTATGCGCCTCCATCGGTGGTCACGGACGAAAAAGGAAATATTCTCTACGTGCACGGCGACACCGGCAAATACCTGCGGCCGGCGCCAGGGCAAGCGAGTCTCAATATCGTGGAAATGTCGCCCGAGGGACTGCAGTTGGAACTGCGAACCGCCATCCACAACGCTGCTACGAAAAAAACGCAAGTGGTCTGCAAGGATCTGCCGGTAAAAACAGATGGCGGTATCCGGGGCGTGAACCTCACCGTAAACCCGCTCACGGAGCCGGAGGCAATCCCGGGGTTATTGATTGTATCCTTCCAGGAGGCGGAGCCGCAGCCACAGGGGAAAACGACCCGGGCGAAACGGCCTGCCAGGTTGGGCTCGTCGGAGCGAGCGGAAGAGCTCAAACAGGAACTCATGTACACGAAAGAAAATCTTCAGGCCACCATCGAGCAACTGCAAGCCGCCAATGAAGAACTCAAGTCCACCAACGAAGAGCTTCAGTCCACCAACGAAGAGCTTCAGTCCACCAACGAACAACTCGAAACCTCAAAGGAGGAACTCCAATCGCTCAATGAAGAATTCGTGACGGTCAATGCGGAATTGCAGGCGAAAATCGAGCAACTCGCGGAGATGCAGAACGACATGAAGAACCTCTTCGATAACACGAACATCGGAACGATTTTTCTCGATGAAAATCTCGCCATCAAATGGTTCAACGACGATGCCGCCACGGTGTTTCGCCTGGCTGCCACAGACACCGGCCGCCCTCTGAGCGACATCAAGTCAAATATAGAGGGAGAGGACTTGATTGCCGAGGCACGGGCAGTGCTCGATTCGCTCGTTCCCCGGGAAAAGCAGGTTCAGAAGACCCGCAATGAGTGGTGCCTTGTCCGGATTGTGCCCTATCGGACGCTTGACAATGTCATCGAAGGAGTAGTGCTAACCTTCGCCGACATCACCGGATTGAAAAATGCCGAGAAGGTTGGTGAAGAAGCGCGCGAGTATGCTGAAAGTATTGTAGATACGGTCAGGGAGCCCATGATCGTCCTGGATGGCGATTTGAAGGTTGTCTCCGCCAGTCGCTCTTTTTACCGATACTTTCACGTCACACCTGAAGATGCCGTCGGCTGCCATCTCTACAGCCTGAGCGACCGCCAGTGGGACATTCCCCGGTTACGGGAGTTGCTGGAGACGATCTTGCCTCAGAACACAAGTTTTGATGATTTCGAGATGGAGCACACCTTTGGAGACATCGGGCGCAGGGAGATGCTGCTGAATGCCCGGCGCATCTCCGGAAAAACCGGCGAGACGCAGTTAATCCTCTTGGCGATGGAAGACGTTACCGACCGCCGGTTGCTCGCCTGCCTGCCCGTCCGACCAGCGGGCGAGCCGGACGGGCATGAATAGACAGCCAGCCGGGGAAAGGAGAGAAACCCATGCGAAAACAAAAAATGCCAGTAGGGAAGGGATATTGCGACGGTCAACTGAGGGTTGCCGCAGAGGAGGAACTCGCCCGAACCCCTGCCGCAGCTTCGGAGATGAAAGAGAAAACCCTTGAGGAACTCGTCCACGAACTCCGGGTGCATCAGATCGAGCTCGAGATGCAGAACGAGGAACTCAGAAAAGCTAAGTGCGCTCTGGAAGAATCTAGGGACAGCTACGTAGACCTCTATGATTTTGCCCCCGTTGGATACTTTACCTTCACCCGCGGGGGCCGGATCACCGAGGTGAACCTCACCGGCGCAGCGCTTCTGGGCGGTGAGCGGCGAGAAGTGCTCAACCGCGGGTTTGGGCATTTTGTTGCGCCCGAGGACCTTGAGCGGTGGGAACGCCATCTCGTGAGCGTGTACCAGTCGGAGGAGAAGCAAAATTGCGATCTGGCGCTCAAGCGTGAGGATGGCGCCACGTTTCATGTCCGGCTTGATAGTGTCCGGGCGGAGGTGAGCGGCGGGGCTCCCGTGGTCCGTACTGCAGTGAGCGACATCACCGAGCGCAAGCGCGCGGAGGAAGAGATTCGGGAGTCGGAACAGAGATTTCGCATGGTATTTGAGAATGTGTTTGATGGCATAAGTATTTACGATGAAGATCCTGATCCCCTCAAGAGGAAGCTCATCGAGTGTAACAACCGCTACGCGACTCTCGCAGGCAGAAGCCGCGAGGAATTACTGCAGCTCGGAAACACGCTCGGACTTCAGAGAACGCTTCAAGACATGGCAAATAGCGTTCGCCTGGAATCCCTTGCCACGCGATCTGCATATCGGGGGTTGTTCTCGTGGATTCGACCGGATGGAAAGGACAATATCATTGAATATGTAGGCGTGCCGATCACGTGGCAAGGTAAATCATACTCGATTGGTATCGATCGCGATATCACCGAACGCAAGCGTGCGGAGGAAGCGCTTCGCAAGAGCGAAGAACGATTCAAGCAGGTTGCTGAAAGTGCGGAAGAGTGGATCTGGGAAACTGACGCTCATGGTCTGTACACCTATTCAAGCGCTACTGTTGAAAACATCCTGGGCTATCACCCGGAAGAGATTGTCGGGAAGAAGCATTTCTACGATCTGTTCACGGCCGATGTTCGGGAGGAGTTGCGACAAGCGGCCTTTGCAGCGTTTGCCAGAAGAGACATCATCAAGAACTTGATCAATCCAAGCCTCCATAAGAACGGGAGCACGGTCATTTTGGAGACAAGCGGTGTTCCGATGCTTGATCAGCGAGGCGAGCTCTTGGGCTATCGCGGAGCTGATACCGACATCACCGAGCGCAAACAGGCGGAGGAGGCGCTAGCAGCCGAGTGCAATCTGCTGAACACGATGATGAACACTTTGCCGGACCGCATCTATGTCAAAGACATCGAAGGTCGGTTCATGCTGAACAACATCGCGCACATACGCGCCCTGGGCGCTCAGCGTCAGGAAGAGGTGACGGGCAAGACCGACTATGACTTTCGGCCGCCAGAGCTCGCGGCTCGCTCCATGGCCGACGATCAAGATGTCATCCAATCCGGACAATCGTTGGACAACCGCGAAGAGCTAAGGCCTCTTACAGATGGTCAGACATGTTGGCTTCTGGTGAACAAAGTGCCGTTGCGTGACCCGGAAGGCAAGATCATCGGACTCGTGGGCATCAGCCGCGATATCACCGCGCGCAAACAGGCTGAGGAAGCGTTGGCCTGGGAAGAGTATCTGCTAAACGCCTTACTGCAGAATGTCCCCGACCATATCTACTTCAAAGATACCGAAAGCCGCTTCATGAGAATCTCCAGGGCTCAGGCTGAGATATTTGGCCTGAGCGATCCCTCGCAAGCAGTGGGTAAGACAGACTTTGACTTTTTCACGGAGGATCACGCCCGGCCGGCCTACGAGGATGAACAGGAGATCATTCGCACAGGGCGACCTTTGAGCAAGGAAGAAAAGGAGACGTGGCCTGATCGTCCCGATACGTGGGTTTTGACGACCAAGATGCCTCTCCGGGACAAGGAAGGGAAAATCATCGGCACGTTCGGCATCTCCCGAGATATCACCGGGCGCAAGCGCTCGGAAGAGGAAATCCGTCAGCTCAACGCCGAACTGGAGCAGCGCGTCATCGACCGCACTGCCCAACTCGAAGCCGCCAATAAAGAACTCGAAGCATTTTCCTATTCTGTTTCTCACGATTTGCGTGCGCCGCTGCGGGCAATTGACGGCTTTTCCCGAATTGTCTTGGAAGAATATGCGAAGAGACTTGATGCCGAAGGCAACAGGCTCTTGAACGTCATCTGTGCAAACACGCAGAAAATGGACGAACTCATCACCGATCTGCTCGATCTCTCACGCGTGAGCAGAAACGAGATGAAGTTCTCGCGCGTCGATATGACGGAGCATGTCAATTCCATCTATCACGAAATCGCTTCGCCTGAAGTTCAGGAGCGGTTTTCTTTCTCGGTCGCCCCTCTTCCTGATGCATATGGCGACCCGACTCTTATGAGGCAAGTGTGGACGAATTTGATTTCCAATGCGATCAAATTTTCGGCGTCCAAGGATGTGTGCAAGATCGAAATCGGGGGGGGAGGGAAAATGGCATCTGTACATACTTCATCAAAGACTCAGGTGTTGGCTTCGATCCCAAATACACTCATAAGCTGTTTGGCGTGTTCCAGCGTTTGCACAAAGCCGAGGAATTCGAAGGGACCGGGGTGGGGCTTGCCATCGTCCAGCGCATCATTCACCGTCATGGCGGACGGGTCTGGGCTGAAGGGAAGGTTGGCGAAGGAGCGACGTTCTATTTTACGTTACCAACCAGGAAACAGGAAATAGCAAATGTGTAGTAGTCAGTTGCGAGTGGTGAGTGGAGAGTGATGGCGGCATGGTAATGCGTGGTCAGTGATGAGTGGACAGTCATGAATCTCCATTGTTCTTTTGCCCACTTAACACTAGTCACTCACGACAAATCACTTTGTTCAAGGCTCTGAGGGAGCTCAGCTCCCGAAGACCCGAGTTCAGGAGCTACAATGAATGAACTTTCCCCTCCTATGACGTAGGAGGGGTCGATCCCGCTTTTTGGGATCGGGGGAGGTAGAGCAACCCCCTGCGGTCTTAGGAAATCCGTCTTGACTTCGTCAAGACGAGACCTCGATCTGACTCAAGGTCGGATCGGGCAGACCGCGTCCCCCTTGGAAAAAGGGGACAAAAGACAGAAGCAAGAACTCTGGATTTACCTGTCCGCCGTATTTGTGGCGGAGGGGTCTATCTCGCACAAGCAGAGATCAGCAAAATGCTCGCGTCGCTCATATCAATATCAAGTGATGCATCATGCCCCCTATTGACTATTGCCTCATGCCTATTGCCTTATTATCCAAAAGGAACTAACACATGAACACACAACGCAGTCGAAATTCTGCTCGTTGAAGACAATCCAAATGACGCTGAATTGGCTCTCAGACCCCTGAAGAAACACAACCTTGCCAACCATGTTGTCGTGGTCACCGATGGCGAAGAGGCACTTGAATTCGTGTTTGCGCGTGGGAAGTACGGCGCACCGGAAGATTGAAAACGCTCCAAGGATCATACTCCTTGATTTGAAGCTTCCCAAAGTGGACGGACTTGAAGTACTGAGGGCAATCAAAGGCGATCCGAGAACGAAGATCATTCCTGTCATCGTCCTGACATCTTCGAAAGAAGAAAAAGACATTGTCGAAAGCTACAAGCTGGGGGTAAACAGCTACATTTTGAAACCCGTCGATTTCGACAAGTTTGTCGATGCCGTCAAGGAGATTGGATACTATTGGTTGCTTCTGAATCAATCGCCGATAAGATAGATTTCTGCTAACTACTTAGTTGATTTTGAGGACATGAACAGCCACCACGGCTGCCTGACAGAGTCAGGCTGTCGGGCGGGCAAGGCGCGAAGGCACGAAGTGTGAAAAACAAATTGTGGGAAGCACAGGTACCTGAGTCCTTTGAAGTTGACCCAAAAACGTCTTGGTTTCCTGATCAATTTCAATGTCCCTCTCATTAAAAGAGGCATCAAGAGGATTATTCTCTAAATCCTTTGTGCCTTCGTGACTTTGTGGCTGAGTAGTTGCGATTTCTTAAGGAAAACTATGGGAAACGCAGATCCGTTGCGCATTTTGATTGTCGAGGACGTCCCTTCTGACGCAGAACTGGCGGAGAGGGAAATTCGCAAGAGTGGATTTGAATTTACCTCACAAAGAGTGGACACGAAGGATGCGTTCCTCAGGGCGTTAGGGGAATTTCAACCTCACGTGATCGTGTCAGACTACATGATGCCTGAATTCGACGGGATGCAGGCATTGAAGCTTTCGCTGGAACAGCAATACGTACTCGTAGCGCTAACAGTA
>CAVUAC010000043.1:0-12490 GCA_963739335.1 uncultured Bacteroidota bacterium | reverse complement strand
GGAGAGAATTGTCAGAAGGAAGGTTCTCACGAAGAACTGTGGATTCGGAACAAGCACTTGTGTGTGGCTGGTAAGGAATACGAAGGAAGAAGTTACTTGCAGAAGGATGAAATGTCAATGCAAATCGTCGATGGACTTCAAGCAGGAGACTTCGTCACGAGGAAGACGAGCGTTCGATCAGGCTCATTTCTCATCCCTAGGGGACCCCAACTCATCATACCCACCATCGATCTCGTCGATAAGCTTGAGCGTTTCCAACGCCTCCTTTTCGTCCATCTTGCTGATAGCAAAGCCGACATGCACAATAACATAGTCGCCAAGACCCACATCGGGGGTCCATTCAAGACAGACCCGCTTCTCAATGCCGCCGAAGCTTACCACCCCCATCGTCGGCTGGACACTCGTATCGATGCTCAAGACCTTTCCAGGAATTGCCAAACACATACTCGCCTCCGTTAGATTTCTTTTGCGTGTTCCTGCTCTGTTTTCGAGATGGCAACGCCGGATTCGATCACGATCGAGTCGCCGACTTTCGCCTCAATCAGAAACATCAGAGGAACCCTGAGATATGCTCCGCGCACGTTTATTTTTCCCATCGTCATCCCCTCGTGCACATAAATTTCCTCAATCTGCCCGTTGATGAGGTTCATGTGTCTCTCTCCTCAACCAGTTCGTTGCGATCGGCCCGAAGTTTCATCTCCATCTGGCGTGCAGCGTAGACCTGTCCCAGAGAGATACCTCCGTCATTCGGCGGCACGCGCTGATGCCAATAGGCCTGGAATCCAAATCTGCCGAGCTGCCTCACCGTGCGCTCCGTCAGGTACCTGTTCTGGAAGCATCCGCCGGAAAGGGCAACACGCCCGATACCTGCTTGTTGGGCGACCTCGATGATACCGCTGACGAGTGCGTTGTGGAATTTCTTCGAAATCAGAGATGTTGGGACGCGCTTGCGCACATCGTTGAGAACCTCACGGATCACTGCGGTCCAATCAAGGACGAAGGTACGTAGACGCACCCTGCGGCTCGCCTATGGAGAATCGATATGTCTGTTCTGATGTTTCTCCTGCCAGAGCAAATTCAAGCTCCATCGCTGCCTGGCCTTCAAAGCTATTCCGGTGGCGCAACCCGATGATGGATGCGACAGCATCAAAGAGACGGCCAACGCTTGAGGTCCTCGGCGCGTTGACACCCCGTTTCAGCATTTGTTGCACCACACTGAGTTCCGCAACGGTAAACGCAGCGAGTGGTGAAAGCGTCTTCTGCTGAAAGATATCTTCACCAAAGGCTTCGAACAGAAGCCCGGCAGCCGACCGCCGCGGTTCCTTGATTGCTTTCTCCCCGCCCGGAAGCTGGAAAGTCCTGAAGGATGCGAACCGTTTGAACCCGACGCCGCTGCACAGGAGGAATTCTCCACCCCACACTGTTCCGTCTGTCCCATAACCTGTGCCATCCCAGGAAACACCAAGCACTTCACCATCAAGCTGATTCTCCGCCATGCACGACAAGATGTGTGCATGATGGTGTTGAACCTCCATCACGTCAAGACTGGACGCATGTGCTTCTTTTGTCGAGAAGTAGTCCGGATGGAGATCGCAGGCAATGACAGAAGGCTTCACTTCATACAACCTCGGCAGATCGGCACTGACCTTGCGAAACGCATCGAGTGACTGCCGCGTTTCGAGATCTCCAATATGCTGACCGATAAAAACGTTCGCGCCCACGGCAAGCGCGACGGTATTCTTCAGATGCGCTCCTACTGCCAAGACCGACGTCTCCCCAGCGCCTGTCAGTTGGACCGGAAGAGGGGCGTAACCCCGGGCTCTGCGCATCACGAGTTCTCTGCCAAGAAGCACACGAGCGATGGAATCGTCGATGTGTCGAACGATCGGCCGGTTGTGGACCAGAAACACATCCGCAATCCCCTGTAGACGTGCGACAGCCTCACGTTCATCAATACAAATCGGTTCATCGGAGAGGTTGCCGCTTGTTGCCACAACCGGATGTCCGAGTTCTCCCAACAGGATATGATGAAGCGGTGTATATGGCAGCATGATTCCCAGGTTCGGATTGTTGGGAGCGATGGACTCAGCAAGACCCAGAGTTGAGACCAGTTTTCCGTAGAGCTCGCGGTTGTTTTTTCTTTCGAGAAGAACAATCGGTGACTCGGGGGAAAGAAGGAGTCGCCTTTCGAGGTCCGAAACGGAACACTCCTCCTGGATTAACTCTATCGAAGGAAACATCAGGGCAAACGGTTTTTCTTCACGATACTTCCTCTCCCGCAACCGCCCAACGGCATCCGGATTCCGTGCATCGACCATCAGATGAAAGCCTCCGAGCCCTTTGACAGCTACGACCTTTCCATCCCTGATGGCTTTCTCCGCTGCAAGCAACGCATCGCGATCCCGACATACAGGTGTTCCTCCGTCACTCCACAGCTCCACGTGGGGTCCACAGACCGGACAAGCGATCGGTTGAGCGTGAAATCGCCTGTCGGAGGGATCATCGGTACTCCCGCTTGCAGTCAGGACACATCTCAAAGTGTTTCATCGATGTGTTCGGTCGATCGTACGGAAGAGCTTCGATGATCGAAAACCGAGGACCGCAATTGGTGCAATTCGTGAAGGGGTAAAGATACCTTCGATTGCGCGGATCCAATATCTCTGCCAGGCAATCCGGGCACGTCGCGATATCCGGCAGGACAAGAGCAGTCTTCAGACCGCCCCCTTCGCTTTGCCTTATCTCAAATGAATTGTATCCAATGGGATCAAGAAAAGAGAATTCAAAACTCTGTATGAAGGACCTTGGCGGCTTGTCCTGCTGGAGACGAAGCAGAAACGTGTCCAAAACCTCCTTGTTCCCTTCGACTTCGAGAAAAACGCCCTGACCGGTGTTCACAACCCAGCCCGGCAGCTTGAGCTCCGAGGCTAAACGATAGACAAAAGGACGGAATCCGACCCCCTGAACGGCACCGCGGATGCACGCCCGCAATCGGATGGGTTGTTCCGCAACTTGATTTGGCGTTGGTCTGGACAAGAGCTGATCCTGCGTTTGTCTAGGAGGTTGCTGATAAAGCCCGTCATCGACTCAAGTCGACGCCTTCGAAAATGCGAAACCCTCCAGGTCTTGTAGAAATTGAGCCGTCCGATTTATCGGATGGCGCTGTAAAACCGTTTTTCAGCAAGCTGCTAGTGTCGTGTCTTGGAAGAACCTTGAATAAGTCACCGTCACAAAGCAGAGGTCTATGCAGACATCAATTCAAGTTTCACGAAAAAGGCACACACCCCTCGCTCCTCGTCAAAGCCCGCCAGACGCTGCTGGAGTCTGACGACCCTCCCGCATATTTGACCTCACCCTCGCCCTCTCCTTGGAGGAGAGGGATTCTAAGTACCTCATCGGCCGGCGATCATTCTTCTCGAGTACATTCATTCTTTCCCCCCGAGGGGAAGGCTAGGATGAGGTCTGCGGAATCAGTCCCCTCTGTGCGCAAGCCTGAGCGTCGGGGAGAGGGTCGTTAGACTCCGGCAGAGTCTAACGGACTCTGACGAGGATGTAAGGGGTGTGTGTATTGATTTTCCCGGAATTCACGAAAATCCAGGTATTGTGATCGTGTGATGCAAAAAGTCCAACCGCGCGACTTGTTCAAAGAACATCCATGACAGACACTAGTTGACAAACCCCCGGCGAAGGCCAAGCTGAGAAGCGTATTCAAGGACTTCAGCGTATTCTCTGGTCGAAATCATTCTGCTCAGTTCGCTGAACCGCAATGCCCGGTAGGCCGGCCGGTACTGTTCCATAATATTGACATAGGAATTGACGGAAATCTCACGGGCAATGAACTCGAGGACTCCACGCGAGCCGGCGAGTTTGTTCGGCAACACCAGATGCCGGATAAGCAAGCCTCGTGTCGCAATTCCCTTCCTATCAACGGTGAGATCTTCCACCTGTCGGTGCATTTCCTTCAGGGCAAGGCGAACAATGTCCCAGTAGCCCGGAGCACCGGAGTACCTCCTCGCGTGCTCGTTGTCGGCGTATTTGATATCAGGCATGTAGACATCTACAATGTCCTCGAGGAGCGCGAGCGTCTCAACCGACTCATACCCCCCGCAGTTGTACACGATCGGTACACAAAGCCCGTTTTCAACCGCCACAACCAGCGCTTCAACAATCTGCGGCACCACATGAGTGGGAGTCACCAGATTAATGTTATGGCAACCGCCCTGTTGAAGGCGGAGCATTGCCCCCGCAAGCTCGCGAGATGAAATCCGCCGCCCCATACGCAGCTGGCTGATGTCGTAATTCTGGCAGAACGTGCACTTGAGATTGCAGGACGTAAAGAAAATCGTCCCCGAGCCGTGGGAGCCCGTTAGAGGCGCTTCTTCTCCATAGTGCGGTCCAGCACTGGAGATCATCACCTCAGCCGTCGATCGACATACGCCGTATTTGCCCTCCAACCGCCTGGCACCGCACTCGTGCGGACAAATCCGGCACTCGCGCATCAACCCCTTGAGCGCGTCTGCTCTATCCTTGAGCTTGGCAATCGTCATCCGCGCGGGTATGCCGGCAACGGATTGCGTTTGATGTCAGAGAACTCTATCTGCATGCCAGTCTGTTTCGTGCGACCTCATTGCTGGATGTTCCCTTCCAGCCAGGAGCACCACTCAGCAATCCCAGACTTTGTTGTGCATGATGTTTCAAACACCCTCAACGACGGATTGATCTTGAGCGTGTTTCCTTTCAACGCACTGAGATCACAATGGAGATACGGAAGCAAATCAGTCTTGTTGATGATGAGCGCTGATGCATGTTGAAACATCCCTGGATACTTCAACGGCTTGTCATCTCCGTCCGTTGTGCTCGCGACAACAACCTTCATCGCTTCCCCCAGATCGTAGTTCGAAGGACAGACGAGGTTTCCCACGTTCTCGATGATCAGCAGCTTCACGCCTCCGATATCCAAATTCCCCAATGCGTCTTCGACAAGCTTCGCCTCGAGATGACAGCCGCCATTGGTGACGATCTGAACAACGGGCGCACGGTAGCGCGCGATTCGCTGCGCGTCGATGTCCGTCTGCACATCTCCCTCGATGACGGCTACATTGATCCGGTGGTTGAAGTATTCCAGCGTCCGTTCCAGAATGCTCGTCTTTCCAGATCCCGGCGAACTTACGAGATTGATCACAAAAATGCGTTTGGACGCGAACAGCGCCCTGTTCCGGCGTGCAATCTCATCGTTCTTCTCCAACACCTTACGTTCGACAGTGATGATAGTCATGTTGTCTCTTCTTTCTCGTTCTCTAGTTCAATCTCCGTGACTTGAAGCTCCCTTCCGGAGATCACCTTCGTCTCGACACCACCGCACTCCGGGCATACGACAAAACCAATCTCGTTGCTGAACGTCTTGTCACAACCGTTGCAATGTACAGAGAAAGGTATTTGCTCGATCGCCAGCTTGACGTTCGCCAGCGTCGTCTCAGCAGATATCGCTGAAAAACAGAAGTCGAGACAATCTGCAACGACGCCAGAGAGCGCGCCGACTTTCATACGGACAATTCGTACGTCCCCCAGCTCTTCCCGAGGTACGCTTTGCTGTATGATCTCAACGATGTTCTGCGCGATCGAAAGCTCGTGCATGCGGACCCATTTCCCAGTGACTTCTATGCTCTAAGACGACAATGGATTTACGTCAAGAACGATGCCAGCAGCTATTCTCTGAAAAACGTCACAGATCAAGCAGCATGATTCTCAGAAGTGAGAATATCTTTCACAGCCTGCACAACTGATGGAAGAGCGTCAGTTTCGCGGAATCCAGATTACTTCATCACTGACGGACGATGCTGCCAGCAGTTGCGGCTCTTCGCACACTGAGATCCACTCTTATGCAACCTCGTGCACATCACTGATAATATGATTTTAGGCTCACAAAAGCCAGCTCCCGGCTTGCGGAAGCACTCACACGAGTAAGACCCTCTCACCCATCTGGACAGAAACAAAAAGGGGCAATCCTGTACGCGGTGGATTGCCCTTCAATGCATTCTGCCCGTTTTGGTTTGCCCCCGTGCGGGTTTCTCTCAGTATACTCCCGCCCTCCAACCATCGCCGACATCACTCATCAGACCCAGATCCCGGCGTTTCCCAAGAAAAACAACGATGACCGCCACCCTCCACTCACAAGCGTGAATCGATTGTAGCGGTCATCTCGGACACGTGTAACGACAACGGTAGAAGCCAACCTCCGGCAACAATCCTGGATAAGCCAGATTGCGCATCCTATCAACTCGTGGTACTGAAGGCACGTCTTTTGAACTGGTTGGAAGAGAATACCCACAGCATCATCGCTAGGTCTGCGCTAGCCTCGCGATGTCACGATCCACGCGTCTCCTGTCTCAGCAGCCTGAGAGATAGTGACCCCACGGTGGCGAATTCGCACACGGATCCGTTCTTGTGTGTTCCGTTAGCTATGAAAGCCCCTAAGCCTACGAAGACACCACCGCTCCCTGCACGAACTTCAGCCAATCATCGATGCCGGTTTTCACGTCTGCAGCGGATTTCGCAAGCGCTTCTTTCTCTTCGACACTCAGTTCGACTTCAACAATCTTCTCGACTCCGTCACCACCGAGAATAACAGGTACGCCGACGAAGACATCTTTCAGACCGTACTGTCCGTCCAGGTACGCCGATGCAGGAAGCATCCGCTTTCTGTCGAGAGCGATAGATTCGACCATAACGGAAATAGCGGCTGCTGGAGCAAAGTAGGCGCTACCTGTCTTCAGCAAGCTCACAATTTCGGTCCCGCCTGTCCGTGTACGATCGACAAGTCTCTTGATTGTGTCTGCAGGCAGCAATTGAGTAATCGGAATGCCAGAGACAGTCGTGTATCGTGGAAGAGGCACCATGGAGTCACCGTGCCCACCAAGCACCATTGCTTGGGTGTCCTCTACCGAGACCTTGAGTTCCGATGCCACAAAATACCGGAAGCGCGTAGAATCAAGCACACCCGCCATACCGACGACTCGATTCTGGGGGAATGCGCTAGTCTTCCAAGCAACATAGGTCATCACGTCAAGCGGGTTGGTGACAACCACGATGATGGAATCTGGTGCGAATTTTGCAATCCTGGTTGCCGCAGAGCTGACGATTTCGGCGTTCTTCGTCAACAAATCCATCCGAGTCATCCCTGGTTTGCGAGCCAGTCCCGCTGTGATGACAACAATCTGTGAACCTACAATGTCTTCGTATTCTTGGGTGCCGTGAAGATGGCTTTCGAACCCGGCCACAGGACCAGCCTCCGCCATATCCAGTGCCTTGCCTTCCGACATACCTTCGATAATATCCAGCTGCCAGATCTCGCCGAGCCGTTGTTGAGCAAGCATGAGCGCAGTCGTGGAACCAACGTTCCCTGCGCCGATTACTGAAATCTTCATGGAACCCTCCTTTCAGTGGATAGGGGACTGTCACCAGGCAGCCCGTGTGGCTCATCGTGCCGACAGCCTTTCGGTGAAACTTGCCGAGCTTCTCTAGCGGCACGAACCCACATTTGACGCAACCGAGCAGAATGTCTGTTTCTTCAGACCTTGATCGCGTTGAAGATATCCGTGTTGCTCAGGATTCCGACGATGTCCGTGCCATCGAACACGATAGCTCTACGTATTCCCGTCGAATGCATCAACCTCGCGCAATACTTCAGGGCCAACCCAGGCGATAGCGTCACCAGTGGTTTCGACATGATCTCATAGACTTTCACTTCGTGGGGATCCTTTCCGGGGTCCACGATCTGATTGACCACGTCCTTCCGGGTGACAATTCCCCAGGCATCGCTCGGCGTCCGTCTGTTTACAACGAGGCTCGAGACTTGCTTTTCCCTCATGAGTTTGATTGCTTCGGCAACCGTCGCGATGCCGTCGATGAACGCGACATTCTTCGTCATCACATCGGACGCCTTTGCGAACCGGACATCCTTGAGAGTCTTCTCTCCCATCGTCTCCTCCTTTCAGAGAATGTGGGAAATGTAGAACGCGCCCGCTCCTCGTCCACTTCCACGAGTTACAGCTAGCCTCGTTTTTCGATCGGCACGAAATCGCGGCTGTTGTAGCCCAAGTAGACCTGACGTGGGCGTGCAATCTTCTGATCGGGATCCAGCAACAGCTCCTGCCACTGGGCAAGCCATCCGGAAGTTCGCGGGATAGCAAAAAGCACCGTGAACATTTCTGACGGGAATCCGAGCGCTTCGTAGATGATGCCAGAATAGAAGTCGACATTAGGATAGAGCTTCCGCTTCACGAAGTACTCATCCTGCAACGCGATGCGTTCGAGTTCAATGGCGATATCCAGGAGTGGATTGCGACCCGTCACTTCAAATACCTTGTCTGCAGTCTCCTTGATAATCTTGGCGCGCGGATCGTAATTCTTGTAGATCCGATGGCCGAATCCCATCAACCGTCCACCCTCTCCTGACTTCACCTTGTTCACGAACTCAGGCACTTTGTCCTTCGAACCAATTTCACGAAGCATGCGGAGAACTTGCTCGTTGGCACCGCCGTGCAGTGGTCCATAGAGTGCCGCAGCAGCGCCAGCCATGGACACGAAAGGATCGGCCTGCGAACTTCCGACACTTCGCATAACATTCGCACTGCAGTTCTGTTCGTGGTCAGCATGCAGGATGAAAAGAACATCCAGCGCGTGCTCCAAAACTGGATTCACCTTGTACTTCGGCTCCGTCATCTTGAACAACATGCTCAAGAAATTCCCGGGATAACTCAGATCGTTGTCGGGATATACGTACGGCTGACCCAGATGGTGCCGATAGGCGAACGCCGCTATCGTCGGGATTTTCCCGATGAGGCGATAGATCTGGAGTTTGCGAGATTCAGCATCAAAGAGATTCTTCGAATCGGGATAGAAGGTTGACAAGGCAGCGAGCGTACTCACGAGCATCCCCATCGGGTGTGCATCGTAATTGAAACCATCCATGAACTTCTTGATATTCTCGTGAATCATGGTGTGATGCGTAATGTTGTAGACCCAATCGTCCAACTGGGATTTCGTCGGCAGTTCGCCATGAATGACCAGATAAGCAACCTCCAGGTAGGCGCATTTCTCCGCGAGCTGTTCGATGGGATAGCCGCGATAACGCAGGATCCCCTTGTCACCATCAATGAATGTGATCTTGCTCTGGCAAGATGCCGTGTTCATGAAAGCCGGATCGTACGTCATCATGCCAAAATCATCATCCTTCACCTTGATCTGACGAAGATCGATGGCCTTGATTGTGTCGTTGGTGATAGGCACTGTATATTCTTTGCCAGTGCGGCTATCCTTGATCAACAGGTTGTCAGGCATAGAGCAAATCCTCCTTTACGGTATGGAAGCCAACTATTGGTGAATGGTTATTAAGGGGGCTATGATTTCGGACTGACTCACTTTTCGTCTGTCCTCGGGTCGCGTAACCTTTCCCGCATTGCGTTTCCGGGCGTCGGGACGGTAGTTTATCTGGCAGAACGTTGATCGCACTCTCTCGAAACTGACAATGAGCACCGTTTGCCGCGTGATCAAAAAAAAATATGCACCCCAGTTTGCTCAACTACCGTGCCATGGCCACGGTCGTTCAAGGCCTCTACAGCAACTGAGCGAAGATAATGTCTACACCTTCGAGGTTCTCAATGGTGATAGAATCCCGGACCTTTATTCCCACAACTGCAACGACAAGCTCCATCTCTATACCGAGCAATTCCGTGAGCCATCTCAGGATTCACTTCTAAGATGACAAGCCCGTAGAAGTTCTCCGGACTGGGCATTTCCTGAGAAACGGGAAGGCAGTTTCAGAGAAAAAGACTACTGACCACGAAACTAGGGCCGCTGCTTCTTGAGAAGATCCCTGACCACATCCTTATGGACTGTGATTCCAAGCATCTTCAGCTTCACGTAGTCCTCAGAATAGAAATAATAGCCCGGGTGCGGGTTGTTGCGTGAACCTGATCCAGAGTCCTTGATAAGATACCAATCCTTCCCGTCTTTCTCCAGATAGCCAACGATGTGGATGCCGTGATCGTCCCCCGTGGTCCCATTCGAAAACCGAAACTGCCGAGCGTTCTCGTCAATATACTCTGACGGTATGTCAAATGTCGGCACAATGGCCACGCCAGCGTGCCCTTCATACCCTGGCTCAGACACATCTCCACCGATGCACACTGTCTGACCCGATCGAACGGCCTTCTTGATCGCGCCCATGAACTCATCGAGCGGCACGTTGTAGTACTCCTTGCTGTGCCACCAGTTGTCCCCAACTTCATACTCGACCATCTCGTAGTACGGCTTCTCCATGAGGGACATCACCTCAACGTAGTCATCGAGGTTGAGTTTCACAACCTTTTCGAGGTACTCCTTCGGCGTCATTGTTTTTCCTTCGACGATGACAGCCTTTGGTGGTTCACTGAGATAATGGTTGAGGATAGACTTGATGGTATTGATCGCCTCATCCGCATCCCAAGCGTTGCTCGTTTTCAGCGATTGGAGGTACCGGTTCATCTCCTCGAAAACCTTTCCGTGGTCATGAAACATCTGACCGGATTTCATCCCGGAGTACGCTTCTGCCGGGACGATGCCATAGGTCTTCCAGATTCTCATCACAGCATTCGCCTCCGAACCTTCACCGAAATTCGAATTCCCTCGCTCTTCGACAAACCGACGGGCCTTTTCGACGTATTCCCAATAGACCGTGAAGAGCTCCGAGAGCTTGATCTCTCGCTTCGTGAGGCGGTAGATCTCCGATTCAAAATACGAAGTCGCTGAGAAGCACCAGCACATGCCCGACAATGCCTGAGAAACGGGTTTGTTGTGCCAGTAACTCTTGAACTCGCTCACCGATGATGGCCTGTAAAGACCGGAGAAATCTAGCCGGAGCTGCTTCTTTGGAGTTTGCGGCTTCGCTATGAATTGCGCCGCCTGTTTCTTGACGGAATCCAGGAATTCGTTTTTTGGCTCGACGAAAATCGCCCGATCCCGCCGGACCGCCTGAGCCTGAGAAAATCCTGTACCCATCATGAGCAACGAGATCAGAAGCATCATGAATCTTCGCATGCAACCCTCCTTTGTTTAGACGATTCTAGAAAATGTAGGGGATGAACATCTTTGTTGTTTCCATATACGCAACATACTCTGGACCGAAGCTTCGCATCATCTCCTTTTCTTCCGTCCTCGCGGTCGCAACTATCGCACCAACATTCACCAGCGCAAGCACGACACCAATCCACGAGAGATTCTTGAAGAACACTCCGAAACCAAGAAGAATCAGGGAAGCATACAATGGATGACGAATGTACCGATAGACCCCCACCTTGACCAGCGTCGTGGTGTTCTCAAATTGACCTTGCGGTTTCCCCACGATCCTGAGGAGGCGATATCCTTCGACTGCAGGCAGGATGGAGCACATGAGCAAGGCCCAGGAGATGAGCTGATGGAGCGAAAGCGGATCGATAAACCAGTAGCGCCAGTTCAACAGGACAAGAATGAAGATGCTCTCGAACGAGAAGAAACGACAGATCCCGTGATAGCGACGGGCTTTGACCGAGAACTCCCAGCTGATGATCAGGAGGATGATTGTCCCGACCGCCAGTATCGCAATTCCCGCCGTGCTCATGGCTGCGGCTTGCTCGGTAGGACTGGGCTGGCCTTCCGTATCGGCTGGCGGATCACTGTTCTCATCTTTTCTGGCTTGACCTTGCGCGGGTCGCTCATATAGATCTCGTGATGTTTATCGCGCAACTCGAAACCACGCTCTTTTGCGGACGAGTGCAGTCTCTGGATCGTCGGGCCCTCTTCGGCATAAGTGCCGATGTGCATAATCTGAACAGCAAGTCCCTCGGTAAACGGTTCAAGACGAATCCTCTGAAGTGCAGTGAATCCCTTCTTCTCTGTCGCGAGTTTGACAGCTTTCTTGAACAAGGCTTTTGTCACCACGCTCGGCTGCAGGATCATGAGGGTCCATTTCCAGGCCGACTTGTTCTCCATACTGAACATCGCCATATCGTCAACCCACCACAACCCTTCGACGGCCATCACCGGATAGTCGACCTTCTTCTCCTTCTTAATCGTGAACTTCAGCGTGTACGCGACGGTGTACATTGCCTGCATCGCTTCTTGAAACTCCTTCGAGGTGTTCGGATCTCCTTGACCGTCAATCATCAGAAAGTTGAATCTTGGGACTCGAACGACCTCCACTTCTTCTGAAGAAGGGAGATACAAGTACTTCAGATCTTTTTTCAGGTCAATCTTCTTCATCGCTGTCTGACCTCCCTATAAAGTCTCTTAGCGTTGATGTGCTTGCGTTGCCGACGCTCCTTGGGGTGCCGGATATTTGCCGATGAGCTTCCACACCCAGCGGTGGAATCGATGGAATGACTCCACCGGTTCAGCAAACATCAGGATGCACTGCCCGTGGACTACGCTCACACCGTTATTTTCACAATACCGGATGGCAGCATACGACTCTGATCCT
>CAVUAC010000042.1:0-45536 GCA_963739335.1 uncultured Bacteroidota bacterium | reverse complement strand
AGCCAACGCCGGTTGCGTCAGGTCCGAGCGTCGGCACGACGTTGGCAGGCAGTCGTTTCTGCGCATAGTTCAGATACTCCAGCACGCGACTGCGCGCCCAGTACAAATCGGTCCCATCCTCGAAGATGACGTACACGAGCGAGTAACCAAAAAATGAATACCCACGAACCACCTTCGATCCGGGCACGGAGACCATGGCCGTTGTCAGAGGGTAGGATACCTGATCCTCAACAATACGCGGCGATTGCCCGGGATATTCCGTATAGATGATGACCTGGACATCGCTCAAATCAGGAATTGCATCGATAGGTGTGGAGAGCATCGAATAGATACCCCACCCTATCAGAAAAAGCACGGCGAGGATCACTATGAACTTATTGCGGTACTGATGCCTCGATAATTTTCGTTAACATTGTTCAAATCCTTTGACTGATCGTTGATCTCTTCTGCCTGGATTATTGTTGGTGACTCTGACCAACGTACTTCTCAGGATCCTTCTTGAATTTCTCAAGGTCCTCTGGGCTGCAGAAGTAGTACTTCTTCCCCAGATGCCTGTATGAAAGTTCCTCCTTCTGTTCGGCTTCCATCCCGCAGACAGGATCTATGAATTTCTGGCCCTGTGCTCTCTTTTCCTTCTTCGCCGGCTGTTGATTGATCTCATGCCCGCTGCGTTCGCCCGATTTCGTCGTGTCTGTCATTTGATGCCCCTTGTGCTCGGCCCCGGTGGCTTTCTCCCCTTCCATCGGCTTTGACATTTCCCCGCCCGGTTCCATCGCACCCTTCTGGTCAGTGGGTTTGCCAGCGTCACCTGCCATCTGGCTGATTGCGGCCTTCAGATTGCTTTCGGAATCGATGAGGAATTGTGAAGAGACCACAATTTTTTCCCCTTCCCTGATTCCATCCAGTATCTGCACATAGCCATCCGCGGTCACACCAAGCTTGACATCCCTGGGATCAAAGTACCCCCCCCCAAGCGATATGACAACGACGTTGCGTTCGCCTGATCGGATGATGGCCTCATCCGGCACGGCCACATCGTACACAGTCACGGGGGAGGAAATCTTCACCGTTGCGTACATGTCCGGTTTCAACTCGAAGTCCTGCGTGTTTGGAACTTCGACCCGCACTTTCGCCGTTCTGGTCTCCATGTTCAGGTACGGATAGATGTAGGTGATCGTTCCCTTGAACGATTTTCCCGGGAGATACGAAAGCTCGATCTCGACCTGGCCTCCGACCTTCACCCAGGGGAGCTCATACTGGTACACGTCTGCCAGGACCCAAACAGTCGACAGGTCGGCAATCTTGTACAGCTCCATCCCTCCCATGATGTTCTGACCTTTTTGCACCATTTTTTCAATCACGACTCCGTCCGCCGGAGAGTAGATCGTCATTGTCTTGTTCGCCGTCCCTCGCTCCTCGAGTGCCTTAATTTCACTCTTAGGAATATCCCAATTCTCTAAGCGACGTTTGGCGCTCTGAATCAAATCATCAGATCCCTTTCGAGCTTCTTCAAGGCTGCTCTCTTCTAGCTTCTTCCGATACCGCAGCGCCTGCAAGTATTCTTCCTGAGTTGAGACAAGTTCAGGACTGTACAACTCCATCAGCGGTTCCCCTTTGTGAATCAACTTCCCCGTATAGTCTACATCTAGTTTTTCAACCCACCCCATGATTTTGCTATTCACCGAATAGACTCTCCGCTCGTCATAGTCGACCTTGCCCACGGTACGGATTGTTTTGTTGAGTCTTCGTTTTACCACATTCTCCACCTTGACACCGATGTTCTGGACAACCACTGGATCTATCTTGATCCCCTTTCCATTGCTTTCTCCTTCATAGACCGGCACCAAATCCATTCCGCAGTCTGGCGCTTTGCCTGGCTTGTCCGAAGTAAACCAGGGATGCATAGGATCTTTGTAATAGGCGATCTTGTTCTCGCCGGCGCCAGTCCCCGCTTCCCCGTACACCGGTACGAAGTCCATTCCATCGGACGCCTTCTTCGGCGTCGGCGAAGTGATCTGCGGATTCATCGGATCCCGATAGTAGAGAATTTTCCGCTCAGCGGAGGAACTGCCCTGACCCGTACGATGGAACATTAGCCAGCCGGTTGCCAAGCCGACAACAATGCTCAGTATTGCAGTAATCACGATCTTCTTCATGTCTCTTTACTCCTGCGAAATTTGATTAACGTACTTTTTCAGCGATTTCGTTGATATTCATACCAACGGCCTGCTCTAACGCGGCCTGGCTTGCCATGTAACTCATGACCGACATATGATAATCCAGTTTCGACATGAGCACCATGCGGTAGGCATCGATGAGCATCAGGAATTCGGTCTTCCCGGTTTGATAGGCCGCGATCGTGGATTGCAGCGTCTGCTCTGCTTGAGCGATCACTGTATTCTTGTACAGGAGCACCAGGTTCTGATTTGTTTGCACCTTCACCAGAGCATCCTGCACCTCGAAGAGCGTCATATTCCGCATGCTCGCATACTCATCTTCGGCCCTATTCACGTTCAATTGGTTCTCTTCAACCTTCGAAGTGTATTTTCCACTCGACCACGGAGCAAGTGGGATGCTGACGCCGATCATCACCGACCAGAAGTCGTTGCTCGTCATTGCCATGTCCTTGTACATCACCCGCGCCATCAAATCAGGATAATACTCGCGTTTGGAGAGCGACAGCTCCGCCTTGTTCATGTCGATGTTGAAATTCATTGCTTTCAACTCCGCACGCGACTCAAGTGCCAGCGGTCGCAGTTCTTCAAGCGTCCAGCGCGGAACGTCGGCTTCGATATCAGGGACATAGCCCAGAGGTTCGTTCGGAGATCGGCTCAGAATCGTATTGAGCATCGATTCGACCACCTGCTTTTCTTTTTGAAGGTTCAGACCTCCATTCACAAGCGTTGAGAGCTCAGTCTGTGCACGCAGGATATCCTGTTGCTTCCCCATCCCCACTTCATATTGCTTCGATGTGATATCGACAAATCTTCGCATGAGCTCTTGATTCTCGGCATTGATCTGGACTTTCCGCTGGACGAGATACAGCTCGTAGTAAGCGGACTTGAGATCACGAAGCACTTTGCGCTCAAGCCCTCTGTAGCCCTGATCTATCATTTTTGCATTGCTTTCAGCGGCATTGCCCATCGCCGAGAGTTTTCCGGGGAAAGGGAACATCTGCTGGATGAAATAATCGGTTTCCATTCCGTTCTTTAAGGGATTCGGAAAGGATTGAACAGGCGTCTGGAAGAACTCAACGCCTACTTGCGGTGCCTCCCACGACGTCGCTTGATTAACTCGCGTCCTTGCCGCAGCAGTCTGGTTACGTGCAGCGCGAAGTTGTGGGTTGTTCTGAAGAGCCTCTGATATCAGCTCGTCGAGTTTCAGGGGCTTGCGCTCTTGCGCCCATACGAGCGATGGAAGAAAAAGCGCAAGGGCAATGGCGTAACGAACGATTGATTGCAGCATGAGGCGACACTCCTTGTTCTTGTGAAGAATAGACACGTTTAGCAACTCTCAATGGGTGAGGTCATCTTATGACCATGACGATGTTCGCAGGATAATTTGAGAATTGCAATGACCGCTCCGCTCACGAGAGGATAGATTTATCCCGCACCGTGAGTTTCACGCAAAACAGGAGTGATTCTTAAATGAGGAATGAAGCGTTGAGGATGTACTTCTCCACCGCGGGAGGTGAATGAGGGACAGCAAGTGCGAATCGCAGATGAGAAAAACTCAGATACGTACTTGATAGGTCAAAGGGCGACGGGATGACAAAATCAACTGACGCGTTGTGCTGTCGCGTCTTGTTTTCTTTCTCAACGAGAGCCGCGTTGATTGTCAGACCACCGAGAACCTTCGTGGTATGGCAAGCGAGATCAGCTCTCACCGCAATCCCGCGCATCAGTGACGGAGAGTCATTGCAGGCACACTGGTTCGAATGGGCCGCGGTCGCGCAACAATCCATGCCACGCATGGTGCACGTACGTACAAGCGTCGCGACGCCGGAGCTGGCCGACAGGACCAGAAAGGCGAATACAGCCCGAGTGAATCTACTCTGTATGAATGAGGAAAGCATATGTATGCTATTACAACACCCGTGCCATCTTGCTAGTTCCAGTTCCCAACTGGAATCTTGAAACAAATGTAACTACGATTAGGCGCATTCGCAACAACAAGAACCCGCTCAATTCGTTTCTTAAAGCTGACAATGGGTCATCTGAGACTTCCCGCCTCCCGACACGGTCAAGATCGAAGGCGATTCAAAGCATTACGTTTCTCGTGAGCGTATGTTGCACGTTGCCGCTTCCACAATCAGGGAGGACCATATGACCCGCACGATCGCGATACTCCTAGTAATCCTGCTCATCACGGCAGTTGCCACGGCTCAAGGAAAACGAATCGAGGGCTCAAAGACATCAAACGGAAAAACCGAAACTGCGGTCATCAACGTGCCGACAATCGTCTGCAACTCTTGCGTGAACAATGTCACGAAAGCCGTCAAGAAGGTGAGCGGCGTCAAGACAGCTAAGGTCGACCTCGAGAAGAAGACCGCGACGATTTCCTATGTTTCGACGAAAACGACACTAAGCAAGCTCGAAAAAGCGATTGCCAACGCGGGATACAATGCGAACAACACGAAGCGCAACAAGGCCGCCTATGACAAACTAGACGCCTGCTGCAAGCAAGACGCAAAGGAATGAAGGTAGACGGGAAACGAACCTCCCGCACTTCGTAGCGCCACTTCTAAGAAGAGATCTTGTGGCAACGCTATGCCATCGGCATATTCAGCAACGCGTCCCGTTCACCAAGAGGGTGAACGGGACCCGCTTCCAACGCAGCATCCCTCTCAAAACACAGTATTACTTTTTGGAAGCGGCACTAGAAACGGCAAGTCCCGCCTGAGGCAATCGGGCGGGACTTCTGATTTGCGCCTCATCAGGGTACTACAACGCTATGCTTCCTGCTGCCACTTATCTCCCTGTTTGCGCGCTTCCTCGGATCTGCGCACGATCGTCAGGAAGAAACCAATCACAAGGGTAACAGTGCCGGCCCACACCAAATTGATCATCGGCTTGATGCTTGCCTCGATCACGAGCGTCTCTTGTTTCTTTGATGCGTTTGCATCGGATGGAAGCTTCACACCCACTTCGACCTGCGATTTGGAGGGATCATTTTGATTCGGCATCATCTGGCGCAGAGTGAATTCAACGGTCTTTCCGTCTCGGCTCGTGAATGTGGCGGGAATGTATGCAGCACCTGCCGGGCCGTTTGTCATCTTTAGATCAACCCGCTGCTTGGCCTTCCCTTCCGAAACCTGCAGTTTGGCGACAATGAAGAAATCTTTTCCTTCTGCCATCGCTGTTCTCTGGGCGTCTGTGAACTCGAACCCTTGAAACTCGACGCTGACATCGCCCAAGCGCTCAACCCGTCCCTTCGCCAACCGAACTAACTGCTCTCCCGCATCGCCCTCTTCCTCCACCGTGACGGGCGAGACATAGAAATCCCGACTTATGAAATTGATCAGGTCAGGATTGCGTATTGTTGAATTCTCCTGCGTATTGAACCGCATCGTTGGAGATACGACCTTCTTCACTCCGCCGTGTTCCACTTCAACATTGAAAGCGTACCGTTCAGAATCGAGCGCCTTGTACCCGAGATACGTCAGTCGATACCCCATTGCATCCACGGTCTTGCCCCGCTCGAGTGAGAGTGTCGACTTACTGTCATATCGAGACGAAGTCACAAATCCCAGACACATGATTGCTATGCCGATATGGGCAATTGATCCTCCGACAAACTTGGGATTCCCCATGAAGACACCATAGCCAACCTTTATGTTCGCGGAGAGAGAAAACGCAGCGCAGAAGGTGAAGAGAAGAATCAAGACGCTCTCAGGCCCCAGGATCACAAAGACCGCTCCTGTCACGGCGAGCCCAAAGACAATTGGCGGCGCCAGGCTCTTCAGGAATGAACCGGTGTCCGAATGCTTCCACCAAAGAAGCTGACCGAGTCCGGAAAGCAGGCAGATTGTGATACCCAGGGGCAGATTCGTCTTGACGTAGTAAGCGATTTCGACTGCGGAGGCCTTTCCCTTCAGTATGGAAGTAATAATGGGTGACGATGTCCCTATGACGACAAAAAGTGCCACAAAGCTCAAAGCGAACGCACCGAGAAAAAGTGCGAACTCTCTTGAAAGATAGGAATGCTTCGCCGGCGACTTCGGAAACTCTTTGAATCTCGCGAAGAACATCCCGAAGCCGATTCCGGCAAAGAGCACGATGCAACCCAGAAGAAGCCAATACACCCACATGCCAGGATCGACGAAAGAGTGAACCGATGTGTCTCCGAGGACACCGCTGCGAGTGAGGAAGGTGCTATACAGGACAGTGACGAACGTAAGCAGGCTGAAAACAAAATTCGTCCTGACGAACGCGCCGCTCTTGCGCTGGTTCAACGCAGTGTGGATCGAGGCGACACAGAGCAACCAGGGAATCAGAGAAGAATTTTCTACGGGATCCCAACCCCAGAAGCCTCCCCAGCCAAGTGTCTCATAAGCCCAGTATCCGCCAAGAATAATGCCTGTCCCCAGGACCATTGATCCGAATACTGCCCACGGTGTTGCGATTCTGATCCAGGAGCTATAATCACGCTTTAAGAGCGCTGCCACTGCGAGCGTGTACGGAACTGCCATCGAAGAGAAACCGGTGAAAAGAATCTGTGGATGGATTACCATCCAGTAGTTCTGCAGCAGGGGGTTGAGACCTTTGCCTTGGTTGGGGAATTGAGCCCAAATCCCCTTTGCGGAATCCAGCACCACGACATTCGCGAGACCGGGGGGAATTGCGCCGGACTTGATCAGATCAGATGGAAAGCTGTCCCAGATCAGCGCGAAGGGGTTCTTCACCACGAGCATGAGCAGCAAGAACGAGAGGATGAGGGAATACACCGACATCGCCTCAGCCTCGTAGTCTCTCTTTGAAGCATAGAGCATCAGGAAAACACCAATCAAGGAGGTGTACAACGCCCAAAGCATGAAACTCCCCTCCTGACCTGCATAGAATGTTGAAATGAGAAGTGGAATCGGCAGATCCGTCGAGCTATAGTTCCAAACGTACGTGTACTGGAATTGATGAGTGAGGATGAGATAAAGGAAGATCGCCGCAGCGCTTGTCAAAGACAGCGTGGCAAGATAATAGCTATTCCACGCGAGCCAAAGCGTTTTTGTTGTCGGCTTCCTGTGTGTCCGATAGTAAAAAAAAGCCGCGGCAAGCGCGGCGATGAAACCAACCCTGATAATATTTGCCCCAAGCGTTCCCAGCAGCAGCATTTCACTCCCCTCTACAAGGTTTTCTTCACTGTTTCCGACGTTCCTTCATATTTTGACGGACACTTTGTGAGCACTTCTGATGCGTGGAACTCACCGTTGACAAACTTACCCTTGGCAACGACGCTCGTCGTAAGCTCGAAGTTATTCGGCTTCGCGCCATCTAATACGACTTTCGCCACGCGGTTTGCGTCATCTTTCATATAGAATGAAAACTTGACCCTGTCGGCATCAAAGCTCGAAGGCTGCTCTTTGACCCACTCGCCCTTGACCTGCACTTTTTTCTGTGTCCGCTCAGCAGAGGCAAAGTCGGCATACTCAACATTTGATTCAAGGAAATTCATCGCACCGAGTATGATGCCGATGACCACGACAACTCCTCCGATGATGATCTTCGCTTTCATCCCATTATCCCTTTTTTGAACGATCTTCAAGCCGCTTCACCCGCTTGTCAATCCGAAGCAGGTACCACACGATCCCCGCCCACACAAGCAGGACGATGGTCAACACGATATACATTTGATTCTGACTGAGGAAATCCATCATAACAAACCTCACACCTGATGAAGAGAACGTTCGTATTCAAGCTTGGCAATTCTCACTCGTAGGTTGAGCAACCAGACATACAGAAGCGTGAATCCCAGCAATCCCAGTAGGAATATCACCAGCATGTTCGGAGACATCTTGAACTGGACAACGGGGCCGGATCCATCCGGATCACCTTTCGCTCCCGGATGCAATCCGCTCATGACACGCGGCATGACGAAAATGAAGAACGGGACGGTAATACCTGCAATGATGGAATACACGGCCGAAAGCGTCGCGCGCTTCTCTTCCGTATCGAGGGCTGAGCGCAACGCGAAGTACGCACCATAGATCAGGAGCAGGACAAATATTGATGTCTCACGCGGGTCCCAGTTCCAGAACGAACCCCAATTGAATTTCGCCCACAAGGCTCCGGTGAGCGTGGCGAGAAAACAGAACAGGAATCCTAGGCCTGCAGAGGAGACCGATTTGATATCGTACTCCATGTCCTTCGTCTTCAGATATCGAAAGCCGTAGTAGGTCCCAACAAGAAATGCTACGACCGTCGTCCATGCAATAGGGACGTGATAGAGAATGTTCCGCGCCTTTTGCTCAAGCCCGGGAATGACAGGGAATTGCAGCCAGCTTTGGGGTGACGGGGACAGAGGTATAGCGATCCCCGCGACAAGGACAAAGGTGATCAACGTTATCGAACCGTATTTCGCGAACTTCATTCTAGTCCTTCCAAACAAAATCAAACAGAAGGTATGATCCGCCGGTCATTGCGAGGAAATATCCGACAAGGATCTGGAAATCCCCCAACGCAGTCTCAAAAGCCTCACCATCGAGTGCTTTGGCCGTGGCATTCATGACGGTCATCAACAAGACGATCAGAATTGGGAACGACAAAACGGGATACAAAGTTCCTCTCGTATTCGCTTTTGCGACGATTGCGGCAATAATCGTAGAGGCGGAAGCGAAACCCAGGCTGCCAAGAACCACGGTGCCAGCGAAGATGGAAGGCGTTTTTATCACGAAGGCGTTTGAGAACACAGTCATATACAAGATCGTCACCGCAATCGTCAACGAAAAAGTAAGTGCGGTATTGAACAGCAGCTTCCCAAAATAGACAGTGGACGGTGACGCAACAAGCTGCAGCGTCATCGTTGTCCCCCGTTCCTCTTCACTGACGAAGGTCCGGGACAAACCCGACATGGCTGTAAAGAAAACGACAACCCAGTAAAGCCCTGATAGGACTGTTGACGTCGGTTGATCAGACCGCAGGGCGAACACGATCGTGGCCACAGCCGTCACGACAAACATCATCAGCGCGTTGAGAGCATACCGCGTCCTCAGCTCAGAGTGGAGATCCTTGTGGAACAACGCATACGTGCTGGAAAGCGGCTTCATTGTGTATTGTCAAGAATAAGAAAATAGTTGTCCAACGGCAAGTGAATTGCCACGCGGTTCACGTCAGCTGCTTGCCCAATTCCACCTTCGCCGAGCACCAGGCTGCCTCTTCTGCATCGTTGGTCGCCACTATCAGGATCGAGGATCTCTTCTGCCGACCGACGACTCCTTTCACCATCTCTATCCCGTCGTCGTCGAGATTCGACGTGGGCTCGTCCAGTATCAAGACAGCCGGTTCGTGCAACACAGCGAACGCATACTTGAGCCTTTGCTTCATCCCGGAAGAGTACGCCCGCACAAAATCGTTTCGCCGATCCCACAACCCAACAAGGCTGAGCAACTCCTGCATCCGACTTCTGTCCAAAGGGTCGTCCAATCGTATCTTTGACAGCAACTCGAGATTCTCAATCCCCGTGAACTCGTCGTACAGTTGGAGATAAGGGCTTACCAATCCGATGCAATTGCGCACCTCCTCAACAGGCAGAGTGTTGCCATCATTCATGTATTCAACTTTCCCACGTGTCGGCGACAGAAGTCCGCAAATAACTTTCACGAGCGTTGACTTCCCCGAGCCGTTCCTTCCCGTGATAGCGAGCGAATCTCCACCTCCCAACGAAAAGGAAATTCCGCGGAAAATCAACCGCCGGCTAAATTCCTTCGATACATCTGTGATTTTCAATGCAAACTGCTTCATCGAACGATCGCAATCTTCCAATTGAAATCGGCCTCACCACACCGAGCCATAATGAAGTATACTCCCGTCGCAACCGTACCACGAAGATCCGATGTTGGAACATCAATATACTGGTTTCCGAAGGACTCCCTCACCGGATATTGTCGCGAGAAAACCAATTCCAAGGCGCTGTTCACAAAAAACACCTCTCCCTCAACGCCAGAAGCACCCAGGACAGGGAGCACAAGCTTCGCGTCCTGCCCAAGCCGCAATGGATTTGGAGAGGGATCAGGTGCTGCGTTGGCGTTCGTTCGCGTCGACGATTGCAGATATTGAGTTTTCCATTGGTTCGGATTCGCAGTGGTGAACATCAAACCCAACCCGCGAGCGACCTTCTGATATGGAGCCTGCAGGTTCGTCGAGCTCAAAAACAATTGAAAACTCGCCAACGGTGTACTGGAATCCAATGCACCTGCAACGTTCGTATTTGCCAGAATGGCTGTAATTGTATCGCTCGTCAGCACAAATTGATAGAATTGCGTCGAGAGCGGCATGGCAGAGCTTGAGATTGAAGCCGACAGCCCGGTAAAGTTCGAGCTTGTGTTCGGCACGAATCGGGGGTAGTTCTTCCCCTCGTCGTAATACTTCTGAGGATCAGCTCGATCGGCGGTGAAATAGTTCCAGTTGCTAAAGAGGGCAAATTCCGATTCGAGCGTCGTGCCGTACTGCTGCAGAATGTTCATCATGCTCCCCAGGACCGGGGAGGTCTTTATTCCTGTCCAGATATTCTTCATCACGTCTCTGCCAAATCTTTTCGTCAGGAAATGAGCCCAAATGGAGCGTTCGTAGCCGGCGTAGGAGCTCGTATTCCAGTTGAATGCGTACGACCTGTTTAGCCCATCTCTGAACTGCTGAAAGTACTTTGGCAAGTCGAGGTAATAGTCATGGATATTCGGATACGCCATGTGTTCCATCCAGACGGAGGTCAGCTCGTAGAACCACGAGTCAAACGCCGGCATGGTAGCCCACATTCCGTAGTTCCCGACCTGGATGCTGTGGTGGAACTCGTGAGCCGACGTGATTCGGAGAGCATCCATGCCCGAAGTTCGAAATTTATAGAAATCGTTGTCAATTTCAATGTACGTCGCATACCGGACATGTGAACCACTTTCGAGCGGAGGTGCTGATGGATCCCAAGAAGTCTGCCCAAACAGGTTTATTCCAAGCTCCTCCACATAGACATCGTATTCTGGCCCTCCCCCTTCGATGCCATCCGACGGGGGTGGAAGATAGCCGAGCGTGTCGACCTCAAGCTTCCAGGCGCGTTCGAAATAGTATGACACGGAATCGATATATTGCTCCTGAGAATTTGGGATAGGCTGTGGATCGGATCCGCCCGTTAACAAGGCAGGAGCATTGGGTCCCACGGTGTCATAGTGGATCCGGAATCTTCCTGATGGACTCAGCCGATCTTTTTGCATCTGCGGTCGCTGCAAAGCCTGCACAACAGCCATTCGCTTCTGCTGTGTGAGCTGATCCCAACGAGCAATCGCAAGCATCATATCGCTCGTGCCACATTTGCCCTGTCCCTCAAGGGGAATTCCCAAGATCCGCGCAATGCTTCGCGTCGAAGGTGCCGCGCCCTGGGCCTGCTGGGCAAATGTCAGACTCTCCCAACACAGACCGAATCCAACAAGAATAACAAATCTAACGAGTGTTCTCATGAGCACGTTTCAACAGGAGGTTGCCGCTGTACAATCGTAGTACGCCGGAAGCGGAGAGTGACACAGCCAAATCAGGTATCCTGTCACCATTCAGGTCGCCAATCGCGAAGTGGCTTCCCTCCGGAACAGAACAGAGTGGCGAAAACCGTTCGAACGACTTACCATTTCCCCTGAGCCAACCGATCTCACCCCTCCCGGCGTCGTTCACAATGATGTCGAGGTTACCATCGCCGTCAAGATCAGCAAACTGCAGTTGCGACCAGTCATCGATTTCTATGTCAAGAGCAATGGTGTCCGGAGCAGCATACACGTTCTCGCGTAACTGGTGCACCCTCTCCAGCAGAGGTGCCCCTCCCTCATGCAACATGACAATATCTGGATGAGCATTCCGCTCGAGGTCGACAACCCAAACAAAACTCCTCGCAATGCTCTTCTGTGGAAGCTCCACGACAGACGATATCTGCCTGTACGAGTAAAGGCTATCTCCTAAAGAAACAGCCAACTCATACTTCCCCGCCGAGTTGTTTCGATAGACGAATGCGACATCCGGAATCAAATCCTGATTCAACCTCCCGACTCCAGCTCCGAGCAATGTGCGCGTCGAAGCCAGTCGAAAACTCCTCTCGACAAACTGGTGTGATTCGATCTCCTGGAACAGAGCAAGCGAGGCAGAGACGCTGCCGGTCGGAGGACTGAAACAGAAGAAATCGATCGAAGGTTTGCGAAGGCCATCCCAATAAAGGAACTCCACGGCTCTCTCCGTTCCGATGGTGGCATTGGTCGCCGTCCGTTCTCGTTGATCAAGTGCCAACACCGAGACCTGTCGGGACTCAGGATAAGAAATCAGGAAACGCGCCGTAGAATCCCTCAGGGAGTGGAATGCAATATCATGGGCACTTGACGGAAGAGCATATCCTGTTTGCCCGAGAATGCCCGCTCCGTCCCGTCCATAGTAGATCGAAAGTGAATTGCTCCCGCCCGTTGCAAGCACAAGGTCATTGGAACCATCGCCGTTAACGTCGGCAATAGCAATTCCTCGAGGTCGTACGCCGGTTGCCATATCCAATGAATCCACGAGTTGAGCAGCACACTGTCCGTTCGTTAAGGTGATAAGCCGCTCCGTCGCACGATCCAACAGTATCGCCTTCTGGAAACCTCCAGGTTCCTGAGCCACGAGATGAAACTCCCCCACCGAGTGCCCCGGAACGAAGTCAAGTCGATCTTCAAACGTGTTATCTCCACCGTTCAGAAAGGCATGGAGAACAGATGATCTGTCGAGTCCAACAATGTCCTTGTAGCCATCGTTGTTGACATCAGCGAGGACGGTCGAGAGGAGCGGCTCTTTCAGGCGGATGCGAAATGACTGCTTGAAATCCCCCAATCCATCACCTTCCATGACTTCAATCTTGGCGGGCCTGCGGTACGAAAGTATGATGTCGAGATTCCCCTGAGGTGCGAGCACGGTGGCGTCCAGATCCTGCACCTCACCATCGAGCGGGATCGTCGCCTGGTCGAGAAACTTTCCCTGACCCACGCCATACAGGAGGTGGAGTTCACTCCGAACCCAATCATAGAAGACAATGTCGAGCAGGCTGTCGTTGTTGAGATGGACAAGCTGCAAGTCGCCAATCGCATTGTCCAGTGCAATCGGCTTGCCCTGGCGAAAGCGCTCGTTGCCAAGGCCGAAGAACGGGATCGCACCGGGCGTAATTTTGTCGAAGATGATGAAATCAGTTTTCTTGTCGTTATTCAGATCTCCAAACACAATCCTCGCCGGCGACAGCGGAAGCTCGACGAATGAGGTCGGCCGAAGCGTGTCTGAAGACAGACTCGTATAGAATGAAAGTCTCCGTTCAGTTCGATCGATGCCGACACCAACCCGCTTCCGCTCTGCCGAGAAATCCACGACCATGAATTCATCACACGGCCTTGTCAGGTGCTGCGTCCTCCAGTTGTGGGCCGAACCAGCCGTATCAAGGGTGGCGGAGCTCAACAACGATCCGCGTGGTGTCCAGAGAAATACGGTTGCCGGCTCTCCAGGTGGTGCGCTCAGTGCAAAACGATCACACTTGCCCGGAACCGGCGAATAACGAATCTGCCCGAAGGCCGTTTCGCGGGACTGTGCGTTTGCCTGACAAAGGGTAAGCCAGAAAGAGACGATGGTGGCAGCGAAGAAATGGGATGTGTAGTTGGTCGATTCTAAACGATACGTCACGGGTTTCTGGCACCTCAACATCGAGAAGCACAATCGTAGGAGGACAAGGATCTCTTTCAACGCTGTTTACGATGCAGCAGCCGAAGTTCTCGTCTGCGGGCTGCGTCGGCATAGCGCCGCTTTTCATCTTTTGTCACAGGCTTGATGGACGCCACGGGTATTGGTTTGCGGTTTTCGTCAATCGCCACGAACGTCATGTACGCGGTGTTCGAGTAGACACGTTCACCGGTCAACAGGTTTTCCTTGGTGACACGCACCCCCACCTCGAGTGATGTATGGAAAACTCTGTTGACTGACGCCTGCAGAATCACGACATCTCCCTGCTTGATAGGATGATGGAAATTCAGCTCATCAACAGACGCCGTGACGCAGACCCGATGGGTATGACGCGATGCGGCGATGGCAGCGGCGATGTCAATCCATTGCATCAGCTGACCGCCGAGCAAATTTCCCAATCGATTCGTGTCTGTCGGCAATACCATCTGGACCATTTCGACCTGCGACTCTTGAACTTTTCGTAACCGTGGACGGGGCATCGCCATCATCCCTTGTGAGAAATGTCTGATTGTCCGGGATTCGGAGTCGATTTCTTTGGTACTTCGGGCACAGCTGTTCCAGCTCGTGAGAGGATATCCCTCCGAAGTTGTTCCGCCTCATCCTTCAACTGACTGTTGGGATATTTCGTGAAAAACTTGTCGATCTCCGTCTTTGCGTCATTCACACGTTTCCGCAACAACATCACTTCGGCTTTTTTCAACTGCGCTTGTTCGGCATACGGTGTGTCATGATATTTCTCCAGGACGTGGTCGAAAGAGGCGACCGCCGATTTGTAGTACTCCAAATGAATGTAGGTAATCCCGTTCTCGTACTCTTTTCTGGCAAGCTTCGTGTTCAGCTCCGCGATCTTTGCCTCAGCGTCGGTAACAAGAGAATCCGTCGGATGGTATTCGATGAACGATTGGAACTCATCGACAGCCTGCCGCGTGTAGTTCTGATCGAGATACGATGGAGGCGACAGTTTGAAGAAGGAGAGGGCGCGACGATAACGGGCTTTCGGGACGAATTGGCTTGTCGGCATCGTCCGAATAAGCACATCATATTCATACGCTGCTAGGAGATACTCTTCACGGTCGAAGCGACATTCGCCCATGCGATATTGTGCATCATCTGCGAAAGCACTTCCTTGGTACTGCAGCGTGACAATTCGGAACTCCTCGTATGCATCGAGATAATTTTTGTCTTTGAAGAGGGACATCGCCGCGTCATAGCGCTTCTCTGCCGTCATCTGCTCTATCTCACGAGAGGACGAGCAAGAAGCAAGCGACAGTGCCGCGCCTATCGACACGAAGGCGATGGACCTGTAGACAAGATGTTTGTGATTAGTCATTGTGCTGTTTGACCTGAATGAACCACGCTCCGCTCCGTTCGTCTATTTGAGCGGGCGACAGCTTCTTCAGACGTTCAAAGAAGGATCGTTCCTCTCCTGCTGAGAGCACGAACGATGGCTGCAATCCGGCGTGAAGAGGAATCAGACGAACAGCTTCCATTTCGACCGACGACGACCGCCGCAGAAACGAGAATTCTACACCGAGCCCGAATTGCGTTAAATCGCGCTGGGGCTGAAAGAACACGAAATTTCCCAGCGAGTAGAACAGCAACTTCCCCCCATACCACTCGATTCCCTGCACATAGTGAGGATGATGGCCAACGACAATATCCGCCCCACATTCGGCAAGAAATCTAAAATCTCGGCGGACCTCATCTCCAGGCTTGTCAACATACTCAGCTCCGCCATGGTAACTGACCACGATCACATCAACCTTCGATCGCAACTCCTCAATATCACGCGATGCCCGCTGTTTGTTGAACAGCGCGACATGACCCACCCAAGAACCATTGAAATTCATGAACTGCGTGTATGCCAGGAAACCTATGCGAATCTCATTCCTCTCAACGATCACGGGACAAGCGCTTTCCAGAGAATCGATCGATGTCCCGACTCTCAGGATTCCAGAGTCCTGCAGATTTCGGACCGTCTCAACAAGCGCCTTCATCCCATAGTCATATGCGTGATTGTTTGCCGTCGACACGACCGAGATGTTGCCCATTCTGAGGGCGGCGGCTCCCACTGGGGGTCCGCAAAAAACCAGATTGTACTTTGGATGTTGCGTCTCTCCTTTTTGTTCCGTGAGTTGGCTCTCCAGATTGGCGAAGACGACATCGGCATGTGCCAGAGAGTCTTTCACCATCTTGAAAGGATAGTCCAGCTTACCTTTCAGCAATTCCTGTCCCACCGCACGTCCAAGGTTCACATCGCCGAACGCCATCAGCGTGAGGCGCGTTTCCGGTTCGGGAGTCTGGCTGTGGAGCCAGCCGCACTGAACCACTAGCGCAGCAGACGCCAGGAACCGCAGTCCTATCCTCAATTCCTCACCGTAAAGAACAAGTAAACAACGAGAAAAGCTCCTCCGATGAGAAGCACTGGCCCAAGCAGTCTATCAAAGAGCGAACGCTCGCCCTCCTGGGCGAGCCCAACGGTACCGAGTTCCTCACGAAATGCAACAGTATCACTATCCAGTCGCTTGAAGAGTCCCAGATACTGAACGCCAGCCGAATCACCCGTTGAATGTCGTGCTTCGACCGCTGTCTGAATCTCCCTCTTGTATTCGCCGCCTGGCAACCCCGTGTATCGAACACTCTGATCGAGAACGGTAACCTGCAGAGATCGCCGGGCTATTTCCTGCGATGCGAACAAAGAAGTGCGAAATCCACGCCGGGCAAGCAGCTCGAGGAATGCATTCTCAATGAGCGATCGAGCTGTACCACCTTCAACCTTGACGGCGATTTGTTCCATCCCCGTCGTCGGAGATCCGAGACAACCAACAGCTTCATCCGCCACACTCGCCGCCTGGGTCCGAAGGATCAATGTTGCGCTCAATCCTCTCGTTTGGCCTGGTACATCTGTGTACCAGACAAGGAGAAGAATTCCAGAAGCAAAAATCATCCGTTGAAGAGGCTTCCCAGTCATTGGGTCAGGCGTAGATTCCTCTCAGCTTGAGGGTTCGAGCAACCTTATCGATCGCAAGGATATATGCCCCTATCCGCAGGGAAACCTTGTAGCGTTCAGCTGTATCATAGACGGCGTCAAACGAGTTCTTCATTCGTGCTTCGAGCTCGCTGTTGACCCGATCCAGCGTCCAGAAGTATCCACCTCGATCCTGCACCCATTCGAAATAAGACACCGTCACACCACCTGCATTTGCCAGGATGTCTGGTATGACCAATACCCCTTTTTCTTGAAGAATGGGATCTGCTTTGGCCGCCGTTGGCCCATTCGCTCCTTCGCAAATGATCTTGGCTTTGATCTTGGATGCATTGCGATGCGTGATCTGCTCTTCTTTAGCAGCCGGCACCAGGACGTCGCACTCGAGCTCGAGAAGTTCATCAACATTGATCTTCTCAGCTCCCGGGAATCCGGCGAGCGTGCGATTGGTCTGCACCCATTCAAGCGCTTTGTTAATATCGATCCCCTTTTTGCTATAGAATGCGCCGCTGATGTCACCGACCCCGATGATCTTGCATCCCTGCTCCCGCAACAACTGGGCTGTCACGGAACCAACATTCCCAAATCCCTGAACGACAACAGTCGTCTCTCTTGGTTTCATCCCCAGTTTCTGAAGTGCGGTCACCGTCACGATCATGCATCCTCGCCCCGTGGCCTCCCGGCGTCCCAGCGATCCCCCAAGGAGAAGTGGTTTTCCAGTGACCACACCAGGGACCGTCGTACGCATATGCATGCTGTACGTGTCCATGATCCACGCCATGACCTGTTCATCGGTATTCATGTCGGGAGCCGGCACGTCGCGATCCGGGCCAAATACGTCAATGAGGTTTGAAGTATATCGTCGTGTAATCTTCTCCAGCACCAGAGGACTCAGTTTTGAGGGATCGCACCGCACTGCACCCTTCGCCCCGCCGAACGGAATGTTCATGATCGCGCATTTCCATGTCATCCACGCCGCCAGCGCCTTGACCTCATCAAGCGTCACATCTGGCGCATACCGAAGTCCACCCTTCGATGGTCCCAGGATGTCATTGTGGATAACCCGGTAACCCTCGAAGACCCTCACCTCTCCCGTATCCATTGCAATCGGAATGGAGACGATCACCTGACGGACCGGACGCTTGAGGGTACTCATAGACCCCGGCCTCAAGTTTCAAAAGGTGAGCTGCAACGTCAAAACGTTGCATCATCGACTCAAACGGGTTCTCCTTGCTGACAATCGGAGCAGGTTCTTGATAGGTATATGGTTGCTGCTGACTCATCGGGCTCTCCTCTGCGATTCCTCGCTTCAGTGAATTCCTCCCATCGCCATTTCTTCAAGACGTGCGATGCGTTCCTCCGTCGGCGGATGCGTCGAGAAGAGCTTGGCAATCCCGCCACCGCGAAGAGGATTCACGATGAACATGTGAGCAGTCGCCGTTCCAGCATTTTCCATTGGAAAACGCTCGACACCGATCTCGAGTTTTCGAAGAGCGTTCGCAAGGCTCAGTGGCCTTCCAGAGATCTTCGCTCCACCTTCGTCAGCCGCGAACTCGCGTGAGCGAGAGATCGCAAACTGTATCAGCATGGCAGCGATCGGCGCGAGTATCAACAGTAAGATTTCTCCCAGAGGGTTTGAATTCTCTCTCTCTCTGCTTCCGCCCCCAAAAATGGAAGCAAACATTGCCATTCTCGTTAAAAAGATGATCGCCCCTGCCATCGCTGCAACGATTGTCCCAGTCAGAATATCACGGTGTTTGACGTGCGCCAACTCGTGAGAAAGAACACCCTCGAGTTCATCGTCACGTAGCATGTTCAGGATGCCTTCCGTCGCTGCAAGAGCAGCATGTTCAGGATTCCTGCCGGTGGCAAACGCATTCGGCGTCTCGCCGGGGATGATATAGATTCTTGGCATCGGTAGTTGCGCCTGCGTAGAGAGCTTGCGTACCAATCCATAAAGGCGCGGTGCGTCCTGTTCACTGACTTCCCGAGCCCCGTAGCTCATCAGGACAATCTTGTCTGAAAACCAGTACATGCCGAGATTCATGAGGAGCGAAAAACCGAAAGCCAGAATAAGACCCTGCTCCTGCCCGAACCATTGACCAACCAACATCATCAACGCCATCAAGAGAACCATCAGGCCAACAGTTTTGACCATACTCATAAATCATGCTCCTTCTCAAAACAGAATGAGTTTTTCCTTCTCGTCAATCTAAGTTATGGAAAAAACTGCGCAGATTCAATAAGTTTCAGGCCACGAGGCCCGAGCAGGTCACTTTGTTGAAGCGGGCAGAGATTGGAGACGAGCGTGAAGCAGTGGGTTCCTAGAGAGGCTCTTCTGAGGTCTTGAGACCGTCCCTTGAGCTGATGCGGTCAAGGGACTTTCGCACAAGCCAAACATCCTCATCGAGGAAGTGACGTGAGAAACGCCGCGCCCTCTGGACCGCAAGGGAGTCAATATCGGCGAAAACAAGATCGGGTTGGAAGAGTGTGCCTGTCGAAATCATAGTGCCACTGGGGTTGACCACAGCGGAACCGCCCCAAAAGTTGACCCCATCTTCATACCCAACACGATTGCAGAATACAATGTACGAGCTCAGGAGTCGCGCGTACGTGCGGTGTTGTTCGTAGTTCAGCTCAGCATTGGTCGTTTCACTGCTGCCAGGGGCAACCCTTGAAGGGCTGGCCGTCAGCGAGAAGATGACCTCGGCACCATCAAGCGCCAACAGATACGGAAGCGAGATGTGCCATAAATCCTCACAGATCAGGAGGCCAAAGCGGCCGAGCTTCGAATCGAAGGCCGCAACATGGTCACCGCGGCTGAAATATCGTCCTTCCTCGAACATCCCATACGTCGGTGGGTAGATCTTTCTGTGAACATGGCGAATCAATCCATCCTCAAAGAACGCGGCAGAATTGTAGATCCCCTGGTTCTCCGCGCTTTCCACAAGACCAACGACGATCGATATTGATTTGCTCATCTCTCTCAGAGGAGCGAGGCGTAAGTCAGCGAATGGATTCAACGATACGTCCCAGGCGAGATCCCGCAGGGTGTAGCCGGTAAGACTGAGCTCTGGAAACACGACAAGCTGGGCCCCCGCAGTCCGAGCTTTCCCGATGGCAGCGAGGTGGCGCTGGAGATTGTCCTGTAGATCGCCAACCTTCGAGTCAATCTGTGCGAGTGCAACCCTGAATTTCATTGGAACGAAACCGATCATTGAACCTGGGATGTGACAGAATTATGAATGGTTAGGAGACGACGACATTGTTCGGAAGCTCGTTTTTGCCCCCTGGCTTGGCAGGAAAGTGCTCCGCTAGCTGATCTCCTACGGAACGTACAGCCGCCAATACTCCGTGACGGAATTCCTTTTTCGTGAAGTGGGATGACATCGTGGCTGCGATCGTTTGCCACGTCCCTTCAGCCACCTTCTGATGAATGTGTTCATCCGCCAGAATGTAGAATTCGCGCGAATCGAGTAGAATAAAAATGAGAATACCTGTGCGATTCTCGGTTCTTGCCATCCCCAGGTGCACGAACTCATGACGGGCGAGCTGTTCGACCGTCGTGCCTTTCTCCTTCTTGGCTCTTTTCTGCCGGACCGCAACGCGGATTTCACCTGACGTATGCTGTTCAGCCGCTGATATCGCATCCGCGATGTCTTTGAGATCCTGTTTGGACAGGAAACGTTTGACAAGGTTGGCCACTCGTCACCTCATGATAGGTCGATCATTTTGATATCTTTGATGTATTGGACGGTTCTGTCCTCTTTCAGGTTGATCAGCTTTTCCATTTTGGACTCGATCCGTTCGACGTTTTCCCGAATAATCCAAAGGTACTTCGCGCCCTTTTCCGAACCGCCACGCTGAATGAGCATCTCGACGATTTTCTTCATGCTCTCCAGCGGGCCGCTGATCTCGTTGGTAATCCCAACGATCATTTCCTGCATCGCTTCGAGCCGCTTTTGCCGGATTTCCAGCTCGGCGACTTCCTTTTGGAACTTCCGCTTCTCCACGATCGTCATGATCGTCTTCGGGAGAATCGGCGTACTGATTTCCTCCTTCACCAAATAGTCCTGAACACCGAGCTTCATGACTTCGACAGCGAGGTTCATATCCTTGTTGACAGTGAGGAATACGACCGGTGTCTGCACGTTCTTTTCTTTCAGTGCGCGGGTAATCTCGAGGCCGTTCATGCCGGGGAGAAAATAGTCCATCAAGATGACATCGAGGGATGGGTTCCTCTCCGCTTCAGCGATCCCTTCGCTGCCATTTTCCTTCCAGACCACCTCAATCTGAGCATCTTCGAACCGGCTCAAATAGATCCTGACCAGCTTGGCGAAGTCGACGTTGTCCTCCACCAGCAGAACCGTAACATGTTTCTCTGCGATCATAGGCTATTTTCTCTTTGGCGGTTTTGTCGATTCTGACCAGAACTCTTGAATCGTCTTCAACATTGGATCAACATCATCGAGAATGGCCGATTTCGAAACGTAGCTGCTCGCCCCGAGTTCATACGCCTTCCGAACATCTTCCTCTCTCTCAGAGCTGCTGACGATAATCACCGGTATGCTCTTCGTCGCCTCCTCCGTTTTGAGAAGACGGAGCACTTCGCGCCCGTCGACACGCGGCAAGTTCATATCAAGAAAGATGATGTCGGGGCTCTCCTTGTGCTCGCGGCTGCTTTGTTTCAGGTACTCTAAGGCACTCATGCCGTCTTCGAAGTACGTGAATTCATCTGAACGTCCCGTCTTCTTGAATGCCCACTGCAGAATCCTCGCGTGATCCTGATTGTCATCAATCAACAGGATCCTCAGCGGTCCCCCGAGCTGTTCCACTGCTCCCCCTATACCAATGGTATCGTGAATGTAAATGTCGATCCCTGGCCGACCTTCGATTCGATCCAGATCTTTCCCCCGTGAGATTCGATGATCTTCTTCACAATCGTCAACCCCGCGCCCACCCCCTCGTACTCGTCCTTTCTGTGCAGACGCTGAAAGATCAGAAAGATTTTGTCAAAATGCGCAGGTTCGATTCCGATTCCATTATCCCGCACGAAGACTGTCGTGGCATCCTGACCGACGGTCGCGCCAATTTCGATGCGAGGAACGGGCTTATCCGAGAATTTCAGTGCATTGGAGAGGAGGTTTCGGAATACAATGCGAAGATGTGTATCGACAGCGAAGACGTTCGGCAGATGTTCATGGACGATGATCTCCGCTTTGCGTTCCCGGATTGAAAACTGCAGTTCCTCCAACACATCTTTGATGAGTCGTGAAAGATCGACCGGAGCACGCTTCTCTGAAAGTTTGCTCACGCGCGAAAGGAGCAGCAGGTCGTCGATCAGCCGCTTCATGTGCGAACACGAGTCAACGACCGCCTGCAAGTACTCCCGCCCAACAGCATCGAAGGAGTCCTGATACTCGTGACGCATCATCTTCGCGTAGCCTTCCACACTGATCAAAGGCTCTTTCAGGTCGTGCGACACGACGTACGTGAAATCATCAAGTTCCTTGTTGCGCGCTTCAATCTCGAGCGACGTTCGGATCGTCTCCTGATAGAGCTGTGCTTTCTCAATGGCAATCCCCGCGAGATGCGCAATGCTCTGGAGCAGGGTCAAATGCTCGGACGAATATGCTCTCGATTTGAAGCAATGAACCGCAAGCACACCGATCGGCCGTTGCTTCGAGACCATCGGCACCGTCATCACCGAAGCAGCGATGCGCTCTCCCACCATCGGGCCCGCGACAGGTCGCTGGTCCGCGACATCTCTCAGCTCCAGGATGGGCTTGCGCGTAGCGATGACCTTCGCAATCGGCGTCGACTTATCGAGAGGCACCGGTCCGCCGCGGAGCGGTATTTCGGTCCGCTTGCCGTTGACAACATCAACGCTGTAGATCGGTCGCACTTCCTTCTTTTCCCCATCGTAAAGATCGATGAAGAATGCATCGAGGGGAATCACTTTTTCGATCTCGTGGTACATGGTGCGGGCGATCTCCTCGGTGTCCAGAGTTTCCGTCAACGCACTACTCAGATCATAGAGAACTTGCAGGCGCTGGAGTTGGCGGCTCAACTCTCTGCGAGACGCCTGACGTTCACTGATATCTCGAGCGATGTTCACCATCAGAACGGGCTCGCCACCTGCGTTACGCAGCAGCGTTGTGTTCAAACTCACCGCGATCCGTTCGCCATTTTTCCTCAACCACGTGATGTCAAAATCGCGCAACACGTTATGCTCACGCAGCCTTTCCAGCCAGCCGATGTACGAACGGAGATCTTCTTCGGGAACCCACGGGTATGGGATTTCAGCGCCGAACGCCTCACGGCGCGAGAAACCGGTAAAACGCTGGAATTCATCATTGACATCGAGGACTTTTCCCTGCAGATCTGTAATAACCAACGCGTCGACCATCGAATTGATCACGTTTCTCAGCAGGCTCTCGGAGTCAATCAGGCGTTTCTCGAGTTCCTTACGGTCGGTGATGTCATTGACGGCAATGTAGAGCGCTGGAAACCCTTTGTACCATATCAACGCGAACGATGTCTCGACATCAATCGTCGAACCGCCCTGGCGAATCATCCGAGTTTCGAATTTCGTCGGCACAGCCTCTCCGCGAAACACCCGGTGCTGGAGAAGGAGAAAGAACATTCGCGAACCTTCATCCAGGAACGCCCGAATTTCCTTCCCGACGATGTCTTCACCGGAACGATAGCCCAGAAGTCTGCAGAAAGTCGGATTTACCACCGCGATGCGGTCATTCTGAAGAACGCAAATACCGTACGGCGAATGCTGGAACAATGAGTGGAAATCGATATCTGCATCCTGGCCATGAAGCAGGTAAAGCTCATCCAGGAGCTTTCTCGAGCCAGTGCGATCCCACACTGCATGCTCCGGGGCCGATTGATCGTGAATCCTGCTCAGACTGATGAGCTTGTATCCTTCATCGAGATTGTTCGCCCGCAACCGCACGTGAATCGACTGCACCCCCTTCTTCCCCGAAAGAAGTTCAACTTCCACCGGATCACCTCCAGCCAAGTTTTCCCAAAAACGTTCTGGAGTGATTGCTGGTGGAAGGGTGAAAATCGATATGAGGTTTTTCCCGACGAGGGCCGACCTTCGAAGGTCGAGCAATCTCAACGCATGCTCATTAACCTCGAGGCATTGCCCCAACCGATCGATTATGAGCAAAGGGATAAATGATTTGAAAAAAGCACGTTGGAAGGCGTTTGCCGGTTGAGGAGGGACGACAATCCTCTTTGTTCGCCTTGCTGAGTTCTTGTCCTTCACCCGCTTTTCATTTCGGCCCCGCGGACGATGGCTATATGTGCCCGCTCCTCCTCTCATGCGGCTGTTCCAAGGTGCATGGTTCTTTTGACGAATGGAGCAAGTTCCTGCACTCGATCGAGGAGTTCCTTGAATCGTTCGGGCTTCAGCGATTGGAATCCATCCGATAAGGCCGTCTCTGGATCCTGATGTACCTCGACCAGCAGTCCGTCCGCGCCGGCAATGATGGCAGCCAGCGCCATCGGCACAACTAAGTCCCAAGCGCCCGTCCCGTGGCTTGGATCGACAATGATCGGAAGATGGGACAATTTCTTGACAACGGGGACAGCGTTCAGGTCCAACGTATTCCGAGTGTAGGGCTCAAAAGTGCGTATCCCGCGCTCGCAGAGTATCACGTTGTAGTTGCCTCGCGAGGCAATGTATTCCGCCGACATCAACAATTCCTCTATGGTCGCCGAAAGACCTCGCTTGAGCACAACGGCCCGCTTGAATCCCCTACCTGTTCGAGCAAGGAAAAGTTATACATATTGCGGGCCCCAATTTGCAGGATGTCTGCGTAGTCCGCCACCAAGGCAAGCGTTTCCGTGTCCTTCACTTCGGTCACGATATGCATCCCTGTTCTGTCCGCGGCCTCTCTCAGGTATGCCAGACCATCGTTCTTGAGCCCCTGAAATGAGTAGGGAGATGAACGAGGTTTGTAGGCACCGCCGCGAAGAAACCGAACACCCATGTTCTTGAGCTGCTCAGCAATCTCTATGATCTGCTGTCGGCTTTCGACGGAGCACGGCCCGGCGATCATTGTAAGCTCCGTCCCTCCAATGTTGTCGTTACCGACGCTCACGACGGTGTTCTCCGGCTTCACCTCCCGGCTGACGAGCTTGTATGGCTTGGAGACGGGAACGGCGTCCTGCACTCCAGGCATACTGAGAAATAAATCGGGATCAAGGCCTGCCTTGTTGCCAGTTATTCCTATCGCCACTCGCTGCGCCCCAGGGATCCATGCGGCACATAGCCCAACGCGGAGTATCTTCTCTTTGACCTTGGCTATCTGCTCCTTGGTCACATCCTGATGCATCAGTACAAGCATTTCCGTACTCCTGATTCGCTCACCCGGGTTACCAGTTGCCCGTTGCGCCGCCCCCTCCAGCCATGCCTCCGCCGCCGCTAAATCCGCCGCCACCACCGAAGGACCCCCCGCTGAAGCCTCCCCCTCCTCCAAATCCACCGAGCCCTCCTCCACCCCAACCCCATCCCGAATGATACATCCAGTTGCCAGATCGGATTACATACCTGCGTTTCGTCGCAAACAAGGGAAACACGAACGCTGCCAGGAAGCCGATGAAAAAGAGAACGAGAATCACCGTGATCAGGGGAGCGTTCCGACCTTTCGCGTCAGCTTTGTATTGGCCCACACTTGCCGCCATGATCGCCGAGACACCTGACGAGAGGCCGCCAAAGAAATTATTCGCCTTGAAATACGGCTTTATTTCCCGATCGATGATTTGTGCATTGAGGGCATCGGTCAACACACCCTCGAGGCCATAGCCCACATCGATCCGAATTTTGTGTTCCTCCTTCGAAACGACAACCAGTACACCGTTGTCCTTCTCCTTTTGGCCGAACTTGTTCGCCTCGAAGACCCGCATCGAATAGTCTTCAATCGATGCACCATCGAGCGATTTCACGAGGAGAATCACGATCTGCGTGGAGGTCGAATCCTCGAATCGTTGCAGGCGCGATTCCAGCGATCGCCATTCATTGTACGTGAGCGAGTTCGTGAAATCCGTTACTCGCTGACGCAACATAGGAGGTTCTTGCTGAGCATAGAGCGAAACCACGCTCAGCATAACCAGGAGATGCAGAACATTCAACCGTAGAGTTCGCATGGCGGTACCCCTTAGAATTTCACATTCGGTACTTGATCTGCCCCCGAGGCGGCCGTGAAATATGCCTTCTCCTTGAAGCCGCCCATCGAAGCGATGAATGATGCGGGGAAACGACGAATGGCCACGTTGTAGGACTGCACAGTTTCGTTGAACCTTCGGCGTTCCGTAGCAATTCTGTTCTCTGTTCCCTCGAGTTGGCTCTGAAGGGTGAGGAAATTCTCATTTGACTTCAGGTTCGGATAATTCTCTGTCACGACAAGCAGGCGCGACAATGCCGAGCTCAATCCATCCTGGGCTTGTTGGAACTTCAAAAAAGCCTGAGGATCATTCAGGATTTCCGGCGTCACATTCAGCTGACCAACTCGGGACCTCGCATTCGTAACACCTTCCAGCACTTCCTTTTCCTGCTTCGCATATCCTTTCACCGTTTCGACCAGATTCGGGATGAGGTCGTACCTTCGTTGATATTGGTTCTGCACCTGACCCCATGCGGCCTTGACCCCCTCCTCCTGTGTCACGATGTTGTTGTATACCGAGATCCCCCATCCGACGAAAGCCAGAACGATTAGAACAATCGCGACAATAGCGCCAAGCGTAATTGCCACAGAACGTTTCATATGCAAACCCCCAAAGGATTGAAATGGATTCTTGACTGAGCAGAGGCTGTAGCATCCAGTGCACGCGACAACTGTCGCTTCTGAGATATCAGGCAGTCATGGGCCCATCATTCTGGACCGAGTCAACAACCGCTGGCCACGCCAATGTAGCCCTTGCTGCCCTTAGCCTTGCGCACTTCACATCAACAAATTCACGAGCAAAGTAGGAAAAGTTGGTTGGAAAAACAAGGACGCCGCTTGTGCGGCGTTCATTACGAGAACAAATTAACGGTTCCTTGAGCAAATATGTCTGTGCTGCGAGTCACCTCTCTCCCCACAACAAAAAAGGCGACACCTGCGTCGCCTTTTTCTCTAAACTGAGGTTTTCCTTGTTGAACCTACTGGAGGAGCGCTCTTGAGATGACAATTTTCTGGATCTCTGATGTCCCTTCGTATATCTCGGTGATCTTGGAGTCCCTCAAAAATCGTTCAACGTGGTACTCGCGCATATAACCATACCCACCATGGATCTGCACCGCCTCGAGCGCGCACTGGACACCTACTTTCGAAGCAAACAGTTTTGCCATGGCGGCAGACGCCCCGAAAGGCTGCTGCCGGTCTTTGAGTGAGGCAGCGTGCAAGATTAGACAGCGAGCTGCCTCAATACTCGTCGCCATCTCAGCGAGCTTGAACTGGATAGCCTGCAACTCAGCGATTGGCCGATCGAATGCCTTTCGTTCGCGGCTGTATTTGATTGCCGACTCCAGCGATGCCTCTGCAATAGCCAATCCTTGTGCCGCGATCCCGATTCTCCCGCCATCCAGAGTCTTGAGGGCAAACTTGATTCCGAATCCCTCTTCGCCAATCCGGTTCGCAGCGGGGACACGGCACTCCTCAAAAGAGAGCGATACAGTATCGGAACTCCTGATCCCCAATTTCCGCTCTTTTTTCGCAACTGCAAAGCCGGGCGTGCCCTTCTCCACGATGAACGCGCTGACCCCTCGGGCACCTTTCGAACGATCCGTTGCAGCCATGACAAGCACCACATCAGCGTTGGCGCCGTTCGTAATGAAGTTCTTAGTCCCGTTGATCACATAGGAATCGCCTTCGCGTCGAGCGGTCGTTCGCTGATTCGTAGCGTCACTGCCGGCTTCAGGCTCAGAAAGCGCAAAGGCTCCCAGTTTCCTCCCAGAAGCAAGGTCAACGAGATACTTCTGCTTTTGCTCTTCCGTTCCGTGGATGTCGAGGCCCCAGCATACCAGCGAATTGTTCACAGACATGATCACGCAGGCTGAAGCATCGACTTTCCCTATCTCCTCCAACGCGATGACATAGGAGATGGTGTCGAGACCTGCGCCGCCGTACTTCTCAGGGACCATCATTCCCATGAATCCGAGCTCCCCCATCTTCTTTACCGCTTCGAAGGGGAACTGTTCCTTCTCATCACGTTCGATGACGGACGGAGCGAGCTCCTCGCGCGCGAACTGCCGGGCGGTCTCCCGAATCATCGCGTGCGTGTCGGAAAATTGGAAATTCATCTCACCCCGCTAGTTGTTCGCATACGTGTAGAAGCCTTTTCCAGACTTGCGGCCAAGATGGCCTGCGGCTACCATCTTCTTCAGTAAGGGACAGGGACGATACTTTGGATCACCAAGACCTTTGTACAGCACCTCCATGATCGACAAGCAAACATCCAGTCCGATGAAATCTGCCAGCGTCAAAGGCCCCATGGGGCGATTCATGCCAAGTTTCATGACTGTGTCGATCGCTTCGGGAGTGGCGACGCCCTCCATCACGCAATACATAGCCTCGTTCAGCATCGGCAGTAACACACGGTTCGAAACAAATCCCGGATAGTCGTTGACTTCGACCGGGACCTTCTCAAGACCCTCAGCGAGCGATTTCACGATCGAAAAGGTTTCATTCGAAGTGGCCAGGCCCCGAATGACCTCGACAAGTTTCATGACCGGCACAGGATTCATGAAATGCATGCCAATGACCTTGTCGGGCCTCGACGTGACAGCTGCCAACTCCGTTATGGAGATCGACGATGTATTCGAGGCTAGGATCGTCGTTGAGGCAGTCAACCTGTCGAAATCTTTGAACAGTTGCTTCTTGATCTGCCCTTCTTCTGTCGCTGCTTCGATGACGAGATCAGCCCCTTTGCACGCGTCTTCCAGATCCAGGGAAGGGTGAATACGGCTCATCGTAAGCAACTTCAGCTCAGCCGTGACGTTCCCCTTCTTCACCTGTCGATCAAGATTGGCCAGAATCGTGTTCATTCCTCGGTCGAGGATCTCCTGTTTCACATCGTGCAAGACGACGGCAAATCCGTATTGAGCAAATACATGAGCGATTCCATTGCCCATCGTTCCGGCACCAACAACGGCCACTGCTTTGATTGTATCGAATCCCATAGGTTCTGACCCCGTGGACACTCGTGATAGTGGAAGATCCCTACTTGAAGAGCTCGACGATGACTCCACTTGCCTCACCGCCACCAATGCAGATGGCAGCCATTCCCCGTTTCTTGTTCCGCTGCTTCAACGCATGGAGCAACGTCACAAGGATGCGGGCTCCGCTGGCACCAATGGGATGGCCCAAGGCTACCGCGCCGCCGTTGACGTTGAGCTTGTCGGTTTCAATTCCGACGATCTTCTGAACAGCAAGGGAGACAACTGCGAATGCCTCGTTGATCTCGAAGAGATCGATATCGGCAACTCCGAATCCGGCTTTGCGCAGAACTTTTGTGATGACGTCAGCCGGCGCGGTGGTAAACCACTCTGGCTTCTTCGCGGTTGAACCATATGCAATGATCCGCGCGAGAGGCTTCAACCCAAGAGAAGCAGCCTTAGCAGACGACATCAACACTAGAGCCGCTGCCCCGTCGTTTATTTTGGAGGCATTGGCAGCAGTCACCGTTCCATCTTGCTGAAATGCAGGTCTCAACTTAGGAACCTTGGCGAAATCTATCTTGAAAGGTTCTTCATCCTGTGCGACGATGGTGTCAGCCTGTTTGCCCTTGATCGTCACAGGTGCCACCTCGTCGGTGAACCTTCCTTCCGACCACGAGCTCAGCGCGCGCCGGTAGCTCAAAATGGCGAACTCGTCCTGCGCTTCCCTTGGGATCGAACATTCCTTCGCGCAGATCTCGGCGGCATTGCCCATGTGAAAATCGTTATAGACATCCCACAGTCCATCTTTGATCATCGAATCGATGATCTTCCCGTGACCCATCCGGTATCCATCCCTGGCCTTTTCCAGGAGATACGGAGAATTGGACATGCTCTCAAATCCGCCGGCGACGATTACATCAGCATCACCAAGCTGGATCGCTTGTGCGCCGAGCATAACCGCCTTAAGGCCCGAGCCGCACATCTTGTTGATAGTTAGACATTCGACGGATTCAGGCAACCCAGCGTACAGCGCAGCCTGACGCGCCGGCGCTTGTCCCACACCGGCGGCGAGAACGTTCCCCATAATAACTTCCTGCACATCACCCTTCGCGATACCGGCCCTGCGGATCGCCTCCTCGATAACGATGGCACCAAGTCTTGGTGCCGGGATCGAGGCCAACGAACCCATGAAAGAGCCAATAGCAGTCCGGCAGGCACTCACGATGACAACATCGTTTGCCATGATTTACTCTCTCGAAGTGAAACCAGAGGGATCAGAAAGAGATGCACATCTCAACAGTCAATCTCCCGCACGCAGCCTCGCATCTCCAAGGGTCAACTGTTCATCGACTTCAAGAATTCCTTGTTGGATTTTGTACCTCTCATCTTCTCCAACAAGAATTCCATTGCCTCGACGGGCGTGAGGTCGCTGAGCAGCTTTCGAAGAATCCACACACGGTTGAGCTCTTCGGGATCCTGCAAGAGTTCTTCCTTACGAGTCCCAGACCGGTTGACATCCATCGCCGGGAAGACACGCCGATCGCTGAGTTTGCGGTCCAGAACAATTTCCATGTTGCCGGTTCCCTTGAATTCCTCAAAGATCACCTCGTCCATTCTGCTGCCTGTCTCAACGAGTGCGGTCGCGATGATCGTGAGGCTTCCCCCCTCCTCGATATTTCGGGCTGCGCCGAAGAACCGCTTCGGCCTGTGCAAGGCGTTCGCATCAACACCACCCGAGAGAATCTTGCCGCTGTGAGGGACGACGGTGTTGTGTGCACGGGCGAGGCGCGTGATACTGTCGAGCAGAATGACCACGTCTTTCTTCGCTTCAACGAGACGTTTCGCCTTTTCCAGCACCATATCGGACACCTGCACGTGCCGCTCTGGTGGCTCATCGAAGGTGGAGCTTACGACTTCGGCGCTGACGGTACGCTCCATATCCGTGACCTCTTCGGGGCGCTCGTCGATCAGAAGCACGATCAGCTTTACTTCGGGATGATTCCGGATAATGCTATTGGCGATTTTCTGCAAGAGGATTGTTTTGCCGGCCTTCGGAGGAGACACGATCATGTCCGCGTTGACCTTTTCCGATCGGGGCCAGCAGATCCATGATCCTCATGGAGTATTCGCCGGGCACCGTTTCGAGCTTGAGCCGGGTCGTCGGGTACAGCGGCGTCAGGTTGTCGAACAGGGTCCGCTCGCGAATGACATCCGGATGGTCGTCATTGACTGCCTCCACGCGAAGCAAGGCAAAGAACCGTTCACCCTCCTTCGGAGGACGAACCTGGCCGCTCACGCTATCCCCTGTCCGCAGTCCGAATTTCTTGATTTGCGAAGGTGAGACATAAATATCGTCCGGAGACGGGAGATAGTTGTAGTTGACGGACCGCAGGAACCCGTAGCCATCCGGCAGGACCTCGAGGACGCCTTTGCTGAAGCTCAGACCGTCCTTGGTGGTCTGGGCCTCCAGTATCTTGAAAATGAGTTCTTGTTTACGAAGATCGCTGTAGCCAGATAATATTCAGCTCTTTGGCGATCTGGTTCAGCTCGGCGATCTTCTTGGACTTTAGTTCAGTGATGTCCATTGGCATGGTAGAACAATCCTATGAGAAATTGGAATTGAGAAACTATACAAGATGAAATCCTCAATCAATCAGCTGAGGACGCCTTCCGTTGAAGTATCAAAGGTTGGGAGTAGCGAATTGACGATTTAGAAGTGAATTGGTTGGGTAACAAACTACACGTAAGGAAGAAACCCCAGAACTTGTGATTCAATATACCCCAATGACCTCTGATTGTCAAGCCCTTTTTCTCTCAAGGGCAGCCAAGGCCTCTCCAACGACAAAATGGGAACCCGTGACCAGGACGGTTCGACCTAGCCCTGCCATGCGGACTGCCAGCCTGACACCCTCCTCAACACTGAGTGCGGCACGAACGCTGCATTTCTCTCCCTGAAACGCAGCTGCCACATCACTCGATGGCCTGGACCGTTCGGAGCGAGCTGCAACGGCGATCGCCCTATCTGTGATCGACGCCAGATCGTGGACCATCGAGATATAGTCCTTCTCCCGAAGCACCCCGAACACGACTATCGGGTCCTTCACTTTCAAACGCCGCAGGGACTCAACGAGATTCCGGATGGCATCTGCATTGTGAGCGACGTCGACGATGATGCGAGGCCGACCCTCGAGCGTCATCAATCGCCCTCTGAGCCCCGACAACTCCTGAATCGTTGAAAGACCAGAGCGAATCGCTTCTTCGCCTATCTCAAGATGGTTCTGCAATCGCAGCAACTGCACTGCGCCGAGAGCGATCTTGAGATTCTCTAGCTGAAACGCTCCAGGCAACGAGACCCACAATCGCTTATAGAAGTTGTTGTCTGTTTTCACATCCACCAATGTCCCTGCCAATGAGATCTTCCTCACCTGCGTCTCATAACCGTTGACAACAATGAGGGGGGCCTTCATTTTCTTGCATACCTTCGTGAGAACCGATAGAGCTCTTTCATTCCGGATGCCGGCGATACACGGCGTGTTTCTTTTCACGATGCCTGCCTTCTCCAGAGCAATTTTCTCTACCCTGGATCCGAGAATCTCCGTGTGCTCAAGGCTGATGTTGGTTATGACGGAAATCATGGGCTGAAGAACATTCGTCGAATCCAGTCGTCCACCAAGGCCGGTCTCGACCACAGCTACATCAACCTCCTCATCCGCGAAATACTTGAATGCAATTGCCGTGGCGGCCTCGAAATACGTCGGGGGGTTCCGTCTGAGGGAACGACTGAGTTGATTCGTCAGATCCGTGACCGCGCGTTTCGCAATCGGTTTTCCGTTGATTCGAATCCGCTCCTCGAATCGGATCAAGTGCGGCGACGTATAGAGACCGGTGCGGTAGCCGCCAGCAGTGAGGATCGCTGCGACCATTGAAGCAGTGGAGCCTTTTCCATTGGTGCCGGCGACGTGGACGGAGCGAAGCTCCCGCTGAGGATTGCCGAGCTGGCGCAACAGCCTGGATATTCCCTCCAGGCCGAACTTCATGCCCAGTCTTTCGAGCTGAAAGAGGAGTCGGATGGATTCTGTGTAATTGAGCAAGGGGGAACGAGGAAAAGATCAAAGCCACGATTGAAGAATGGAGAATTGGACGTTCGATTCCATCGCTCGTACGAGCTGGCCGACGTCTGAAAGTCCCTGCTTTTCGGCAAAAACACGAAGTCCCTTAGCGACTTTGACGCCCGTCGACGGATCGATGAAATTCGCCGTGCCAATCTGCACGGCAGTGGCGCCGACGAGCAGAAACTCCACGGCATCTTCCGCGGTCATGATTCCGCCGATGCCGATGACGGGGATCTTCACGGCCTGAGCAACTTCATAGACTTTCGCAAGGGCGATCGGTTTGATAGCCGGCCCGGAGAGCCCTCCGGTCACTGTTGACAACTTCGGCTTTCGAGCATAGATATCCACCGCCATACCGATGACGGTATTGATCACTGAGACTGCATCGGCACCTGCATCCTCCGCCGCACGCGCGAATTCGGAAATGTGCGTCACATTCGGCGTCAACTTGATGATCAGGGGCTTCGCGGTCAGCGCCCGGAGCCTGGCGGTAATCTCCTTGGTCATACCGCTGTTGGTCCCAAAATTGAGTCCCCCCTCCTTCACATTCGGACAGGAAATATTGATTTCATACCCATGGATTCCTTCCTGCGTTTCGAGAAGACTCAAGACATCGCAGTATTCCTGAACCGAGCTCGCCGCGATATTTGCGATGATCGCAGTCTCAAGAGCTCGAAGGTACGGGAGCTTCTCCTGGATGAACGCGTGAACCCCGATGTTGGCTAGCCCAATGGAATTCAACATCCCGCTAGGAGTTTCAACGATTCGACGAGGAGGATTGCCATCGCGTGGCTTCCACGACAATGATTTCGTGCAAATGCCACCCAACTGATTGACGTCAACAAGATCCTTCACTTCGTTGCCATAGCCGAATGTGCCTGAGGCAACAAGTACCCTGTTCTTGAATTCGAGGCCGCGTATTCTGAACGATTCTTTCACCATGTTATCGCAGTAGGATATCTTTGCTATTGAATGTCGGGCCTTCAACGCAAACAAGGGCATATTTCTTCTTGCCGTCAGCCCGCTCAACCGGGCAACCTTGGCACAGCCCCATGCCACAGGCCATATCGCCCTCGAGCGAGAGCTCACACTCGATGCCGCTTGCCTGCGCAAACTCAGAAAGCGCTTTCAACATATTGGTAGGGCCACAGCCAAAGATCTTCGGCTTTGGCACTGGTTTCTTTTTGAGAGACGCATTGGCAAGATCGACCACATTTCCATGGAATCCCCTTGATCCGTCGTCCGTTGCAACGTAAACATTCGACAGGTGCTGCTCGGTGATCTGCCTTTCCGAGCGAGCGCCGATGAAGGTCACGACATTCTTCTTGTGCTTCAGCAATGATCCCGTGAGAAAGGGAAAAGGTGCAACGCCAAGCCCGCCACCAACGAGCACGGCCGTTTGGAAATCCCCCATCAGTCCAAAAGGGACGCCCAGCGGTCCAAGCACGTCAAGGCTCTCGCCAGGTCGTTTGGACGCCAACATCCGGGTCCCTTGTCCGACAACATTGAACATCAGCTCCATCATATCGCTGTCAACACGTGAGATACTAAAGGGGCGCCGCAAGAGAGGCAGGCATGCCTCCCCGCACCGGATGTTCACGAATTGACCGGGAGCCGCGTGGTGTGCGATTTCAGCACATCTTAAATTCAAGATGAAGATGCCCTCTGCAATCTCGTGGCGGTCAATAACGGGAGCGAATGTCTGGATCATGGGGTTCTCGGGCAATCTAGTCCTTCACGACTGGTCGTTTGACTCGCCGGCTCCGCAAAGAATCCTGTGCTGCTGCATCCAACTTTTCCCTCTCATCGAAATCGATCAGCTTCTTTGTAGAGTCCACTCCGGTAATTTGAGGTTTGAGCAATCGCGCGCTGGAATCCGCCGGAAGCTTCAACACGGTTCGGAGGCGAGCTTTGGAAATCGAATCCGGCAGCACTCCCTTCGTCGTGTCGACGATGGCCTTCTTCGTCGTGTCTATGAACGCTTTCTTCGTCGAATCGCTTCCCGCAGGCGGGGGTGTCGGTAGAGATGGAATGCGTCGCTGTGCCACAGCGCCGTATTTCGTCGTTGCGTACTTTGCCACCAGCGCCTTGTATTGAGAAATTGCGCTATCGGGACTGGAGAGATTGTTCTCGTACAGCCAAGCCATGGCATACCGGCTTTTCGGAACAAGGGGGGATTCCGAAAAGTCGCGGACAATCCGATCAAGTGAATCGAGGGCGCCTTTATATTGACCTGCGACCATGAGTGACTCCGCGGCTGCGTAGAGCGGAACCGCAGGATCTTCTTTTTTGGGCGTTCGCGGGAATCCCAGTGCGACACGCGCCTCCTCCGTGTACGTTGATTTCGGATACTGGTCGATGAGCCTTCGATACAAATCCTTCTCATCGCCGTACTTCCGTTCAGGCTTGGTGCGTACAACTTCTGCGAGCACGAAGAGCGCCCGGGGAGCCCTCACACTATCGAGGCCATACCTGAGCGACTGGCTGATCCAATAGAACGTTGAATCCGGCACGTCGAGGTCAGAATAGAACAACTCTCCAACTTGAAGTGAGACCTTTCCCAGCGACGCGTGGAGTGTGTCTTTGCGTGGCTTGACCATGCTGACCGCGCGATCCGGAATCCGAGCCTGTGTCGTGTCTGCGCGCTGAGAAGCTATGACCGTGTCCGGACGATCCCTGAGGGTGTCCCTGACAACTTTGACGCGGTTTGTGTCTCGCACCGCGGCAGCGGAATCTTCTGCCGCCCGTCGGGCAGTCGTGTCTTTTCTCACCCAAAGACTGTCGATATCGAGAGCAAACAACACGCTGTCAAGCTTGAAGAACTCTTGCTGGAGGCGGAAGTAGCGTTCGAGAGCGCTGGCCCTCCGCTGTGCCTCCGCAGTGAGATCTAACGGGCCGCCTATCAACGCGCGGCCATAGGATACTTTCGCGTCTGCGTAGTTACCAAATTGGAACTGCAGCAACTTCCCCAGTTCATACGCTGCACGAGCCCCCTGCTCCGTTTTTGCATAAGTCGTGTCAACCCGCCGATAGATTCTTACTGCTTCGTCGAACTGCCCGCTCTTCGCTTGAGTTGTGCCTAGCTCAAGCCGAATCGCTCCCTGGTAGTCCAGAAATCGATAATTTGCTTCCAGCTTCCGCAGTATGCCGAGTGCAGCGTCATACCGTTGAATATTCCGAAACGCCAGGGCTGCCTGCATCTGCGTGTAGTAGAGATCATAATCGTCCGGAGAGTACTTCTGCACATCGAGGTAGGCGTTCGCAGCTTTCTCATAGTCCTGCAATGATGCGTAGAGATCGCCCACCTTTGCCTGTGTCGCCGCCTGTAGAACACCGTCATCCGCCGCTGCAACCGACTTCGAGTAACGGTCGATCGCCTCGTCCGTTTTGTTCTGCGCAGTAGCGACGTCTCCGAGAATCGCGAACGCCTCGCCAACGATCCTGTTTTTGCCGGCATTCGCTGCCGAAGTACAAAGCTCATCGCCAACGCGTCTGGCGTCCTCATATTTGCCCAGCTTCTGCATCGTCTTGAGCAACCAGAGTTGTGCATCATAGACGAGAGACCCTGTCGGCGCCTGAGCGATGAGCTCAGTGAACTTCCTCTCAGCCTTCAGAAAGTCTTCCTGATAGTAGTATGACTTGCCGATGAGAAACAAGGCATCGTCCACGACGCTGCTTTTCGGATAGAACGAGAGGACGTTCGAGCATTTATCAATGACTGCCGCGAACTTTTGCTTCGAGGTGGAACCTGCCTGTGGCGCCGGACTTGTAACGGAGCCTTTTGATCTCACAGCCCGCCGGGCTGCCAAGACGTCAGCCTCAGCCTCATCGAAGAGCCGCTTTGCATTATAGTAGGCGTTGAAGTAGGCTACCGTATTCTCGTATCCTTGCGAGAACCAGCCACCAATGGCACTGAACACCGAGCAACCAGACTGGGTGAGGATGAGAAAGCAGATAGCGGCAGCAAGTATTGCGCGGATCGATCGCACGTTCACCATTTCCAGCTCCAATATATCAAACCTGCACGTTGATTGCAAGCCGCATTGCACAGCAACGCGACATGAAAATTAAACTTTTCGTCAGGGCGGAAGTCTAACATCGTGAATACATAATCATCAACTACGGAGGACCATTCCCATGAAGAAGGCCTTTTTCCTTACGACTCTTGTCTTGCTCTCTCTCGGCACGTCCTTCGCACAGGACAGAGCATCATCGACAGCACGACGTCAGCGGACCATGGGCGGACCGTTCCACCAGTTGAATCTGACCGATGAACAGAAGAAAGACATCGAGAAATTGGAGTTTGATCTCAGAAAAAAGGACATCGACCAGGAGGCCGCTCTGAAAACCGCACGCCTTGAGCTCGCTCAGCTCTTCAAAGCCGACAACCCCGATCAGGCTACTATCGAAAAGAAAGTTTCACAGATCTCACAACTTCAAGCTCAGCAACACGTCCGCCGCGTTAACCACTGGTTTGCAGTAAACAAACTGCTCACACCCGAGCAGCAGAAAGTGTGGAAACGTGTCTCAGGACGTCTCTTCCTGGAGCAGAGAATCCGTCGGATGCAGGGTCGCCCTGCGCAGATGCTACCTGGGAACAGTATGCGCCGGTGGAATCGGCAAACACCGCCGACCGAGAGACGTTAGTTTTCCAGGAGCTCTGCGACCGTAGCAAGTTATTTGGGGTTGGTGGGTCGGATATCAATCTCGCTGACCATCGCCCTCTCTGGGAGCGTCAACGCTCCCAGAATTGTCTCAGCGACATCCTGAGGATGCAGGATCTTTTCCGACCTGGCGGGTTCCTTTTGAGATGGAGAAAAAGAAGTATCCACCGATCCGGGGCAAATCGTGACGACCCGGATATTATGCTCCCGGACTTCGAGCATCAATGACCTGGCAAAACCAATGAGAGCCCATTTCGTGGCACCATAACCGGCTCCTCCAACGAAGGCGTTCCTACCAGCAAGCGATGCGACATTGACGATCGCCCCGTTCTTTTGCGGCTCCATGAATTTCAAAGCGCTCTGTGTACAGAGCAAGACCGCGCGCATATTGAGATTCCACATTTGATCGAATTCGGTAAGAGCCAACTGACGAACCGGGGCGAACACTCCAATGCCTGCGTTGTTCACGAGGATGTCCAGCCGTCCAAACCGTTTTCGAATCTCCTCAAACAACCGCTCAATATCTTCATCCTTCGTTAAGTCCGCTGGGACCGTTGATGCGCGTCCCCCACTCGACTCAATTTCCTTTTTCACGACCTCGAGCTCTGACAGAGTTCGTGAGGTAAGAACGACATTCACTCCTTGCCGCGCCAAGGTCAAAGCAATCGCCTTGCCTATCCCTCGACCGGCTCCTGTAACCAGCGCTATGGAGTCCTTCATCGTCATACACGCAAGTCTCCAATTTGAGGTCGAATCACGATATCCTCCATCATCATGGAATCAGGTTGCAGGCTGACCTCATAGATCACTTTCGCGATCTCTGCCGGCCTCATCATCTGATGTCCGTATTTCTCACGATGTTTCGGATGCCAAATCGGCGTGAATACCGCGCCTGGATAGACATTGACGATCTTGATACCTTTGTCTCTTGTCTCAGCCCTCAGCACATTCATCAGCGCTTCAGCGCCAGCCTTCGATGCGGCATATGCCGACGATCCCGTATACGTTGCCTTCGCCGCGTATGAGAGAATACTCATAATAGTACCTGCGCGTCTTTCCAGCATCTTCGGCAACACTGCTTTGACCGCAAGGAACAACCCTCTCGTGTTCGTTTTCATGACTTCATCAAATTGTTCAAGAGTAGTACTCAAAAAGTCCTTGAAATATGTCACACCGGCACAGTTGATGAGGATGTCCACCCTCTCGAGTTCTGACAATATCGACGTGGCAGCTGCGGCAACCTGTGCTTCGTCTGTGACGTCACACGGTACAACCACACAGCGCCCACCCGTTGCTTCAATCTGGCTCTTGAGGCTCTCAAGGTCTGAGACAGACCTGGCCGAGGCGACGACGGTATCGCCGTGGGAGGCAAACTGCTCTGCGATCGCTCTCCCCATGCCAGAGCTGGCTCCAGTGATCCATACGACTCGTGGCGATGGCATTGTCTAGCTTTCCAACTTCCGATTGACGAGTGTCAGGAATTCGGTTCTTGTCTTCTCATCATCCCGGAACGTGCCAAGCATGGCGCTTGTCGTCGCAATGGAACTACGCTTTTCGACGCCGCGCATCATCATGCACAAATGGCGAGCCTCGATCACCACGCCGACGCCTTGTGGCTTGAGATATTCAAACAACGTCTCAGCGATTTGCTGCGTCAGGCGCTCCTGAACCTGCAGGCGCCGGGCAAAAACTTCGACAATTCTCGGCATCTTGCTCAAGCCGACGATCTTCCCGTTGGGGATATAGGCGATGTGGCATTTGCCGTAAAATGGAACCAGATGGTGTTCACACAAGCTGAAGAAATCAATATCCCGCACGATCACCATTTCACTGTAACGTTCTGTAAAGACGGCTTTGTTGAGAACGGCTTCGACGTCCTCGTCGTAACCCTTTGCCAAGTATCGGTACATGCTTGCCACCCTCGCAGGGGTTCGTTTCAATCCTTCACGTTCCGGGTCCTCCCCAATGAAGGCAAGGAGGTCTTTGACCGCACGTTCAGCCGTCTTTGTGCCGTTCACTTTGCGCATGATCGTTCTCCCTTGTATTCTACTGAGTTGTTCTCCGTTTCGTGCAACCTGATGCAATAGAGCTTCCCTTCACGGATTTTCGGCGCAAGCACTTTCCAGAAGACTCTTGCCATGTTTTCTGCGGTTGGAATGACACCCGACATGAAGTCGACGTCGAAATTAAGGTGCTTGTGATCGACCTTGTCGATGACTTCCCTCGTGACAATCTCTTTCAGCTTCTTCAGATCAATGACGTAGCCGGTTTGTTCACGCGGTTCGCCGGCAACCGTCACTTCGAGCACATAGTTGTGCCCATGTCCCATCTTATTGGAGCATTTATCGTAGATTGCCTCGTTCTCGGCATCCGAGAGGCTCGGATTATAGAGACGATGGGAGGCGCTGAACGTCAGTCGCCGTGTCACGTACACCATGAGGCAGTTCTCCCTGTATCATAGAACATTCAAAACCTCTTTCGTGTGTCCTTCGACTTTGACCTTCGGGAAAACATGTGAGATGCTTCCCTGCTCGTCGATAACGAAGGTCGTCCGCTCGATGCCCATGAACTTCCTCCTGTACATGGATTTTTCCTTCCATACGCCGTAGGCTTTCAGAACCTCCTTCTTGTCATCGCTCAGCAACGGGAAGCTCAAGTCATGTTTCGGAGCGAACTTCGTGTGTGACTCGACGGTGTCCGCGCTCACCCCAACCACAACAGCACCTTTCTTCTTCAATGCTGACAGGTTTTCCTGGAACGAACACGCTTCCTTCGTGCATCCCGATGTATTGTCCTTAGGGTAGAAATAGAGGACGACTTTTTTGCCTTTGAAGTCCTTCAAGTCGATCTTCGCGCCATCACCTGTCGGGAGTGTAAACGCCGGAGCCTTGTCACCAACCTTCAGCATTACTGCATTCTCTCCTTTCCATACGGTCTCTCCAAACGGATTTCGGATTCTTCATGATCCAATATGTCAAAAAAGAGGGGCTCGATGCTTCGAAGCTCCCTTTATTCTGTGACTAATTCATCGATGAGAGTGCCTTTGTGATCTCGTCGTAGTCTGGCTCGAGTCCAGGATTGTCAGACACCCATGCATATCGCACCACACCAACCCTGTCAAGGACAAAGACCGATCGTTTCGCCACCGAGTACCCGGCAAGACCGGCAAACTCGTCATGGACGATTCCATAGGCTTTGAGCGTTGCCCGATTGTAGTCAGAAAGTATCGGGAACTGTAGATTGTTTTGCAATGCAAACGCTTTGTTCGCAAAGGGGGAGTCGACACTTATTCCGACAACTTGAGCACTAAGCTCATTGAACCGGGTCATCGAATCCCTGAATGTGCACATCTCCTTCGTGCACACACCGGTGAAGGCTCCCGGAAAGAAAGCAAGCACAGTCTTTTTTCCTGAGAACTCCTTGAGCGTCCGTGGTTTCTTCTCGGTGTCAAACAGATTGAAATCTGGGCCTTTGTCCCCTACTTTCACTGCCATGATTCCTCCAATGATCATTTTGAACTGTTTATTCGTGAACCCTTTTGCTAGTCCCCACAATGCTCGTGTAGTTTCGCGCACATCAGAAAATCGTCGAAACGCCCTTCATGCGGCCAACATCTGAACAGACATCACCAGAGTGTCGGCTGTGTGAAATGCAGATTACAGAAGTGACACAACTCCTGCAAGGAAGTGCGCAAGGTGATTCGGCAAAAAGGCGGTATCAAGTTGTCAGCTTTTTCCGAGGCAATTTGTACAGACCCCATAGAAGTCAAGGCGATGGGCCGAAATCCTGCCCGGCACTGCATCACGCACTCGATCATGGAGGTCATTCTGAGGAGGAACTGCTAGATCCTTCACAACGCCGCACTGTTCGCAGACGAAGTGGTAGTGTTGATCCACCATCGCATCAAACCGATGCAGCCCTTCGCCGAAATCGAGCTCGCGGATCTTTCCCTGCGCTGTGAGGATGTGGAGGTTACGATAAACGGTGCCGAGAGAAACTCGGGGTGTCTGCTCACGAACCTGCTCATAGATCCATTCTGCTGTTGGATGAGAGGTCGTTTGCATCAGGACCTGATAGATTCTCTCCCGGTGTTTGCTCCGTTTTGTCCCGAGAGCTTGCATAACGACATTTCAATTTGCTGAAATCGCAGGCAATATATCAAAACCGTCAGGTAATGTCAAGGTAACTGACACATCGCTCAGGAATACTTCGATCAGCGCCTCGCGCGCCGCAGAACCCGCGCTCGTTGAATGATCGAACACGAGCATCGGACGTTTTGTTCCTTCATCGGATGCAACAGGTCTCTGAAAGGAACATCGCGTGGACGCAGTCGCGTTTTGTCAGGGACGTTCAATGACGAATCCGAACAGATCAGCTCAGAAACGGCGAAGCCGGTAAATGAACCGGCTTCTGGTTGTGTTGCGGAAGGGGAGGGATTCGAACCCTCGATCCCGCTAGGCGGGATTCCGGTTTTCGAGACCGGCCGATTCAACCACTCTCGCACCCTTCCGTTTGGCTGATTGGACCTCAGTTGAATATACGCGATCTTCAGACTAAGTTCAATTGAGGATCTCCGACCATCACCACGCTCGTGACCAACAGACTTCATTCAATGGAACTCGGATTTACCGCCGGTGGTCTCGTACGCAGAATCCTCTCAGGCATTGGGACGCACACGATACTGAACGTTCGTCATTTTCCTTCCCCTGCTGACCGCTATTCTATGAAAACTTCGAGCAAAGTTAAAGCTCGTTGCTTTTCGGCGCTTCTTTTGCTATCATTGAAACGAATGTCGACTTCGGAGAGATGCAGGAGTGGTTGAACTGGCACGCCTGGAGAGCGTGTGTGCCCCTAAAGGGTACCGTGGGTTCGAATCCCACTCTCTCCGCAACATAGCTCTAACGAATCGCTCGATCCCGCTCCGGCCATTCGGGTCGTAGCGGGCGCCTCCCACAGATAGAGAGCTGACCAGGAGGTCCCACCATGAAAAACCTGCGACTTGCAGCGCTTCTCATCTTTCTTGGCACCTTGTCCGTCGCACACTCCTTTGGACAGAAGGTCTACGTTATCAAGATCGATGGGACCATCAACCCCGCGGCAGCCGCGTTTCTGCACAATAGCATTCAACAGGCCTCTGAGCAGGCGGGTGAGTGCCTCATCATCCAGTTGAATACGCCGGGAGGCCTTCTGAAATCCACACGTGTCATGGTGAGCGATATCCTCGAATCCAACATACCTGTCATAGTGTTCGTTTCCCCCGCGGGGGCTCAGTCGGCATCCGCCGGCGTTTTCATTACGCTTGCAGCAGATCTGGCTGCTATGGCTCCCGGGACAAATATCGGGGCTGCCCATCCCGTCTCCCTGCAAGGCGGACAGGATAGCATAATGATCGAAAAGGCAACAAACGACGCGGCTGCTTTCGTAAGAACAATTGCAGAAAAGCGCCATCGCAACATCAAGTGGGCTGAGGAAGCCGTGCGGAAAAGTCAGTCGATCACAGAAACGGAAGCCCTCAAGATCGGGGTTATCGATCTCATCGCCAGGAACACCGACAGCCTCCTTGCGCAGATTGACGGCAAAGTGATCCCTTTCGCCACTGGACCGAAGACGCTGCACACAAAAGGTGCGGCCATTCAACAGCTGGAAATGGGATTTACCGAGCACCTTCTGGACACGCTCAGCGACCCCAATATCGCCTACATCTTGATGCTTCTTGGGATCTATGGATTGCTCTTTGAACTCTACAATCCCGGTTCTGTCCTCCCCGGCGTTGTCGGAGGCATCAGTCTCATTCTAGCATTCTATTCGTTTCATACGCTGCCGATCAATTACGCAGGCTTTGCTCTGATCGTTTTTGCCATCATCCTTTTTGTCGCTGATCTCAAGGTCGCCAGTCATGGAATTCTCACCATCGGCGGTGTTATTGCGCTGATCCTCGGCTCGATGATGCTCATTCGTTCAGATTCGGCCCTGGAGTTCGTCCAACTTTCGTGGAGTGTCATTCTCACCTGCTCAGCGCTCACAGTTGTATTCTTCATGTTCATCATCGGTGTTGGATTGAAAGCGCTCAGATCAAAACCAACAACCGGACGAGAGGGACTCGTGGGCGAAGTCGGTGAATCACTAACAGCTCTTGAGCCTGCCGGGCGTGTGACAATCCACGGGGAGATCTGGAATGCTGTCACTGTCTCCGGCAACATTGCAAAAGGTGCAAAGGTGCGGGTCATCAGCATTGAGAGTCTCACGCTGCGGGTCGAAGAGGTGACACTCTAGACAGTTTTCATACTAGAAAGGAGAGTATTATGCAACCGCTTGGTGTTGTTATCATTATTGTGATCGCGTTTGTCGTTATTATCATTGGTAATTCCATCCGGGTTCTTCGAGACTATGAGCGTGCTGTAATTTTTCGCCTGGGCAGGAAATCAAAGGCGATTTTCAATCCCGGCGGTGGGGGGAACGGCCCCGGGCTGATCATTCTTGTCCCGATGATCGACAGGATGATCAAGGTGAGCTTGAGAACAGTCGTGATGGATGTCCCCCCACAGGATGTCATCACGAAGGATAACGTTTCAATCAAGGTCAATGCCGTTGTCTATTTCCGCGTGATGGATCAGGATAAGGCAATTCTCGACGTGGAAAACTATCTCTTTGCGACATCTCAGTTGTCTCAGACAACGCTGCGAAGCGTCCTTGGACAATCCGAGCTGGATGAGTTGCTGTCCGAGCGTGAGAAAATCAACTTGAAACTCCAGCAGATCATCGACAGCCACACGGAGCCGTGGGGAATCAAAGTGTCGAACGTCGAGGTCAAGCAGATCGATTTGCCGCAAGAAATGCAGCGGGCGATGGCAAAGCAGGCAGAAGCGGAACGAGAACGGCGATCGAAAATCATCGCGGCGGAAGGCGAGTTCCAGGCATCAGCTCGGCTGGCCGATGCTGCCAAGATCCTGAGTGATCAGCCAAGCGCATTGACCCTGAGATATCTTCAGACGCTGCGCGAGATCGCGACAGAGAACAATTCAACGACCATCTTCCCTGTTCCGATCGACCTGCTGAAACCCTTCTTGAACGTCGACACCAAGAAATGATGGTGGGGAGAGAATTCTGTCCTACGAAAACGATCCTGTTCTCTATGGTCAGAGTGCGCTGGAAAACGTTGTGGCGGTTCAGCATCTTCATGAATCCACCGTTCGCCTCTATTCGCGCTCGCGGGAGACATCTGGTTCCCCGAGCGCGAAAGGAACGGTGACCTCTTCGGATGTAGAGTTTTTCCCTTTCTTCTTCCTTTCGAGTTCTACTCTTATTGAAAGCTACCCAAAGAAGTTCTGGATCAAGGAGCTTGCAGGCTCGAGGTTCTTCCGATATCTCGTTGCCTTTCCGCGCTGGAATGATCTGTGGGAAGCTATCCGGCATGTCCTCATCATCTATAATAAGACCGCTCTCAAGAAGGCCAACCACTACTCCGAAATCGAGCCGTTGTTTGTCAAACCGGATCCGGTGACGCAGTATTTACTTCAATCCGGCCTCACGCTCTTCAAAGGGATGTCGTTCAGCGACGTCCATCGACTTCAGCTGAGCATCCAAACGCTTTCGAAATCCGGGCGAAGAAGCGATCCACGAAAGACAGAGGACAGGATACTGGTCATTGCCCTGGCAGACAATACGGGATGGGGAGAAGTGCTCGAT
>CAVUAC010000041.1:0-70418 GCA_963739335.1 uncultured Bacteroidota bacterium | reverse complement strand
GATTATCCACCCAGAATGCAAGCAATTGATCAGTGAGTAGGTTTGGCTCCACAGAGCTGATTCTTATCCTGAAGAGATATTCTATTGCCACCAACCGTGTCAGCAAATCCAGGAGGTTTGTGCCAATTTTCCTCCCGTAGTCACCGACGTTGACGCCAGAGAGAACTATTTCCTTATAGCCTACAGCGACGATCTTCTTCGCCTCGGCAACGATATCACCTGTCGGGATGCTTCGGCTGGTGCCACGGGCAAGCGGAATCGTGCAAAAGGCACAGGTGTAGTCACATCCATCCTGTATCTTCAAAAAAGCCCTCGTTCGGTCCGAAGAGCCGATCGAGGATGCAGGACTAAAGGTGTCGAGATCTTCAAGTCGACCCACTACTGAACGCGGAGGGGACCCCCTCAGAAACCCACCGGCATGCTTGAAGACCTCGAACTTCTCCCCGGTTCCCAGAACGAGGTCGACACCCCGTATCTCGCCTATTTCGCCAGGCTGTAGCTGTGCATAGCACCCGGCAACAATGAGGTAGGCATCAGGCGAATGGCGGCGAGCCCGACGAACAATCTGACGGCATTCGCGATCTGCCCGTTCAGTCACGCTGCACGTGTTGATCACGCACACGTCTGCCGGCTCATCAATCCCCACGATCTGGTATCCTTCTGCCTGGAATTGACGCGCAATCGTCGAAGTCTCGGCGAAATTCAGCTTGCAGCCTAGCGTATGAAGGGCGACTCTCTTCATCAGATATGAAAAAGAGTTGCCTGCGTCCTGCGGGCAACTCTTCCCATATGCTTCGTCAGTATTATGCGTTTGAGGACTCGTTGATACCATGTTCCGCAGTCAGGCTACCCGGCTGTGACCATATCTTTCAAGGTCATCGGAGACAACTTGTGTGCAGAAACATAATCATCTACGATTCTCTGCTCCTTGCCGCGCAGGAACTCGATCACCGAAAGGACAATCTTCTTGTTGTCCTTGTCGAATTCGATCACCTGCAGCGGAAGCGTGTTATCGACGTGGAACGATTCGGTGATATTCTTGACCGGCGTCTGCGACAACTGAGACAACGGCACAAAACCGTCGACACCGAGCGGCAATTCGACAATCACGCCCTTCTCGATGATCCGAACAATCTTGCCTTCCACTGGCGTTCCAACCTTGTAAGTCGTCTCAAATGCTTCCCAGGGATTGTCCTGGATCTGCTTGTGGCCCAAGGAAATCCGGCGCTGTTCCACGTCGATACCCAGGATAACCACTTCGATCTTGTCCCCCTTCTTCACAACTTCGCCCGGGTGGCGAATCTTCTTCGTCCAGGACAAATCAGAGATGTGCACCAGGCCATCCACCCCCTCTTCAAGCTCAACAAACACGCCGAAATTCGTCAAATTTCGAACGACGCCCGTATGCTTCGATCCAACCGGATACTTCTGGAGGAGTGTCAGCCACGGATCGGGCTCGAGCTGCTTCATTCCAAGCGAGATTTTCTTTCCGTCCTTATCGAGCGACAGAATCACCGCATTCACGATCTCGCCCATCGATACCATCTGCGACGGATGTTTGATGTGCTGTGTCCAGCTCATCTCGGAGATATGGATCAATCCCTCGATTCCCTTTTCGATCTCGACGAATGCGCCATAATCGGTGAGTGAAACCACCTTCCCCTGAACCTTCGTACTCACCGGGTATTTGAGCTCGATATTCTCCCAAGGATGTGGCAACAACTGCTTCATCCCCAGCGAAATTCGTTTTTTCTCCTGGTCAAAGTCGAGAACGACAACGTTTACGGTTTGATCAAGCTTCACGACCTCCGAGGGATGACTGATCCGTCCCCACGACAGATCAGTGATGTGAACGAGGCCATCAACCCCTCCAAGATCAACGAAGACGCCGAAGTCCGTGATCGCCTTCACATGTCCTTCAAGGATTTGACCCTTTTCAAGGCTTTCGAGGATCGTCTTCCGTTGGCCGGCCAGTTCTTCTTCAACAAGAACCTTGTGACTGACGACAACGTTCTCCGATGGGTGATTCACCTTAACAACTCGGAAGTCCATTTCTTTTCCGATGAACGCATCAAAATCGCGCACGGGGCGCACGTCGATCTGCGAACCAGGAAGAAAGGCATCGATACCCAGCAAATCAACGACGATCCCGCCCTTCGTTCTGCGCATGCAACGACCTTTCAGCACCTCGCCCGTGTCAAACGCTTTGACCACGCGCTCCCAGACGCGCATGAAATCAGCCCGTTTCCGGGAGAGAATGAGTTGTCCGTCCTTGTTCTCGACGCTCTCGAGGAACACTTCCACCTCATCGCCGATCCTCAGCTCTTTGATGTTCGGAAATTCTGTAACAGGGACCGCCCCTTCAGACTTGAACCCAATATCGACGGCGACATATTGTTCCCCGACATGTACGATGCGTCCTTTGACGATCTCTCCTTCGCTGATTGAACTCATCGTCTTTTCGTACAGCTTCGAGAGCTCTTGATATTCAGCGTCGGAATACCCACGCTCTTCGAGACCGTTTTTGCCTTCTGAAACTTCAACCATTAAAACCTCCAAAACTGCCTACCTCATTACAAGGTAGGAAAGCCCTTCATTCAACGTGTGATGCCAGTCATCGACACACCACTGATTGAACGAACAAGCTCCTGCCGTTAAGTGATTTGGTACGTTAGTTAAGGATGACTGTATTGACTTTCTTCGATGTGCGCAGCTGATGCCGCAAATTTCTCCTCAATCGCCCGTCTCACTTTCTCCATAAGCCACTGCGGGGTCGATGTTGCACCTGTGATTCCAACAGTTTCAACACTCGCGAACCAGGAGATCTTAAGCTCCGGCACATCCTCGACGAAGTGAATTCGAGGATTCGCCTCTTTCGCTATTTCGTACAGCACTTTACCATTGGAGCTGTTTCGTCCGGCGACGAAGATCACCACATCATTCGCTGAGGCGAACTCCCTGATCTTCTTGTCGCGTCCGGAAACCTGCCCACAGATGGTATCCTTCGCGTGAAATTCTATCGCCTCTTCCTCGATGGATCCGACAATCAGGTCCCCGATGCGCTTCTGCAGTTCTTCCTTAATATGGTGAAACGTCGGTTTGTCCATCGTCGTCTGCGAGAACAAGACCGTCTTTCGGTCGAGCGCGATCTTGTCAATGTCCTCCAGCGTTCTTATGACTACGGCCTCACCGTTCGTCTGCCCCACCAGGCCTATGACTTCAGCGTGCTCCTTCTTGCCGAAAATCACGACCTGATAGCCGTCCGTGTAAAACTTTCTTATCCGTTCCTGCACCTTCGTGACGACTGGGCATGTCGCATCGATGATCGTGATCCCGAGTTCTTCAGCTCTCTTGTAGGTGGAAGGTGGTTCTCCGTGGGCGCGGATCAGGACCTTCTTGCCCTTCACCTTCTCCAGCTCAGAAACCGTGACCGACTTCAGACCCTTCCCGCCCAGACGCTGGGTCTCCATGGGGTTGTGTATGACATCCCCCAGGGAATACAGTTCATTCGAGTTTTCCAGCTCTTGTTCGGCTATATCAATCGTGCGAACGACGCCCCAGCAAAAGCCTGAGAACTTGTCTATTGTCACTTTCAATTTTCCGCACCCCCGATGAGTTTCTTTGCCTTGTCGACGACGAAATCGACCTGCTCCTCGATCGTCATCGCCGATGTGTCAAGCTCGATCGAGTCAGGCGGTTTTCGTAATGGACTCACTTCGCGCGTTGAGTCTAGCCTATCTCGTTCCAGAATATCTTTCGTAAGCACAGCAGTATCGATCATGACACCGGCTGCCTCAAGTTCCTTCTTGCGTCGTCTCACCCGCACATCCACTCGAGCGATCATATATATCTTCAGATCCGCGTCCGGAAGAACAACCGTGCCGATATCCCTTCCTTCAAGCACAACGCCCCCCCCCCTCGCAATCCGACGCTGCTCACGAACAAGAATGTTCCTGACAGACGGGTAACTGCTCACCGCGCTGACGCCGTGTGTAACCAAAGCCGATCGTATTTCCTGCGTCACTTCCCGTCCGTCCACATAAACCCGATTCCCCCCATCGCCTCTTTCAAGCCGGATTTGTATCCGTTCAGCCAGCGAGCCTATCCGCTCCACATCATTGAGTGGTATCCGCTCTTCAATGACGCGGAGCGTTACCGCCCGATACATTGCTCCAGTGTCTATGTGGAGATATCCTAACCGATGCGCCACAAGTCTGGCTGTTGTGCTTTTGCCCGACGCCGCCGGCCCATCGATCGCAATAACGATTTTCCGCAAGTCTATACGAATTGGATTTAAAATATAGACAAAATATTGTTCGCTTTCAACCTCCGGTGCCCCTTTCCCCGATGGCAGAACGCGGCTTGCACTTCATCTTTCCTTTCAATTTTCCGCGAAATTAGCCTATCTTTTCGGGTATGAGGAAGCTCACGCACACAGAAATCGCCGCAAAACGAGCCAAGATCAACTCCATCAATCCCTCGCACAGACTCCCTGTTACAGTCGTCGTTGACAATGTACGGAGCTTGTACAACATCGGATCCATTTTCAGAACCTCTGATGGCGTTCTCCTCGAAAGACTCATTCTTACCGGGTTCACGCCAACGCCACCCCGCAGAGAAATAGAGAAGACTGCACTCGGGGCAACGCAGAGCGTACCCTGGGAGTATGTGAAGGACCCCGGAGAAGCAATTCGGACACTGAAACGAGCAGGACTGAAGGCATGCTGCCTTGAGCTCACTGACTCCGTCGTTCCCTATCACACCATCCTTCCCGCGGATTTTCCGCTCTGCCTTGTCATCGGCAACGAGATCACAGGTGTCTCGAAAGATGCCCTTGCAGAATGTGAGATCGCTCTCGAGATTCCGCAATACGGCATCAAGCAATCGCTAAACGTTGCCGTTGCCTACGGCATCGCGATTTTTGAACTCAACAGGATCTGGAGAACCGACAGAATTCCATCTCAATAGGCGAGGGTATAGAAATCTTCCTTTTCGAGGGTGTGAATCCGTAGGACCCCCGCTCGCACCAACTGGATAAGAATTCGCGAGGCGCGCCGGTCAGAAACATTCACTAATTTGCCAAACTCCTTCACGGTTATTCGTCCGTTGGCGTCGAGATAGTCAAAAAGTCTCCGTTCAGTTTCACCGATGCTGATTCTCAAGGGTGGGGCCTCAGGGCTCTCCGACCGCAAGATTTTCACGACTTCCTTGCTGGCGATGACGGTCTTGTCCTTTACACGGATCAGAACTTTCGCTTCCGGATCTTCGGCTTCGCCATTGTCGACGATGAGACTGTGAGGTTTCTGCTCGCTTTCGTCAACCGTCACAGCGATGAGGTCCTTCCCCCGATATGAGATGATCTCAATCGATGGCTCGATTGGTGGTTCGCAGTAGACCCGTCCCGCCGTCTGGATCATTTCGACTTCCATCTTTTCGCTTTCAACCCCTACGATGCTCTTGTCATCGTCCACGCCAAAGAGGATCGTCCCTCCTTTCGTATTTGCGAAGCCAATCAACGCTCGGGCGATCTTTTCGGCGCTCGATACTTTTCTCTTGAATTCGAGCTGAAATCCTTCCCCCTCTTCGAGCAGAAGCCGCAACTCCTTATGATCCATCGTTCTGTCCTCAGTACGCTCAGAAACCCCGAGCACCCATTCTATCCAAAATGAGCTGCGACCTGCGCTCGAGGTAACGAGTCTCTTTGTCTGCACGATAGCGGCGGGGATTGGGGATGACTGCCGCCAAACGCGCCGCCTCCTCTCGAGAAATCAACGAAGCAGATTTTCCGAAGTACTGTCGTGATGCAGCCTCGATTCCGTAGATGCCTCTCCCCCACTCAATGACGTTCAAATACAATTCAAGAATCCGCTGCTTGTTGAGCGTGCGCTCCATGTACCACGTGAGCACCCACTCCTTGAGTTTGCGTAGTGGATTCTTCGAAGAAGAGAGGTAGAGATTCTTGGCGAGCTGTTGCGTAATGGTGCTGGCACCTCGCGAAGCCCGCCCCTCCTTAAGGTTGCGCTCGAGCGATTCCCGAAACTCAAACCAATCGAATCCGGCATGCGACCAGAACGTGCCGTCTTCGGCAACAATGACAGCATTGACGGCATCCCTCGGAATTCTGTTCAATGGGATCCAGCGCTGGGTGAGCCGGAACGTCTTGCCTTCCCTCTCAGCCTCCTGGCGGTGTTCTCGCATAAAAGCCGTTTCAGTCGGATTTGAATTCCTCAGTTTTGAAATGTCACCGTAGGGCAACGTTCCGAACTCAAGAAGCAGCCAAATTCCGAGAACGATGCAAACACTCAGCACCTTATGAGATCGCATCCATAAAAGCAACGCCCGGGTTCCTCGCTGAAAGCGGTCACGCACTTCCATTCCTAGCAACTCAGTGAACGTTTCCTGCTATCCAGGAAACTCTGGAGGAGAAGGGCAGCAGCCATTGCGTCAACCCTTCCCTTGTTGTTACGGCGCTCTTCACGCTTTGTCCCCATATCCAATAGAGTCTGATGCGCCATGGAAGTCGTGAATCGCTCATCCCAAACCATGACGTCCGTTGTTGTCACATTCGCAAGTTCTTTGACGAATCGCTCGACTTCTTTCGCTTTCTGGCCTTTTTCTCCTTTCAGGTTTAACGGCATGCCTACGACAACGAGCTCGACATCTTCACTCGCGATCATCTGGCAGATGCACAACAGTGTCCTTGGCCCGTTCTCAATCGTTTCGTAGGGTTGGGCAATGATCTGTAGGGGATCACTGAGCGAGATACCAATGCGACGAGTTCCATAATCAATGCCCAGAATTCTCCTCTGTTGATCCTCAGGCTTCTTGCTCACGTGGCGTGTCACCTATCCGAAGAAGCGCTCAACTTCCATAATGCCATCGACGCGTTTGATTTTGTCGACGACCCGAGCGAGATGTTCAGTGTTCTTCACGTAAAGGATTATTTGACCTTCGAATATCGATGCGCGCGAGTCTATGTTCACGCTTCGTATGTTCGTGTTCTGATACGAGGAGATGGCATGCGTCACATCACTCAGCAGACCCGGCCGATCCTTGCCATAGACACGAATCGCGACAATAAAGTCAGCGCCATTTGCGGGCGGCCAGCTCACTTCGACAATGCGCTCGCTCTCCGCCATCCTCTTGGAAGCGACGTTCTTGCAGTCTTTGCGATGGATCTTGATACCCTCACCGATTGTCACGAATCCTACGATGTCGTCACCCGGAATAGGGTTACAGCACTTCGCATATTGGTGCAAGAAATTGTCGCTTGTCCCCAGAATGGAGATTCCGCTGGTGAGCTCCCGTGCCGAGCTGATGAACTTCTTGAACAGGGATTCTGACTCCTGAGTACCTTCGGCAACCTCTTCGCCCGCATGTTTCGCTCGGACGATCATGTCCTCGATAAAAAGGTCAGCGTCCAGCCGATGCTCGGCAATGTCGATGTAAAATGTCTGAAGATTCTCAATTTTCGCGCTGTGAACCAGTTTTGTCAGGTCATCTTCATTGCAGTGCAGCTTGTGACGCTTGAGTTTCTTCTCCCAGGTTTCCTTCCCCTCGACTGCCTTCTTGTGCAGCTCTTCACGGATCCATCTGCGAATGTGGGCTTTCGCCCTGTGGGTCGCAACGAATTTGTCCCAGTCGGGATTCGGGTTCTGATTCTTCGAGGTGATGATCTCAACCTGGTCACCGCTCCTGAGCAACGAGTTCAATGGAACGATGCGCCCGTTGACTTTCGCCCCGATACAATGAAAACCAACGTTCGAATGGATATCAAATGCGAAATCAACCGGCGTAGAATTGCGAGGGAGTATCCTCAGATCACCCTTCGGAGTGAAAACGTAGATCTCATCTTGATAGAGATTCAGCTTGAAGCTCTCCAACAACTCCTTGGGTATGTCGTCATTCTTCTGCTCAAAGATTTCCCGTACCCAGTTCACCCACTGTTCCAGCTCTTCATCAATCGAGCTCTTATTCTCCTTGTACATCCAGTGCGCGGCTACCCCCTTTTCAGCAACTTCGTGCATTGTCCTGGTGCGGATTTGAACTTCGACCAGCTTCCCGCCCGGACCCACGACCGTTGTATGAATTGACTGGTAGCCATTTTTCTTTGGAATGGAAATGTAGTCTTTGAATCGCTCGGGGATGGGCTTGTAAATCTCGGAGATGACACCGTAAACAATGAAACAATCGTTGTTGTCTCTGGTATCGAGTATGAATCGTACTGCAAAGAGGTCATAGATTTCGTCGAGCGGCTTGGTCCTCTTTACCATCTTGTTGTAAATACTGAAGAGATGTTTCGGACGCCCTTCAAGCTCATAGGTGATAGCTTCTTCATCAAGGCGTTTGGCAATAGGCGATACGAATTTTTTGATGTACTGCTCACGCTCCCGCCTGCGGGATTTCAACTGTCGAGCTATCTGATCGTATTCAGGTCTGTGCAGGAATTTGAACGATAGGTCCTCAAGCTCCCATTTGATCTTTGCGAGGCCGAACCGATGTGCAAACGGAGCGTAGATATCAAGCGTTTCCTTGGCGAGCCGCTGTTGTTTCTCGACGGGAAGATATTCGAGCGTGCGCATATTGTGCAGACGATCCGCGAACTTGATGAGCATCACCCGGATGTCATTCACCATCGAAAGCAAGAGCTTCCGATAGCTCTCTGCCTGGGTAACTTCGTGGCTCCGAAAGATGTCCGTGATCTTCGTCGCACCGTCGACAATATCTGCCACGCTATCGCCGAACTCCGCGCGGATGTCTTTCAGATCGAATGTCGTATCCTCGACAACATCGTGGAGCAGAGCGCTCGCGACGGAAACATCGTCGAGAGGGATTTCCTTCGCTACGATCATCGCTACTTCGTACGGGTGAGAAAAGTACGGCTCCCCCGAGGCCCGGAGATCGTTCTTATGGGCGTTCAAGCCTATGGTGAAGGCGCGGGTGATCAGATCCTCGTCGACCGCACGGAGGTTCTTGCGGCAGACCTCGAGCAGGTCATCCAGCTTGTCTTTGAACTGCGGATCAATCATGACGTGTTGCTACGAGAGTATTTCCTTTGAATATATGCATCGCGGCGTCAATGTCAAGGCAACGAGTCTGCCTTCGTTCTACGGCCTAGCGATTTTCGGAAAGCTTTGCCAGAAGCAGCCTGCATTGCTCCAGTTTGTCTTGCACGCGACTCTTCAGGTGAGGGAGAAATTCATCTTCGCGAAACCGCAGAATGGTCTCCAATTGCTTTTTCGCTTCGGCGCCCTCACCAAGCTCCATTCTGACTTTGGCCAGGTTGAGCCGGCATACGGTTTCGTTGTAGTGGTTTTTCTCTCGATCGTCGATGATCGCGGCCAGGAGCGTCTGGTAGGCCTGTGCCGCTTCGGCAAACGCCCCCATCTTGTGCAAAGCGGTTGCAAGTCCCCACAAGAAGGTGCGATTGGCAGGACACTGTTGCAGCCCCGAACGCGCAGCCTCCACCGCTTTTTCATGTTCGCCTGCGTCGATATAAATCGTGACAAGCATACTGAGTGCTGTGTATCGATTATACAGGCCATGGTCAACCGACTTGTTGAGAAGAACATAGGCCTCAGGACGATCATCGCCAACGAACGGCAGCCAGTTGAAATGCTCTGTCTTCCGGCTTCTCCAGTAGTAGAATGCCCCGATGCCCGCACAGGCGTCATACATCGCGCTGTCTGCTTTGAGAGCGTCTTTGAACGCGGATACTGAAGCAAGTCCCCTCATGAGGCCTCCAAACCAGTCGCCCCGATACACGCGGGCATATGAATCGTAGCCCTCAGCTGTCCCGATAAAAAAATACCCCCAAGCCGGATCCTCCCCTCGCTCAATCATAGCTTTCGCCTTGTTCTTCCCCAATTCGATCAAGGAATCGAACGGCGGGACATCGATGTTCCTCTCGTAGTCGAGTGCTTTCGATTGCATGACCCCCGCCCTATAGATGTAACCTGCCGGATGATTCGGGAAATCCCGCAGGACCTCCTGGAACACAGAGTCAGCTTCCTCATACTTCTGCTGCCACGAAAGTTCAATGCCTTGTGATACCAGCAAATGAAGAGACGCCTGAGGAAGCCGCGTCTGAGCGTTTCCCATGAAAGCAACGGACAATGTTATGATGAGACCCACGCTTATAGCGCGCACGACAACCCTTTATTCCGTTCCAAATATTCTGTCGCCGGCATCACCCAACCCTGGCATGATGTAGCCTTTTGAATTCAGTTTTTCATCGAGAGCGCAGGTGTAGATACGCACATCAGGATGTTCATGAAGGACCTTCCGCACTCCTTCTGGAGCAGCCACCAACGTCACGCAAACCAGCGTCTTCGCTCCGCGATTCTTCAGGTAAGTCACCGCGGCAGAGGTGCTTCCTCCCGTTGCGAGCATCGGATCGAGCAAAAAGACAAGCGCCTCTTTGATATTCCGAGGCACCTTGAAGTAGTAATCGACCGGCTTGAGCGTTTGCTCATCACGATAGAGGCCGATATGTCCAACCCGAGCATCAGGCAATACCTCCACGAACCCACCGACAAGTCCGAGGCCCGCCCTCAAGATTGGTACAAGAACCACCGGGCGCGCCAGCACACTTCCTTTGGTTTTCGCCAGAGGAGTCGTTACCGTCGTTGAACGAAGCGGCAGTTCCCGTGTCACCTCGAACGCCATGAGTGTGGACATACGCCGCAGTATCGCCCTGAACTGATTGCTCGGTGTCCTCTTGTCGCGCAGAAGCGTCACATCACGTTGAACGAGGGGGTGACGAATAATGATGAGATTTTTCATATGACGTCTCTAAACAAATAGTGTTCTATTTCTTTTTGAAGGAAAGCATGAGGGGAACACCTTCGAATCCAAAATGTTCCCTCAACTTGTTCGCGAGGAATCGCTTATAGGATTCCTCAACGAGTGTTGGCTCATTACAGAAGAAGGCGAAAACCGGCGGCCCGCTCTTCACCTGCGAGATGTACTTGATCTTAATCTCTTTCGGGCTGGATGACTTCGGCGGATAGTGTTCAATCTCCGGCAAGAGAACCTCATTCAGCTCGCTCGTATCGATGCGCTTGGAGTATTCTTCGAAGAGGACTTTCGCGCGGTCGATCAACTTGTGGATGCGCTGCTTCGTCAGAGCAGAAACGAACATCACCGGAATGTGGTCGTGCAATCCGAGTTCCTTTTTGAGAAAGACCTCATACTGCCTTGCCGTGTTCGTTTCTTTTTCGACCAGATCCCATTTATTGACCGCAATCAGAGAGGGCTTGTGCCGCTGCATTGCGGATTCGACGATATGCAGATCCTGGACATCAAAACCGCGTTTTGCATCAGCGAGGATAAGGGCAACATCACACCTCTCGATACTCCGAAGAGTCCGCAGGGCACTATAGAACTCGACACTCTCAGATATCCTTCTCCTTTTCCTCAGGCCGGCGGTGTCGACAAGAATGAATTCCTCGCGATTGTATTTCAATATTGAGTCGACTGCATCCCTTGTGGTCCCAGGGATATCTGTCACAACCAGCCGTTTCTTGCCAAGAAGTGCATTCACGAGGGAGGATTTTCCAACGTTCGGTTTCCCAACGACCGCTATGCGCAATCTCGCCTGATCCGCCTCCTCGACAGCATTTTTCTTGAAAGCAGACGTCACCGCATCCAGAAAATCGCCGATCTGACGCCCCCCAAGGGCAGAGATCGTGATGGGATCGCCAAGGCCAAGCTCGAAGAATTCGTTTGCATCAATCTCCCGCCTCGCAGAATCGATCTTGTTCACGACAAGAAATATGGGTTTCCTGGACTTTCGGAGAACGTTCGCTATGAGCGTATCGATCGGCGTAATACCAGTAAGGGCGTCGACAAGAAAAACAACAGCATCTGCCTCTTCTATTGCGATTTGCGCTTGTTCTTGGATTGCGCGTTCGAAAACGTCCTCAGAATCGGGTACGAAACCGCCCGTATCGATGATGGTGAAGTGGTGGCCAGCCCATTCCGCTTCGGCATATTTCCGGTCACGCGTAACACCGGGCACGTCGTGAACGATCGCCTCACGAACACCGAGGATGCGATTGAACAACGTCGATTTCCCAACGCTTGGGCGTCCAACGATTGCGATGATATTGGATGGCGTGTCCATGAAGGCAATCCTTTTAAGAAATTACCACAAAATGGGACGAGTTTCAATGAAACTGGCGTCCAAGCTTCTGTTGGGGTTGAGGAAGAAAAGCCGCAGGCAGGAAATGAGAGTTTTGCTGGCGTCGTCGGGGCGGTGGGATTTGAACCCACGGCCTCTTGGTCCCGAACCAAGCGCGCTAGCCAGGCTGCGCCACGCCCCGAGCTAAATCTTACTCAGCGAATATAGGCAACAAATGTCCGAAAAGCAACGAGGATGTTCGGTGCTAGCGCTCTTTGACATGTGCCCGAAACGCGCCAGCTACTTCATGAGCTAGAGATGGATAGTCTCTCCCCACAGTCATCGGTATCCACCGAATTCGTCTGTCAGCGTTAAACCAGGTCATTTGCCGCTTCGCGAATCTCCTTGAGTTGCGCTTGATGAGATGAGCCATCGCTGTCAGATCTATGAGGCCTTCCAGAAAATCGAATACCTCTTTGTAGCCCACGGTATTGAGAGCGTTGAGGTGCCTTGCGTAGCCCTTTCCAGCCAGGCCGCGCACCTCATCGACCAACCCATCAGCAATCATTCTGTCGACACGTTGATCGATGCGCGCGTAGAGATCTTTCCTCTCCCACTTAAAAGCGAGCTGAACAGCATCGAAGTCAGGTCTTGATTCCTGCTCAGCATGGAACTCAGAGATGGGCTTGCCAGTGACATAATAGACCTCGAGAGCGCGTATAACTCTGCGCGGCGTCACTTCCTTCATGTTCTGGAGAGCCAAGGCATCAACCTGGCGAAGCACTGTGACAAGCGATTCAATGCCTTCCGACCGAACCTGTTCTTCCAGTCGCTCACGAATTTCGGCATCCTTCCCGGGTCCATCGAACAATCCATCGATCACAGCCTTCACGTAAAGACCGGAACCACCGACAATGATCGGCAACTTCCCACGCTTGATGATCTCTCCAATGACCTTCCTGGCATTCGCCCCGTATTGGCCAGCACTGTAGTTCTCTTTGGGATCCAAAATGTCGATGAAATGATGAACGATTCGCCGTCTCTCAGATCGGGTCGGCTTAGCGGTACCGATATCAAGAAACTTGTAGATCTGTCGAGAGTCGGCTGAGACGATTTCTCCGTCGAGCATCTGAGCGAGAAACAAGGAAAGAGGAGTTTTTCCTGACGCAGTAGGTCCGACAAGTGCAAGGATTCGGGGAGGTGTCAATGACTGTGAATGCTGCTTGTGTGGCATCACGAGGAGTAGAAAGTTCGACTATTGCCCGTTCCAGCCCTTCTTGCCGATGAGGGGGACAAACTTGAATCCTCTGATTTCCTTCTTCTCAAAGGACTCGCCTGTACGAATGATGACGTGCAGATCCTGTATGTCCATATCACCAACGGGGATGACGAGACGACCATCATCCGCCAGTTGCTGCAGCAATGGCTCCGGCACATTCGGGGCGGCTGCCGTTACGATAATCCCGTCGTATGGAGCAAACTCAGACCACCCGATCGTCCCATCTCCTGCTTTTGATCCAATGCGATACCCCAGCCTTTCAAACATCTTCCGCGCCTGCAGCAGTAGATCGACGTGCCGTTCAATCGTATAGACCTTACATCCCATCTCAGCCAGAATTGCTGCCTGGTAACCAGAGCCGGTGCCCACCTCCAGGATTCTTGCTCCCGGTCTGGCCGATAGCTCCTGTGTCATGAAAGCAACGGTATACGGCTGGGAGATCGTCTGCTGCTTGGCGATCGGAAGCGCGGTATCATCGTATGAGCGGTTGACGAAAGGTTCTGATACAAACAGATGTCGCTCGATTTTTCCCATTGCCTGCAGGAGACGTTCATCGTCGATCCCACGGCTCCTGAGGAGCTCGATCATCTCCCGGCGTTCTTCTTCAAAACGGCCCATCAGTACTCCTTCATCAGGACTCGAAGAAATCGCATCGTTGTCTTCCAATGTGTCATATGACTTCGTTCATTTCCATAGATTGTGGCGATTGGCACAAAGTCGATGCGGAAGCCTTTGCGCGCCGCTTTGATGAGCATTTCTGTCTCAGCCTCATACCCATCCGATTCTATGGTTATTTCCTGCAGCACTTTCGTGGATATCCAGCGATAGCCCGATTGACTGTCCCGAATCGCCATCCCGGTTCGGGCCGAAACCAGCGAAGAGGTTATCACGTTCGACAGTACCCGGTGAATCGGCATGCCGCTGCCCAGCCGCTTTCGGTAACCCACAATCATATCAACACCACCACGCTCACCCCTCGAGAGAAACTGTGGGATCTCCGCCGGGTTGTGCTGCAGATCCGCATCCATGGTGATGACGGACTCAGCGACTTTGGACCGAAGCACATAGTCGATCCCCGTTCTCAGGGCGGCTCCCTTTCCTTGGTTGACGTCGTGCCGAATCACCACCGCCCCCCACTCCGACGCGATGAACCCTGTGTTGTCCGAAGAACCATCATCGACGACAACGACGGACTCTTTCTCAATTACTGCGGGCAGACTTCCGAGCAACGATCCTATCGTGGCCTCAGCATTATATGCAGGGATGACGACGGCTGCCATGATGTCGCTCAGTTATTCTTGAGAACATCGGCCATCAGCGCAACACGCTTCATTTCTCCGACATCGTGCACACGCACGATGTTCGCTCCTCGCAGGATGCAAGCGGTAACGGCAGCAGCAGTTCCTTCTACCCTTTGGTCAGCAGGAAGATCGAGGATTTTGCCAATGAACGATTTCCGAGAAGGCCCGACGAGAATAGGATAACCCAATTTCGTGAATACCTCAAGTCCTCTCATCAGGTCCAGGTTGTGCTCGAGCTCTTTGCCGAATCCTAGGCCGGGGTCAAGAATGATCTGTTCGACCCCGCGTTCCTTTGCGATGTCCGCCTGCCCCTGCAAGAATTCATATACCTCGCGAACGACGTCGCTGTAATGAGGATGTGCCTGCATCGTTTTCGGCGTTCCCTGGATATGCATGATGACAAGGGTGGCGTGATGCTCACAAACCACGTCAATCATCGACGGATCGAACGTGAGACCGCTGATGTCATTCACGATCGAAGCACCGGCGAGAAGGCCTGCCTTCGCCACGCGCGACTTGTAGGTATCGATCGACAAGGGGATGTTCAATTCCCGAGACATGCGCTCGATGACTGGAACGACCCTTCGAATTTCCTCCTCTTCCGACACAGGCTCAGAGCCCGGCCGAGTTGATTCGCCTCCGATATCGACGATATCAGCTCCCTCCTCCGCCATCTGACGGCCTCGAGCGACTGCGCTTCCCACGTCAAAGTACTTGCCTCCATCTGAAAACGAATCAGGCGTGACGTTGAGGACACCCATCAGATGAGTGCGCGAGGATAGATCGTACTCTCCCGATTGGAATGCCAGACGAAGACGTTTCGTTCCCAAAGCCATGAGATTAACAACATCGTTGAAGAGTTATGACATTCTGGTAGCGCTGTGATTCACCATAATACGGTTGCAGAAAAGAAAACGCACTCGAGCCATCAGGGTTCACTGCAGGAATGGTAGAATCCACACTTGGGACAAATCAACTTGCACTTCCGACTCTCAAGCAGGGTACCGCAATTCACGCAGGTACCGCCAATAATGGTACGATCGGTACCCTGCAACTCGTCTCGGAATTAAAAGCGTCCGCATTTTTCTCAGCATTTTTATCTTCCATTGTGCTTATGACAAATGTCCGGAAAGATATTCAACAAATCACTCTTGGTGGTCCCACGCCAGCCGAAGCAGGGCAATGCCTATCGCCTTGACCGCCCCTACCATATTGTATGGCTCCTTCTCTGTCGTCAACTCTGGAACGTCCATCGACGAGTGGTAGTATGCTGAGTAGTCCACATAGACTGTATCTGCGGGCCCATGCCACGCCTTGGAGTGCCATCCTGGCGTCTGAGGTATCGGCTTCAACTCATTCCAGGCACCAGTGTAGATCGTCACAGAAGGGATCTTCGTGTCCGGGACCTTGAGCCTGCGCAAGGAACTCGGAAAGAACACATAGGAATCAGTCCCACCCTGCGAGGGATTCGTCGTCGCTTCAGACCAGAATCCTTTCTTTCCCACATACTCTTCGCCGATGCGCTCAAGTGCTCGAAGAAGCGGTTCGTTGTACGATACGTCGTTCGATTCAAAGTATAGACAATCACGAGCCGCCCCCGTCCCAACCTCATCCAGATTGAGAACCCCGAGGATCTTCTTGAGCTCGTGAGCGTGCAATGAGACATAGTTCTCGGTGGAAAAGCCCTCTGTCCCCCACACCGCAAACCTGATTGATGCTTTTGGTGCGGGCAAACGATTTGACCGGACCAATTCCTTCAAAACCCTCGCAGTCTCGAGGACGGCGGAGACCCCTGATGCATTGTCGTCAGCGCCGGGGCCACCAGAATCTGAATCGCCGTGAGCGCAGATAAGATAGTATTGTTCGGTTTCCCCATCGAGCGTCGCGATGACTGTTCTGGGTCGTGCTGAGTCAACTGATGTTTGCGCTGAAAATACCACAACAACCCTCTGGCTATCCTTCAATGCTGTCGTCAGCTGCGAACCATTGTCCCAGGATAGGTTAAAAAGAGGGATTGGATTTTTAAAAGAGGCTTCAAGATCGGAAATGAGCGCACAGTCGGAGTATGCACCCTCCAAGTGAGGTGAAATCAACAGAACGCATGTGGCCCCATACTGTGCCAGTCGTCGATAGATCTTGCGCTCGGGTGAGCTCGTCACGAGGACTGCTTTGCCGCGAACATCTGACGCTGACGCTTTCTCAGGTTCGGTCAAGCTTACGAGCTCGGATTTCGTATTTGGAACAGAGGGAGAATACGGTCCAAGCCATTCATGATTTATCAGACCGCGCAGTTCCTTCGGCTCGACAACGCGCAGTCTCCATTCTTTGAAGCTGAAAGCCAGTCGCGGCGGATCCTTCTGAATAACAGGTTTGTAACCGGCATCTCTGAATTTCCGAAGGACGTAGGATGACGCCTTCTCACCGGAGAGGGTCCCGCCGGTTCGTGGCCCGAATCTGACAAGATCCCGGACTTGAGCAAGCAGGCGCGTTGTGGACACCTCACGAGCGAATTCCCTCTCGGTTTTCGACTGAGCAAACGAGGACGTGTCGGAAAACACAAGGGCAAGAATCAGGAGAAGCATGCACCGGCGAGCTGAAGTCCCTGGCATCATCTTCCCGTAGTATGTACGCGGTTCGTCTCCACGGTCCATGGTACCAAATAGTTCGACGCTGAGCAAACTATAAATGAAAAAGGGCCGAAGTATTCTCCGGCCCCTTCCTTGATGCTGGCAATCCGCTTATCTTCCTGAAACGTACTTCTTGTATCGCTCGTTGATTCTCCCCCAATGCAAATTCGCGAGGAAGTTATCAATATACTTGGCACGAGCGGGACCATCCTTGTGGTAGTAAGCATGTTCAAAGACATCGCAAGAAATCAGCGGCACGCCTCCCCAAATAGCACCGTATTGGTGCTCATCAACCGTCACGTTCAGAAGCCGTCCTGAATAGAGTCGGTCGAACACCAAGAGACCCCAGCCGCTGAGCTTCGCGGATATCGAGCTGGCTTTGAAATCCGCCTTCCATGCATCAAACGTTCCAAACTCTTTCTCGATTGCTGCTTTTACTTCCGGGCCTTTGTTGGGGTCTCCGTCACCACCCAGTACTTCCCAGTAGATATCATGGAGGAGTGCTCCAGCGTGGTTCCAGGTAAATCTTCTCTTCAACTCTCCGATCACGCTGTAGTTGCCATTGGCGGCGGCACGATCGGCTCCTTCGAGCGCCTTCTCGATATTGTTGAGGGCCGTGACATATCCCTTGTGATGTGTATTGTAGTGCCAGTCTGTGGTCTCAGCACTCACGACATTCGTCAGAAGTTTCTTTGCCTCTTCATCAGAATAAGGACGGGGGGTGAATTTCCATTCGTACGCCATTGCTTCTTTCCTTCATTATGTTGAGTAGTATAGATTGAGTTCACACTTTCTGTTTCATCAGCCAAAATTAAGCATCAGCTTCGCAGCTTCCGACATCATGCTTGGATTCCACATGGGGTCAAATACCAAATCCACACGAACATTTCGCACTCCATGGACGTTTTGCACTCGCCGGCGGACATCAGCTGCAATCATTGGACCCATCCCACAACCTGGCGCTGTCAGCGTCATCGTCACAAAGACATTTGCTTCATCAGGGATCTCGTTGTCAACCTTCATATCATACACGAGCCCCAGGTCGACGATATTGACAGGAATCTCCGGGTCATAGCACTCCTTCAATGCCTGCCAGATTCTTGCTTCAAGATCTGATTCCACAGATACCAACCTGCTGCCAACCTGAACCTCCGTCGGCTCAAAAGCAGGAGCTGTTTGCTTCTCATTCTGTGCCGCTTGGTTCTCGTCCATTGACTGAGTCCTTTGGTCAGACACCAAATGAATGACCGCATCCACACGTGCGAGCCGCGTTCGGATTGTTGAACACAAAGCCGCGGCCACTAAGTCCGTCTGAAAAATCGAGCGTGGTCCCAGAAAGATAGAACTGGCTCTTCGGATCGACGAAGACCTTTAAACCCTCGATGTGATAGATTGCGTCGCGTTCCCGTGCATTCTCGTCGAATGCCAGGACGTATGTCATGCCTGAACAACCGCCACCTTTCACGCCTAACCGGAGCGCGTGAGACTCAGGGATACTGTTATCCGTTTTGATCTTCCGGATCTCCTGAGCAGCTCGTGACGTGATCGTGACCACCTCTGATGAATCTGCTTGAACCTCGGCGATGATTTCCGGCATAGACATCAATCTCCTGAACTGTGGTTCTTGCTCATAGTGCTTCGTTACTCTGTCGACACGGCCTGCGTTTTCGCCTCCAGGGCGTTTCTCATTGTGTGCCAGGCGAGGCTGGCGCATTTCACTCGAGCAGGAAACTCGCTTACCCCGGCAAACGCCGCAAGCTTGCCTAGCGTCTCATAGCTCACATCCTTCAACTCACCCGTCACAAGCTTGTGAAACGTCTCAAAAAGCCTCTGCGCCTCTTCCGTCTTCTTCCCTTTGAGGAGCGTCGTCATCACCGATGCTGACGCCTTCGAGATCGCACAACCCGATCCTACAAATGCAATGTCCGTGATGGTACCATTCTCCACGTTCATATACAGGGTGTAATGATCTCCACAAAGCGGATTGTAACCTTCGAGAGTCCTGTTTGCACCCTCGATCTTTTTGAAGTTTCTCGGGTTCTTATTGTGATCCAGGATGATTTCCTGGTACAGCGCACGAAGATCAGACATTAGTGGAACACCTTTTTCACCTTATTAATTCCGCGCACCAAATCATCGACTTCCTGTCTAGTGTTGTAGAGCGCAAACGAAGCCCGAACGGTCGCCGGGATCCGGAATCGCTGCATCACCGGCTGAGCACAATGATGCCCTGTACGAACGGCGATCCCCTCTTGATCCAGGATCGTGCCAATGTCGTGGGGATGGACATCGTCCATGACAAACGAAATCACGCCCGCCTTTTCCTTTGCCGTGCCGATAATCCGGACGCCCGGGATTCCGGAAACCTCCTGCGTTGCGTAGGTGAGCAAATCACGCTCGTAGTTCACAACGGCTGGCCAGTCGAGGGATTGCAGAAAGTCGAGAGCTGCGCCGAATCCAATGCCATCAGCGATGCTGGGGGTGCCGGCCTCGAATTTATGCGGCAGGTCGTTGAACAGCGTTTTCTCAAATGTTACCGATCGAATCATGTCACCGCCACCCTGGTAAGGGGGCATCGAATCAAGGATATGCTGCTTGCCGTACAGGACTCCTATGCCAGTCGGTCCGTACATCTTATGCGCAGAGAAGGCGTAGAAGTCGCAATCAAGCTCGCGGACATCCACACGGAAATGTGGGACGGCCTGTGCACCGTCGACCAGCACCGGAATACCGTGCCGATGCGCAAGACCAATCAGCAGCTTGATCGGATTGACACTGCCAAGCGCGTTCGACACATGCGTTAGCCCGACGATCTTCGTTCGCTCATTGAGCACATTCTCGAATTCCTCAGTGATGATCTCCCCTCGATCATCAATAGGGGCAACTCTGAGTTTTGCTCCTGTCCCTTCACATAGCATCTGCCATGGAACGATATTTGAGTGGTGCTCCATTGCAGAAATCACCACTTCATCACCAGATTTCACGAAGCCGCGCCCGAAACTGCCGGCAACGAGGTTTATGGCCTCCGTTGTGCCCCTCACAAAGATGACCTCTTTTGTCGTCGCAGCGTTGAGGTATGATCGTACCTGCTCGCGAACATGCTCGTATGCCAGCGTGGCTTGTTCACTCAAATGGTGAACGCCGCGATGGATATTCGAATTGAGATGCCGATAGTAATCGTCGAGCGCATTGATCACAACATACGGCTTCTGCGTCGTCGCAGCGTTGTCAAGGTACACCAGCCTTTTCTCGTGTACCGTATCCCTGAGGATCGGGAATTGCTCCCGTATCCTCTCGACGTCATAATTCATCGCGATTCTCTGGGGAGCGAGGATATTTCGCTGCGCGCTCATGAGTCTTCAGTTCCTTCGCCCTTCATCGAGCCGCTGATGAACCAACGTTTCCAGATATCGCCTCAATGGCTCGACATGCACCCGGTCGACCACCTCGCTGGCAAACGCCAAGGTCAAGATATCGTGGGCCATCATTTCATCGATGCCGCGTGATCGCAGGTAAAATATCTGTTCCGGATCGAGCTGCCCCACCGTTGCTCCATGGGTACACTTTACATCATCGGCAAAGATCTCCAGTTGAGGCTTCGTGTCGACCGTAGCCTCATCAGAAAGCAGCAGGGTCTTGTTCGTCTGCTTGGCGTCTGTCTTCTGTGCTTGTTCGCGCACGAAAATCTTGCCATTGAACACACCCCTCGACTTGCCATCGAGAATAGACTTGTACAGTTCATGGCTTGTACAGTTTGGTTTCGCATGCTCGATCGTGGTGTGATTATCGATCAACTGCGTACCCGTTCCCAGCGAAAGGCCGTTCAAGGTGCACTCGCTTCCCTCGGCATCCAGGATCGCGTTCACATTGTTCCGCACAATCGAGCCGCCGATGGCGACAGAATTTGAAGTAAAATTTGTCTTTGCGCCTAGGCGTGCGTGAATCATTGCCACGTGGAACGCACCGAGGCTTTCGTGTTGCAGCTTGTCGTGTTCCAGAATTGCGTGGTCGCCGGTCGCAATCTCGGTCACGGCGTTCATCAGATACGGCGTCTTCGTTAAGGAGACATAACTTTCGATGATGGACGCCTGACTTCCATTGCCAAGAACGACGAGGTTTCTCGGCGTGATCAGTGCGTGTTCAGAACCAGCGGCAATGAACAACAGATGGATGGATTCCTCAAGAACAGCACCCTCCGGGATGAAGATGAAAGCACCATCTCTCAGGAAAGCTGTGTTCAGCGATACAAAAGGCGTCTCGTCTACTTTGACCTGCTTTCCCAGGTGCCGCTGCAATCGTTCATCGGACGCCTTCGTAGCCGCAGCAAGTGATCCACAGTATGTTGCCTCCGGAAGCGAGGTGACCGTCGAAAACTCACGCGAATAATGTCCGTTGATGAACACGAGTTGGTGACGCGTGCCAAGTGAAAACTGGTCGATGTTCTCCTGCGTAATTCCCGCTGTTTCGTACTGGAGCACTGGTTTGAAATCAACCTTTGCAATCGGCGCAACGTTGGTGTATTTCCACTCCTCGTGGCGAGTCGTTGGAAAACCTACGTCATAAAACCTTGCCAGCGCTTCCCGCCGAAGCTGGTGAAGACTCGACTTCGATTCGCCGTTGAGCGTCTGCTCAAAGGTCTTGAAGTGTGAAGAATACCAGTCGCTTGGTGTATTCATGGATTTCATGAGGATCTCGCATTCCTAGGCGTGGACAACCGTACGGTCAACTTCATCCTTCACCCAGTCGTACCCCTTCTCCTCCAATTGCAGCGCCAGGTCCTTGCTCCCGGATTTCACGATGCGACCGTCGATAAGCACATGTACAAAGTCAGGGACGATATAGTTCAGCAATCGTTGATAATGCGTTACGACGACAATGGCATTTTCTTTCCTGCGAAGCTTGTTGACTCCGTCGGCAACGATTCGCAAGGCATCGATATCGAGGCCGGAATCTGTTTCATCCAGAATCGCAAGCTTCGGCTCAAGGACCGCCATATGAAAGATCTCGTTACGCTTCTTCTCGCCGCCCGAGAAGCCCTCATTGACGGGCCTGCTCAGAAGACTCTCATCGATCTCGACAAGCTTCGTGCGCTCTTTGACAAGCTGCAGGAAATCCACGGCATCGAGTTCTTCCAATCCTTTGTGCTTCCTGACTGCATTGAGCGCTGCTTTGAGGAAGTACGTATTGTTGACGCCGGGTATTTCGACCGGATACTGAAACGCAAGAAAAACACCCTCACGGGCACGCTCTTCCGGGTCCATCGCCAGGAGATCCTTCCCTTCGTAGATCACTTCACCCCGCGTCACCTCATAGGTATCACGGCCGGCGAGGACCTGAGCAAGGGTGCTTTTCCCGGAACCATTCGGGCCCATAATTGCATGCACTTCGCCGGCATCGACCTTCAGGTTGATGCCGTTGAGAATCTCCGTTCCATTAATACTTGCGTGCAGATTTCGAATCTCTAACATCGTTTCTATCCCTTGAATAAAGAATTGTGACAAAGTTGTCCATTGGACCGATTAGCCAACACTACCTTCCAAGCTCACGCCGAGGAGCTTCTGCGCTTCCACTGCAAATTCCATCGGCAGTTCGCGAAACACCTCTTTGCAGAATCCATTCACGATCAAGTTGACCGCGTCTTCCGTTGAAAGTCCTCGTTGCTTACAGTAGAATATCTGATCTTCGCCGATTTTCGACGTTGATGCCTCGTGCTCGACCTTGGAGGACCTGTTTTTCACCTCGATGTACGGGAACGTATGCGCCCCGCACTTGTCGCCCAGAAGAAGCGAGTCACACTGCGAGAAATTCCGCGAGTTCGTTGCCCCCTTCTTTACGTCCACCAAGCCACGATAGGAATTTTGTCCACGACCCGCGGAAATACCCTTAGAAACAATGGTGCTCCGTGTATTCTTGCCAATGTGGATCATTTTCGTGCCGGTATCCGCCTGCTGGTAGTTGTTCACAACCGCCACCGAGTAGAACTCCCCCACCGAATTGTCTCCCTGCAGCAGGACGCTTGGGTATTTCCAGGTTATGGCCGACCCCGTCTCAACCTGCGTCCACGAGATCTTCGAATTCGTACCGATACACTTGCCTCGTTTCGTGACGAAGTTGTAGATACCGCCTTTCCCCTGCCTGTCGCCAGGATACCAATTCTGAACGGTCGAGTATTTGATTTGTGCATTCCGACCGACAGCGATCAACTCCACGACGGCAGCATGGAGCTGATTATTGTCACGCATCGGTGCTGTACACCCTTCCAGATAACTGACGTAAGAATTCTCTTCAGCAACAATCAGTGTCCGTTCAAACTGGCCCGTGTCAGCCGCATTGATTCGGAAGGACGTTGATAGCTCCATCGGACAGCGCACACCCTTCGGGATATAGCAGAACGATCCATCACTAAAGACGGCAGAGTTGAGGGCAGCGAAAAAGTTGTCGTTTGCGGGCACTACCGAGCCGAGGTACTTGCGGACAAGATCAGGGTGATTTTGGACTGCTTCAGAGAATGAGCAAAAGATGATGCCGAGTTCCTTCAGTTTCCCCTTAAATGTTGTGGCGACCGATACACTGTCAAACACGGCGTCGACTGCAACGCCGCTGAGCCGCTCCTGCTCCTGCAAGGATATCCCGAGCTTCTCGTACATCCGCACCAGTTCAGGATCAACCTCGTCGAGGCTCTTGAGAACTTTTTTTTGCTTCGGAGCCGAGTAGTAGACGATGTCCTGGTAGTCGATGACGTTGTACTTCACATTCGGCCACCGAGGCTCTGTCATCGTCAGCCAGTGCCGATACGCTTTCAGGCGCCACTCGAGAAGCCACTCAGGTTCCTTCTTCTTCGCGGAAATGAAACGGATGATGCCTTCGCTCAATCCCTTCGGAGCTGCATCCGCTTCGATGTCAGTTACAAAACCCCACTTGTACTCCTGATTCGCAAGCTGCTCTATGGTATTGGATTCTGTGCTCATCGTAGTATTCTATCAAGACCCTTCTGCTTTGGACGAATCTCCGCCCGCCTAATCATTCGATTGCTGTGATGCTGATGGAGGTCCCTGCAACGTCGCCGTGCTTTGCGGAGCAGCAGGCGCTTTCGGAGCACCTGCAGACGCGACAGGCTTTGCGGGGACTTCCGGTTTCTCTGAGGGTTTCCTGAATTCGGGATATAGCAGCATCCATGAACCCGCCTTGATAAGCTTAAGAATGCCTGCTGATTCAAGGGACGTTATGAGTTGCCCCGCTAACTCCTCTGCTTCGGCGTATCCAACATTCTTGGATCTTGCCTTAGCGTATGAAATAATTCCGTACCTGGAAATCGCGGAAGAAGACATTCGATTGGTGGAACAATTGCGTCTTCGTCTTCAAAAAGCGAAGAAACTCTTCCTTGTTTGTAATGAGATCGTTCAGATTCTGTGGCATAGAGACATCGTGAGAAGGAATTGATTTGGTTATATGATTTCTCGAACTGTCATCTTGTCAAATAGGGCGTTGAGGTTTCTCTGGAGCTTTCCCAGGGGTCGCCTGATGGTGCAGTTGTAGAAGAGGTAACAACCCTCAGGTCCGTCTGTGTAGCACTCCGCAACCATCGGCTTCGAGTTTTCAATGATTCCGATGATTGCGGCGACTTTCAGTTCTTCCGGTCTGCGTACGAGTGTGTAGCCACCTTTCACCCCCTGCAGCGATCGCACAACGCCGGCGCGAGCCAGCTTCTGGAGGATTTTCGCGAGCAGCTCGTAGGGCAGACCATTCTCCTTTGCGAGTTCCTTCGTCGTAACGATGTACCCGCTGGTTTCATCGCCATATGCCGTAAGGCGATGAGACCGTATTCCACCTTTTTCGATAGTTGGAGCATAATATACGACCCTGGCAAGTCCTAGTTACGTCCAAAAAAAATCAAGGCTTTTCCCTCGCTGAATACACTAATATAACGATATAACTCCGTTCAAGTCAAGCCAAAACTTAAAACTCGAGCCTCATTGAACTCACTTGTTAAACAACGGGCAGACACGAATCGTTCCCTGATCCTCACAAACCAATCCCACCTGCGCTACTTCCTTGGTTCTTTTTCCCAATCCCGGCTTCAAATCTTCTGCACCACGCCAGATCCCTGCTGGTCGGTCGACTTCTCCATCTGCACAGCACACAGTACTTGAATTTGGGACTTTGTCGTGTGGCCCTCGAATCTTATCACCAAAAACCAGAAGTTCAGTTTTCCAGGCCACGCTGTTCTCAAAACAAGTGGAGACTTTTTATTTCTATCGATTCCAAGCATTTCCAAACCACTTGGATGACCAGAATTCACCATTCCTTGTTTCTTCGGCCACTTCTAGCTAACTTGCCTCTGGAAAGGGGACCACCATGAACATCGGAATTACATGTTATCCCACGTACGGCGGCAGCGGCGTCGTCGCAACCGAACTCGGGAAGGCGCTCGCAGAGAAAGGCCATTCCGTTCATTTCATAAGCTATGCCCTTCCCATGCGCCTCACGGGCTTTATGGACAACGTCGTGTTTCACGAAGTTGAAACCTCAAACTATCCCCTTTTCGACTTTCCGCTATACACACTGTCCCTGGCGAGCAAGATGGTTGAAGTCGCCAAGTACGAAAAACTCGATCTCTTCCATTGTCATTACGCAATTCCTCATGCCACGAGCGCGTACCTTGCAAAGGAAATGCTGGCTTCATCCACCATCAAGGTGATCACAACCCTCCACGGCACAGATATCACCCTCGTTGGGCTCGAACCGAGCTTCCTCCCGGTGATGAAATTCAGCATTGAGCGGAGCGATGGGGTGACAGCAGTTTCACGGTTCCTGAAAGAGAAAACACTAACCAACTACGGGATCGAGAAAGACATCGAGGTCATCCCGAATTTTGTCGACACGAGGAAGTATCGTCGTAGTCAGCCAGACGAGTTCCGCAAGCACATCGCTCCGGAGGGAGAGAAGATTCTTGTCCATACCTCAAACTTCAGGATGGTTAAACGCGTCCCTGATGCCATTCGCATCTTCGATGAAGTTCGAAAGAAGGTACCATCGAAGCTGGTGCTCGTCGGCGATGGCCCCGAACGCTCGCAGTGTGAAAGTCTCAGCCGGGAACTCGGGATACAGGAGCATGTCAAGTTTCTCGGCAAGCAGACCGATGTCATACACATTCTTTCGAACGCCGACCTGTTCCTGATGCCGAGCCAATCGGAGAGTTTTGGACTCTCTGCTCTCGAGGCGATGGCGTGCGGGGTTCCTGTTATCTCATCAAGCGTTGGCGGCTTGCCCGAGCTACAGGTCCACGGTCAGACGGGCTACATTGCGGAGATTGGTGACATCGACCGGATGGCGAAGTACGCCATCGATCTCCTTTCCAACACTGCGAAATATCAGATCTTCGCCAATGCTGCGCGCCAACGGGCGATTGAGTTCGACGCATCTAAGATCGTTCGTCGGTACGAAGAGTACTATCAGAAGATCCTCTCGGGAGCATAGACTACCGTCGCAGACTTGCTTCCGTTGTCACACTCCAGAGAGATATCATGCATTTTCGAAACAATCCCGAGAAGCACGCTGCACTCATACAAGAGCTTCTTGACATCTTCAAGGAAAGAGGATTTCGCGTTCTGGGAGCCGACGGCATCCCAGGCTTTGCACCCGCCCGTCCTCTGCACAACAACGGGTACGGCGACCAAGAAAACAAGTCCCCTGACATCTATGCGTACGACGAAAAACGCCATTGCTGGATTATCGGTGAGGCTAAGACGGGGGAAGGCGATTTTGAAACGGAGCATGCCCTGACGCAGTACAACGTATTTCTGGACCAATTTGACACGAGCAGCGGCCTGCAGGCGGATCTCTACATCATTGTCCCAGCTCTAAAAGTGCCTGAATTCAACTCCCTCATCACGCATTACATCCATCCTGATTACCTGCAGAGTATTGTTGTGGTAAGCTCGAAAACACTGCAGAATTAGCCAGTATCCCTCAGTGAATGATTTTCCGGAACGGGACTAGCCAGAACGCAGTCGGGCGAATTTCACCAGAAGGTTTTTCACACCGTAGTCGTCGAAGTCAACAACGACCTTCATCGACTCCCCCTTCCCTGATACCCTCACGACCTTGCCACGACCAAACATCTCGTGGCGGACATACACGCCCTGTTTGATCTCAAACTCTTCCTGGCTCTCGTCCTCATAGTTCGGTGACTCATCGGCATTGAAAAGTTCCTCCTTTGCCTCCTTGCGCTCCGACACGCCCCGCGTCCGTGCTGTGCCTCGATGCACTCGCTCGGAGGGGATCGAGCCACGAACATGTCTCGTCTCTGGCACTTCGAGCCTGTCTTCTCCGATTTCGGCAAGAAACCGCGACGGCGATGCATAAGACACGTCGCCGAAACGATAACGCATTTGAGTCTTCGAAAGAAACAGTCTCTTCTGTGCTCGCGTCATCCCGACATAGAGTAAGCGACGCTCCTCTTCAAGCTCGCGCCGTTCAATCGTGTTCGTATAGAACGGGAGAAGCCCCTCCTCTACCCCTGCAATGAAAACGACCGGGAATTCCAGTCCCTTCGAGGAATGCAGGGTCATCAACGTCACAACGTTTCGAGTATCATCCCAAGTGTCGATATCGGACACCAGGGACACCTCTTCGAGGAACGCTTCGAGCGTCCCGTCCGGATGCTCATCGCTGAACTCCGTGATCGCAGAGAGCAGTTCCTGGATGTTCTCCCATCGCCCCATTGCTTCGGCTGTACCCTCCTCCTTGTAGGCCTTGAGAATGCCAAGCTCATCCACCATCGAACGAGCCAATTCGCTCAAGGATACTTTGGATCGGAGTGAGATGTACTTCGCGATGAATTTCCTGAACTGTTCGATCGCCTTCTTGATCCGATCGAGGATGCCCTCGACCTCTCCTATATGCCCGCACGCATCGAAAAGCGTGATACTATGCTCCCGCGCGAACTGCTGCAGTTTTTCGATGCTCGTGTCGCCGATCCCGCGACCTGGATAGTTGACTGTTCGCAAGAAACTCTCATCATCCTTTTGATTCACGAGAAGCCGCAGATACCCGAGCACGTCTTTGATTTCTTTCCTCTCGTAGAAACGGATGCCCCCAACGATTTCATAGGGAACGCCATTGCGCCGGAGCACATCTTCAAGCGATCGCGACTGAGCATTCGTTCGATAAAGAATGGCAAAGTCCTTGAGCGCTCGCTGTTCCGCAACGATCTCTTCCTGGAGAGCTGCCAAGATTTGATGCCCCTCATCCCGATCATCAATGCAGTCCAGCAATCGAACTGAGTCACCAACCGCATTGTCGGTCCACAAGTCTTTTCGCAATTGATCAACATTGAATTTGATCAGGCAATCGGCAGCAGCCAGGATGTTCTTTGTCGACCGATAGTTCTGTTCCAGTCGGAAGGTGCTGCATGTTGGATAGTCCTTGGCGAAGTCCAGAATGTTCCTGATATCAGCTCCTCGGAAAGCATAGATGCTCTGGGCATCATCGCCAACGACACAGATGTTCTGGTGATCCTGGGCCAGCAGTTTGATGACCTGATACTGGGCCGTGTTCGTGTCTTGGAACTCATCGACCAGAAGAAATCTGAAACGATGGTGGTATTTCTTCAACACCTCCGGGTGTTTTCGAAAAAGCTCGATGGGCTTCACGAGGAGATCATCAAAGTCCATTGCATTGCTGCGCTGAAGCAGCTTCACATACTCTTCGTACACGATGCCGATTTTCTCGTCGAGGTTGTCCCTCGCCAGCTCTGCATATTGTCCTGGCATGATAAGCTGATTCTTTGCGCTGCTGATTCTGGAACTGACTGCCTGCGGCGGTATTTGCTGCGTAGAGAGATTCACGCGCTCCATGCATCGCCGAACAGCACTGACGGCATCGTCCGAGTCATAGATGGTGAAGGACCGATCGTAACCGAGCAGAGGAGCCTCTTTTCGCAGAATGCGGGCAAACATGGAATGGAAGGTTCCCATCCATACTTCGGAAGCCTTTTCACCGACGAGCTTCCTGATACGCTCCTTCATTTCATTGGCCGCCTTGTTCGTGAACGTCAGGGCCAGAAGTTGGTACGGTGGAACGCCGCAACTGATCAGATAGGCAACTCGATAGGTGAGGACACGTGTCTTCCCGCTTCCAGCCCCAGCAATAATCATCACGGGGCCGTTCAGAGCTTTGACCGCGTTTTGCTGGACCTGATTAAGATCGCTCAGAAAAGACATGTTCTTTGATCTTCATTGTTGAGACTCTTACTTCAGAGATGAACTGGAACGAGCAGAGCGAATTCAGCTGCGCAAGGCATGAATGATCAGGTCCTCACACTTGTAGCGCAACGTGGGGCCCCCACGCATTTCAAGCTGTTTCAGTGCCTGTGGAATTGCGGCACGGCGGTCAGATTCCTAGAAAAACGCTCTAGCCTCCGCTCGAGCGGTATGTACCGCAGGTCGTCCCCCCTCCGAACGGCCATCGTAGTTGAGGGTTACCTGTAGATATTGGCTAATCCTATAGTCAAATGCAAGCCGCCAGAGCAACGTCTTGCCAACGACCTCCCCGTTTGTGAATTCGAAGGGATAGTTGGCCACCCCAGTGGTCGATTGGTCCGAGATTCTTGCCTCCTCGCGTTGGATCTCACTCCTTAATTGGCCGGCGGCCAGGAACGCGTACGTCAAACGAAGAAACTGGTCGTTCAAGTTTGCTGTCGGATTCGTCCCTCCGAAGCGATTCGTGATCCGAGAGATTCCAGTACCAAACGCGATTTCCCACTCAGGATAGGGCCGGTAGGAGAATTCGGTCTTTAGTTCAGCCAAGAGCAGGTCCCGTTGACGAGGTGAGTCGCTTGAGGCAAAGAGCTGATCAAGCTTGTTGGTGTACTCCGTTTGATTTCCGATTTCCTTCAGCAGCTGCGTCCTCAGGCGGATGGAACGCTCCCGGATGTAACTACGCTCTGTCGTTCCGACCAATCTCAGGAGTCCGCTCCGTTGATTGAACCGGAACCGCATCGAGAACCCAGGATCGGACTCGAGAACATATACATCCTGCGTGAAGAGGTTTGTTCCTGTGAGCGTCGTGCTATCGTTCTGGAAACGCGAGAGATGCAGCAGATAGATCTGGCTTGCATCCGGCTCGGTGCTTTTCTCTTCGATGCGAGCCACTGTTTCCGTTGAAAGAGCGGCAAGGACCTTCTCTGCGAAGCTCTCACGTTTCGGCAGGAGCTTGCCAGGCGTCAGTCTGAGCCGAAAGCCAGTTTTCAAGTCGGCTACGGGCATGAACTGATCGCTCGGCAGGTAGATTGCAATATAGTCGCCGTCAAACCTTGTCTGTTCGAATTCATTCTCATCCGCGATTCCATTCTGATTGAGGTCTCCTTTGTACCTGTAGTTTCCCGTTCCTTTTGGCACTCGAATGAAGACTCGCCTCATGGCAGCAGACTTCTCCCGTGCGAATTCATACAGGACATCGGCATCCAGCGCCCGGTGCCACGGAGCATAGCGCAGCTGGGTTCGGACCAACATTGTGTTCGAAGCTGTGTTTCCTTTTGCGGCGAATTCATCTGACAGATCCGTCTTCCTCAATGCCAGCGAGACCGTGCTTGAAAACGAGTTCCATTCTCGCAGCTGCATTTCATACAGTTGAGTCAGCGATCGGAACGCACGAAGCATCGCGCCCGCAGAGGCGCTGTCCTCCGTTCTCATCTGAACTTCTGCTGACATGCTGAATGGGTTGAGATTGATGAGAGAAAGCGCAGGAGCGACCTCAAGGAACCGGAAGCTCCCCTGGTTCAGAGAGTCCGATGAGGGAAGGCGATCCTGCCGGTCTTCCATTTCGATTCGGATGCTGGGCTGGAACTTCAAGATGCTGTACGACACAGTCCCCCGTTGCCGCACCCATGAAGATTTGCCCGGCAGTCGCATGTCCTCGCTTTCGAGGATCTCGGAATTGTACGACAGGTGCGGTGCGACGGAATCCGTTACAGAAGCATCGATTGTAGTCCGATTCGATCGATAGCTCCCCTTGCGCTCGAGCAATCCGTATCCTCCTCCCAACCTAATGCTCTTAAGCGGCAAATACGTCAATGACATTTCACGAATCTCTTCATCCCCAACCGAGTATTGATTGAGGTTCCAATTCCGATTGAACTCAATCTCGTTCGATCGGTCCAGCGAAAGGAAGCGTCTGTCAACGAATCGATCAGACACAGCGAGATCGAGCTCGCCAAGGTGCAGCCCACTGATGGTCAGGTCTTTCGGATGATAATCGGCCCGAAGTTTGTAGGCGCCTCCTTGCCTATCGTTGTCATCAATGCTGGAGAGACGGTTCCGGTCATAGGAGCTCAAAGCGTACTCAGCCGAAACTGTGAGGTCGGACCCAGGCGTGTAACTCGCCCGGCCAGTGACAACGCGGTGAAGCTCCGGAATCGGCAAGAATTCGAGCGGAAGATAGTTCCCCTTGCCTATTCCAGCAACTGCATAGCCTCCCGAACTTGAGAGGCTGTAGCCAAGAGAATCTCCCGGCATCTTGTCGACGTAGGAAAAGGTAACGGAGTAGACCGCCTGAGGATCTCCCGGCGCGAAGACGAGTAGTGATCGGACAACACCAAGAATCAATGTGTCCTTCAGAACATACTGGCCCTTCCCCGCAAGGGTAAGAGAATCACGTCCGGCGAAATGAATACCGGGAACGGACGCCTTCATCTTGTCAGCGCCGCTCGCTCTGATGATATTGCGAAGTGTGTCGTTCAGCACTATGTCCACCGGGGATTCCGGATCATCAGCCTCCTGCGTCAGCGATGTGAACACATTGAGACGGTCGTTCAGTGCGGTCAAGTGGGCCGACGCTCCCGCCAAATTACGCGTGAACTGACGATCGGTATACTCGAAATCAACCGTGATCCGCGTTGCGTTGGTGATGAGTCTGCGAGCGGAAAAGTACAGATCCCCCGTACTGTAGTCGATGGTGTAGTCGTTCGTTTCTCCCCTTGTCATGGGCTGACCGTTGATGTAGACACGTTCCGTCCCGGCGATAATGATAGGGCGGCCGCTCGGATCCTGGCCAGTAAGCCGGTAGGGACCCTGGTTTCCTTCGATTCCCTGGAATTGATTCGTTGTGAATTTCCCGCGGGCTGTTGCCCCAGTCAGTGAAATTGTCAGCGTGCTACCGCTGCCCACAACATCCTTCAGACCGGCGGTTCCCACGGCGCCCTGAAGTTTTCGCGACAATCTTCCGAATTCACCCCCTTCTTCCTCGCCGATCGCATAGACGAAATCGCCAAGTGTGGCTCCGTACCGGGGATTTTTCAGCTGTATGAACACTTTGTCGAGCTCTTGTAGTGTTTGCGTTGTCCCCTCTGGTTGAATGGGGACATTCTCGTCCGTAAGCGCCGCCACAATGTCTAAGTCAGACGACAATCTGCCGGCTAGCTGCATCCGGAATCCCGAATTCAGCGTCAGATTCTCTGTTTGACCCGACGGTCAATCCGCGGAAGATGGAGCCGCTTTTTTGAAGGCCCGAACCGAAGATATCGTTCATTGAGAAGCTGGAAGCAGGTGACGCGACCTTGCGTGTCAACCGACCGGTGGAATCCTTGAACTCTGTGAGCTGATGCAGAAAGTATTCCTGTTTGAGGGAGAAAGGCAACAGTTCATATGTGACTACGGCAGTGTGGACTGAAGAATCCGCAAGAATCCTTGCCAAGCGATCGCGGCCGAACCGAACTACCCCTTGCCAATATTGAATCTCATAATCCAGGTGCCGAGTCAGGGCAATAGCAGAATCGAGGACGACTTTTTCACTACCTGGCAATACGAGGTTGTGCGGAAGAGTGTATGCCGTGTCAGAAGCACTGAGTTTGAAAGAAGCTGTTCGATGGGACGACACTGGCAGTTGATGCAAAGCATCCTGCGCGTGAAGGCCAGTAGAGGACCAGATAAGAAGGAGTATGAAGAGTTTTCGAAGCAAGGATGTTCTCTAGGATACCGCCATGCGCTGGGACCACCAAAATGTATCCTTAGTGCATCAACATCCTCCTGGAAGAGATCGATACCGAAGGAAAGACTTCCCCTCCTGCTGCCCGAGAGCAGTAAGATGGGAACCTCTGTTGCGTGCCGAAGGAGAGACTCGAACTCTCACACGGGGTTAAGCCGTACTGGATTTTGAGTCCAGCGCGTCTACCAATTCCGCCACTTCGGCGACTCGCGGGGACAACTCGATGTTCCCTGCCGCGATGATTTGATTCGGCAATCTATGGCCCGCGCCTCTTTTCAGGAACTTCTTAGGGGCTTTCGGCCTTCTAGAACTCTCATCCGAACGAGCCCTATCTCGTATCACGGGACAAGCTGAATTTTAGTCCAGTTTACCCCGTCAAAGTCCGGGCGCGTCTACCCCGCCTGCCTCAGTGAACGCTCCATGGCGGGCAGACAATTCCGCCACTTCGGCGTTGACAATTTCCAATTGTCAATTGGAAGTTTACTCGTGTACCCACCCCCGATAGAAAGCATCGGCGCAGGCAGGACACCATCATCCTCCATTGATACTCAAAAACACGTCGGGCCAGCTTTCGCTAGCCCTCGTGTTTTTGTGCACCCACCAGGACTCGAACCTGGAACCCACTGATTAAGAGTCAGTTGCTCTACCAATTGAGCCATGGGTGCAAACAACGTCAAAAGTTAAATCCCCGTTAAAACCGACCCCCCCCCCCGCGCGAAAGCAACATGCGGCCGACTATGGAAAAGAGCGACGCCTTTGCAGCGAGTGTTACGATACTTTCTGTTGATCCCCTGAATATCAAGTCGTCTTGTCTTTTAGTTCTGCCAGGATGTTCTCGTTCAGGATGAGTGCCTGCGATCGCCAGTCCATCGTGACGGTGTAGAGGTCTGCCAGAAACCTTCCTATGGCGAATCCGACAATCAATCCGATAAACGCGCCGAGAGTTGTTGCCGTATAATCGCCCTGCTTATCAGCCATCCTGGCAATCAGGCAAACCCCGACCCCGACCACAATGGCCAATACGGCGATAATAACTGGCCGGATAATGGTTTTGAGTCTATCGAGTCTCTGTACAATCTCAAGAGTTTCTTCTTCATCGTAAGGTTGCATACGTTCCCCTCCACAGCCGTTTCCGTCAGCCCTATTGGCCTACCACCCGCTCGAGTTCGCTTCTCTGGAGCTCGAGATCCCATGCCGTGTAATGTTCGAGAGTCGTCTTGAAATCGGTGTGATGAGCGAGCTGATGAGCTAATGCTGGCGTGATCCCACCGAGTACCAGCCGAGTAACGAAATTCCTTTTCAATCCGTGCAAGTTGTAATCCGGGCTGCACTTCAGTTTATCTACAACGTCATGGAATGCGTGAGATATGCCGGAGACCGAACGATAGTGAAACACGAAATCATCCGGTTGTAAAGGCCTTGCAGGCTCGAGTATCGGGATGAGCGCAGAATAGATCGGGAAATGTTCGACCCGTCGTTTCTTCTGATTGTTATAGACGAGTAAATTCATCTCGAAGTCGATTTGCCTGCGTTTGAAATCACAACTATCTCCGGCGCGGAACCCGGTATATAGGAGAAATTGGCATTGCCTAACGAACTCGGGCCCCCACATCTCCAATCCCTTGATCCAGATTTTTTCGAGATCATCGGCTCGGATAATGACCGGGCGCTTCTTCGGCGGGTTCAGCCGAATGGTCCTGCCTATTGGATTAACTGCGATCGCCCCCATTCTTACGGCATAGGAGAAAACAATGCTCAGATGTCTCAGCCAACAAGCCGTATTAACTTCGCCGTCACGAGCCATCGCAGCATCACGGAATAATAACATTGTCGAGGCCGAGATCTTGTGCAGCGGGAAGTCACCGACGAGGGTTGTAAACTTGCTAACGGAGAGATGGAGAAGGCTTACCGTGCTCGCGGCGTGAAGTCGCTCGTACCCAGAAGCGAGCATCTCGTCGAAGGTCTCGGTCAGAGTCTTTCGGGCGGACGGGCTGCGGGCCTGCTTCGTGAATCCCCAAGGATCGGACCGCAACTCAACCTCTAATCTCTTTTTGACGTTTTTAGCTTCAGCCCAACCGGCAGCAGTCGGGGGAAGCCGGAGACTGCGGTCATGTCGTTTACCTGTAATGTCATAGAATCCCAGATAAATGGACCTCCCGTGTTTGTAGATAGACGCCATACGTGCCTTAACTCACCTCTATGATCCGGACGATGGTGGTGAGGTCGCTTTCTCCGAAGTCCCATCCTTCTCATCGCCGAAATTGAGTCGATCCATCCAGATTAACTCTTTGTCCTCGGGGGAGAATGTCTGGCCGGGTCTAAGAAACACCAAGAATCCTTCAAATTGCCTTCGCAAAAGATTCTCGTCGTTTAGGATCTTGACCAAATTCAGACTATCAGAGACATCCAAAAACTTACTCCAAGCCCAGGCTGAGAAATGAAGGTAGCCCTTCCTATCCTCAGTCCCTCCTACAAATAGAGATGAAATCGGGACCTCCAACGCCTTCGCGACACTCGACAGAGTGGAAAGTAACGGAGCCCTCCCTAGTTCAGACCCGATATTCTCGATCTGGTTCATCGTTGTTAGGTTGATACCCGCTTTTTTAGCCAACTCCTCCTGGTTCATTCTCCGCAGTTGGCGCAGTTTTCGCACGTTCTGCGCAAAAACTTCTGCATCTTTTAGGTAATCGATCTGCGGCTTGCGCATGCGTAGAGTCCTGTTGGTTGAAAAGTGCGGTTAAACGCATTGTTAAAAATAACTCCGTCCTTGCATCTAAGGACAAAAAGTCGCATACTTATTTTGGATGCCAAATCCCTTACGCATCCATCCGAAATCACTGTTAGGAGATGACTTCTATGATGATCCTAATGTACGACCCATCATGCTGAAAAGCAAGGGGAAAAACTGCCATGTCTCCGATTGCCAACATTGACAATTATGGACTCCCCTCTCCAGACGAACCAATGGGCATTTTGAGGGTCAGTCCGAAGTCCGTCAGGGAGGCAATGGAAACGGAGTTCGAAAACAAATTTCACGTCCGCGTAGCAAAAAGCAGTTCGTCAGTTCATCGCACCGCAAATGGAATGTCTCTGCGAATCTGTGAAAACCTCGGAGGGAGCTCATGCCGTACTTTGATGACAAAGGGAACAGTAGATTATTCATAGACCCCCTCGGGGTCGTTGAACTCATCCAAAAGAAGAAAGATAAGCTCGTGTTCTACGGATGGTGCAGGAATGAGTGGGACGCACTGATCGTGAATGCCCATGCGCTCTCAAACAAGCGCCTTCTTCGATTGAATGAGATTCCGCGAGAGGTTATGCTGCTTCATCACCCGAGGGTCGAGGGCTGGTTCGGAACGATTCCGCGAATCCTGCAAGAGGAGGCCAACCAACGTACCGCATCCCTTGTACCGAAGGGCATTCGGCGGGATGACCTGGTGAAGGCATACTTCACCGCCTGCCAGGAATTCAATACTGAAAATCCAACCTACAGTCAACTTGAAATGCTTTCCGGTGTGTCCAAAACAACATGGTCAAATCAGATGCGAATTATTCAGTTCACCTATGATTTGACGAAAATGGCTGAGAAGAAAGTGAACTGGGCGAAGGACGATGATCGAAAGGACTTTTGGCTTCACGTACAGAAGATCGTCGGAGACTTATATGCCAAAACGATACGTAGAAGAGATAAAATCCGGAGACAGAAAGAACGGGTTTTCAGGGAAGGTGAACCAGACAATGAAGAGACCGACGAGGAGATTTAGAGGAGATTGTATCTCAAGATGCACCGTTCGCAGAAGGATTTGCAGGGTTTCTTTTCGATGATATGTAGGAGAGTGTAAAAAAGTAACTATGGGTAGAGGGCCAGGAGTCACGGCGACCCAGATTTAGGATATTGCAGGTGACCGCGTACCTCGGTCCGCTACCAGCGAAAATAGTAACTTTCAAAATGCCGGAAATGGATGCCATCTCCAGGGACGCTGGCCCTGAGAGGTGATTCCTTTCCGGCGTTTCTTTTTGTGGAGGTAGACGTGAAAGAGACAGCTTTTGACAAGCCCAAAGATTCGATCATGCTGGGCGGTCGAGATTTCTTGTCGATTATTCCCGCGGTAGATTATCCTGGAAAGGCCAAAAAGTCGGCCCCTCCGATCTTGACGCACTTTATTGCGCCAAGAGTGGTGTCGGGACAACACCTGATGCGCTCAACCCCGATACCGACCTCATCCCCATTGTCTTCCGAACAGGATGGAACTTCGAAGAAGGCGACCTCAGCGCCGTCTTCGAAGAAGGGTAAGACTTCGGAGAAAACTGATCCCTAAAAGGGACGTTTGCCAGAGACCGGAGGGTATTGTCGATCACCGGCCATCCAACACCCTCTTCGGTCGGATAATGGCAATCGAGCCACCGGGACCTTACAACTCGAGTCAAAGGAGAAGTTATGGCAACAGAGCAAGAAGAATATATGGCCCTGAAAGAGCAGACCCGCGATATCCTCAATCAAGCGAAGGTAGATCGGGAGAGGGGGCTCATCGACATCGAAATCAGCAAGGCAATAATGAAGTTCGGTCTGAAAAAGGACACCTACGTCGCGCTCCTAGATCGGTCTCTCATCAAGGTCGAGGGCGACAAGGTAGCGGGCGTCGATAAGGCTTTTGAGGCGCTCAAGGCAGATAACCCAGACTTCTTCATCGAGCCAGAGATAAAAGGCGGTGGTGGTGACAAGAGCCCGAAGCACGGCGAGGTCTCGGATTTCGTGACGAACCTCATCAAGGAAACCGAGGAGCATCGGAAACCTGCATGGCCAGCCAACTGGAAGGACTGATTTTTAGAGCGTTTTCAATTCGCTAATTCATTCATCTTTACACTTTGGAGGTATTTCGATGGCTAGCATTTTAGATTTTATCAAGAACGAGCAGGTGCTCGAGTATGCTCGCCGACTGGATCCGACCGTGTATTTCGGGTTCGAACTTTTCCCCCAGCGGATGGTGCAAGAGATCGATTATTCCTATATCAAAGGCGTGGGCGGGAGGGCGGCCGTGATGCTGGCAGAAGTGGTCCCGTGGGAATCTGCAGCACCAGTGGCCCCTCACGAGAGTCTCACCCGGGTCGAGGGTGAACTGCCTCCGATCAAGCAAAAGCGGCGCTTCAGCGAGAAAGAGGTCGTTAGGATCTTTTCTCCCCGCTCGACTGCGGAGAGAAATGCCATCATCGCTAGACTCTACCGGGATACTCAGGCTAACATTGATGGGATCTATGGTCGTGTCAACTCAATTATCATGGAGGCCCTTGGAAAGGGTACATCTACACTTGCTGGCGATGGTGTGAAGTTGACCGTCGATTGGGGGATTCCTAGCGATCAAAAGGTCGTGAAGATCGGCGACGGACTCTGGGACAATTATGACACCGCCAATCCGATCGCGGACATGCAGGCACTCCAGACGGTGATTCTAGATGCGACCGGTTACATGTGTGACACTGCGCTCACCTCGAGCACGATCATCGCTCACCTCTTGCAGAATGAGGTCATCAAGAAAGCGTTTTTCGGCCCGACCTGGGAAAATCGCATTATGACGTTGATTTTCCTCAACGACTTCCTCGTTAGCATCGGCCTTCCGACCATCTCATCCTACGACGAGAAGTGTCGGACCGTCAATCCCGATCAGACGCTCGGTTCGGCGAGATATTATCCCGAGACGAGCTTCAGTATGTTTCCACACGATGTCCAACTTGGCGAGACTCTGGTCGGGCCCACGGCTGAGGCCCTTCTGGGCATTGGTGCCGAAGAAGCTCCCGGCGTTTACGCCGAAGTGTGGGAGACCCGGGATCCGATCGAAGTGTGGTCTTACGCTGTTGGCACGATGTTCCCTACATTTCCCGGGGCTGACTCGGTGGGCATCATTGTTCCTCTGACCGAATAGCGGTCATTATTTTAGCTCTCAAGGTAATTACCAGGGCGAGTTGAAGATATGGCTCTCACTGTAGAAGAAATCAGGGGTCGCTCACTCCACGAGCGCACCAAGGCTCTGACCGATGACCAGATCCAGAGTCTTCTCGATATCACCGAGCAGTTGATTCTGGGCACTGGCGTGAACAAACGGACGACGGGGTTTGAGGCGATATTTAACAACGGTCAGACCCTAGCGTTCGATTGGCTTCTCGAAAACCCTTCATTTACCCGGATGAACCAGCAGGGGAGGTACAGTGAGAGCTATTCGCTTAGTCTGCCACATGGGATCCTCCAAGTTCTAGCGCCAATTAGCGGGGGCTTCGGGAGATTGGTCCGGCCCCGCGGGCATCATCACCGAGGGCGCCATGTACGTTGAATTGAAATGCAGACGGCCATCTACAACGCCGGATACCAGCACTGGCGTTCCGAGAGAAACATTGACGGATAAGTGGACGCTATGGCTAAATATTGTTCCAACCACTGTCCCGATGCGATCTCTACAGGAGCGGAGTTCCAGTCGGGACGCTATCGAAGTCAAGGGAATCTACACACCTCTAATGACGATCGATGTTGCCCTCGGGGATTTCCTCTATGAGCTTTCGAATGGCGTGGAAACGGGTCGGTTCTACAAGGTAACAGGAGTGAGTCTTCTGAGAACGGTGATTGAAATTTTAATCCAGGAGATCACACAATGAATGCGGTCTACGAGTTTCTATCCGAGATTCATCTGACCCTCAAGTCTGATGAAACCATCACGGGACTTGTGGGGAGGAATATCTGGGTGGGACCACAACGGCCGCTGGGGAAAAAGAATCCCGTCGTCCTCATCTTTGCCGAAGCCGCCGAGAGTTCATCGGTGGGAGTGATTCACAATGCTTTTGTTAGCGTTGTGGCTCGAAGCGATTCCGGCGATGGCGAAGGTACGCAACTGGCGAACATCTTCAACGCCATTGATGATGCATTAAACGATAAGTTTCTCAGTTGTACAGGGGCAAGCGGTAGACTTCATCGCGGGGGTATTCCGGTACCATTCGGAACATACGATGATATGGTCAAAGACTACTTCAAGCATTGGCGCTACCGCGTCGCAATCAAGACAATCTCACACTAAACCATAAGGAGGTTCCATGCCAGAATATGGTCAAGGCGCGAATCCCGAAAAAGAGATCCTGCTTGCTGGTGGAAAGTTGGAATACTGTACCTCCATCACGGGCGAGATCACGGCGGGGACGTTCGTGAATGTTGGCTATACGGCAAAAGATGCTGGTGGCGTGTTCAATGACAAGCAACCGACGTTCAAAGAAGTCAAGGTCACAGGTCTGCCGGACGCTGTCAAGCGAAAAGCCACCGATCGGGATGTAACCCTCAAGGTCACTATCCTTCAGACGAACCTGACGAATATCGCATTGGCTTGCGGCGCATCGCCAAGCGATATCGTGGCGGGCAAGTACAAGGGTGGCGGTCTTGTGGACGCTGCTACTCTCAAATGGAAGTATACCGTTCCAAACGAAGACGATCCAACGAAAGCCAAGAAGCTCACAATCCCGCAAGGCAAAGTCATCAGACGCGGCCGACATCCCGTTCAAGGATGAAGCCGAGACCGGCATTGTCTTGACGATCAAAGCCTTGGCTTGTCCGAGCACCGTGCTGGACGGTGGCGTCAGCTTCGAGGGAAAACGGTACCTCCTCGAAGAGGGTAGTTTCTCCTAGCCGTAATAGATCCAAGAATACAGATCCGGCCAACCGAAGGGCTGGCCGGGTTTCTAAACTAACTTCAGGCGAAGAAAATGATAATCACTGAACATGACGCAGCCAAATTTGCTCGGTACGTTGTCGGAGGGACGGAATACCGTCAACTACCGATGGTAGCCGGTCAGACGATGGCCTTGATAAACCTAATTGGGACGGCGATCTCCAAACAGGTGGACCCAGAAACGAAGAAACCCAAAGTGACGGTTGAAGGCATTTTCGAATCGATCACCAGTGACTTCCTTGCTGAGTTTTTGGGTATCGTGTTGCTGAAAGACAGTCAGCAGGCTGAGGAATTAGCGCAGGTGCCGAGTTTCACCGAACGCGGGAAACCTTTTGTCTGGACATTCCCATTGGGAATTGTCAAGGAGGTTGTCCAGGATTTTTTCGTCTTGAACAAGGCCGAGATTGGGCCGATCTTGGCGCTTCTGGGCGTAAACCCGAGCGAATTACGCCAACAGATGTCCGACGCATTCGCTCAAACCTCGACCGGGTAGTCGAATTCTTCAGCCACCGATGGGGCCAGCATCCCAAATCAATCTTATGGCGATACTCGGTGCCGGAACTAAATCGATACATGGCAATGCTCAACCGAGAAGCAAAATCGGGCAGGACGCCCAAGGTTACAAAGACACTTGAGGAGTTTATGGCTGGGAAAAACCGGGTAACGGGATAGATCTATGCCAAACTATGTTTCCGCTGTCGCCGATATTGAACTCGGCGGGGGCGATCTAAAAATCAACAAGATAGATTCCAGCTATAGTGATAGCGACCTTTCAAAATTCGTCTCGTTAGGCGGAACCGTTAAGGAGGTTGGCGGCGTCCTCCGTCTGGACCCGGCCAAGGTCAAGGAGGTTTTCCGTGAAAACGATGCCGATGAACCGGCCATAGCTTGGACCCAAGGCCGCGATGTATTTTTCGACACCACCCTTCTCGAATGCTCCTTGGAAAACTTCGTTCTGGCAATTGGCGAGGACCTGAATACGATTATTGACAATGTGGGGGCCAATCCAAAATACAAATATTTCAGGGGCCCGTCCCTCTCCAGTCCCCGGCTGTATCCTTTCCTCTATGAGGTCCCGCAAGAGGCCAATCCGGGTCTCAAAGACATTCTTATCATGCCGGCGTGTGAAATCCTCGGTGCCGTCGAAATCGGATTCAAGGATGAAAAACCCAGATCACTGAAATTGTCACTAAAACTTCACAAGGTAAGACCGATCGAAAGTTCCTTTCCGGAGACCGTGGTCAACGGCAGTTTCGAATCTCTCGGAAGTGGATCGTCCAATCCCTTTTCGGTCTGGAGCGCGACGCAAACCGGGTCTTCGGTGATTACCGCTTTCACGGGGTCGAAGGACCAGGCTGTTGATTCGGATGGACGAAGAATAGATCCCGTGCATACGGGTTTGAGGTCATGCAAGATAGTTATAGACGGATCCGACCATGAAGGATCAGTCTCTCAGACCATCGTCACCGAGACCGGCAAAAACTATATCTTGAGCCTGTGGCACTGCCGACCGCGCCTAACTCCTAGCTCCTGCACACCGCGGTCGGCAGTGCAGGGAGTATGAACTTAAATGATTACCAAAAGACCTTACCGAGTCAAAATGACCTAAAAATATCAACCTCGAGGCGAAAATGCTGGTGCTACAAAACGGCGTCCCGAAATTCGGTCGCTATGTTATCGGCGATATGACTTACTATCAGCATCCGATGGCGGAGACTCAAAGTCTGGCCTTCATAAATCTAGTGGGAACGGTAATCTCCCGACAAGTCAATCTGGGAAGTAGCTCGGATGCGGTAATTGATACCATCGTTGAATCCTTGACCACTACTTTCCTGGCGGAGTTCTTGGGCATTGTGATTTTGAAAGACGGTCAGGATATTCAAGAACTGGCGAAGGTCCAGAACTTCGCCGAACGTGGTCAACCAGTTCGCGGCTGCACTACAGGGATTCGCGATGGATATGACGCTTCGGTTTTCTCTGATCTCCGGCGTCATCGTGGGATTCGCCGAGAAAGCGGCCGTTCAATTCGACAAGTCCTTGACGATGGTACGGAAGACATCGGGTCTTTCTAGGGAAGAAATAGGGGCACTTGGTAAATCGTTCCTGGAACTTTCGAAGACGCTCCCAACGGCCAACGCGGCTCAGAAACTCGCTGATATAGCGATCATAGCTGGATATTTGGGATTGCGCAGCACGCAGGATATTGAGGCGTTCACTGTGGGGATAAATAAACTTATCACCGTCTTCGGGCTGGCGGCGTCAGTGGAGACACGGCAGTATATAATGCTTCGGCGGGAAATCACTTCGCAGCCAATGCCAGGCTGACGATTCTGGGTCTCGACAACGTCCTTTACCCAGTGATAAATGGAAATACGATCAGCGATCCAGCTATTTCGTATGGCAACAATGGGGCCTTTGTAATGTTGGAGATAGAACTCGACGATTAGTTATGACACTTACGTTGGATAATATCGAATTTCACGATGGTCGCGGGTCCCTGTTTGTCACGCCCTCCGTGATCCCACCGGGATTTTCCGGCATCCAACTCATCAGGGCTGAGGGTGGACGTCTCCGCCAAATGGCTAGTTACCATAATGGCGAAATCGAGTTCTATGTCAACGACCAGGGCCAACTCCAGTCGGGAGACGGAACATTCGTCCTGGGGAGGGCCGGTATAAATGTCTCTGCATCCGCCCCGAGGCAACCGAGTCCCGCGCGCAAGACTCCAATGGTTGATGGGGCCATAGTAACTGACGGATCGCTTATTTCAAAGAAGTTGACGGAGAGCTCCAAGGATTTCAGCACCGAGATAGTCTTCTCCGCGACGGATTACGACACTGTCGCATGGTCCGCGGGCGAGTTGAAATTCGCAGACGGCAAGACATATGATTTGGCGGCTGGAAATACCGGCGAGATGACCGGGTCTACCTATATCTATTTTGACCCGACGGATAGTCCAACCACTCTCTTCGTTACCGACGAGGCGTTGGAGGGTGTCGGGGAACATCGGGTGTTGTTGTGTTTTGCAAAGCCAGCCGTCGATGCGACGCAACACGCATTTTTCGTACCTGCCGTTGGGGTCATGGGGATCAACGAAACCGTAATCGGTCCAAATTCCGTCACGTCAGGCATAGTCAAGGCAGGCTCAATCTATGGATACCACATTGGCGCCGGTGAAATCACCGCCGCGCACATTGATGTCGTGGATCTCGAATCGATTTCAGCGCATACTGGCAGTTTGACTGTTGACGAAGATGTGGTAATCGGCTCACCGAACGTGGCTGGGAAACTGCGGTCATACGGCAAGACGGCCTATGGAGATACCACCGTTGGTTACATCTTTGATCGAACGGCAGGAAATGTTCCCCGATTTGACATCTACGCCACGTCAACTAATTATCTCCGGTTTGATGGCAGCCAACTGAACTATGCTGGCCCGATCATAATGACCGGGGGTTCGATTTCATGGGGCGATGTCACGGCTCCCTCATACGGCGAAATCACAGGAACCAAACCTCCAACAAATGCCACCTATGGAGCTGATTGGACGGCGAACATCACCAACCGACCGCCGAATCTCGTAGCACTCGGCGACATCCCAGGCTACATCAAGGGCACCTACATCGATGCCAATGAGGTTTCGTCACCGGAAATCCGTGGCAACTGGGTTCTGGCAGGCAATGTAATCGTGGGAGCCCCCACGTCCGGCCTGACAAGTGGAATGCTTGGCAATGATGGCGGCGCCGATCCGTTGACGATCTACTCGGGCGAGACCTATGCGAACCGGGCAACCGCGCCATTCCGCACTTACAAAAGCGGTGCAGTCATAATGAGCAGCGCAAAGATCAGAACTTCGACTGGAACGAAATATATTGACATCGGAAATGCTATAGCGAACGAGATGCAGTTCTTTGAGGGGGGTGTCTCGAAAGTCCGTGTTGGAAGTGATGTTTATGGGTCGGGGAATCCCGGAATTTTGGTATCGGATGGTACTGTTTATGCGCTCTCGACAGTCGCCAGTTCTTCTTCGATTATCGCCGTAAACTCCGGTTCAAGTGGTAGAGCCATCAGTGCTTTATCAAGTGCCAGCACTCTTGCCGAGGCCGTGTGGGCCTATGCTCACGGTCCCGGCCAAAATATAGCGATCCAGGGAACTGCAGACGGCGGGTCCTCAAATTGGGCGGGATGGTTTGAGGAGGGAAATGTCTATGTAAAGCATCACATTCATATCAAGGGCGTTCCTTATACATGGCCCGCGGCAAACGCGGTGGGAACGTTACACAACGACGGTTCTGGAAATTTGACATGGTCATAATAAAGAATGGATTTCCCTATGGCGGCTGGAAAGCGTATAAGACTCAACATTTTTGAACGCACGGCAATTCCGGAGATCCTGCCGAAAGAGGCCAGGAAGGACGTGGGACGCCTGTGCGTGAATATCCGTCAAAAGATTCGACTGACGAAATCGGACGACAAGAAATACAAGATTCTCTATTTCCAATTGCCGGATGGCAGGGTCCAATTACGGTACGACGAACGATTGGACAAAGGGCAGGAATTCTTCCTTACCCCGGCCGAATGGAATCTGATTGCCGGTAATCTGAAAATCATTGAGGGCCGCGGAAACCTGCCGACGCTTGTCAATTGGCACAATCTCTACGATAGGTTCGTTGGAAAGGGAAAGTCGGAGGCGCAGAAAGATGCAAGTAGACCTCAACATAAGACTGGCTGATATCGTTCAAATAGTCATCGTCATCGGGGCCATGATAAGTCTTTGGTGGACGACGCGGTCCCGTGTAAAGTCGATCGTCGAGGCCGCTGGTGAAGTCAAGGGCCTGAAGGATGTGATCGATCTCACGATGACGAACCCTTCCACCTAAAAAATAACGCGTCGTTGTCGCGGAAAGAATAATCTCAAGGAGTCTCCATGATGAAATACCCCAAGCATTACGCCGACACTGATACAAACCGGGATATCGCGAAACTAATCACCACGCGGGGTTTCCAGGCCTTTGCGAGATATCTACTACTGATGATCCCTCCGGGCCAATTGACCGCCAGGATGAAACTCATATCTAGTCCCCAAGTGCGGGCGGGAAGTCCCCTGAAGATTCGAGAGATAGCGCGCCTATGTCACACGACGGTTCAACATGTGACCGACTTCTGTAACTATCTGGCGGAAACCCACTCCATCGACGAGAAAGCCTGGAAGGAAAAAAAACTCATTCGCATTCCAAGGTTGAGAGAACTGGCCAGTGAATACGCTCAGAAGCTCCTCTTGAGTCACGATAAACTCGGAGGCTAGGATGAGGTGGTTCAAGCACATGACGAACGCCAGTTCGGATGACAAAATGGTGAAGATCCGGACACAATTTGGTCTGTGGGGAGAGGAGGTTTACTGGAAGGTGCTAGAAGTGGTCGCCGGTCAGATGAAGGGGGCAAATCCGGTCCCGGTTGCCTCCCTCAACATACCGGAGTTCTGTTCGATCTGCAAATGTAAGCGGAACAAACTAGAAACGTTCCTAGATTGTTTGCAGAACGTTTGCGGAATGAAACTCGTTAGGGTAGGCGACAACTTCGAAGTGACTATTCCTAAGTTGTTGCAGATAAAGAAGAATCACCTGATGAAGTTGGATTACCCCTCCAAAAATATTCCCATAGAGAGTAGAGTACAGAGTACAGATACAGATATAGAGTCGCGAGCGAGGGATGAGAACTCTTTTGAGTTCAAAACTGCAAAACGGTTTTACGATAAGCAGAAAGGCCGGTATCCTACCTTAATAACACTTGAATTTGAAAGGGTCAGTAGCGACTGGATCGATGGGATCAGGAAGTTGAGGGATACCGACGGTCACTCCGAGGCCGAGATCATAGGCGTTCTGAAATATGTGTGTGAGGACGAGTTCTGGAGCAAAAACATCCGGTCGATTGCCAAACTTCGAAGAAAGGACCGAGAAGGTACTCCTTATTTCAACGTGATACAGGCCAAAATCCCGAAGAGGAAACCGACGGGACCTTCCGGCATATCTGCTGCTAGGGCGTCGATCGAGGGCGCGACGCCTGGGCAGCTCCACGATATCGCCGAATCGTTAGGCAAGAAACATGAAACAAAGGGTGGTAGCACAACTCCCGGGGATTGAGGCGGCCGCGAAAATTGATTTTGGGTATCATTGTTTTGCCATTCCTTCGGGTGCGTGAATATGGACACAACGGACAGTATGCGCATCGCTCTGCAACGTGCAGGCATCACGACACTTGATAAACACATCAAACAAGAAGAGCTCACATCTGCATACGAAGTCCGAGAATTGCAACGTCAAGCCATTCGTGATGCTGGATATGTAAAGGCATTGGAACAACTAGAACATAGGAAACAAAAGAACTAGGTATCCGAATGACTCAAGAAGCGCAGATAGAGGACGGCGGACGCGTCCTCGAAGCCACGATGAAGCAAATACGTGGCCGCGCAGTCTTCACAAACGAACGTGGCGACGAGTTGTGGCGTTTCTTCGATGGAGACGACGGCAAGCGGCGTTGGAAGGTCTGGGCCGTTGAACGAACCGATCAAACTACCATCAAAAATTATCGGGACGCACGACCTGGGGCGACCTATTTCGAGGCCAACGTCAGTGGCCGTGGGGAACCGAGATTCGTCGGGACCGACTATATCATCCCCAAAAAGTATTTGATGCGGATAGCCGGGCTTCTCGGTCTTAAACTCCATAAGGGTGAGCGTCGGCCATTGACAAAAGAACACAAGAAAAAACTCCTAGAGGGGCTTGAGAGGTTCAAAGCCAGCGAAACGGCTGAGAAGAGTCGAGCCGCATGAGGAAGCGGCTTTTGGACAAGCATTGCAACTCCAAATTTGACCGCCAAGGCCTCCAAGACCCGGAAGTCCGGTCCCGAATATCCCTCCCCTGTCGAAATGTCAGCCACGGGCATTTTCTCCGGCGATTGACCGATATTGGTATTACTTGCGCAGCCCCCTCTTCCCTATGCTCCCTGCATCTCCTCGAGAGATCTTCATACCGCTACGATCGATGGCGAATTCTGCGGTTAAACGCAGTTCAGCGATCGCTCAACGATATCGTAAATGACAAAATGGCGGATCAATTTCGGTTGGACAGAAATCGCCGAAATTTGATTCAATTCATTGATATTACACCACCCCATCCATCCAGCCGACCCGGTCGATTCCCCCCACTGATTCTGATAATGAGAGTCATTATCACGTCGAATCGCTTATGATAATGGAGGATTATCATAAGTATACCAGGTCGAGACGCCTGCCAGCGTTGCCAGTCCTGACAAAGTGTCGCCTTTCTCTACAATGCAGGGTGCGTTGAGTTATTCAATAGTATATTGATTTGTCTAACGTCGGACGCACGGCAGGAGTGTATACAATACTATACACTTTCATGCGAAACATTGGGGTTTTGATCTATTCCGTGAGGGCATAGAAAAGCCCGGTTGTTTAGGCCGGGCTGGGCTATCTAGTTATTTAGCTTACTGGCAGGGCTTCTATTTCACTGCCCTTGAGCGCCTCATCCGCAAGGCAGAGCTTCTCCTGGATGATGTCAATGACAAGGGCTTGCCCGTTTTCACCTTCTCCCGCCTCTCCAGTCAATACAGATCGACGGACTACTTGCAGCAGGCACCTTGCATGCTCAAGATGGTCGCGCGCATCTACAACGTTGACGTGTGACATAAGGGCCTCTCAGTTTATGCAAATAAAGCCACGTGCTGCATAGAGCCTGAGAGGGCTCCGGGCCTGCCGAGGCAAGCCCTGCACGTGGCAAAGAATCGTCTCTCAGTCTATGCAGCCTCAATATACCAACTACAAGGCCCGAAGTCAAATCGGGTTGCTGTGCCTGCCCTTTATCCTTCAATGCCATAAACACTTAGACGCAGAAAAAGTACCTACCTAGTGGCATACACACGGCGGAATTCCTATAGTTGCAATGATATTCTGTCATATATCGCATGTATGCGAATTAAGCTGATACATTCAACATATGATGCATACATAAGATACAGCGGGATCGCGTAAGATTGCCAGGCTGTCACGCTGAGAAAGTCAACGGTTTTCTTATGCTTGGGAAGTCGTCTCCTTGAATGTTGTATTCTCGCAATATATGAGGGAATTAGGCGGTATTACGGGCACAAATGTTGTATGCATTCCTCTCGTATTGCACTCATTCAATGTTCTGACATTACAGGAGGTTTCCATGCGGTCTTACTGGGCATACGTATTCAAGCTTATATGCCTCTTGATTACATGGCTGCTCTACATGATTCATAAGTCACGTTGAAAGACAACCGTAGGGTTTTGCTCACTGTCGTCAAGCGAATGAGGTTTCCATGTTGAGGAAAGATCATAGACAAGACGGAGAGACCAGCCCGCAATACTGCACTATTGCCGTCTCTCATTTGCGGGGAATATCAACCCAATTGCGTCGTCTGGCCGAGCGGGCTCAAGACACGGGCGACCGGGCCGACTTACATGCAATCGCCGAAGAGCTCTACAACAAGACCTTGACATCATCCGACAAGGTGCCGCCGTGACCTACCGAATATACACACAGAACAAGGGACGAGCGGGAATTGAGCGGATTGTTGGGCGTGCATTCCCTGGCTTTTCCATTTTTCCAGCCACTGGGTACTGGCAGGGGACGCGTGAGCGGTCTCTAGTCATTGAGATCCTGGGGGCTGCCAAAGACGGGCCGCGTGTCCGCCGTGTGGCTCAGGATATCAAAACAGCAAACAACCAGGAGGCGGTACCTGTGGAGAGAATCAGAGAGGATCATGCGCTTGTCTAGCTTGAGAAAATTGGCGCTTGTGGCTGCATTCGTAGCGCTGACAGTCGTACCGCTCTTTCTCTTCATTGCCGGCGCTTTGAGGTTGACAAGGTAGGGGAACGACATGAAAGACCGTAAACCGAGAATCTATACCGTGACAATCAAGCTAACCGGACAAGTGGAGGCGTTGACAAAGCCTGGCGCGAGGCTACTCGCTCTGGGCATTTTTGGACTTCGTGACAATCTGCCTGCCGGTACATATTCAATCACCTCGTCGCATCTACAGGCGCTTACCATGTCAAGCGGAGCAGGTACCCATCTCCGTGAGTGGATGAGCAGGGTCGTCAATGTTAGATTGACATTCATAAAGGGCGGAGATTACGGGAAATCACCGAGAAAATAGGGGTGCACCATGTTTGGACTTGAGACCATTAAGACATTGAATCGGCAAAGCCAACGCAAGGCTGAGAAAATTGCCAGCCTCGCAAAGACAAAGGGCGGATCGGAAAAGAGCGGTCGGTATTGCCCGAAGTGTGGGGAGACATTTTTCTCTCACAATGATGACGGCTCTTGTGTGAAGGACTAACCCGGGAGGGCACCATGTCAAAAACCAAAAAGGTCAAATCTGTGCAGCTCATTGCATCCGGTTACGAATTCGTTTGCCCGCGTTGCGACACGTTCAACCGGGTCATCGAAGTAACCGAGACCGTAACGTGCAAAAAGTGCTACAAAACGTTTGAGGTTCAAGGCGGGCTGGGAATCAACGTGGGCAGCTTCCTCGGACTTCACCATCATCATGCGATAGGTTAGGCACTGCCACAAGGCCGGGTCTTGACCGATTCCGGCCGGTAGTGCTAACTAACAGGGGGTAACACCATGCCACAAAAATCAAAATCAACATTAGCCAAGAGTAAGTCCCGCTTGGGCCTCTTGATCGAGATTGATTGTAGCCATGCAGCGTTCGACGATTTTGCTTCAGAGGTGCGGCTTGTTCTTGCCCAGGTCTCGGATGCTATTGAGGCTGGAGCGGCGGCGGGAAAACTGCACGATTCAAACGGCGTTGACGTGGGAGGGTTCAGACTTTGTGACCTTGCCAAGAAACATTAACGGAGGATAACATGGACGCATTACGAAAGCTCCAATACAAGGGGCATACTATCAGCATTTACCAGGACGAGGACGCGGAATCTCCACGAGAATGGGATAACCTGGGCGTGATGGTGTGTTTTCATAAGCGGTACGACCTGGGCGACAAGGCCTACCGTGTGAAACAACGGCTCGCCGAGGAGATGTTTTCGTCCTGGGATCAGCTTGAGGGGCACCTGAAAGCCCAAATTAACGCGGTTGTTGTGCTCCCGTTGTACCTGTACGATCATTCCGGGCTGAGGATCAAGGTGGGTAGCTTCCAGGGACTTCTGCCGCAGGGCCATGCGGAATTCGATTCCGGGAAGGTCGGTTTCATCTACGTTTCCAGGGAGGCCGTTCGAAAGAAATACGACCGGGTTAACAAGGCAACGATATGCAAGGCTGAAAGCGTTCTCCGGGGCGAGGTCGAGGTGTATAACCAGTACCTTCGCGGGGACGTGTACGGCTATGTCATCACTGATGCAAACGGCACCGAGCTAGAGGGCGGAGCATGCGGGGGTTACTATGGAAGCGAGACGGCCGAGGACGAGGCAAGGGCACTGATTGATACCCAGTTGAGGCTGCCATGACTGATGATTCCGTTGTCGATTCTTCTCCGACTCTTGAGAAGCTCAAAAGGGAGGCCCGGGCGGAGGCCCGAGTAGAGATCGAGACAATGATCGAGAAACTCTCTCCGGGAGATTGGGCCCGGGCCGGGAGGATATCGGCAAGCTGGAGGCGCCTAACACGGTAACGCCGACAGAACAGGGCAAGCTGAGAAGGTTCAAACGGGGGGAACGAAAGCTAGAATTGCCGGACGTTGAAACGCGCCGAGATCGAGAGAAGAAGAGGGAGCTCAAAGTCCAAAAGATCATAAGCGAGGTTCAAGATGGTCATACGGTAAGTAATACTGCACACAGAAAACGGAAAAGCCTACAAGGTCGAGCTCGCTCGGGCCGTCGCTAACTGCCAATCCCGAGTAACCTGGGATTGGGCCTTGATTGTAACGGGGCCGGGGTTTCACTTTCTTCCAATTGGGATTAATTAGGGGACAAAATGACTTCGTGCTCATTGCGGATTGATTCGCTCCATGATTTACACTGCCGTTGCATCTGCGGACACTGGTATTTTGTTGCGACTACAACGTCGAGAGACACGGATGAGGCGCTCAGGAGATTGGCTAACCGTGAATATATGCATCATTGTGCTAGGCACTGCCTAGATATTCTTTCAGAGATGCCAAGGAGGAACCATGTCATACAAGTATGAAGGTCTCAAATCGTTCAAAATCGACGAGCATCTAAGCGTTGATTGCCAGGCGCAAAGAACAAGCTACGGGTTCCGACATCTGGCCTCACTATGCAGAGATGGCCGGGTGATTGCCACGGCTAGGGAGTCTTACTATAACCGGACATGGGAGAGTTACGAATACCAAACCGTGATCCGGAAAGCAATCCAAGCGGCGGGTTTGGACAAAGAGGAGGAGACTCGGGCCTTGGCATGGGTCAAGGAGGATCATACTGACTGGTCTGGGTTCCGGGCTGTCGCTGGCATAGCGATGATGGGCGAGCTCCTGTGTGGAACCCAGGCGGAGAAAAACGACTGGAAGGCTCGGATGCTCAAGGCCGGGCTTGCAAACCGCGGACTAATGATGCCTGATGACTGGCCGACGTTGTCCGAGGACGAGAAAGAGCGGCGCCTCAACGGGGCAATTGAACAGTTGAGGGCTTAACAGGCTGGGCCCGGGGCCTCAAAGGTGGGAGGGCTGGGGAGCCGTCCAACGCCGGCTGACGGCTGTAGCGGGTTCGATTCCCGACGGGTCCACAAAATGCGGTTGAACGCACTATTAAAGAGGTGTGAAGATGGAAAAGCAAGCAAACGTTTGTTTGCCCCTTTGCGAGATGTACGTCGCTATCCAGGAATGGCTTGACGGCCTTGTCGGTGCCGAGTTGCTTCGGGAAACGAAAGCACACGCGGTCACGCGGGGACACATCGGAACACTTAACAGGCAGATCGTGGCACTAATCAAAGAGCACAACACGCATGTCAAATTCTATAGCCGATAGGAGGGCACATGAAACCCAAGCGCCTTAGAGGCGAAGCGAAACATCTTTTTGAGTTGCGGGCGGCCATTGACACAATAACGCGTATCGGCGTGAGCCGTTACCATAAGATCGAATCGAACAGTGACTATGCCCGAGCGTTCGGGGTGGCGATTGCACCGTATTTCACAGATCGGGCTATTGTGTTACTTGCGGCGGAGGCTCTTGAAGATCGAAACGCTCACTCAGCGGCGGGAATGCTCCGCTCAATGCTAACAGGAGGACCAACGACATGAGAAAATTCATCGAATCGCTTGAGGGTCTCGGTTTCGGCACTGACCGAGACATCAACGGCGCTGATTGCGTCGATACGATCAACGAGCACTTCCCAGCGCTCAAGAAAAAGGCCGAGGCGGTCGAGGAGGTGGTTAAGCTGTCGGACATGGTACTCAAGTATCTTCATCCGTGGTACGACTCAACGCTCTGGTGCCGATTCGTGGAATCAATCAACAAACTGAAAGGATAAAACAATGGGACGGGTCAAAAAAGAATGCACGTGCGGTTATTTCAAAGACGTTCTTGGGGTTCGAGTGAGAGTGACCGGCCGCGGCTGTCCGGCACACAAGCACCGCATTTTCATCACTCTGAAGGGCGGCCTAATCCAGGACATCGAGGGTATCCCGCAAGGCTCCGAGGTCGTTGTGATGGACTTTGACATCGAGGGGGCCGATGCCTCTGAGATAACTAAATGGAAGGTCGCGAAAGAAAAAGAGGAGGCTTTCGTCAGCCTTTGGAGCGCCACGAAACAACCCGAGGGCGAAGCATCCTTGCTTCAGGAAAAATACAAGGACCTCCTGGCAAAAGTCAGGCAGGGCAAATTCGGGAAAGATCAAAACCGGAGATGACGATTTGGAAAAGCTGAGAATAAAGCCCGAGGTGGTGGACCGGGCCCGGGCATGGCTCGTTGGACGGGGCGGGATAGCCGTCTGGAAAAGCATCTGGCTCTCTGACCCGGGGCTTCTGGTCCTAACGCCGGCATTAACGGACGGCAAGCCGACACCGAAACCTAGCTGGCAGCTCGGGGACGAGGCGGAGGTCATAACCGATGGTTCCGGGGTGGGGGTTGTTATCCCGAAGGAGGTTCGGCGCTTTCGAATTCATGTCCGCATGGGTTCGAACGGGCTGCTCATAAAACTAACGGATCATTCCTCGGAGCTTGTGAGAAAGATGCTGGCGAAGTACGGCGAGGATGCCTGGCACGAATTCGGCGGCGACGATGGTTTCGACTGCATCATCTTTGTGCCAGGGTCGTTATGCCCCTTATCCGAATTCAAGGGGTAACATAACGGAGGTAACCCGTGACAAAAATAACAACACCGAACGAGTTCGAGGCGGCGCTTGCGCAGTTCATCGGAACCGAACAGTATTATCGTCACTGGACCGGGCATATCCTGTACACGGATGGGGTCAAATTCCTGGCCGACGAGGCCGGCGCTTACTGGCTGATCGATGCAATAGCATCGTATCAGCATAGAATCGGGTCTAGCTCACATTATGCAGGACTGCAAGGCTTCCAGCTCTGGACGCTCACAAGAAACAAGGGCGACAGGGCAGTACTCACCTGCCAGGCCGACTCGAATCAGCCGGTTCTCGTAACCCAAGAGATCGAGTATACGGACTTTCCCTTGCCCGCGATAAAGTTATACGTCGAGGGGAACGTCTTGCTTTTGCCGAGTGAACACTAAGATGAAACATCATAAGCATCGGCGGACTTCAAAGAAAATCCACAAGCACATGCCGGCATGGATACTCGCCCTGGTCTTCCTGATTAGCTTTGTGGCTGCCCTGATGCTCCTGGATCTGTTGCGATGAGACTCTACGCATAAATAGACGTAGGATCGAGGACGTAACGGAGGAGTAAATGAATAACGCGATCTCTTTGATCGATAACCGGGTTCGGTTGCGAGATGTGACTAACGCCGACCTGTTTGACACATGGCTCAAGCGCTTCCCAGCGACGACGGCGCGAGCTTACCGCTATGATATCCTGGCGTTCATCGGGTTCGCAGGTTACACGCTCAACAGTCTGCGATCCGTTGACCGGCTCCACGTGCTCCAGCTTGTCCAAAGCTGGCGGGAACATCTCAAGGCCGCAAATAAAAGTACGGCAACCCAGGCCCGGGCGATTGCAGCGCTTAGGAGCCATTTTGCGTTCTGTGCCGAGGTCGGGGTGATCGAATCTAACCCGTTGGCCTCGGTCCGAATTCCGAAGGTCCATAACGCCGTCAAGGAGGTGCTAACGCGGGATGAGGTCGGGTCAATGCTCGCCCTTGCCGCTCCCCATCCCAGGGATTACTGCATTCTCAGGATGCTGGCCGAGTTGGGCTTGAGACGGCACGAGCTCATATCCCTAACCGTCTCGACCTTGTCAAAAAATGCGGCTAGTCGCACTTTGCTCCGGGTAATCGGGAAGCGGGACAAAGGACGGATCCTGCCCCTGACAGAAGGGTTAGTCGCGGCGATCGGGCGCTACCTCGAGACTCTCGGACCCGTCCGGCCAGACGAACCCCTATTTCGAAACCGGAAAGAGGAACCACTGAGCGACCAATCAATTTACAATATGGTCCAACACTACGCTGATCTCGCGGATCTCCACAAGAAAATAACGCCTCACTCCTTTCGCCATTTTGCCGTGACGGACGCTGCGGAGGCTGGTTGTAATCCCATCGAGATAAAAGCCCTGACGGGGCATTCCTCGGTGGCGACTATCGAACGATATACTCACCTTGATCGGATAGGAACTGTCGATCGGATTCAACGAAGGAGGGGACTGGCATGATCTTCCGCAGACTAAAACTATCAAAATTGTTCGACCAGAACCGTTGGATATGGCGGACAAGATGCAAAAATTGTGGTCACAACATTTTGCCGGTCGAACTACTGCTCGGCAGTTTCGTGCGGTCAACTCAAGGCACTCTCTCACGTCTCAGGTGAGCAGCTATCTCCGAGCCGACCGCACTGGCGTTTCCTTCGTCCCGCACCTTCAAGCGTTTCGTCGATCTTCGCCGCTCTTACGAACAGCGAGTGAGCCAATCAGGCAGATTGGTGATCGACCTACGTGCCCCCCTGTCGAGGAAAGATACGACGAACTCAGAGAACGTCTGCCACCGCTCAAAGATAAAGGTATCTGAGTGGAATAACAACCCAGCAGAACCAGCCGATATTGCTCCTTCGGTTTTGCAGCAGCGAGAAGAAATTGACATAGACTTGAAAGTCCATTACCTTTTTCCCAGATGATAGTGCCCACGGATCTGGATGGTCTTGTTGGCTGTGAAGAAGAAACCCCTAGGGTCGCGGTGCGATCGGGGAGGTTTTGTATCTATGGGTGACAAAAACGCAGTACTGCGTTGTTCCATCTCTTCTGGTGATATAAGCGAAGTACATCTTTACGGTAGTTAGGCGTCATTGCCGTCGCATCGGTTATCAAGGGCGGCGGCCGCCCTGGTAAGGAATCATGGTCACACTGAATTGTACATTGAAGCTGTCGAAGAGGCTCCCGTACTCAACGGTTGAAACCACATTGCCAAGCACGAATAAGCTCGGCGATTGGAGTGCCAACTCATTCAACGTTGGCCGATACCCGTGTATTCTGATCACAAACGAGCGCACGCTACTCTCAGTCGTCCTTCCACTAAAGCAGTCTAGCACGTTTTGGCCACGATTTGTGCTTTCGCTTCAAGCGCTCCTCAAGGCCATTGGTGTACCGGACAAGCTTGTCGATGAAGAACTGCGTGAATACGCGCAAGTCCAGTTGACGCGGAAGACCAACCGTCATACGCTTGGATCGATGAACGACCTTGTCTATAACGTACAGGCTCGTTTTCAGATTGATGGCAACCCTTCGCTTGAAGACATCGCTCTCGATCTCAGTAGAATACCATGCGGTCCCTTGAAGTACGCTCTACCGAAGGAGGCTGCCTGCCAGGTGTTTGCGGCCGCCGCGTCAAAGAAATAGTTGTACATTGATACGAAAGTATGGACAAATAACTACCGCTCCGGCAACGAACGCCTAACAATCGGCAAAACGGCGCTCGCTCTCTGTATAGGCAAGAGTTAGAACAAAGATTGGCTCGCTATAAAGAGCTCGCTCCATTGCGTTTGCCACAATCATAGAATGTCAATAGAGGCAAACGCAACGGCGTTTTGCCTCGGACGTTAGACGCAACGCAGCCGATCTCAGTATTGGCATCATCCTATCTGAGGAGCCTTTAGCATGAAGATCAAATGTCCACAGTGTCGCAATATCGCCGAGGCGACAATCTTGTTCTCAAAGAGAATTACGGGCGGAGTGTACTTCACAGCGACGTACTACCTGGTGGAATGCAACAGCTGTCAGGGTATCTGCCTTTCGAGTGATCCTCGTAGGCTATCTGCTCGCTCGCTGAAAGACATTCATCCCCAGAATATTCTCTGGCCCCCGCCCAAATCCATGCAGCTCCAGGCCTTTCCGACTCTTGTGGCCGCAGCCTTGAGTGACGCAGTAGACTGCTATAATGCTGGCGTGTACTCTGCGTGCGCTGTAATGGTTGGCAAAGCGGTCGAAGCTGTGTGCCTTGACAAGCTGGGCAAGCCGAACAACTTGCAGGAAGGCCTTCAACTTCTAAGGAATGCTAAGATCATCGACGAAATGCTCTATAGCTGGGGCGATTTGTTGCGAAAGGAGCGAAACATAGGCGCGCATGCCAACGATCAGACAACCTCGCGGCAAGACGCGGACGATATTCTGGAGTTTGCGCATGCAATCTGTCACTACATCTACGTGCTTGCGCAAAAGCAAGAGGAATATCTACGTCGCAAACTCGCCAAGAAGACTCGTCGTCGAAATAAATGATCGGCTGCGCAGCGCCTAACAAACGGCAAATCCTCCCCCGCCAACACCTCGACCCGCAACCCAACGGTGATGGCACCTAGAGTTTTCAGAAGACGGCCGAATGCAAAACCAAGCAGTTACTTTGCAGTGACTCAAATCAGGGAGGTAGCGTCTGGTGGTGCCACATAACGGCGCAGTTACTTCGCAGTTAAAATGCAAAAATCCGTCCGAAAACGGTTGATCTTTCTGCGAGATTTCATCAAATCTCCAGTCACCTTTGATTAAGAGTCAGTTGCTCTACCAATTGAGCCATGGGTGCATGCTGTCACTCATTCAAATTGGCAGACTTCCGGTTGCCGGATTTGCCAAAACGCCTTCAGTCTCATTTTGCTACTCTCAGTTCCCTCACAGTTTCCTCACACCTTGCAGCGTCCTTCACAGCACATATTGCGCCTCTCACATACCTCACGCTTTATTCACCTGAATATACACAGGAATTCCTCACGACGCAACACAAGTGGATTGTTTTGAAAGGGATATGTGGAACTAAGGGCGAATGATCGACTACGGTTCCACACCAATGAGAACCAGTGGGACAGCCGGAGCACCTCTACCTTGACGCGCGATATGATGTATTACTCTTTCGAAATAACCAGGCCCTGATGACATCTGCGCCTGCATCTTTTTCGTCGGCACAATCTCAACTCCTACATCGATCGAATTCCCGATATAGAATCCAAGGTGCTTCACAAATAGATCAAATTCGATGAAACTATATTTGCCGAGTTGCACCTCGACCGCGACTCTATTCTTCTGAAAATCGGTCTGATTGTATGAACTCAGGAGTTGCTTTCCCTCTGCTTCAATTCTTTTCTTTTGATCATCGAGGGGAAGGTGCATTATGTCCAATGTTAAATTGTAGTCGTCCGTAACATAGTAGTCATAACGAGACGGATGCCAACCTTTGGCCTTGAAAGCACGCCCGGTTGCTGTATTCAGTTCAATCGGCGCAAGCAACTTTTTTCCTACCATCCCCCTCTCTTTGCTGACCTTTGTCCGATACCTCTCGGCGTTAATGCTCTCGATAACGTCACGGATCTCCTTCCACACACTCTTTTGATGCACTATCATCCACTCAAGACCGTTCAAATGGGAGTACTTCGCCCCGATCTTCATGTTTGACCTTTAGCCATTCTTGAGGAATTTGAGCGACTTTGTCGTTCGGTGATGGAACGTGAATCGGTTTCCCGATGGGCCTGATTTTGAGCTTACCAGATTTCAAAGCCGTCACCCTTTGTCTTGCAACGTCCAAATACCTTTTCTCCCTCTCTATCCCGACAGCATTCCGCTTGTTGGCCAAAGCAGCGAGAACACTTGAGCCAACTCCTAAGTAGGGATCTAGTACCCAACTTTTCTCATTCGTCAGCGCTAACACACATCGTCCGACAAGCTCGATTGGGTATTGACAAGGATGCTCCGTCTTTTCTGGATGATTTGCTTTGACATTTGGGATGTCCCATAACTCGTTTTCCCAATCCTGTAAAACGATCTCCCACACGTCCGAAGGGTTCTTTCCTTTCGGATTTCCAGATATTTGACCTCGTTTAGGCCCCTTGAAATAACGTTTCCCTGGATACTTAGCCTGCATCCGCACATCATCTAAGTTGAAGATGTAGTCGTCTCCCTTCGTGAACCAAAGGATCGTCTCGTACCGTCCAGAGAATCTTTTCGACGCGTGAAGGCCGTGTCCAAAATGCCAAATTATCCTGTTCCTAAGTCTTAGCCCGAATTTCTTGAAGATTTGGTAGTAATAGATGTCTAGAGGAAAAACCTCACCACGCGAAACGTAGTTGCCGACTTGCCAGCAAATACTTCCACGTGTAGACGTCAGACTTACTAGCTTTTCAATGACACCAGTTTGGGTCTCAAGGTAACTTTCGATCGATTGCTTACTCTCATATTCCTTCCCCATATTGTATGGGGGCGAAGTGATAACGAGGTCAAACTTGTAGTCGGTCAGGGTGTCAAGCTTCTGGAAGGTATCTCCCAAGATCAGCTTGTACTCTGATGACTGGGCGTTGCTTCTAGGATCAGGACCGATCATTGGCTCCCCTTGGAAAACGAATGAGACTTGCATGGTAATCTACCTATTAGTGGCGATAGAATCAAACGCTGTGCAACAAGTTACGTGCACGTCGTCAAATCATCCACCAATTTCGATTGGCAGTCAGGAGCAATGCAAGAGAGGTTCATTCGACGCATAACGCAAATCGCGGACCTGCTCGCACCTACATAAGTCTGCCATATAGTGAGGCGAAGTCCATCGAAAGCTCATGAAAACTTCCTCACAAGTCCCTCACAGGCACACATGCGGCAAGCTCACGCGAACACGGATAAGAATTAGGCGCTTGAATGGAAGGGCGTTACGGGATGGCCTCGGTTCAATGGTAGGGCAAGCTGGCTGATTAAGAGTCAGTTGCTCTACCAATTGAGCCATGGGTGCAAGAGGCAATCCGCGGGATTACTTCTTCGCTGGTGTTTGAGCCGGGGCTTGCGCAGGGACCTGAGCCGGAGCAGCTTGCTCTGCAGGTGGCAACGCCGTCGACTGCGGACCTGATTGAATGACGCTTTCCGCCGACCTCTCTGTGCGTGGGAGAATGACGAGGTTGATGAAAAGTGCAAGGACCATGAAAAGCGTCGCCAGGACCGTCGTGGTCTTCGTCAAGAAATCTGATGTACGGCGAACGCCAAAGACAGTCCCAAGGTTGCTCGTCCCGAGCGTTCCGGCAAGTCCACCACCCTTGCTTGCCTGCATCAGAACGACAATCGTGAGCAGAATGCTGGTGAGAATTTCCACAACGATAAAGAAAGTATACATAATCCTTCCTCAAAGACATATAAAAACCCCAACTTCATTGGGGTTGCAATAAATATACGCGTCCCCACGATGAAATGCAAGGTAATTCCATTGGTCTTTCGTCGCCGAACTATGGCTCCTTCTCAAAGGATCTAACCTTCACGTTGAGATCGAAGCCTTTCATGTCGTCTCCATCAGCATCGAAATTCCCGTCATATCCCAGCCAGTTCCAGTTCTTCACCAGCTTTCGCCGCTCGCTGGACTTCAGCTTGTTGAACTCCGGAATGATGTTGCGAAATCCGGGGTGTCGGTTGTACTTTTCAGCGTCAACGACGGAAAAAACTCGCCTCGTTCGGCAGGCTTCCTCGACATCGACATCACCAGCACAGCCACCCCGCATGACAATGGCTGAACCATTTCGGAATTGAACCGAACCCGTCTTGATAAACCTGCCCTCGTCTGTGACTTCGATCGAGGCGTTCGGACAGAGGGTGGATGCTTTCAAGAGGAAGTCACAAACCAGATAGGCATTCCACTCGTTGTCAGCGACTCTCGTAAAGCCGCTCGCGAGGCAATTGTCATAGTACCCACCCCATTTTACGATGAGGAGCCTATCCTTTTCCATCTGAGAGACACTCTCGTGTTCCGTGAGCCCTTGCTCACGAAGGGACTTATGCCTCTCTGCAATGACATCCCAGATGGGTGTCGAAATGTTTTCAAAATCCTCCATATTCGGGAAAAAGATGAAGCGTTTGAAGGCAAGCCGGCCAGTGCTCCAGGAGAATTCAGAACTGTACCAATGCTGAAGCCGCTCAATCTCGCTCCACTCCTCTTCTGAGAGTTGATTCGCCCTAGCATCCTCGACTTTGTAGATAATCCTTCGACCCACGTCACCACCTATGGAATTATTTCAGCAACTTCGAAAGCAGTTGTCATGATGGCGTCTTTCCTGCTCACCTCTCGTGTCACGACCGCAGGATTGTGAGAGAGAGTGCCTGGTCAGCCGATAGAAACTGGGCAGCGCTGCGATTCTTCATGACAATTTCCACCAGACCGCTGCTGCCTTCGATAAGGCAAGGCTCATCTTCAGGAGCAGATTCATAGTTCTCGATCCATCGCGTGATGATTCTGGAACCAGCTTCTATTCCCCGAATCTGACGCCTCAACTTCTGATTTTTGCACGCGACGTTCGTAATGATGTTTCCAAACCGATCGATGTTCAGCACGACCGGGTTTGTTGTCGGATTCCGTTCATCCACGAACGGCGGTTTCAACCAGTCGACAGGTCCCTTCGTCCCCAGAGCTCTCACTCTGATTCCATGCGCCAGATGCGCCGCTAATGGGCCGATGATGTCGCGACCGTGGAACGTGCGTGAAATCTCTTTCGGCAGGATTGATTTCGTCTTTGGGTTGTCGTGTCGAAAAAGCGTTACACTGTCAAGCCTCTCTTCCCAGAGGACAAGATCCAGCAAGCCGTTCCCGGGGGAAACAAAAAGATGACGCCGCGTATCTGCAATGATGATGTCGCGCGCACTACCCACTCCAGGGTCAACAACGCACGCGAAGACTGTTCCCTTTGGGAAATGACGATATGATGCCCACAAGAAATATGCTCCCTGCCGGACGTTCCGCGGCTCGACGTCATTCGTAATGTCGACGATGCGGAGCGACGGACAGATAGAAAGCATGACCGCCTTCATGACTCCAACACAGTGATCACGAAGACCAAAATCCGTCACGAGCGCAACGATGGGATATCTATTCGGCATAATGGTTGAGGGTAGGATCCGCCAGGAACATGGAGAGTACCAATCGGGGACTGGTGTTCGCGCTTGAACGCGTTTCTCGAAGGCGGTTATCTTACGACAACGCTTTTCCCCTTCTTCGCGGAGTGATAGATGGCGTCGACAATGTTCATCCTATGAACGGCCTCTTCTCCCGTGGAAACGATAGGATGAATTCCCCGCAATGCACCGATCCAGTGCCTCAGTTCGTTGTCATAAGATTTCCAATAGAGGGTTTGAGGCGTTTCATGGGAAACGGGAGTGACATTCATGAGATTCCCATGTAAGCGCTTGAGAATTCGGAAAGGATTGAGCGATCCTCCTCCATCGGTTCCAAAGCAATCGCAGTAGAAGAAGTCTGATTCAGATTCAAACGACCAGCTTGACTCGATCGTCAGCGTAGAAGCGTTCTTCATCTTTATAAACACGATGGAGGAGTCCTCGACACCTTTGGTGTTATGCGAATAGTTCGCCGCGATCACTTCCTTCGCTTCCGGGTAACCCATCAACCAGAATGCGAGGTCGAACATAACGATCCCAAGGTCAAGCACGACTCCGCCGCCGGACTTTTCTTTTCGCGTGAGCCACGGACTTTTCGTTTTCAGTTTGCGCAGCCAGCCGGCTTTGGCGTAGAAGATCTTTCCCAGCTCTCCGCCCTGGATCATGCTCTTGAGAATCATCGCATCAGGCCGGAATCGGTTGTTCATACCGACCATGACCTTGCGCTGATTCTTCTTCGCTGCATTCACAATTTTGATAGCCTCTTCCTGCGTCCGAGCGAGCGGCTTTTCCACCAGGATGTGCTTCTTCGCTTCAACCGATGCCACGGCTGCCTCCAGGTGGGAAAATGTCGACGTGCAAATGTCCACCCCGACGATATCCTCCTCAACTTTGAGCATCTCATCCAGATCCGTGTAGTATCGAGGTATCTCATACTTCGTGGCCACGAACTCAGCTTTGGACGGCTCGAGGTCACAAACAGCTACGATCTCGGCTTCAGGAATTTTCGAAAGGATGGGAAGATGAACACTTTGACCAATCGTCCCAAGTCCAACGACCGCTATGCGCGCTTTCTGCATATGTCATCCGGGGTTTACGTAGGAATCATGTGTGGTGCACTCGCGTCTTGACGCGAGAGAAGGAATTCCTTCACTACCTCTGCAATGCCTTGAGCATCAAGCTTGAGTATTCGGTAGAGTTCATTCGGCGCACCTTGCTCCACGAACTCATCCGGCAACCCATGCAGTCTGACTGCAACATCGTTCATTCCGATTCTGCTGAGTGATTCAAGCACGCCGGCGCCAAAACCGCCGTGAACAACATTGTCCTCGACCGTGACAAACGTGTTGATGCGGCCAGCCAACGAACGTATCAATTCCTCATCGATCGGCTTGACGAAGCGCATATTCACTACCTCTGCATCGATACCTTCAGCCGCCAGGATTTCAGCCGCCTTCACGGCATGTGGAACCATCGCACCGATACCGAGAATCGCCACATCCTTGCCCTTGCGCAAGGTCACAGCGTTCCCGATCTCCAGTTTCTGGAAGCCTTGCCTCAGCGGTACGCCTAGGCCATTGCCTCGGGGGTAGCGTAGCGCAATTGGTCCTCCTTTGTACTCAATGGCCGTAAAAAGCATGTCACGCAGTTCTTGTTCGTCCTGCGGAGCCATGACGACCATGCCTTGAATACAGCGCAAGTACGACAAATCCAACGCACCATGATGCGTCGGGCCGTCTCCACCAACGAGTCCGCCTCGATCCATTACGAACACAACATGGAGTTTCTGAATCGCGCAATCATGCACGACCTGATCAAACGCGCGTTGGAGGAAGGTCGAATAAATTGCCGCAACAGGTATGTATCCCTGTGTTGCCATGCCAGCCGCGAAGGTGACAGCGTGTTGTTCCGCAATCCCCACGTCGAAGAAACGCTCCGGCATCTCTCTCTGAAGAAGCGTCAAGCCGGTGCCATCCGGCATTGCTGCCGTAATACCCACAACCTTAGGATTCTGTTTGCAGATCTCAACCAATGCATCCCCGAAAACCTGAGTATAGGCCGGGGGCTCATCGAACTTCTTGGGGGAAATCCCGGTGATTTTGTCAAATGGAGTCACGCCGTGGAGTCTCGTCGCCTCTTTCTCCGCCGGTGCATAACCCTTCCCTTTCATTGTCCGGACGTGGATCAGAATCGGGCCTTTCAGGTCCCGGACGTGCCTGAAGATTTCAATCAACTTGATAACGTTGTGACCATTGAATGGTCCAAAATACCGAAATCCAAGCGCCTCGAACATCATACCCGGGGTGACAACCGCCTTGACACCGCGTTCGACCTTCTGCGCTACGGATCGCAACCGATCACCAAACGTATCCAACTTTCCAGTCAGATCCCACACATTGGCTTTAAACTTGTTGTACGACGGGTGCGTCAGCACCTCGCTGAAGTAGTTGTGCAGCGACCACAACGTCGGACGAACTGAAGAGAGAGAAACCATTTGGTTATCATTGAGGACGACGATGAAATCCTTCTTTAGTAAACCTGCATTGTTCATCGCCTCATAGGCCATGCCGCCCGTCAGCGAGCCATCCCCGACGATCGCAACAACCTTGAAGTCTTCCCCATTGAAATCTCTGGCAGTCGCAATTCCCAATGCTGCTGAGATCGCTGTGCTCGCATGACCGGCACCGAAGACATCGTATTCGCTCTCGCTGCGTTTCAGAAACCCACTGAGACCATTGAGCTGTCGGATCGTGTTCATACGATCCTTCCGTCCGGTGAGGATCTTGTGGGGGTACGCTTGATGGCCCACATCCCAAATCAGCTTGTCGTGCGGCGTCTGGAAAACATAATGCAGTGCGACCGTTAGTTCAACGGTCCCGAGTCCCGCGCCGAAATGTCCTCCCGTCTTCGAGACCGAATCGATCAGGAATTCGCGCACCTCCGCGCAGACAGTCCGAAGATCCTTCAATTCCAGCTTTCGGAGATCGTCAGGAGTGTCGATCTTGTCAAGCAACGTGAAACTCACATGCCCCTCGCTCATTTTTCATCCACATCCGTGGTCTCAAAATCTCCGCCGACTGATTTCGCTAGCTTCCTGATCTTCAGTTCAGTCGCCTTCAGCTTTTCAGCACATTCCCTGGACAACTGTATCCCCTCCTCATAAAGCTGTACTGCCTCGTCCAGGGGGACTTTTCCCTGTTCCAGCGATTCGACAATGACTTCAAGACGCTTCAGCGAACCCTCGAATGTTCCTTTTTGCATTTTCTTCGGTCTCATCATTGCACCTTTGTCTCCACTTTCCCGTCCTGAAATTCTATCGTCGCTTCATCACCACGTGCAAGCGCTGCCGCACGCACAATAACGGATTGCCCTCGCCGGACAATTGCATAGCCTCGCTGCAGGACGGCCCGAGGGCTCAACCCGGCTAACCGTTTTCGGAGTGACTCACCCTCCCTCAGAAACCTCTCATACTGGTGTGCGATGCTCGTCGAGAGACTTCTCTGCAATTCATCGAGCCGCTGGGTAAGCTCCCGCAGGGCATCTTTCGGCCGATTGAACGCATAGCTTGAGATCAGACTCCGCACTCTCTCCCGATTCGATGAGATCAGCTGCATCACATCTTGCCGCATAGTATACTCATAGTTACGAATAAGTTCAAGAAGCTCAAGGCGATCCGGGACAACCAGTTCTGCTGCCACAGAAGGCGTTGGTGCGCGCAGATCCGCAACGAAGTCGGCAATCGTGAAATCGATTTCGTGGCCGACTGCACTGACAACCGGAATCTCCGATGAAAAGATGGCGCGTGCCACTACCTCTTCATTGAACGCCCAGAGATCTTCGAGTGAACCTCCACCGCGTCCGACAATGATGACATCGACGACCGCGTAACGGTTCATATCTCTGAGAGCGAGTGCGATCTCCTCCGCTGCACCCATACCCTGCACCCGAACCGGACAGAGTACAACTTCGACACCTGGAAATCTCCTGGTGAGAACGGTTCTCATGTCCTGCAATGCAGCACCGGTCTCCGACGTAATGATTCCAATCCGCTCAGGATACTCAGGCAATGGCCGTTTCCTGCTTTCGTCAAACAGTCCTTCGGCAGAAAGTTTCTGTTTCAGTCGTTCGAAGGCTACTTGCAGCTCACCAATCCCCACCGGGGTGAGCTGTTCGACATCGATCTGATAACTGCCTCGTGGCGGATAGACCGTGATGCTTCCACGCGCAATAACCTTCATTCCATCTTTGGGCGAGAAAAGAAGATTTCCAGCGCGGCTCCGCCACATCGCGGCTGAGATCTGTGCCCCTTCATCTTTCAGCGTGAAGTAGAGATGGCCTGAAGTATGCTGTTTGAAGTTGGAGATCTCTCCCTGGATAAACACCGGGGGAACCTCTGCTCCAGGGAGAATTTGATCTGTCGTGTGACTTCGGTTACCGACAGAACGGGTTGTTGATTGGCCATCGACTCGTTCTTCGAAAAGGTACTTTTGGACAATATAGGAAACAAAGTGGAACGGCGCACGAGGATTGTGCGTTGTCATTCATGTCATTTTCAGGCGATGCCTCTTGAGCAAGCGTGCATCGGCACAGTTCAACCGGTGCTCATTCGCCATTCGTTCTTCTTGTCTTTCATGCTCACGTTGGCTATATTTGCCAAACAATACCAGCAAAGGAGAAGTATGCAGATCGACGTTCTCGCCATCGGTGCGCACCCGGATGACCTCGAGCTCTCATGCGGAGGAACGATAGCAAAACTCGTCAAACAAGGATACAAGGTCGCTCTTGCTGACGCGACACAGGGGGAACTGGGGACCCGCGGAACGAAGGAAATCAGAGCGCGAGAGGCCGAAGAGGCAGCCCACATCCTGGGTGTCACGACTCGACGGAACCTTCAGATCCCAGATGGAGGAGTAGCTGTCAACAAGGCGAACATCACAACGGTCGTAACCCTCATTCGCGAGCTCAAGCCAACTATCTTGGTTATCCCTCACGGGATCGAGCGGCACCCTGATCATGCACACACCCACCAGCTGTGCAAAGAGGCGTGGTTCTATGCAGGCCTGCAGAAGCTCAACACGACACACCGCGGCGTGAAGCAAGTTCCTCACCGCCCCCACCACTTCTTTGAATTTATGCAGTGGCACGAATTCGACCCATCGTTCATCGTGGACATTTCGGACTCCTATGAGACAAAGATGAATGCTGTGCGGGCGCATGCTTCCCAGTTCTTCAACCCGAAGAGCTCAGACCCCGAGACAAGACTCAGCAGGCCGGAATTCCTCGAGACCATCGAAACACGAGCGAAATATTACGGGCAGAAATTGGGCGTGCGCTACGGGGAGCCTTTCATGACTCACTTCACCCTCGGGGTCAAGGACATGTTCGACCTTATTATTCACAAGGGATGACGTCAGAAGTCGATAGCCATTCACCGACATGCGCATGGCCTCGCAGGATGCAGTGAAAATCCATCTGCGGAGTAGATTTTGGATATCTCGATTATCATCAATTCTGGAGGCTTCGATCTTGATCTGATGGTGAGCGAATCAGCTCGCACAACGCGCCAGTCGGAGCGATCATCCACAGTGGCCGCAATGTCTCTCTCGTCTAATGCATATAGCTGTGAAAATTTGGCTTGACGTCGTTTGCTTTGATCCCCTTGATTTTTCCCTGGCCCATCTGCCAACCCGCGTAGCAATCGGAACAGACTCCTTTGCCGGCTCGCAGATCTTTGTTACACTGACAGCTTTGATGATCCAGCGCGCACCGATCGCACGAATCCTCGAGGCAGCAGCTGTAAACGAGGTCCTCCTTTGCTTCCTCCAACAACTTCTTCGCCTTCAATGCTTTCTCTTTGCCCGAAAGCTCTTGATCTGAAGACTGTGGCGCCGCTTCTCCCTTCTGTTCCACAAGCACAAGGCTCATCCCACACTTTGGGCATTTCCCCGGTTTGTCCGACTTGACATCCGGATGCATGGGGCAAGTATAGACTTCCTTTACCTGCTTTTGTGTGTGATTCGGCTGCTGCTCAGTTCCCTGATGATCGCGGTGCTGGGCAAAAACCTCAGCTTCCAGACTCAGAAGTGCCGCGACAATCATTACGATTGGAAGAATCGATCTTTTCATGGACATTCCTTTTTTCTATTAATTTGTTTAGGTGTAGTTAACACATATAGATGAACGTTTAGTCTTCGAGCTGTTTTCCTATTGCAGCCAATTCCTTCTTCAGGCTCCAGCTTTTCCATAAGAAGTAGATCACCGGATAGACTGCAAGCTCCAGCAACACGGAAGTAACAACGCCGCCGACCATCGGAGCTGCAATTCGTTTCATCACGTCGGCCCCTGTGCCATTGCTCCACATGATTGGAAGGAGACCTGCAATAATCACAGAAGCGGTCATGATCTTCGGGCGCACTCGTTGCACCGCACCGTGGTGGATCGCGTTCTTGAGATCGCTCAATCCACGCATGAGTCCTTTCTTTTTCCAGTCGTCGTACGCATTGTCGAGATACAGGAGCATGACGACCCCCGTTTCTGCATCGAGACCCGCAAGAGCGATAATTCCCACCCACACAGCAATGCTCAGATTATATCCAAGCAAGTAGAGCAACCAGAATGTTCCTACGAGCGAAAATGGAACAGCAAGGAATACGATCGCCACCTTTGTCACTGAGCGTGTATTCAGATAGATAATGACGAAAATGATAAACAACGTCATGGGGATAACCAGCATCAACCGCTTCTCGGCCCGTTGCATATACTCATACTCGCCACTCCAGATAATGTTATAGCCAGTCGGGAGTTTGATTTTACTGGCAACGATGCGCTGTGCATTCTGAACGTACGTCCCGACATCAATATTCTTTATATCAACGTAGACCCACGCGTTGGGCCGGGCGTCCTCGCTTCGAATAACCATTGGACCTTTCTTCGTCGTGATGACAGCAAGCTGGCCCATCGGAATCTGTTGACCCGTCGGGGTCGGAACAAGAACGCGGCGCAGAACATCCAGATTATCCCGCAACTCGCGGCTGTACCGAAGGTTCACCGTGTATCGTTCCAATCCTTCGACGGTGTTCGTTAAGCTCATGCCGCCCATGGCGGTTTCAATTACATTCTCCACGTCGCCCACCGTCAAGCCATATCGTGCGGCTTCCTTTCGGTTGATATTGATATCCAGGTAGTTCCCACCGACAGCTCGCTCTGCAAACGCGCTCAGCGTGCCTGGAACAGTGCGCATCACCGCCTCAACCTCTTTGCCGATTTGCTGCAGCATATCGAGGTCGGGTCCGGAGATCTTGATACCTACGGGCGTCTTGATTCCGGTACTGAGCATATCTGTGCGTGTCTTGATGGGCATCGTCCACGCGTTCGTCACCCCCGGGAATTGGATGGCACGATCCATCTCGTCGACGAGTTTCTGAACCGTCATCCCCGGACGCCAATCATTTTCAGGTTTCAACATGATCGTGGTTTCAATCATGTCCAATCCGGCTGGGTCGGTGGCCGTCTCCGCCCTTCCGATCTTACCAAAAACATGGTGCACCTCCGGAAATTGCCGGATGATCTTGTCGGTTTGCTGCAGCAATTCCTTTGCTTTCGTGATCGACATGCCGGGGAGCGTCGTCGGCATATAGAGAAGGTCCCCTTCATACAGCGGCGGCATGAACTCCGAACCGATCCGCTGAAAGGGGATCACGGTCACCGCCATGAGCATGAGTGCCGCAAGAATGATCCATTTGCTGTGTTTCAAGACGAAATTGACTACCGGTGTGTACATTCTTATGAGAAACCGGTTGATTGGGTTTCTATCCTCAGGCAGGATTCTTCCCCGTATCCAGTATCCCATGAGAATCGGGACAATGGTCACTGAGAGAATCGCTGCGGCGGCCATCGAATAAGTCTTCGTAAACGCAAGCGGTCTGAG